>JAUNPK010000042.1 GCA_030536855.1 Eubacteriales bacterium
ATCAATAATAAGACAAATATAGATGTGGAGTATAAATATGGCGTTTTTTAATAGTAGTTCAAAAGTTGAGGTTATCGGACTGACAGATATGCATAATCATATATTGTATGGCGTTGACGATGGTGCTGATGATTTAGAAACAAGCATTAAAATGCTTAAAATGGCTTATGATGATGGAATCAGGAACATGGTTTTGACACCTCACTACCATCCGAGGAGAGGAATGGCTCATTACAGTGAGATTGTAAAGAATTTTAATGATCTTTTTGATGTAGCACAGCAGATGCTTCCTGACATGAATCTTTATCTTGGCAGAGAAATTTATTTTGCTTCGGATATAACCCAGGACCGGGAGAAATTTTACCAGAAGACCATGAATGGTTCTAGCACCGCTTTGATAGAATTTTCGTCTAATGTCTCTTGCGACAAGGTAAGAAGCGGAGCGCTGGAAGTGATAATGTCAGGTTTTCATCCTGTTATTGCACACATAGAAAGATATGTATGTACAATAAAAGATTATGAGTATGTCTACGAATTAAAAGATATGGGTGTTGATATTCAGATTAATGCTGACTCATTGTTAGGGGAGAATGGTTCGGCTGTTAAAAGGTGCGTAAAAAAGCTTATGGAGGATGAGCTTGTTGACTACATAGCTTCGGATGCACATGACATTAAATATAGGGCGCCACTTCTGTCAAAATGTTATGCTTTGGTAAGCAAAAAATACGGTTCTGACTACGCAGATAAGCTCATGAGATATAACCCTGAAGAAGTGTTTTCAAGAGAAGACTAAATGCAAGGTTAACTCTTCTTTTCAAACTGTCAGTAATTTGTTATAATTGTTACAAATGCGGATGCAAACAAAAGTGAAAACAGAATATGAGAAGAATATGCGGTATTGTTATTGTATATTGCAGAGTTTCCCATAGGAAATGGAGGAAATTATGTTATCAAATGATGCAACAATTCTTAAAATTAAACATGAGGTTTTATATCAGGTAGCCAAGGCAGCATATGCGGGCAACCTTGAAGAGAGAAAAGAAAGCATTCCTTACGAACTTATACCGGGGCCGCAGGCAAAGTTCAGATGCTGTGTTTATAAGGAACGGGAGATTGTAAGACAAAGAATTCGCCTTGCGGAAGGAAAATGCCCTCAGGGTGAAGACAGGCCCGGTTCTGATAATGTAATCCAGGTAATAGAAGCGGCTTGTGCCGACTGCCCTCTTTCTCATTATATTGTTACGGATAACTGTAGAAAATGTATGGCAAGGGCCTGCAAGCAGGCGTGTAAGTTTGGGGCTGTCTCTATGGGAAGGGACAGGGCATACATAGATCCTGAAAAGTGCAAAGAGTGTGGTCAGTGTGCAAAAGCATGTCCGTATAATGCCATTGCGGATCTTATAAGACCATGTAAGAAGACCTGCCCTGTGGACGCTATTACTATGGATGATAATGGCATTTGTCAGATAGATGAAGAAAAATGTATTGCATGTGGAAAATGCATTCATGCTTGTCCTTTTGGTGCTATTGGTTCAAAGACAGATATTGTCAGCATAATTAATGATATCAGAGGGGGAAAGAGTGTGATTGCCATGGTGGCTCCTTCAGTTGAGGGCTCTTTCGGTAATAACATTTCTATGGATAGTTTTAGAACAGCCTGCAAAAAATTAGGCTTTGAGGATATGATTGAAGTGGGGCTTGGTGGTGACATGACAGCAGGGGCTGAAGCTAAAGAATGGCTTGAAGCTAACAAAGAGGGCAAGAAGATGACAACTTCCTGCTGTCCTGCATTTGTCAATATGATAAGAAAACACTATCCTGAGCTTGTGGATAATATGTCTACTACAGTTTCCCCAATGTTTGCGGTTTCAAGAATGCTGAAGTCCAAGAATCCGGATGTTAAGACTGTTTTTATCGGGCCATGTATTGCAAAAAAGAGTGAAAAACAGGATAAGTCCAATGAAGGAAATGCAGATTATGTAATAACTGTTGGCGAATTCAGGGCTATGCTTAGAGCTAAGAATGTGAACATTGAGCCGGAGGAAATAAAGACACAACAGGCAAGTATATATGGCAAGAGATTTGGAAACGGAGGGGGAGTTACTGCAGCAGTTTTAAGATGCATGGAAGAACTTGGAGAAGACCCTTCAAAATATACAGTTGAAAAATGTGCCGGAGCCGCTGAATGTAAGAAAGCACTCACCTTGTTAAAGGTGGGAAAACTTCCTGCTGATTTCATTGAAGGTATGATGTGTGAAGGCGGATGTGTAGGAGGCCCAAGCAGGTTTATGTCAGGAAAGAATGATGCTCTTGTGGCTAAGGACAGAGATACACTTCTCAATCAGGCGGATGACCGCGGTGTTTATGAGAATCTTGGAAATTATGATATGGATGCATTTTCAATGCATAAAGAAGCTTAGATGAGAAATTTGTGACGTTTAGGAATGGAGAGGTGTATGAATGTCAGTTTCTTGATGCTGTATCTGTTTGCAGCCTTTGTGGTTGCATTCGTTATGGTAATAACCTATTTGGAAAAAGAGAAAATAAGCAAACAGGCTATTCTTGTTATGGCATTTGCCTTGATATGTATTGTTGCGTATTCAGTTAATTTTATGACGGATGATTACTTCATTATGTCCTTTGCAACAAGCATTATGATGGCGTCACAGGATTTTCTTCTGGTAAGCATACTGGTATACATATTTGCATTTACCAGAATTGAGAATACATTTACTACCCAGACTGTTATTATTTCTGTGGTACTGTCGGCAGTGGATAGTGTTATGTTTATTATTAATGCATTTAACGAGGTAGTACTTCAATATAGCCTGAATATGTGTGGTGGGGTGTATGTTCTCGGATATGAGGGCAACTTGTGGTTTTTCATTCACGCAATGTTGAATTGCATTATGCTCTCCATAAGCATAGGAGCACTGGTGATAAAATGCATGAGAATACCAAAGGCCTACTGGCAAAGGTATATTTATATGATTGTGGGCTTTGTTCTTATTGTTGTAATTAAGTATATCTTTATCGATAAGACATTTGACCTGCGTTTTGATATATCAATTTTATTGTATTCTCTGTACATTGTTCTTATATACTGGAATACATTCTGGTATTCAAAGAAGACAATGCTTAATATTACGCATGGAATGATTATAGACCATATGCAGATTCCTGTTATTCTTTTTGACTATGAGGGCGTTATTGCAGATTTTAATACTTCCATGAAAGAGCTTTTTGAAGTGTTGGAACTGGATAAAAGAGAGCAGACTCTGGATTGGTTTGTTAAGGAAATGAAGGTGCCTTTGGAGGATTATAAATCCGGGGGAACTACCAATTTTTCATGGAACTGTAAAGGAAAGGACTATGATTGCAGGTTAGTGACTCTGGAGGATGGCAGAAAGAGATTGCTTGGTTCCATTATCGTAATGAATGATGTATCGGAACTTAAACAGGCTTATAGTGATTTGGAGTATTCTATTACCTACGATGCGCTGACGGGACTGTTTAATAAGAGTAGTTTTATGAAAAAAGCCGGTGAGTACGAGGATTCTTCTAAGTGGCCGGTTACTATAGTTTCTCTTAATATAAACAGACTTTCCTATATTAATGAAAAATTCGGGATGAGCGAAGGAGATAAAGTGGTTGTAGGACTGGCTAATCTCCTTATGAAGAAATTTGATAAAAAGGGATTTATTTCCAGATTCAGCGAAAATGATATGCTGGTTGTATTTCAGAAAACGAGTGAGGAAAAGGCAATATCACTCATGAACGAATTTGTTAAGGAGGCAGGGAAGACACTTTCCTGCAGCAAATATCAGGTTACTATTGAATATGGAGTGTACACAAAGACTGATGATAAGGAGTCTCTTGTCAATGCGGCTAACAATGCCATAACATATATGCGTAACAAAAAGATGATGCGGGGAGATTCTTACAAGAGTTCACTTATAGATTCCCTTACACAGAGTCTTGCAGAAAATGATTTGGAGACAGAGGAGCGGGTGAAGAGAACAAAATCTCTTGCAAAGAAATTTGGAGAGAAACTCCATCTTTCAGATGCCGAGATGTCACAGCTTATGATGCTTGTTGTGCTCCATGATATTGGTAAAATTGCCATTCCTGAGACAATACTGACAAAACCTGATAAACTTTATGGGGAAGAATGGGAGATAATGAAGAGTCATACAGAGAAAGGATACAGAATTGCCAAGGCAGCTGTAGAGCTGGAGCCGATTGCCGACTGTATACTCAGTCATCATGAAAAATGGGATGGCAGTGGTTATCCTAATGGCCTTAAAGGGGAGGAAATACCTTTACTCTCAAGAATACTTACTATAGTGGATGCTTACGATGCAATGACCCATGACAGACCTTATAATAAGGCTGTGTCGGGACGGGAAGCATTGGATGAGCTTGTTAGATGTGCAGGAACACAGTTTGATCCTGAATTGGTTCGTGTATTTGTGTCCCTTAGAAAAGGGGATTAGTATGTATTAATTACAAATTATATACAATATTAAAGGAGAAATCTCAATTGAAGTTCGAAGGAATTAAGAAGGTAAATGAAGGAAAGTTTATTAACAGATATGATATAACTTATAAAACCGTTGATAATCAAACCAAGGTTTATGAAATAATAAGCCGGGATAAGGATATGCATACAATTCAGGACCTTCACAGCAAAAGAACAGATGGAGTTGTTATAATTGCCACGGACGAAGCGGATGAGAGAATTCTCATTAATAAAGAATACAGAATGTCTGTAGGTGAGTTTGTCTATAATTTTCCGGCAGGACTGATAGACCCGGGGGAAACACCTGAGGTGGCAGCGGCAAGAGAACTGAAAGAAGAGACCGGACTTGATTTGGTCAGCATAGATGACAGGCTGTTTGATAGTTACAGCGCAATAGGTTTTTCCAATGAGACTAACGTTGTTATTATAGGAAAAGCAAAAGGAGAATTTTGTGAGAGTACCTCAACTCTTGAAGAGATATCAGCAGGCTGGTATACAAGACAGGAAGTAAGGAATCTTTTGAAAGATAATCATTTTGCTGCCCGTACGCAAGCTTATTGTTATATGTGGTCAAAGGAAAGATAAAGAATATAACTATAAGGTAAGATAATAAAAGATATAAGTATTATCAAGCAAACAGAGGATTGTAGATGAAAAGAAAATTATTGATATGTACATTGATGATAATAGGCTTATTGTCAGTGATATTATCAGGATGCAGAAAAAAATATACACCCATAGCAATATTTCAGTATGAGGAAAATGAAGATGGAACCCTTACAATAACAGGTTTGACTGACAAGGGAAAAACAGAGACGGAAATTACCGTACCTTCAACATTGGATGATAAGCAGGTAAAGGCAATAGGAAGCGGTGCCATAAGAGATAATGTCCAGTTAAAAAAGGTTGTAATTAAGGAGGGAATAACTTCTGTTTCATCAAATGCATTTTTGTCAGATTATAACCTGACAGATATTGAATTTCCTTCAACACTGAAAGAGATAGGTAGCAATGCATTTACCGAAACAACATGGCTGTCACGTAAACAGAACGAAGGAAATGAAATTATTGTTAATAATATATTGGTGATGGTTAATGAGACAGGAGAGAATTATAATGTTCCTGAGGGAATTGAAGCCATTGCTGAAGGTGCGTTTTACGCTAATGAAAAAATTGCAAAAGTGAAATTTTCATCCACTGTAAAGACAATAGGAAATTATGCATTTTACGGATGCCGTTCCCTGACAGAGGTTGATCTTAATGAAGGTCTTGAAAGTATTGGATATTGTGCCTTTGCGGACAGCGGATTAAAATCCGTCAACCTGCCCGCAAGTGTCCGCGCATTGGGAAAAGATGCATTTCTCAACGTGCCTGATGTCACATACGGAAACGGTAAATCTTAGAAACAGATTTTGCATTTGTTTCTGTCTACATGTTCCTTGATATATTTGCCGGCTTGATTACGGATGTCTTCCGGCATATCCTTTGTGTTAAGCATTACAATCATTTTGCTTCCGTTAAACAGCATATAGTAACCATTAATAAGATATGCTGTAGTAAACTGGTCCCATTCGTATGAGTATGTTAATTCGTAATCCGGGATATCTGCAAGGATTGCGTTAGGCATCAGAGTCATGGTGCAGGGTGCATCTTCTGATGGGTCGCGGTGCTTTAAGTGATAATTAACATTGCTTTTGAATTGAAAAGCAAATATATATATTGGATAGAACCAGCATATAGCATATATTATCAACAAAAATGTATTGGCATATCCAAGTGCCAGAAATACAATTGTTATTAACGCCGGTACCCATGAAAGTATAAGCTCGGCAGGATTTCTTAAAAAACGATTCCAGAAAACGATTTTTTTATAGTCGTCTCCAGCGGCTTTTAACCTTGTTTCATATTTAAGTGTATTCATAATTATCCCCGTTTCTGTGCATTTTAATTACATGAAAGATATGATAACATGGGGACATTTATAAAACAATTATTTTTTTATAAAAAAGTTTCAAATTATAGCAATATAGGGTATAATAAGCATATATATATAGACTCTTGGAGGGCGGTTTTGGACGAAATTAATGTTAAAGATGAAGTGCTATCTGAAGTGGTACAGAGCTTGGAGTCAGATCAGACGTTTCAGGAAATTGTATATTCCATATCAGAAAATGTTAACAGATATCTTAAGGCGGATGGGATATCACTGTTACAGATTAGTGCAGATGGTAAGAAACTGGAGACAGTTATTCATACAGAAGGTATTAACCATAAGGTAATACTAAGTAATGTCAGTGTGGACAAATTTAAGCCGGCAGGTAGTGAATTAAGAATTTCATACATAGGGGAAGATGGAAAAGGGCACTGTTACAGTATAAGTGAACCTGATAAAGAATGTGAGGACAGTGGGATTGTCACATCTATTCTTAATCAGCTTGGTGTTACAACATTTATAACTGCGCCTATACATATTAATGGAATTAAAGCAATGTATTTTGTGGTGAGCCATGATAAAGGAAGTTATGAATGCAGCAGGGAGCGAGTTCGTTTTGTTAAAGATATATCCAAGCTTATACAGAGTATAGCCCAGAGAAAAGTGACCAAGAATTCACTTTTATCTTCTTACGAGGTATTAAAGTCTATTCTAAGCAGTATAGGCTCGGGAATAATTGTATGTAACAGAAGCACAGGAAATATTCTGTTTGAAAATGATGTGGCATCAGGATGTGCAGAAATAAGGGATTCCATTAAAGAGAGCCTTAAAGATCTTTTTGCGTCAGAGGATATGGAAGAACGCATAAATTATGCAGTAGAAAGATACAATACTGATTCGGGAATATGGTTTGAAATTAAATTCTCGGAACTTACATGGATTGATGGAAGTCCTGTTATTGTGTGTACTGCATTGGATATTACTCAAAAGAAAAAGAATCAGCAGAAGATAGAGTATCAGGCTCATAATGATTTCCTTACCGGTCTGTATAACAGGATGAAGTGTGAGGGAGATCTTAGGAGAATTATTAAGAATACTGTTAAGCAGGACAAAAAAGGTGCTGTTTTATTCATTGACCTTGATAATTTCAAGCATATCAATGACGGACTGGGGCACCAGTATGGAGATATTTTGTTACAACAGATTGCGGCCGGCTTGCAAAGTATACCGGGATTGAGAGATCACTGCTATAGAATGGGTGGAGATGAATTTGTTGTAATCGTTACACCTGAAAATTATGAGAGCCTTGACAGAATTACTACCAACATAAAGGCGATGTTTAATAAGCCTTGGTATCTTATGGAGACAGAGTATTTTTGTACCATGAGTATGGGTATAGCTGTGTTCCCTGATGACAGCAGGGATGTACATGAGATAACCCGTATGGCTGATGTGGCCATGTATGAGGCTAAAAAAGGCGGCAAGAACGGATTCACTTATTACAGTGACAGTGAACAACAGAATACTGCTAAGAGACTTGATATTGAAAACAGTATGAGACAGGCTATCGCTACGGATATTGATGAGTTTGTTGTATTTTATCAGCCGGTGGTTGATGTTATAACAGAAGAATGTGCGTCATGCGAGGCTCTTGTTCGTTGGGACAGTAAGTCATTAGGTTTTATGGCTCCGGGAGATTTTATCCCTCTTGCAGAGTATCTGGGACTTATTACATCAATCGGAGATTATGTTCTTGAGGAAGCCTGTCTTCAATGTAAGTATTGGAATGATAACGGGCATCCTGATTTCAGAATTAATGTTAATCTTTCTGTTGTACAGCTTTTACAGAAGGACGTTGTGGATGTTGTTAAGAGAACTCTTGAAAAAACAGGGGTTAACCCATCAAATATTGTGTTGGAAATTACAGAATCCTTTGCGATTAATGATATGGACAGAGTATTGACAATAATAATGGGGCTTAAGGAATTAGGACCTAAGATTGCCCTGGATGATTTTGGTACAGGCTATTCATCTCTTAATTATATTAAGCAGCTTCCTTTGGACATTATTAAGGTGGACAAGACATTTATTGATGATATTGTGGAAGATGATTATGCCCAGGCATTTGTTAAGCTGATAGTAGATCTTTCTAAGACTATAGGATCCAAGATAGTAGTAGAAGGTGTTGAACATAAGGAACAACTGGATATATTAAAAGAACTGGGAGTGGATTATATTCAGGGATATTATTACGGTAAGCCTGTTCCTTCAAACGAATTTGAAGAGATTAACTTTAGAGGGAGAAACAGTAAATGAAAACATTGATTAAAGGCGGCAGGGTACTGGATCCTGCAAGTAAAACGGATGAAGTCAAAGATATCCTTGTGGAAGACGGATTTATTAAAAAAGTAGAAAAGGATATTACAGAAGAAACGGACAGCACCATAGATGCGTCAGGCTGCTTTGTAATGCCGGGACTTATTGATTTGCATGTGCATTTCAGAGAACCCGGCTTTGAACATAAGGAGACTATAAGAACCGGAGCAAGAGCAGCGGCAAGAGGCGGCTTTACATCAGTATGTCCTATGCCAAATACGAAACCGGTAATAGACAGTGTTGAGATGGTTAAGTATATTGTGGATACTGCAAGTGAAGTGACAGATATTAATATACTTCCTGTTGCAGCGGTTACGGCAGGTCAGGATGGAGAGTATATTACTGATTTTGAGAAGCTTCATGAAGCTGGAGCCGTGGCTGTCAGCGAGGATGGAAGATCAGTGGCCAACGCAAGAGTTGCAAGGCAGGCTATGAGGCTTGCAGCTGAGGTAGGTATTCCGGTATTTGCTCACTGCGAGGATAAAGATCTTGTCGCAAGAGGCGTTATGAATGCGGGGGAGAGAGCTAAGCAGCTGGGATTATACGGAATTATGAATGTTGCTGAGGATGTTATGATTGCAAGAAATATTATTCTTGCAAAGAATACAGGAGCCCAGCTTCACATTTGTCATTGTTCTACACAGGACGGTATAAGAATGGTCGAAGAGGCCAAAAAAGACGGAATAAAGGTTACCTGTGAGGTTACACCTCATCATCTTATTCTTACAGAGGATGATATAGAGGGTGATGATGCCAATTATAAGATTAATCCACCGGTGAGGACCAAAAATGATTTGGAAACTTTAAGAGACGGCTTAAAGAAGGGCGTAATTGACAGCATTTCTTCAGATCATGCGCCACACCATGCAACAGAGAAGGAAAGAGGATTTGTTGAGGCACCATTTGGTATATCAGGCCTCGAGACAGCGGTTCCACTTATGATTACAGAGATGGTGGATAAGGGAGTTATCACTCCTCTGGAAATGGCAGATAAGATGAGCTATTCACCGGCTAAGATTCTTGGTATAGATAAGGGGACTCTTCTTGTTGACAGGGCAGCAGATATTACTGTAATTGATCCTGAGTACGAGTATGTAATTGATAGTAATACCTTTGCTTCAAAGGGAAAGAATACACCTTTTAACGGAAAAGAGGTAAAGGGACAGGTAAGATACACAATGGTTGGCGGAAAAGTGGTATATTCCAATTGCAATGGTACAGAAATTATTATTGATAAGGATGTTCCAAAGTTGTAATATAGCAAATGTGAATTCTACTCTAAAGGCTTGCTTCATGAAAACATGGAGTTTAAGTATATAAATTTAAACTATTATTATAAACTGCGTATAATCGCGGTGTGGAGGTTGCTTTGATTAATAAGTTGGTAGACAAGATTGTAAAAACTAATGCACCTGTAGTTGTAGGACTCGATCCTATGATGAAATTTATTCCTCAGCATATAACTGATGCTGCATTTGAACAGTATGGAGAAACCCTTGAAGGTGCAGCAGAAGCCATATGGCAGTTTAATAAAGGTATTATTGATAATATTTATGACATTGTTCCGGCTGTAAAGCCTCAGATAGCTATGTATGAACAGTTTGGTATTGAAGGACTGAAGGTATTTAAGAAAACAGTTGATTATTGCCATGAGAAGGATATGGTGGTAATTGGTGATGTTAAGAGAGGAGATATTGGTTCTACTTCTGAGGCCTATGCGGTAGCTCATCTGGGTAAAGTCAAGGTGGGTTCAAAGCTTTTGACACCATTTGATGAGGATTTTGCAACAGTAAATCCATATCTTGGTTCAGATGGTATTAATCCTTTCATTAAGGTATGTAAGGAGGAGAATAAAGGTATATTTATTCTTGTTAAGACGTCTAATCCATCAAGCGGAGAGTTCCAGGACAGGCTTATAGACGGAAGACCACTTTACGAGCATGTTGGCGAAAAGGTTGCCGCATGGGGAGCTGAATGTATGGGTGATTCGTACAGCAATGTGGGAGCTGTCGTAGGAGCCACATATCCTGAGATGGGAAGGGTGTTAAGAAAAGTTATGCCTAAAGCATATATCCTTGTTCCGGGTTATGGCGCTCAGGGTGGCAAGGCTGAAGACCTGACAGCATTCTTTAATGAAGACGGACTTGGCGCTATTGTTAATAGTTCAAGAGGAATTATTGCGGCATATGCCAAAGACGAATATGCTAAGTTTGGAGCAGAGAATTTTGGCGAAGCTTCAAGACAGGCTGCTATTGATATGATTAATGATATTAACGGCGCACTTGGAAAATAAATGAACAATATTTATGATTTTATGGCGCAGGGGTGAATTTATTCGTCTCTGCGTTAGTTATAAAAGAATGGAGTAATTAATGTCAACAAGAGAAAATGCTACAATAAAGTCAGCGGGAATGCTGGCTGAAGGGATTTATGAGATATGGTTTGAGACCAATGAAATTGCAAAGCAGGCAATTCCGGGACAGTTCATATCTGTTTATTCTAATGATGGTTCGAGACTTTTACCAAGACCTATCAGTATTTGTGAGATTGAAGGAAATAATCTGAGAATTGTATACAGAGTGGCAGGAAAAGGTACTGAGGAATTTTCAAAGTGTAAAGCAGGAGATAAGCTTGATATTCAGGGACCTTTAGGCAATGGATATGATATTGATAAAATATTTTCGGACATAGAAAAGAAACAGGGAAAAGTAAATAAAGCTATACTTTTCGGCGGAGGAATCGGAGTTCCTCCAATGCTTGAATTGGGAAAAAAGTTAAACTGCGAGAAAGAAATTGTATTAGGATACAGGAATTCAGACATTTTCTTAAAGGAACAGTTTGAAAAAATCGGACATTTAACAATTGCCACTGAGGATGGAAGTGTAGGAACAAAAGGAAATGTTCTTGACGCTGTAAGAGAGGGCAATATCACTGGAGATGTGATATTTGCCTGCGGCCCAATGCCAATGCTTCGTGCAATAAAAGGATTTGCCACAGAGAATAATATACCTTGTTATATTTCACTTGAAGAAAAGATGGCATGTGGAATCGGAGCATGTCTTGCCTGCGTTTGTAAGACAACACAAAAGGATGCTCATTCTCAGGTTAACAATGCCAGAGTATGTAAAGAAGGACCTGTATTTGATGCAAAGGAGGTAGAAATCTAATGGTAAATTCAATTAATCCCAATCAAGTTAATATGGCGGTTAACATTGCCGGTGTAGATTTTAAGAATCCTGTAACGGTTGCATCAGGAACATTTGGTTCAGGTATGGAATATTGTGAGTATGTTGATCTTAATAAGCTGGGAGCTGTTACTACCAAGGGAGTGGCTAATGTTCCATGGGCGGGGAATCCAACTCCGAGAATAGCAGAGACCTATGGTGGTATGATAAATGCAGTGGGACTTCAGAATCCCGGATTGGACACATTTATAGCCAGAGATATTCCTTTCCTTAAAAAATATGATACAAAAATAATTGTAAATGTATGTGGTAAATCAGAAGAAGATTATGTAGATGCAGTTGAAAAATTAGGAGACCAGCCGGTGGATTTGCTTGAAATCAACATATCATGTCCTAATGTTAAGGAGGGTGGTATTGCATTTGGACAGGTGCCATCATCCGCAGAGAAGATTACTAAGGCAGTAAAAGCAGTTGCTAAACAGCCTGTAATTATGAAGCTCAGCCCTAACGTCACCGATATTACTGAGATGGCAAAAGCCGTTGAGGCAGGTGGTGCTGACGCGGTTTCTCTTATCAACACACTTACGGGAATGAAGATAGACGTTAACAGAAGAACTTTTGCAGTGGCAAATAAGACAGGTGGTCTTTCAGGACCTGCAATCAGACCTGTTGCGGTTCGTATGGTATATCAGACAGCTAATGCAATAAATATTCCAATTATTGGAATGGGCGGAATTACCTGTGCTGAAGATGCACTGGAATTTATTATGGCAGGAGCTACAATGGTGTCTGTCGGTACAGCGAACTTTAACGACCCACAGACAACTATTAAGGTTATTGAAGGAATCCGCAGTTATTGTGCCCAAAATGGAATTAAGGACGTTAAAGAACTTATCGGATGTGTCAAATAATAAAAACGAGGTGTCATGACTATATAAGCATGACATCTCGTTTTTTTAAACAGAGCAACTTGCAGCCCACATCCCGGCAAAGCAGGATTTTATCTGCTATATATTATTTTAGAAAATCCTTTCTCATAGGGTTGAATACATCCACAAGAATTCCGTCTTCAAGAGCGGTTACCCCATGCTCTGCATTGGAAGGCATATATACACTGTCCCCCTGATTTACAACTTTTGTCTCTCCGTCGATGGTGAATTCAAAACTTCCTTTTGCGATGTAAGTTATTTGAAGATGTTCATGCTTGTGGAAATTTCCTTTAGCCCCTTTCTTAAATGTGATTTCACACATCATTAATTCCTCTGAATAACATAAGATTTTCCGTGTGACACCAGGTTCACAGTCTGTTGGCATCACATCCTTGTTATATTTAAACATATTGTATTATCCTCCGTTTCAAAAATTAATATTAACAGCATTATAATAGCGTTATATTGATTATAAAATTTTTTACGGATATGTCAACGATATAAAAAATGTGATATAATTATCCTGTCACTAAAGAAAGTGACATCAGACAGCGGAAAATCTATTGCATAGACAATGGAACAGTTTACAGACAACGGGGTTAATTCAGATTGAGAGAAATCAAGTTATATAAAGTTATTTTAATAGTGGTATTTACCATATTTTCAATATCAGTATCAGGTATGGTATCCTGTAAGGGTAAGAGCGAATCAGTGAGCTATGAATCAGATATGACGGATAGCATCAATGGGACAGATGAACAGGAAACAATAATATCATCCGTTAGTGAGGAAACTTCTTATGCAGAAGGCACAAAGGAAACAAATGAAGATAGAAAATCCGATGATACAATGTCTGCTCCGTCCACAATCGGTAATGCGGAAGATTCCACAAAATCCCAAGTCCATATTCCGGAATCTGAGGCTTCTACAGAAGCCTATGTTACGGGAACCACAACAAGACAGCAGGTGGTGGACAGTACTCCTATAAAATACGGAACAGTGAGTAATACTGTAGTTACCACAGTTTATAATGTGTATAGTGACGGAAGAGAAGTGGCTTTGAACTCCTCTTCAGATAAAAAGTATGATTCATCGGGATACAATGCATCGGATTCGGATTTGGATGAAGAAGCCGGAAGCAATACTAATGGAAATATGGACATGGCAAATGAGATGTTAAGGTTGGTCAATGAATATCGTGTATCCAAGGGCGTTCCGGAAGTGAAGCTTGATATTACACTTTGTAATGCGGCTAATATGAGGGCGCTGGAGATTGATTATGCTATGACATTCAGTCATACAAGACCATATAACAGATCAGCATTTACAGCCATTTATTATTACGGATACCATCCAACCTTTGCGGGAGAAAATCTTGCCGGAGGTCAGAGGACACCGGAGTCAGCTGTATCAGCATGGAAGGGTTCCACAACACACAATGAGCTCTTGCTTAATCCTAAGGCAACAAAGATGGGATGCGGTTACAGTTATGCAGGTGTAATAGGTTACAGAGTGTGGACTTTGGAGATGACAAATTAAAGAAGTCCAATTACAGTATGTATGCAGGGAAAAATGTTGATTATGGGGTGTAATAAAAAATTTATGTGTTATATATGGCTGATACTGGCAATTGTTTGTCTGGTATATTATATAGTATGTGTTTCTTACGCGGGAATAGGCTCATCATTTATTTTTATATGGATGCTTGGAGCCTGTTTTTTTGGTCTTATTTTTTTGATAGCATTATTCGATATGAAAAATATTATTATGATTCCTGTAATTATAAAGAAGACATTTTTCGTTATATTTGGAATGGGAGTCATATTGTTTATTACCCTTGAGACACTAATAACGATAAGCATGAAACAGACCCCTCCTGAGGGATGCGACTATATAATAGTGTTGGGATGTCAGATTAGAGGGGACAGAATTACCAAGTCTCTTAAACATCGTTTGGATGCAGCCTATAACTATGCTGTTAAAAATGAAGACACCATAATAATAGTTTCCGGGGGTCAGGGTAAGGGTGAAAACAAAACAGAAGCTCTTGCTATGTATGAATATCTTGCCGGGAGAGGAATAGAGGAAGAAAGAATACTTATGGAGGATAAATCTACGGATACTAATGAGAATATGAGCTATTCCATAAGATATATTGAAGATAAGGACGCATTGGTTGGAATTGTGACTAATAATTTTCATCTGTTCAGGAGCAAGCTTTTGGCAAAAGCAAAGGGACTTAATAATGTTTGTGGCATATCAAGTCCCAGTGATGAAGTATTATTTATAAATTATATGGTCAGAGAAGCAATAGGAATTATGAAAGATTTTTGTATAGGTAATTTCTTCAGATAAACGATTCAGGTCTTTTATTTAATTTCATAAAAATTTTTTATTTCGTCCAATAGCTTGTAACCTTTGTTATATCCGTCGTTGTACATGGATAATATCTTAAATTTGTCTTTTTCGATTCTTCCGAAGCCTTTGCTGACAGTAGGTCTTATAACCATGACTTTACCGGAAGCCTCATATTCTGCAAGTTTTCTTACAGACTCATTGTATCTTACGGCTCTTGACATAAGATTTTGAGAAAGGGCAGGATATGTGGATTCGTATTTTCTGGCAATGGCTTTCGTTGAACTTGAAGTTCTTTTTATGTAACCTTTCTCTCTGGTAAGAACAACAAGTACTCTGTCACAGCCGTCGGCCAAAGCTTTCTCATAAGGGATAGAATCAGTTATTCCGCCATCCATATATTTTTTTCCGTCAATTTCTATCGGAGGAAATAAAAGTGGGAGTGCACAGGTAGCTCTTAAAAGCACATTGGTTCTGTCATCTCCGGTGTATGGAAGATATTCCGCTTCTCCTGTGTTTATATTGGTGACAACACAATAGAATTCGCCTTTATATCTTTTGAACTCGTCATAATCGAAAGGAAGCAGGACATTGGGAATAGTGTCGTATGCAAAATCCAAACCGTAGAGAGAACGGTTTTCTTTATCAAGCATATTGTTTATACCAATATAACGACTGTCATTTCTGTATTCCATAAGCATTTTTATGTTTCTTCCCGCCTGTTTTGATGCCATGGACACGCCATAGGCTGCTCCGGCGGACACGCCAATCATGTAATCAGGTATGATATCATTTTCAATCATTGCGTCCATAACGCCGCATGAGAATATTGTTCTAAAAGCTCCACCTTCAAATACAATTCCAGTTTTCATATAATCCCCATTCTGCCCTTATATTTTCGGACTTTGTGTATATTTATATGTATTTTCCAACTAAATCAAGTGGATGTCAAGAGGATGAAAAGGCATAAATAATAATTGAAATAACATGTGGTATATTATATAATTTGTGTTGCATAATTACGGGTGAGTGCATATTTTAAATATTTTTTTTTGAAGGAGGGGGGTCAGACCCCGGAAAATTTTTATAAACTTTTTTGAAAAAAGTTTATAAAATTTTTATGGGGTCTGACCCTACCTCTTTTCTTTAATTAA
>JAUNPK010000013.1 GCA_030536855.1 Eubacteriales bacterium
TTGTAGGAAGAAGTCGAAAGACGGACGGATAGAACAAAGAGAGTTATCTTCAACAGGTGAAACATGAGAGAAGAAGTGAGAACCTGAAGAAAGTGAAAACTTGAAAGAACAAGTATAAGCTTGAAAGAAGACGGATGGTATGATATATTTAATGTGCAGTTTTGAAGATGCAATCCTTCAGTTCTAATGGATTGAGGTTTAATAGTGAAAAATAATTGGATGTGTAGGCTTTATTTTATGCCTGCACATTTTTTATTTATATATTTGATATATATTTATTTTTTTCATTGAAATTATTACAGCTATTTGGTATAATCATAGCAGAAAGTTAGTACGTGAACTTATGGAGGAATTTAATATGGAAACTAATATTTTGATTGAAAGCGGTACTAATGAGCTTGAGGTTTTAGAATTTATTGTTGGAAACAATCATTATGGTATTAATGTTGCCAAGGTTAAAGAGATTGTTAATTTTAATAAAGTAACTCCGGTTCCTAATTCCCATCCTTGTGTTGAGGGTATTTTTATGCCAAGAGACTTAATAATTACAGTGGTTGATTTGGCTAAAGTAATAAAAGCTCCTGACTCAGGAGATAATTCCAAGGATATGTTTATTATAACTAATTTTAATAAACTTAATGTTGCATTCCATGTTAGTGCTGTTATTGGTATTCATAGAGTTTCATGGGCTGATATTATAACACCGGATTCAACGATAAGCAGTGTTGATAGCGGAATTGCAACAGGAATTGTTAAAATTGACGGGCAGTTGATTATTATTCTTGATTTTGAGAGAATTGTGTCAGATATTAGTCCTGAGACAGGACTTAGGATGTCTGATATTGCAAAGCTTGAGGGACGTTCAAGAAATGAGTCTCACATTTTGATTGCAGAGGATTCTCCATTGCTTATAAAGTTAATTTCGGATTCATTATCTAAGTCAGGATACAGTAATCTTACACTTTGCCATAATGGTCAGGAGGCGTGGGATTACCTTGAGAATGCAAAGGCCGGACAAGTTCCGTTAGACGTTGACTGTGTTATAACTGATTTGGAGATGCCATTAATGGATGGACACAGGTTAACTAAATTGATAAAGACAGATGATGTTTTGAAATCAATTCCGGTTGTTATTTTCTCTTCTTTGATTAATGAACAGATGAGGGCTAAGGGCGAGAGCCTTGGAGCTGATATACAGTTATCTAAACCTGAAATTGGCAAGCTGGTTTCAGAGATTGATAAGTTATTAAGATAATTTTCTCATTTTTTACACTTCCTCTTTGGTGCTGTTCTTCTATGGGCAGCACCTACTTTTTTGTAAATTTTTTTTCGAAAACGATTACGTTCCCAGAATGGAGATTACTATGGAAAATATTATTATGGATTTATATAACGATATATTGAATTATGATTTTGTATTGTTTGGATTTGGTTCAGAGATTAATTCACAGGATATACAATCTCTAGGTGCTACAATAAACGATTTATCAAAGAAAATAGAGCATAAGAATTATTTTATTGTGTCATCAGGTAAGGATAATATTCTTTGTGATTTAGAAATAAATAAAAAGCGTATTACATATCCATATCTGGCAGAAAGTAACGAAAACGAAAGCAAACAATGGGATCTTTACAATAAATGGTTATCTGCAACTATGGGTAAAAAGTTACTTCTTGTTGAATTGGGTGAAGGTTTTAATAATCCGAATATTATCAGATGGCCTTTTGAAAGGATTACTATGATTAATAATAGTGCAAAAATGTATCGTTCTCATTCTACATTTTATCAGATCCCAAAGGAATTGAATGAAAGGGCCGTAACTATTGAGAAAAATGGATTTACAACTTTAAAAGAACTTGTGAAATGTTGTTAAAACAGTGTATTTATGGTAATATTTTTCTATATTACATGATTGGTGGTGGTAACCTTGGCTAATGAAGAAGATTATCTCGATAATTTATTAAAATCCATGTCTGATGATGGAAAGAATACAAATAATGACATAGATCCTGAGGAACAGCTTATAACAAATCAGGTAAAGGAAGCAGTGGAAAAGTCTAATGACAATAATGACTCTTTTGCTGAACTGTTTGAGGACGGAGAGGGAATATCTTCTGATGATGTTTCTTCCTTTTCAGGGAAGAATATAGATTCCTTACTCGAGGAGATTATGAATGTTCCTGACCATGATCCTGAAGATTATCATTTATTTTCCGAGGATCAAAATCAAGCCGAGGTTGATAAGAATATTAATGATGAATTGCCAAAAGAAGAATTATCAGGTAATCCGGATGATATTGCAAGAATGGCAATGGAGGCTGAACAGAAATTAAATGACGAATCTATAGCGGAGAAGATGGCTAAAGATGAGGCTGCTGATCAGGCCTTGAATGAGATGCTGGATAATACAGATGTTTCTGAAGCATCGCAAGCGGTGATTACTCCGGAAGATACAGGAGATGATTCAGAATTATCAGAGAGTGAAATTGAGCGTCTTGTTAATATGGATCTCGATGGTATCATCGAAGATGTAACATCCGATAGTGTTTCAATTGATGAGTTGTTTGGAACTGAATCAAATGTTGATGAAAAATCAGACTTAAACAGTGATAATGAAGTTCATGATACATCTATGAAAGATCAGGATAGTGATGTTTCATCAGCGGAAGCATTGGGGTTGTCAATGCAGGAAAAAGAAGGGATCCCTACAAAAAAGAAAAAAGGTATTTTCTCAATCATCAAAGATATATTCTTCGAGAGTCTGGATGATGAAGAAAATTCTGAAACCGAAGAAGGCAAGAAGAAAAAGAAAAAAGATAAAGATAAAAATAAAAAATCACAAAAAACGGGCATGGAATCATCAGACAACGATGCAGGCAATGTTAAGGAAAAAGATGAAAATGAGCAACTGATTGAAGATACATTTCAGGGAAAAGATTCGTTAGATGATGCCAGAGCTCCTAAGAAAGGTTTCTTTGCCAGATTAAAGTACAGATTACAAGTATTTAAGGAAAAACAGGCTGCAGAAGATATTGCAGAGCAGGAAGCAGAAGAATTAGAGGCAGAAGAAAAGAAAAAAAATAAAGAGGCAAAAAAAGCTGCAGCTATAGAAAAGAAAGAACAGGCTAAAAAAGAGAAAGAAAGTAAGCCAAAGAAAGAAAAACCAAAGAAAGCTCCAAAGCCTAAAAAAGAGAAGAAACCGAAAGAACCGCCGAAACCGGGAGATATATTAAAGATAAAACCTATGTCTATAGTTTTATTTATTCTTTTTATAGCCGGAATAATCGTGCTAATACAGATTTCCAATATAAGTGTAAATTACAATAATAAAGTCTCTGTTGCTAAAGGGTATTATGAGAATGGAGATTACAGTAAGGCGTATAGTAAGCTTGACGGATTAAAGCTTAATGGAAATGATAAGACCTTATACAGACAGACCAGAGTAATTATGTATGTTCAAAGACAGTATGAGTCATATAGTAATTATATTAAACTTAATATGAACACAGAAGCCTTGGATGCATTGATTAAAGGGGTTGACCGATATTATACATATAAATCAGAGGCTGAAGAATTAGGTGTTGAAGATAAAATGACAGATATGTATAATATGATTATTCTTGCGTTGAGAGATACATTTAAAATATCTGAAACGGAAGCAATCAGTCTTAGAGATTTGTCAGATAAAGACTTTACAAATTATTATTATAAAATACAAGCATATGGAGAGGCAGTTAAATGATAGCAGTTATTGATTATGATGCAGGAAATCTAAAAAGTGTTGAAAAGGCATTGATTTCGTTGGGAGAGGAAGTTGTTGTTTCAAGGGATTCAGGTGAAATTTTACAGGCAGATAAAGTTATCCTGCCGGGAGTGGGTTCCTTTGGAGATGCAATGAATAATCTTGATCATTTTGGTTTAGTTGACACTATTAAAAATGTCGCAAAACAAGGCAAACCATTTTTAGGCATTTGCCTGGGATTACAGCTGTTATTTAAAGAAAGCGACGAAACTCCCGGAGCAGAAGGATTGGATATATTACCTGGAAAAATATTAAAGATTCCACCGCAGGAAGGCTTAAAGATTCCTCATATGGGATGGAATTCCCTGAATATTAAGGATGGTGCAAAGCTTTTCAAAGGTATTGCACCTAATCCTTATGTATATTTTGTTCATTCCTATTATTTAAAAGCTTCTGATGAATCTATTGTGGCAGCGTCTACTGAATATTCCACACATATTCATGCTTCCGTTGAAAGTGGCAATATATTTGCCTGCCAGTTCCATCCGGAGAAGAGCAGCGATGTGGGATTAAAGATACTTAAGAATTTTGCAGAACTATAGATTGGAGTAGATATGTTTACAAAAAGAATTATACCTTGCCTTGACTGCAAGGACGGCAGAGTAGTAAAAGGAACAAATTTTGTAGATTTAAGAGATGCAGGAGACCCGGTTGAGGTTGCATCCATGTACGATAAATCAGGTGCAGATGAATTGGTATTTCTCGATATAACTGCATCCAGTGATGGTAGAAATACCACAGTGGATCTTGTAAGAAGAGTGGCTGAGAAAGTGTTTATTCCATTTACTGTTGGAGGCGGAATTCGTAGTGTTGAAGATTTTAAAGTGCTTTTAAGAGAAGGGGCAGATAAGATTTCAATTAACTCTGCAGCTATAATGAACCCTAATCTTATTTCAGAGGCTGCGGACAAGTTTGGAAGTCAGTGTGTAGTTGTTGCTATAGACGCAAAGAGACAGGATGACGGACATTGGAGCATTTACAAGAACGGTGGTAGAGTTGATATGCACATGGATGCTGTAGAATGGGCCGTTAAAGCTGAAAAATTAGGAGCAGGAGAAATTCTACTGACCAGTATGGATTGTGATGGGACAAAGGCAGGATATGATATTGAACTTACAAACATGATTGCTTCAAATGTATCAATACCTGTAATTGCTTCCGGAGGTGCCGGAAATATGGAGCATTTTTATGATGCATTTACCAAAGGTAAAGCAGATGCAGCTTTGGCCGCTTCACTGTTTCATTATAAAGAAATGGAAATTATGGAACTTAAGAAGTATCTTGCTAAGAAAAATGTACCTATGAGAATGATTTGATTTATGTTAATTACCAAAGGGAGTATTAGATATGTCAATGATAACTAATGATTGGAAAGATGCGCTACAAGGTGAATTCAGCAAGGATTATTACAAAAAACTATATACATTTGTAAAAGATGAATATAGTAAAACTGTTGTATATCCACCGGCAGATGATATATTTAATGCATTTCATTTTACACCTTTAAAGGATGTTAAGGTTTTGATTTTAGGACAGGATCCTTATCATGAGGTTAATCAGGCCCATGGGTTGAGTTTTTCAGTTTTACCCGGAAATCCTATTCCTAAGTCATTACAGAACATTTATAAGGAATTGCAGGATGATATAGGATGTTATTATCCTAATAATGGTTATTTGAAAAAATGGGCGGATCAGGGTGTGCTTCTTCTTAACACCGTATTGACAGTAAGAGCTCACAATGCAAATTCACATCAGGGAATGGGATGGGAATATTTTACAGATGCTGTTATTAATGCTGTTAACAGTCAGGACAGGCCTATTGTCTATATGCTTTGGGGTTCACCGGCACAAAGGAAGATTCCTATGCTGACAAATTCCAAACACCTTATATTAAAAGCTCCACATCCAAGTCCATTATCGGCATACAGAGGATTCTTTGGATGTAAACATTTTAGCAAATGTAATGAATTTCTTAGGGCTAACGGCGTTGAACCTATTGATTGGCAGATTGAGAATATCTAGAATTATTGAATTTATTATTTTATTTAACAAAAAAACTTGCACCCACATTGATGATGTATCAGTGGTGCAAGTTTCTTTATTTTATATATTATTTTGTATATTGTGGAATAATATATTGCAGAGTTGCTATATGATTACAATTGGAAAGTACTCATTTCTTCTTCAAGTGTATTGGCTATATTATTAAGTTTAGTTACATTTTCAGCAATTTCGTTTACTATATTACGAACTTCACTCATTGATGCGCTGGTCTCTTCTGTGCTGGCTGCATTTTCCTGTGCAATGGCAGTAAGATTCTGTACTACATCCACAACACTTACTCTTGCATCGTCCATATCCTGAACACTTCCGTTAATATTTTCAATCTGTCCGAAAGCATCATTAAGTTCTGAATTAAATGTATCGAAAATTGAAGTTAATTTTTCAACATAAGAGCTTTGCTTATAGATGATTTCTTTAACTTCATTCATTGTTTTAACGGCCTCTTCTGAATCACTTATAAGAAGGTTGGAAATCTGTTCTATTTGTTTAGCAGATTCGCTTGACTGTTCTGCAAGCTTTTGAATCTGTGAAGCTACAACAGCAAAACCTCGTCCTGATTCTCCGGCTCTTGCAGCTTCAATTGAAGCGTTGAGAGAGAGGAGATTAGTTTCTTCTGAAATGGAAGAAATGATTTCTGTAACTTCTCTGATACGTAACGCTGATTTATTGGTTGTGTTAGTCTGCTTGGCAATAGTGTCAATAGATGTCTTACTGTCTTCGTTAATTTTATCAAGCTCTTCAAGGGACTTAATAATTGATGAATTGGAAGATTTCAGATTGTCCATATTATTCTTCAAGGATTCACTTCTTGAACCTGCGTCGGAAATCATAGATCCAATTGAAACGACATTTTCGGTTGCGGTCTGAGTATCTTCAGCCTGTGAACTGGCTCCCTGAGCAATATCATTTACAGCAAGTTCAATCTGTTCCACAGAACGGTTAGTGCTGGATAAATTATCATCAAGGTCATTTGATGCCGTAAGCAAAGTGACACTCAGATCTTTCATGGTGGAAACGATTTTATGCAGGGATAAACGCATATCTTTTATTCCACGGGACATTTTGCCGATTTCATCTTTACGTTTGCAAAGCTTTTCTTCGTATGCACTTTCTCTTAAGTTTAAAGATGAGATTTCTTCCACGTTTCCGGTTAATAAATTTATAGGTCTTGCAATCATTTCAGCAATCACAATAGCAGCAAATCCTCCAATGATTATAGCTATTATTCCTATTGCTATTGATACTGACATCATTCTGTTTATAGGATGGAAAATTTCTTTTTCATCAGCGGTCATTATTATTATTAATTTCTGGTCAGAAGATATATAGTAAGATGCATATTTTATTGCACCTTTAAAATCATATTCTACAAATCCTGAATCAAGTTTTTTACCTGCTGAAAGTTCCGCAACAAGTTGTTTAACAGCCGCATTTTCAACAGATTTTCCTATTTTGTCTGCGGTAGGGTGCCACAGCATTGTTCCTGTATTATCAACAACATACATATAACTGGAGTCAATACCTTCAAGACAGGCTTTTTCAATTTCTTCGCCAATAGTGGAAGCATTGGTATTTTTGTTGGTATTTACAGCATATTCAACATTTTCTCCATACACAGTTGTCATGTCAATCATATAATTTTTAATGACATTCTTTATGTTATTTCTGGAACTGGATGTGGAGATTGCAATTACAACAACAGCAGTAAGAAGTATTCCTGCAATCACTGCAAAATAAATTTTAGTTTTAATTGAATTTAAAAAACTTACTTTTTTACTTTTGTCTTTAGTCTTTTTTGTCATTTGTTCTTCATTTGGGTTAGTAGTAGTTTCTGCACTCATTAATTTACGCTCCTTTCGTAGTGCATTAATTTTTGTATTAAATTTGTATTTTACGCACATATTTTCCTTTATTTTACAATAATTCAAGGAATATAGCAATAATTGTTATACAAATAACATAATTAATTAGAATAATTAGTACAGTACCAAAGCAGAAATTAGTGATATAATTAAACTGCTTTTATATATTAATCAGTTTGATATACTTATTTATAATTCAGTTTTGACAGGAGATGGAATGATGAATGTGGAGAAGACAAATGTGTGTCGTGTGTTGGAACAAAAGAAGATAGATTATAAATTGCACGAATATATTGATTCAGGTGCGGTAAGTGGCACTGATGTGGCTAAAGTATTGGGACAAAATCCTGATAATGCATTTAAAACCCTTGTAACCATCGGGAAGAGCAATAATCATTATGTTTTTATGGTACCGGTAGCAAAGGAGCTGAATCTGAAGAAAGCAGCAAAATGTGTGGGAGAGAAAAGTATTGAAATGATTAAATCAAAAGAATTGTTACCCCTCACAGGATATATACACGGTGGCTGTTCACCAATAGGAATGAAGAAGTTTTTCAGGACTGTAATTGATGAGAGTGTAAATGACTGCGAAGGAAATATATTTTTCAGCGCGGGTAAAATTGGATATCAGATAGAAACTACATTTGAAAATCTAAAAAAAGCTATAAAGATAGAATGCGGAGATATTGTGTAAAAAGGCGGAGCCTTCATGCTAACAATCCGGCTGGTGTATGAACTGTAACGAAAAATATGAAAAATGAATTAATTTACTTTAATTTAATATTGTATAGTGCTATAATTAATATAAATTTATACGTATACAATTTAATAAAGGAGGATTTTAAGTTATGGCAAACAGATTTGTGCTTAATGAAACAAGTTATCATGGAGCAGGTGCAATTAAGGAAATTGCTAACGAAGTCAAGGGGAGAGGATTTAAAAAGGCATTTGTATGTTCGGATCCTGATTTGATTAAGTTTAACGTAACAAAGAAGGTTACAGATGTATTGGATGGAGCGGGTATTGATTATGAAATTTACAGCAATATAAAGCCTAATCCAACAATCGAAAATGTTCAGACAGGTGTGGAGAGCTTTAAGAAGAGCGGAGCTGATTGCATTATAGCAATTGGTGGAGGTTCATCAATGGATACAGCAAAGGCAATTGGTATCGTTATTGAGAATCCTGAGTTTGCTGATATTCGTTCATTAGAGGGCGTTGCACCAACTAAGAAGAAAGCAGTTCCTATTATTGCAGTTCCAACAACAGCAGGTACTGCTGCAGAGGTTACAATTAATTATGTAATCACAGATGCAGAAAAGAACAGAAAAATGGTATGCGTGGATGTTCATGATATTCCGGTGGTTGCTGTAGTTGATCCTGATATGATGTCATCAATGCCTAAGGGACTTACAGCTGCTACAGGTATGGATGCTCTTACACATGCTATTGAAGGATATATTACAGCAGGAGCATGGGAGTTGTCAGATATGCTCCATCTTAAAGCTATTGAGGTTATTGCCAAGAATCTTCGTGGTGCAGTTAATAACACGCCTGAAGGAAGAGAAGGAATGGCTCTTGGCCAGTACATAGCAGGAATGGGATTCTCTAATGTAGGCCTTGGTATTGTACATTCTATGGCTCATCCTTTAGGAGCTTTATATGATACTCCTCATGGTATTGCAAATGCAATTATTTTGCCTACAGTAATGGAATATAATGCACCTGCAACAGGTGAGAAGTACAGAGATATTGCAAAGGCTATGGGTGTTAAAGGCGTAGATGAAATGTCTCTTGATGATGCAAGAAAAGCAGCGATAGACGCAGTTAAGCAGTTATCAATGGATGTTGGAATACCAGCAGACCTTAAAGAGATTGTTAAGGAAGAAGACCTTGATTTCTTATCAGAGTCAGCTTATGCAGATGCATGTCGTCCTGGTAATCCAAGAGAAACAAGTGTTGCAGAAATAAAAGAGCTTTATAAGTCTTTGCTTTAATTTGGAATTTTACATTTTGTTTTATGGTCAGTAATTAAGTAATAAAAAAGGATTTATCGGAAAAATTAGATAATTTCCGGTAAATCCTTTTTTATTGTTCATAGATTATTTACGTATCATGATAAGTTTTACTATATGATTAATCTTCACCGTCATTGTCCTCTTCAGTACCTGCAACAGCAGCGATAACAGAGATTAATACAACAACAGCAATTATAGAAACCACAACTCCAATTATTGGACCTAAAAACAGTAAGAAATTCATAACACGACCTCCAATACATAACTATGTTCTAATTATATACTTTATCTTACCCAATATCAACGAAATATTAAGTATTTTCCTGTAAATTCTTGTTAGCAGTAGCAAGCATAAGTTTAATTCTGTTAAGCTGGTTAACTTCAGAAGCACCCGGATCATAATCTACAGCTATAATGTTAGATTCAGGGAATGCTGCTCTTAATTCTTTAATTACTCCCTTACCTACAATATGATTAGGCAAACATGCAAATGGCTGACAACATACAATATTAGGAGCACCATTATGTATAAGCTCTATCATTTCACCTGTGAGGAGCCATCCTTCACCGGTCTGATTACCAAGTGAAACGAGGTCTTTAGCAAGTTTTGCTGTTTCTTTAATTGATGATGGTGCATCAAAACGCTTACTCTGAGCTAATGCTTTGTTACCGGATTTTCTGAACCATTCAAGTGCCTTGATAATAGTATTTCCAATAATCTGGGATTTTTTGGAAGCCCCCAGATAAGAGTGCTTGAAGTTTACATTTTCTGAACAGTACAGTAAGAAACCTAAAAGATCAGGAACAACGGCCTCAGCACCTTCTGCTTCAAGTAAATCTACAAGATAGTTGTTGGCAGCCGGAAGGAATTTAACAAGTATCTCACCAACTACACCAACTCTTGGTTTCTTTATGTCTAAAAGTTCAATTTCGTCAAAGTCCTTAACAATAGCTCTAATATTTCTATTAAAGTCCTTCATACGGACTTTCTTTCCGGTTATTTGTTCAATACAGATTTTCTTCCATTTTTCATGAAGAGCATTAACAGAACCTGGAACCTTTTCATAAGGTCGTGTTCTATATACTACATTCATAAATATGTCACCATATTCAACAGCCATCATTGCCTTCTTCAACATCGGAAGGTTATAAGTGAAACCGGAGTTGCTTTCAAGACCCTGAGCACTTAAAGAAATAACAGGGATATATTCAAGACCTGCTTTTTCAAGGGCTCTTCTTATGAAGCCGATATAATTTGATGCACGGCATCCGCCACCTGTCTGAGTAATGATAATAGCTGTTTTGTGCAGGTCATATTTACCTGAAAGTACTGCATTCATTATCTGTCCGACTACCATAAGAGAAGGGTAGCAGGCATCGTTATTAACATATTTAAGACCTACATCTACTGAAGATTTATTATCATTTGCCAGAACCTCAAAGTTATAACCACACGAATTGAGTGCAGGTTCAAGAAGGTCAAAATGTATCGGAGACATCTGAGGACAAAGAATAGTGTAATTCTTTCTCATCTCCGGAGTAAATTCAACTCTCTGGTAGGCTGATGACTTTATTTCACGTTTGTATTTTTTCTTGTCTCTTACCTTTAAAGCTGCAATAAGGGATCTTACCCTGATTCTGGCAGCACCCAGATTGTTAACCTCATCAATTTTTAAGACAGTATATATTTTACCTGACTTTGTTAAAATGTCATTTACTGCATCAGTTGTAACAGCATCAAGACCGCATCCGAAAGAATTAAGCTGGATGAGATCAAGGTTATCAACAGTTTTAACATAGCTAGCAGCAGCATAAAGTCTTGAATGGTACATCCACTGATCCATAACAATAAGAGGACGTTCAACATTTCCAAGGTGTGCAACACTGTCTTCTGTAAGAACAGCAATTCCGTAAGAAGTAATTAATTCAGGAATTCCGTGATTAATCTCCGGATCTACATGATAAGGTCTTCCTGCAAGAACAATGCCTCGTTTTCCTGTATTATTAAGGTATTGGATGACTTCCTCACCCTTCTTATGCATATCCTCGCGGGATTGCATAAGTTCAGCCCAGGCATCAGCAACTGCTGATTTAACATCTGATGAAGGTATGTCTGAAAATTCTTCACACAGACGTTTTGAGAGAATATCCTGGCTTTCAAAGGACAAGAAAGGATTTCTAAAGTCTATATTATTGGTCTTTAATTCTTCCACGTTATTCTTAATGTTTTCTGCATAAGAAGTAACAATAGGACAGTTGTAGTGGTTGTTAGTCTTATCAATTTCTTTATGTTCATAAGGAACACAAGGATAGAAAATAAATTTCACTCCCTGTTTAATAAGCCAGCTGATATGTCCGTGGGCAAGTTTAGCCGGATAGCACTCTGATTCAGAAGGAATTGATTCAATACCGAGTTCATAAATCTTTCTTGTTGATTGTGGTGAGAGAACAACCTGGTATCCTAATTTTGTGAAAAATGTGTACCAGAAAGGATAGTTCTCATACATATTAAGTACTCTAGGAATACCAACAATTCCCCTTGTAGCCTTATCCGCAGATAACGGTTCATAGTCGAATAATCTGTGAAGCTTATATTCGAAAAGGTTAGGAACCTGTTCTTTATTCTTTTCTTTTCCAAGACCACGCTCACAACGGTTTCCTGTAATAAACTGTCTTCCGCCTGAGAACTTGTTAATTGTAAGGTGACAGTTATTTGTACATCCTTTACATCTTGTTAGAGTTGTCTCGTATGTAAGAGAATTAATCTTATCAATACTAAGCATACTTGATTCAGAGATTCCGTCATATCTTTCCCTGGCAATCAAGGCAGCACCAAAAGCACCCATAATACCTGCAATGTCAGGTCTTATTGCATTAACACCTGTGATTTTTTCAAAACTTCTGAGTACAGCATCATTGTAGAATGTTCCACCTTGTACAACGATATGTTTACCCAGATCAGATGGGTCTGCAATTTTTATAACTTTATATAATGCATTTTTGATAACAGAATACGCAAGACCCGCAGAAATATCAGCAACCTCAGCGCCTTCTTTCTGGGCCTGTTTAACCTTTGAATTCATGAAAACCGTACAACGTGTACCTAAGTCAATTGGGTGTTCAGCAAATAAGGCTGCTTTTGCAAAGTCCTGTACCGAAAGGTTGAGGGATTTTGCAAAGGTTTCTATAAATGAACCGCATCCGGAAGAACAGGCTTCATTAAGCTGAACTGAGTCTACGGTCTGATTCTTAATCTTTATGCACTTCATGTCCTGACCGCCGATATCAATTATACAGTCAACTTCAGGGTCAAAGAATGCAGCAGCATAGAAGTGGGATACAGTTTCTACTTCACCCTCATCCAGCATAAGAGCCGACTTAATTAAAGCTTCTCCGTAACCTGTTGAGCATGACTGAACAATCTTTGCATCAGGAGGAAGCAAAGAATAAATTTCCTTGATTGATTTGATTGTTGTAGCAAGAGGAGAACCATTGTTGCTTGAATAAAATGAATACAAAAGCTTTCCGTCCTCTCCAACAAGGGCAACCTTAGTTGTTGTTGAACCTGCATCAATTCCAAGATAACAGTTACCTTTATACGTGGAAAGATCGCCGGTCTCTACATGATGTGAGCCATGTCTTTTGTTAAAGGCATCGTATGCAAGCTGATTTTCAAAAAGAGGTTCCATACGTTCTACTTCAAATTCAAGTTTAATCTTGCCTGAGAGTTTTTCTATTATTCCGATAACAGGGATACACACATCTTCCTTATAATTCATGGCAGAACCAACTGCTGCGAAAAGATGTGAATGATCCGGTGCAATAATCTGGTCAGGACCAAGGCTTAAGGTACGTATAAAGGCGGCTCTTAATTCAGAGAGGAAATGTAAAGGACCACCAAGGAATGCTACATTACCTCTTATTGGCTTACCGCAGGCAAGACCAGAAATTGTCTGGTTAACAACAGCCTGAAATATTGATGCTGAAAGATCTTCTTTAGTTGCGCCTTCATTAATAAGAGGCTGTATATCTGTCTTGGCAAATACACCGCAACGTGCAGCAATAGGGTATATAGATTTATAATTTTTTGCATACTCATTAAGACCGGTTGCATCAGTCTGTAAAAGAGTAGCCATCTGGTCAATAAAAGAACCGGTACCTCCGGCGCAGATACCGTTCATGCGCTGGTCAATACCATTGGTAAAATATATGATTTTTGCGTCTTCACCACCTAATTCAATAGCAACATCACACTGGGGAGCATAATCCTGAAGAGCTGTGGATACAGAGACAACCTCCTGAGTAAAAGGGACTTCAAGGTGCTTGGCCAATGTAAGACCACCGGAGCCTGTAATAACAGGATAAACTTCAAATTCCCCAAGTTTATGAACGGCTTTTTCAAGCAGTGACTGTAATGTCTCCTGAATATTGGCAAAATGTCTTTCATAATCAGAGAATAAAATAGAATTATCATCATTCAGAATGGCAATTTTTACTGTAGTTGAACCTATATCTATACCCAATTTATATTTGTTCATAGCATTTACGGCAAAAGCCGTCCTCCTTATATATTGTGATTTGTGATAATTAGGCAAAAGCCTTGTTTCTCGTGTCTAAAAGCACAAAAATGTCAAATTAAGGTGAAAAATGTCATATTTTGTACAATCTGACATATTATATAGGAAATGGTACAAAAATTCAACATTACATATTGTACTAAATCTGGAAATTTTTCTTAAATTATTCCAAAATGTGGTGGTTTATTTTTAGAAAAATTTACATAAAATTAATAAGTATACAGAAGGAACTTAATTGACAAAGGGCTGTATTGTTTTTATACTCTTATGTATTAACTTAGCGCTTAATGCGTACTTGAAAGGAATTTAATATGGAGTGGTTCAATAAACTGGAACGTAAATATTCAAAATATGCAATAAATAATCTTATGTTGTATATTATTATTCTTTATGCAGTGGGATTTGTGATTGAGCTTTTTGCAAATGGTGTGTATGACGCATATCTGTCATTGGATTTTGTCATGATTATGAAAGGTCAGGTATGGAGACTTGTTACATTTATAATTCAACCCCCTTCAAACAGTATAATTTTTGTGTTCTTTTCTCTCTATTTCTACTATATGATTGGACAGATACTGGAAAATATATGGGGAGCTTTTAAATTTAATGTGTATTTCTTTACCGGAGTATTGTTGAATATAATTGCTGCTTTTATCATATATCTTTTATTTGGAATTAGTTTTAATATGAGTACTCACTACATTAATCTGGCATTGTTTATGGCATTTGCAATAGAACAGCCGGATATGCAGGTGCTTTTATTCTTTGTTATTCCAATAAAAATTAAATGGATGGCTATTCTTGATGCAATAATTTTTGCTATTACAATTATATGTGGTTTTGCGGTTCCTACACTTGCTGTTTCCGGCATGAATGCTGCATGGACAATATGGGGAAGTCTGTACAGTGCAGGACTTTTATCTCCAAGTGGAATGGGATGTTATGCAAATGCTATTGCAGCCCTTGTGTCTATGCTTAATTTTATTGTGTTCATGATAATATTCAAAAAAGGAAGAACAAAAAACAGTGCCCAGAGGAATTTCAATAAGGCAATGAAAACGGCTAAGAAAGCACAGCAGAATCGTGAGAATGTAAAAAGACCATCCTTTAATGAAACATTTTATAATGCCAACAGCGAAAAGACAGACTGGAATACAGCTAATCAGCCATATTCAAGAATTAATCCGGGTAGAGCAAAACATAAATGTGCTGTTTGCGGAAGAACTGAGCTTGATGACGAAAATCTTGTGTTCAGATTCTGTTCTAAGTGCGAAGGAAGTTACGAGTACTGTAATGAACACCTGTACACACATATTCATGTGGGTAAGCAGTAATCAAGCGGAACTTGTAAATTTTACTGTTTGTTAAATAAATATCTTAATTTCTTTTTGAAAATATATATGATAATATAAATTTGAATTGATATATGAAGCATTATCGTATATAATTTTGCTTTGTTATGGAAAAAATGGAGAATTGATTTTCGGAGGTTATGATGAAAAAGACTAAGGTTATATGTACAATGGGACCTAACACTAATGACAGAGAGCTTATTAAAAAACTTGCTATAGCCGGTATGGATATTGCAAGATTTAACTTTTCCCATGGCGATCATGAGGAACAAGCAGGACGTTTTGCATTAGTTAAGAGCGTACGTGAAGAGCTTAATATTCCTATTGCAACATTGCTTGATACTAAGGGACCTGAAATCAGAACAGGTGCCATTGAAGGCGATAAGAAGGTAACACTTGTTGAGGGTCAGAAGTTTGTACTTACAACAAGAGAAGTTATGGGTACAGATAAAATGGGTATGATTACATACGCCGGACTTCCGGAAGATGTAAGTAAGGGAAATACAATTCTTATAGATGACGGTCTTATTGAACTGAGAGTAGAAGATGTTGTTAATGGTACAGATATTGAGTGTACAGTCATTAATGGTGGTGAGCTTGGTCAGAAGAAGGGCGTTAATGTACCTAATGTTAGCATCCATCTTCCTGGTATAACAGAGAAGGATAAAGAAGATATTATTTTTGGTATTGAGCAGGGATTTGACTTTATTGCAGCTTCATTTGTAAGAAATGCAGCATGTATTCAGGAAATTAAGCAGCTTATGTGGGAACACGGAGCAGACATTCCTGTTATTGCAAAGATTGAAAATGCGGAAGGTATAGAGAATATTGACGAAATTATAAAGGTTGCTGACGGAATTATGGTTGCCAGAGGTGATATGGGTGTTGAAATTCCGGCGGAAGATGTTCCTCATTATCAGAAACAGATTATAAAGAAGTGTAATGCCGCATATAAACCGGTTATTACAGCAACACAGATGCTTGATTCAATGATAAGAAATCCTCGTCCAACAAGAGCTGAGGTTACAGACGTTGCTAATGCTATTTATGATGGAACAGACGTTGTAATGCTTTCAGGAGAGACAGCTAACGGTAAGTATCCACTTGAAGCATTAAAGATGATGGTTAAGATTGCAGAGAGAACAGAGCAGGATTTACATGGCAGATCTACAGATATTTCTAACGTTCATTCTAAGAGAAGTATTTCAAGTGCTGTATGTAATGCAACTGTTCAGACAGCAGATAACCTTAATGCTAAGGCAATTGTTTGTCCTACTATTTCGGGATTTACTGCAAGACTTACATCAAAGTTAAAGCCAAATGCAGAAATTATCGGATGCTCACCATATGATAGTGTTCTTAGAAAGATGCAGATATACTGGGGAGTAAGACCTTTAAAGACAGCTCCTGAGACTTCTACAGATAAGATTATTGAGCATGCTCTTGTAGTTACAGAGAATGCAGGTTTTATTGAAGAAGGAGATACAGTAATTGTATCTGCAGGTATTGCAACAACATCAGATCCTTCTGCAAAGAGAGGTCTTACTAATACTATGAGAGTTGTTACAATCTAGTATTATGAGTAAATATTTTTCTAAAGCAATAAAGGTAATTATTTGGGTTCCTGTTATTTTCATGGCTTGTGTTATATTTGGATTTTCTGGACAAAATGGCGATGAATCCCAGGGATTAAGTTATAAAGCGGCAGATATTGTTCTTACAATATGTGATAAAGCAGGGATTGTGGACTATAATGATGACAATAAGGAAATAATGATTGAAAATCTGCAGCTTCCAATACGTAAGGCGGCCCATATGACTGAATACGCAGTATTTGCTGTATTGGTATATGTTGCTCTTCTTACAGATGGACTTAAGTGTAGACTAACAGTTTTTATTGCTTTTGGATTTGCGTTTATATTTGCATGTACTGATGAGATACATCAGTTATTTATATCCGGAAGATCCGGTAGATTTACAGATGTACTGATAGACAGCGCAGGTTGTATCATAGGACTTTTTGCTGCATGGATTATTAATAAGGCTTGCAGAAGAAGAAAAATATGATATAATTTAGCGGAGACATTTGAAATTATGATATGCAAATGTTTAATTTAATATTTTAAAGCTATGATAGAAATAAGTAGAATTAGATGGAAACTACAGAAAGCAGCCGGAAGATGAGAGGCGCAGTGAAAGTTTAGTTTGAATACATTCAGGAGCAGCAAACTGAAAAGCGTCAAGCTTAGTAGGGGAGACGTGAGTGCACGTTACAGCACATGGGTTATCAGTACATTTTATTGGTAACCTGATAAGACAGTCAATGTGAGTTGATTGTGAATGAAGGTGGTAACACGGAGTATATGCTCTCGTCCTTTAATGGGACGGGGGCTTTTTTTATGGAAAACAGAACTTAAAAAGTTTTGAATATAAAATTAGGCGTTTGCGAAACACCTTTTCGGTGCTGAACAGTTGTGCAATTATACTATGTTGCAAGCTAGGTGTTTTGCTGCCACCGGTGCTTAGCGGCTGTATTTTAGCCGTTTATGCACCGCTGTGAGCAGCAAGCAGCGAGAGCGTGCCTAGCGGTAACATAGTATAATTGCACAACGTACAGTATTAAATCACAGAGTTTCGCAAACGCCTAAATATTAAAAAGTTTGAAAGGAGATTAAAAAATGACAATTTATGATGAGTTAGTTGCCAGAGGTCTTATAGCTCAGGTAACAGATGAGGAAGTAATTAAGGATTTAATTAATAATGGAAAAGCTACATTTTACATTGGATTTGATCCTACTGCGGATAGCCTTCATGTAGGACATTTTATGGCACTTTGTCTTATGAAGAGACTTCAGATGGCGGGAAACAAGCCCATTGCTCTTATCGGTGGAGGTACCGGTATGATTGGAGATCCATCAGGAAAGACAGATATGAGACAAATGCTTACACCTGAAACTATTGAGCATAACTGTGAATGTTTCAAGAAGCAGATGAGTAAATTTATTGACTTTTCAGATGGAAAGGCATTATTTGTTAACAATGCAGACTGGCTTTTGAAGCTTAATTATGTTGATCTTCTTCGTGAAGTAGGTGCTTGTTTCTCAGTTAATAATATGCTTAGAGCCGAATGCTACAAGCAGAGAATGGAAAGAGGATTAACATTCCTTGAATTTAACTATATGATCATGCAGAGCTATGATTTCTATATGTTATATCAGAAGTACGGATGTAATCTTCAGTTTGGCGGAGATGACCAGTGGAGTAATATGCTTGGCGGTACGGAACTTATCAGAAGAAAGCTTGGTAAGGATGCATCTGCTATGACCATTACACTTCTTCTTAATTCAGAAGGTAAGAAGATGGGTAAGACTGTAAGTGGTGCAGTATGGCTTGATCCTGAAAAAACATCACCTTATGAATTCTACCAGTATTGGAGAAATGTTGATGATGCCGATGTATTAAAGTGTATTCGTATGTTAACATTTTTGCCATTGGAAGAAATAGATGCCATGAACGACTGGGAAGGTTCGCAGCTTAATAAGGCTAAGGAAATTCTCGCATTTGAACTTACTAAGATGGTTCATGGGGAAGAAGAAGCCAAGAAGGCTGAAGAGACTGCAAAAGCAATCTTCACCGGTGGAGATGCAGCAAATATGCCTTCAGTTAAACTTGAAGATGATGCATTTACTGATGGAAGTATTGATGTTGTTTCACTTGTATTTGCAGCAGGACTTGCGGCAACAAAGTCAGAGGCGAGAAGAGCTGTACAGCAGGGTGGCGTTTCTGTTGCAGGAGATAAGGTGACAGATATTGCTGCAAGATTTGATGCGTCAGCATTTGAAGGTGAAGGTGTTGTTGTAAAGAAGGGAAAGAAGTCTTTCATTAAGGTTTCGAAGTAATATCAGAACTTTAAAGTAAAACTAAGGTTTTAATATAATATGAAGAAAAACGAGATTACATTTATTAGATTAATGAGCCTTGCAGGGATAATAGGTTTGAATTTTCTTATCTTAATATTTTTTGTAGGGGAAAATGTATTTCAAAATATAATTAATAATATGAATAACAATGTATATGACATTGAATCCGGGGCATCTTCCATTTATAACCTTTATTATTACACGGGACTCAATGTTGTGTATAAAGTGATATTTCCCATAACAGTGTTTGTTATGGGGGTAGCATTTGTGTCAGTGCTTTTTAGAATCAATAAAGCAGGATTGGCGGCTATTGCAGCTAATGTAAGTTCATTGATAACAGGTGTATTCCTTCTTTTTGCAAGAGTTTATGAAAGCTCTGTGGGAGTACATAAGTTCATTGATGGATTTTATATGGAAAATGTAATTTCATCCCAGATAGAGACAGCCCAGTTTATGCCTAAATTTCCAATAACTTATATTCTGATAATTGGTATTTCCATACTTGGATTCTTAATGGTAAGGAGCAGTAAAATATGCCGGATAAAGGCATATAATAATGACACCGGTATAGGGGCTGTTAATTATATGATTCCGGGTATGACAGGTTTTATTATTCTTCAATTGTTCAGAGATATGTTATGTGGGTTAGGATCTGGGATTGCTTCAGAAAAGATATCTGTAACTTATGCATATATTAAGGATTATTATATCGGTAGTAACGGATTTTTCAGCTTGTCTTGGATGATTATGTTTATGATAGTGACCTGTGTAGCTGTTATAATTAAGCACGGAAGAATAAAAAAATTATCCGACAGAAGAATTATGTTGGCAATAACGGTTTTGGTTCCATCTTTAATTGTGCTGGTTGCAAGTGTTATCTATTATTTTAATCCACCGGGGTTATTTGGTGTACTTACCCTTGACGTGGAATTATGCGATATGACAGAAAATGCATTTTTAGCGTATCTGATAAGATATTGCGTATCAATGGTTTCTGTGTTTGTGCTAATTTACATGACAGTCAATAATATGATTTCAACCAGGAAGTTACTTCTCATAGGAGCAGCAAATGCATTGTTAAGCATATTACTTATTGTTGTGATTAGGGGAACTTCTGTTGCCTCAGGGTATTATCTATGTGCATTGATTGATGTTATTACTATTGTAGGCGCAGTGATAATCAGAAATAAAACAAGATGAATATAATGATTTGAGTTGTGTTAGAATAAGGATTTGTATAACTATACCATAATAAAAAACGGAGAGTGCTTATTAATGAAAAAGCATTCTCCGTTATTTTTTTGTGAGCCTTGTGGTGCATTTTTTAAGCCTTGTGGTGCAGGATTATTAATTGGATTTTAAATTATATTTCTGCATTGCGTGTTGTCCATGAAATATCAGTACTTGCCATCATGGAATAGTTGGTATAATATACCACAAATCCAGGCTTTGAACCGGCAGGTTTCTTAACTTCTTTTTTCTGAACGTAGTCTATTTCAACCTTATCCTGGTCCCTTCCTTTTGAATAGTAGGCAGCAAGGGAAGCTGCTTCTTCAAATGTACGGTCCGGGAGTTCTTTACCATCGCATTTAACAATTACATGGGAACCCGGCATTTTCTTGGCATGAAACCACCAGTCGCTGTTAGTTGCTGTTTTGAAAGTGAGTTCATCATTTTGCAGATTATTTTTTCCAACATAGATATGGAAACCGTCAGAGGATACAAAATGAAGCGGTTTATTATTCTGAGGTCTTGAATTCCCCTTTTTTGTAGATTTTTTAATATAGCCTGTGTGAGAAAGTTCATCCTTAATGTTATTAAGATCATCCTCAGTAGTAGCAATATCCAATGCATTTTCAATTGATTCAAGATACTGGATTTCTTCAGTGATTTCTTTAATCAGTCGGGTTCCGGCTTCAAATGTTCTTTTTAATTTATTATATCTTGCAAAATATTTATTAGCATTTTCTGTAGGAGTTAAGGTGTTGTCCAAAGGAATGGTTATTTCCTCGTTGGTATAGTAATTAAGAGCTGTTAACTTATCAGCACCATCTTCAATATTGTATCCGTAGGTGTTAATAAGTTCTCCGTATATGCGATATTTGTCCTTTTTTTCTGTGTCTTTTAACTGCTTTTCCTGAATATCAAGTTTTTTGTATGAACGTTCAAGAATAGTTGTTACAATTTTTCTGATATCCGTTGATTTCTGGCGAATACGTGTATGGATTTCTTTTTGATGGTAGTAGTTTCGAATAACTTCGCTTATATTATCCAATTCAGTAAGATTATCATACATGGTGAGTTTGATTGCGGCAAACTCAGCAGGAATATCATTATCATAAACTATATTCGGATAAAAGTTTCCCTCAATAATATCTTTTTTGATTGATTCAAAAATGTCGTAAAGCTTCACAACCTCAGGCTTCTCAAGGCAGTTTGCTGGTTTACGGCTGTCTATTCCCGCCCTGAAACATATTTCTTCAGCAATACAGGTACTTATGCCTGTAAATGTAAGGCAGATTGCTTTTGACAGAGCTTCCGGCTTTGTCAGGAGATTGGCTGAATATACTTCATAATCCAGAAGCATAGGGTTATATTTGTCGGATGTGTTTGGAATAAAATATTTTCTGCCCGGAAGCACTTCCCTGACAGAACTCATCTGAGAGGACACATGCTTAATGCTGTCTAATATAGTGTTATTGTCATCACATAGAATTATGTTACTGTGTTTACCCATGAATTCAGTAATCAGGTGTTTTTTACATAAATCGCCTAACTCATCAAGATGTTCGATTTCTATATCTATTATTCGCTCAAAATCCGGCTGTGTCACAGATATAATACGCCCATTATTAATATGCTTTCTCAGAAACATGCAGAAATTAGGGGCTGTTACGGGACTCGGCTTATTATCATCTGTCATATATGCAAGGGGAAGTGATGCATTAGCAGAAAGAACAACTCTGTACTGTCCCTTTGGAGATTTAACAGTGATTAATAATTCATCAGTTTCCGGTTCCGCTATTTTATATAATCTTCCTCCAACAATGGTATCGTTTAATTCTTTTACAAGGTTTGCAATTGTCAATCCGTCAAAGGCCATAATCTTACCTCTTTATAATTATTTTATAAAAATTTAATGGAAATTTTATGGGGTCAGACCCCATAAATATTCTATCACATATATGGGATGTTGTCTTGTGGGGCAGACAGATTCTTGATATAATATCCTAGTCTGAATAGTATATTGTGTTTGTTAAAATCTGATTCAGACGTATATTAAAATGCACGTTTTATGTTGCGTAGATGGGAGAATCTTATGATTAAGAGTATGACAGGCTTCGGAAGAAGTGAAATCGTCAGAGGAAACAGAAAAATTTCAGTTGAAATTAAATCAGTAAATCACAGATATTTGGAAACAGGTATTAAACTGCCAAAAAAACTGAATGCCTTTGAATCAAAGATAAGAGAAACTATAAAAAAATATGCTTCAAGAGGTAAAGTTGATGTCTTTATTACATATGAAGATACATCGGAAAATAATGTAAGTCTTCGTTACAATGGGGAACTTGCCAGAGAATACAAAGAAATTCTTGATACAATTGCCTCACAATTTAATATTAAAAATGATATAACCGCAGGTTCTTTATCAAGATATCCTGAAGTTATCAGTACCGAAGAAATTAAAGAGGACGAAGAAGAACTCTGGCAGTTTATTGAAGAAGCAGTTGTTAAGGCTTGTGAGCAGTTGGTAGAAACGAGAATCATTGAGGGTGAAAATTTAAAAAAGGATTTATTGAACAAACTAGATCATATGGATGAGCTTGTTAGATTTGTAGAAACAAGAAGTCCTGAAATTATGAAGGAGTACAGAAATAAGCTGGAATCAAAGGTGAAAGAGCTTCTTGGAGACACAACAATTGATGAGAGCAGAATTGCAACAGAGGTTGTTATATATGCTGATAAAATCTGTGTTGACGAGGAAACGGTAAGACTTCACAGTCATATAGACCACGCCAGAAAATGTCTTGATGAAGAGGGCGGAATTGGAAGAAAACTTGATTTTATTGCTCAGGAGATGAACAGAGAAGCCAATACTACATTGTCCAAAGCTAATGATATTGATATATCCAATACGGCAATTGAGCTTAAGACAGAGATTGAAAAGGTAAGAGAACAGATTCAGAATATTGAATAACTACTTGCAGGATTAAAAAAGTTTCTGTATAATGATTTGTGCGCTTTGTATGCGCAGAAAATGGAGCAGTTATGAAGGATAAAGGTTTATTACTTGTGGTTTCCGGATTTTCGGGAGCCGGTAAAGGTACAGTAGTTAAGAGACTGTTAGAACTTCACAATGATTATGCATTGTCTATATCTGCAACAACCCGTAAGCCGAGACCCGGTGAAGAGGATGGAAGAGAATACTTCTTTAAAACCAAGGAAGAATTTCAGCGGATGATAGATAACTCAGAACTTCTTGAATATGCCTCTTATGTGGATAATTATTACGGAACGCCTAAGGCATATGTTGAGAAACAGCTCGAAGAGGGCAATAATGTCATCTTAGAGATTGAGATTCAGGGGGCTCTTAATATTAAAAGTATATTCCCTGAAGCAGTTCTTATATTTATTATGCCTCCAAATGCATCAGAACTTGAAAAAAGGCTCAGAGGCAGAGGTACAGAGGATGAAAGTACCATACTGGCGAGATTATCAAGGGCTAATGAAGAAGCGGAAGGTATAGAACGTTATGACTATATTGTGATTAATGATAAAGTCGACGACTGTGTTGAGACAATCAATAACATTGTTTTGTCTGAAAAGAAAAAAGCGTTAAAAAATATTGAATTGATTAATAGCATAAGAGATGAGCTGAAGGCTTATTCGAAAGGAGAAAAATAATGATACATCCATCATATTCAGAGTTAATGGCAGTGGTAAACAGCGAGGTTGAAGAGGGAGAGCAGCCTTTAGTACAAAGCAGATATTCAATTGTTAAGGCTACTGCTGCGAGAGCTAAAGAAATTATTGATGCAAGAACTGTAGAAGAAAAAATCAAAAAAGCTCGTATGGAAGCTAACAACAATCCAAAGGATAAGGACAGTAAAGATAAGCCGGAGGAGAGAAAAATTTCTGAGGAAGATGCTAAGAAACTTCAGATAGGAACTCCATTGATTGACAACGCAAGTAATATGAAGCCTCTCTCAATTGCTGTAGAAGAGCTTTATGAAGGTAAGGTTAAGATTGTCGGTAATGGCGATGACAGTGAGATTATGTAATTGATATGGATTAGCTGCTCTTTTTGAGCAGCTTTTTTGGTATAAACAATGGAAATGGAGGGTTACATGCCATCTTGTAGTTATGATGAAAAGAACAAAACAATAAACTGTTGTCATTCTTTAAAATGCGGAAGTTGTGTATATTCCGGAATGAAATATGAAAATGAACTTAAGGTCAAACAGGATTATGTAAGTAAATTATTTAAAGGCGTATGTAATGTTGAGGATATTGTGGGAATGTATCGTCCGATTTATTACAGAAATAAGGTACACGCCGCAGTGGGACAGGACAAAAATGGCAATATTATCACAGGTTCATATCAGGAAAATAGTCATAAAATAGTTGATACAGGAGAGTGTCTTATCGAAGATAAAGTATGTAAGGACATTATCATAACCTTAAAGCAGCTCTTTAAGTCTTTTAAATACAAGCCATATAATGAGGATACGGGAAAGGGCTATATGAGACATATCCTGTTGAGAAGAGGATTTTCCACCAAGGAAATTATGCTGGTATTGGTAACCGGAGATAATACATTTCCGTCAAAAAATGCATTTGTTAAGGTATTAATGGATAAACATCCGGAAATAACCACAATAGTCCAGAATATTAACAGTAGTAATACAAGTATGATTCTTGGTAAAATAAGCAAGGTTATTTACGGAAAAGGTTATATTGAAGATGTATTATGCGGATGCAGGTTTAGAATAAGTGCATCATCATTTTATCAGATTAATCCCCAGCAGACAGAAAAATTGTACAAGACAGCAATAAAAATGGCTGATATCACCAGCAAAGATACCGTTATTGATGCATATTGCGGAATTGGTACAATCGGTATAGCTGCATCAAAAAAGGCCGGTAAAGTTATTGGTGTGGAATTAAACAGTGAGGCTGTTAAAGATGCTGAAATTAATGCAGAAATAAATAATATTAAAAATATTTCATTTGTTAATGAGGATGCAGGAAAATTTTTGGTTGATTACGTCTCAAAACACAAAGCAGATGTTGTCTTTATGGACCCGCCAAGAAGTGGAAGTAGCAAAGAATTTCTTGATTCCCTGGGTATAATTAAACCTAAAAGGATTGTTTATATTTCATGTAATCCCGAAACCCAGAGGCGTGATGTTGAGGTGCTTATGAAGTATGGGTATGAGGTTAAGAAAATGGTTCCGTTTGATATGTTTCCACATACGGAGCATGTGGAGTGCGTAACACTGCTCCAAAGGAAAAATACCTGAAACTCCTTGAATTTAGGCACTTTGAGAGGCATATCGTGTTTTCTCAAAGTGAACGAAAAGAGAAGAAAAAGGCAATTTCTAATGGAGTGAATGTCCAAGTGGTTGTGAGAGTGTAGTTCGGAAACACAAAAATCTATCGTTAATAATTTCATCAAAAAACTAACATTTAAATAAGAGTAACAAAGTGGTCTGAGCCGCTTATTTTCAAGTGTATTTGGAAATAAGCGGCTCTTTTGCGTTTAGTAACGAGAAAAATGCGCCAGTGACAGAGCTTGTTCTGGAGCTCTCGTTACGAAGATTATTAGGAGGTAATTAATTTTATGAAGAAAAAAGAAGAATGGTATTCTTTTTCACAACAAAACAATGGAGCTGTGGTGGAAACAGATATCAGAATGATTCCTTTATCGGAATTGCACGATTTTAATGGGCATCCCTTTAAGGTAGAAAACGATATGGCATTGTTTGAACTCATGCAGAGTATCGAAAAAGAAGGTGTGATTGTTCCGGCGCTGGCAAGACCAAAGGCTGGTGGTGGTTATGAACTGATTGCAGGTCATAGAAGAAAGGCTGCTTGTAAATGGGCAGGAATTGATGTGATGCCTGTGGTGATTCGTGATTTGGATAATAATCAGGCTGTGATTGCTATGGTGGATAGCAATCTGCAAAGAGAACATTTAAAACCCAGCGAGAAAGCATTTGCTTATAAGATGAAGCTGGAGGCGATGAAGAGGCAGGGGGCAAGAACGGATTTAACTTCTTCCCAAGTCTGGCAAAAGTCAACTTCGTCACAAGTTGTGACAGAAACTTCGGATCAGGATGGACCGGAGTTGTACAATCCGACTACGAAGGCTTATGCATTGCAATCGAATTATGATGTGGATGGCAATTGGTGTATTACGCAAGGTGATATGATTTCTTCCAGCGTCAGATCAGACGAATTGTTAGCAAAACAGGTGGGAGAAAATCGCATGACCATACAGCGTTATATCCGCCTCACCAATCTGATACCAAAAGTGCTCGATATGGTAGATGAAGGAAAGATTGCTTTTACCATAGCAGTAGAGCTCTCCTATCTGACAGAGGAGCAACAGTATGAGCTTTATGAAGTTATGGATATCGAACAATGTACGCCTTCATTGTCGCAGGCGAACCGTATGAAGCGAATGAGTCAGTCGGAAAGTCTTGATATGGATGCGATGTTTTCCATACTGGAGCAGGAAAAACCAAACCAGAGAGAGCAGATTAAGCTTCGGACTGATTCTGTTGCAAAGTATTTTCCGGAGGACTATACACCGAAACAGAAGACAGATTTAATTGAACGGCTTTTGAAAGAATGGTATGAGAAGCAGGAGCGTGAAAAAAAGCAGGGTTCTGACAGTAGCCGGGGCAGAGCAAGATAACAGAATGGAGGTAGTGACAATGAGCAGAGATTTATCTTTATATGAAGCAATGGGCGGTACTTATAGATCAGTGGATGGTATTTTATATCCGAATATCGATGTGGATGTTATGCATTCTGGAATGGATTCAGCTATAACAACCTATGATATCGGGAAATATGGTCATCTGTGGATTTCTTATATGAAAGAAAATCATCCTGACAGGGCTGTAAACACAAAAGTACAGGGAAGATGATGCATCATGCAAAGAAATGGGTAATGAGACAGTGTCTCCTTTTAGGATATGGTCAGGTGGATTTGCTTACAAAGAAGCATACGGATAATTATTGGGTAGAAAAGCGACTGATAGATAAAAATGCGTCGGATGGAGTAGGTGTCACATCAAATAAAGAATTGATTCGTAATACCATCGAAAAACTATTGCCATCAGTAGATTCATTTGAACAGATGGTGGAATTTCTAAAAGGTATATATGGTTGGAAAATCCGTGTTACAGATAAAACGGTTACGTTTGCCACTGCGGATATGAAAAAGGGAATTCGAGGCAATAAGCTTGGTGAGGGATATGGAAAAGATGAGCTTATAGAACGTATAGAGCATGCCGTAGCAGAAATAAAAGCCGAACAGGAAGCACGAAGGATTGCTGAAGAAAAAGAGAGAGCAAAGGCAGAAGCTGCTGCAAAAGAGGAAGAAGTCAGAAAGGCAAAGCAGATTGAAGAGGAACGAAAGCAAAGAGAGATTTTAGCAAGGAAAAGAAAACTTGCATTTGAACGTAATAATATTCAGCATCAGTATTACAGTGCAGAACTTAATCGCCCTGATTGGAATAGGGAATATACAGATTATCTGAATACACAGTTTATCAGTGATTATGCTGCATTTTCAGAGGAAGAGCTTACTGCACCGATTATGACAAGAGAAGAGTTCGAGACGAAGCAGGCAGTTACCTTGTACATTGAAAAGGCTGAAAAAGCCGGATTGATATGGGAAGAGACCTTGTCTGGAATTACAATCCTGACGCATAGATGGAAATGGGAGTATATGGACTATTTGGAGGCAATTCGATTTAAGGATGTCGATAGTGTGACTCTTCAAGAGGCTAAGGAAGAAATTCTGACTTATGAGGAGTTTGCAGAGATTAAGGAATTGGAAGTGAAGGAAAAAGAGCTGGAGCAGGTTGTTGATGATTCTAATGAATTTGTTTATGAGAATACAGTTGAAACTGAAATAATGGAACAGCCAGTGATTAAAGCGGATATTGTGACTAAAGTGGAACCAATTTTAGAAGATATTTCTACGATTCCAGAAGAACCAATTGACGGGAAAACAATTGAGGAGGATATTGAGCTAGGACCAGTTGATTTTACAAAGCTTTCAATTAAGGAGCGAGCCGAACTTCTTTCAGAACCTACAGATGATATTATGGCAGAATTTAATGCGTATTGTAAGCGTATGGGATATACAGAGGAAAAGATGAGGAGTATCCGATATAAGATGTCTTTGTATGATGAATTTATGGAAGAGTATGATTATAGAGTAAAAAACCATTGTAAAGAAATAATGCAATTTTGCTTTGAAAAAAAGGTTGAAAAGCATGAAAAAAAAGTACGATAATAAAGACGAAAGAAATAAATTTTGTATTTTAGTGGATTTGGAACTATCATAGATGATATACGAATTATACCCATTTTATAAAACTGTAGAAAGCCTTGTAAATACTGGGTTTTTAGCATGATTACAAAAAAATGTATTTTTTAATAAATGGCTTAAAAAGCACAATATATAGCGTTATAAAACAGCAGTTAGTGCTATATATTGTGCTTTTGCGTAGGTTCGATATAAGTCGTATAATTGGTTAATTGTTGACATGCTGATTAGTGTGTGATAGTATAAATTTATCAAACTTTACGAGGAGGTAATTACGATGATTAGTTACAACGTAGATTCTTATGGTAAAATGCTTGGTAATATTACTGAAAAGACAATGCAGAGCGTTGCTTCTTGCATCTCACAGTGTACAGGTTGTATGTGCAATTGTCGTTGTTCTTGTTCAGGTGGTATTATCGCAGATGTAGATTGGGAGGAAATGTAAGATGAGTGCAAACAATACAGAATACGCAAAAATGTTTGGTGCTATTTGTGACGAAGCAGTAGTTATGGCTAGATGTGCTTGTGTAGCATGTAATTCATGCACATGCGGATGCTCATGTCGTAACATTCCAGACTTAGATGAGCTTGATTGGGAATAGGGTTAACCTATAATTGTTACATAATGAAGTTGTGATACAGCTTTTACAATTACTTTGGTCAGAGGCATGTATGGCAGAAAATAATACAGATTATTTGAAAATGTGTGGCATGATTGCTACCGCGTGTGCCGAGACATAAATACAATGGAGGAGATAGAATGGTACGAATCTCACGTTACGCTCATACATTTGATTTGGGCGATGATGTAGCATTATATCATTCACTTAGAATGAAACCGGTGTATTTGAATAAGAAGGCATATGAGGACTTGCAGGCGTGGCTTGCAGGTCCTTTTTGCAATGATTATGATGATGCTCCGGAAAACATTAAAAATGAGGTGAATGAATTAGTAAAATTTAAGATACTTAATCACTCTGAGGAAGACGATGATAAGGTTCTTCAGTTCGTTAGAAGTAGAGTTCCTGGACCAGCTATTAACGTTTGTTATATGATAACAAGTGAGCAGTGTAACCTTGCATGTAAATATTGCTTCCTTGGAAACAATGATGAATGTAAGAGAAGCAATTTTTCGTTAGAAAATATGTCTGTTGAAACAGCAGATAAAGCAGTTGATTTCTTTGTTAAACAGATTAAGTTGTCGGGAATGGACTTTGAAGATAATAAGCCAGCAATTATTTTCTATGGTGGAGAGCCACTTGTGAATTATGATGTTTTGGTTTATATTGCTGAGAAGGTTAATGACCTTAGAAATGTTGAGAAGTGTGTAAAGAATCTTGAAATGTCGATGGTTACCAATGGCTTGCTTCTTACAGAGGAAAGAGCATTAAAACTTAAAGAATTGGGTGTTTCGATTGCTATTTCAGTTGATGGTTTTACAGAAGAAGCCAATAGCATGAGAGTTGATGTTGCTGGTAATAATGTATTTAATAAAATTCTTAAGACACTTGATATGTGTAAGCGAATAGGTGTTGAAGTTTCGTTATCAGTTACGTTAAGTGAAGAGACCATTAAAGATACAAAGGATATTTTAAAGCTAGTAGATAACTATGGAGTAAAATCCTTTGGATTTAATATTATGATGTCTGATGAGAATTTTGTAGTTCCGCAGGAATATAATGAGAAGGCATCACAGTTTATTATCGATGAGTTCATTGAACTAAGAAAACGTGGTATCTATGAAGACCGTATCATGAGAAAACTTAAATCGTTCTCAAAGTCACAGGTTTATTTTTCGGATTGCGCAGCAACAGGAGGCGGGCAGATTGTTATTGCGCCAAGCGGCCAGGTTGGAATATGTCATGGTTGTTTGCATAATAAACAGTATTTCGTTTCAAATGTTGATGACACAGAATTTGATGCAACAAAGCATAAGGACTTTATTGAATGGTCACAACTGACACCTATTAACAAAGATGAATGTCAGGATTGTCCTGCACTTGGAATCTGTGGGGGTGGTTGTCCAGTCAATGCTATGCATTTGAAGAAAGGTAACACAATCCATGATTTAGATGAGCGTTTTTGTACTCATTCAAAACTTACATTAGATTTCTTAATCAAGGATTTATATAGAATAATAAAGGAAGGGTGATTGCATGAGTGATAACATTGTTATTGAAGGTATAGAAACAAATAACCTAAAAAATATTGATGTACAAATTGTGAAAAAAGGCGTCAATTTAATAATTGGACCTTCAGGCAGTGGAAAGTCATCTCTGGCTTACGATACCATTGCGCAGATTGGCCAGCATGAGTTTATGGCGATGTTTGCGGATGATGTAAGTGAACCTTCTTATAAAGTAAGATCTTTTTCAAATATGGTGGCTGCTGTTCCGATTAAACAGTCAAATCATAATAATAATATGAGATCAACAATAGGTACTTATTTTGGCTTAAACAGAAGTATTGGATTGATCTATGCGGTAATGCTAGGTCTTTCCGAGGACTTCTTTGTATTAAATAAAGAGAGTAATTTATGCGAGAATTGTCATGGCTTAGGATATGTAAGTCAGTTAGATTATAACAAGATAGTTGATTTCAACGTTCCTCTTAAGAATGTACCGTTCAGATGCTGGAATAGATATAAAGATTTTTTTTCACAAATGATTGTAAATTTTTGTGCGGATAACAAAATAGATAGCGACAAAACCTTCAGGGAATTAACTGATAAGGAAAAGAAGTTGCTTTTACACGGCGAGAGTTCAGAGAAGTATTCAGTTAGATACAAGAAGACAAGTGCATTTTCTAGAAGAACATCAAAGTTCTACGGAGTTCTCACAGGAACACCGATGCTTCCTAATTGTGGCATTGGCAAATCATTCTATTCGGAGTTTGAATGTGAATGTTGTCATGGAAAAAAATATGGAAAGCAGTTTGATGAGTATAAAGTTCAGGGGCTTTCAATTGGAGAATTTATGACTGTTGACTTTGCTTCTCTAAAGACAGTATTTGATAAGATTTCAAAAGAGATATTGGATGATAGACTTGCATTTACAATTAAGAATTTGAAAGCATTTATAGATAAAGCGGTTGAGTTGAATTTGGGTCATCTGTGTTTTCATAGAGCTATTCCGACTTTGTCAGGTGGAGAATTGCAGAGACTGAGAATGGTACAGGTGTTTACCACACAGCTTTCTGATTTAGTGATCGTTTTAGATGAACCACTTGCTGGTTTGTCCGGGGCAGAAAAGAAGTCTATTTTTGATAATGTGGTTTCTCTTGCTAAAAAGCATACAGTTGTTTTGGTTGATCATGGAGATACCTTCTATAAAGTCGCTGACAAGATTATTGCTTTAGGTGAAAAAGGTGGAAGTGCTGGCGGTAAGTTGATTGATGTAGAATCATTCCTGAAAAAGCAGAATGGAATAAAGAGAATTGCTCCGCCAAAAGTTAGCACACAAACAGCGGTTGAACTGAATAGTTCGATATATAAATACAAAGGTGTTAAGGTTTCGTTTGCTGATAATTGCATGAATCTTATAACGGGTTATTCAGGAGTAGGTAAATCTACACTGTTAAGAGAATACCTACCACAGTATTTTGAAAGTTATTTATACATCAACCAGAAGCCATTGTTAGGAAATAAAAATTCATGTGTAGCTACAGTGCTAGATATTTCCAACAAGATTTCTGAATTATATGCTAAGAAACACAAAAAGGATAAGAGATTCTTTTCTAGTTTGACTGGAAATGATGGAATGTGTCCAGTTTGTGCTGGAGCTGGATATATAGAGTATGGTGATGTTTACCATCAAAGTACTCGAATTGAATGTAGAGAGTGCGAAGGCACAGGATTTAATAAGATATTAAAGAAGTATAAAATAAAAGGAGCCTCAATATTTGATGTCTGGAAAATGACATTAGAAGAAGCGGTAGATTTCTTTGAAGATACAGATAAGAGCATTTCAAAGATCTGTTCAACTGCCTCTGAGATTATGCTGGGCCATTTGCATATAGGTCAGCCTACAGGTACTTTATCCGGTGGAGAAAATATCCGAATTAAAATAATGAAGGCGTCAAGGTCGACTGCTAGAGTGATAGGAGTTGATGAACCTTTTAAGGGATTAAGTAATATAGAAATTGATGCTGTTGCAATGTTTCTGAATAAGATTAGAGAAAAAGGATGTACATTAATTGTTATAGATCATACTGCCGGTGTTGAGGACTATTTCTCACAGTGGATCCAAATAGAAAATATAAATGATATATTATGCGGAAGGATAATGAAGTAAAGGAGGTGATATGATGAGTTATTTTTGCATAGAAGATGAAGAGGGTAATGATACGTCTTACCTCTTGGTTTCGTGTGGAATAAAAGTGAATGGGAAGAATGTTGTTTTCGAATTGAAATCAGATGATTTTAGTGTTTCATATGAATTGCGTCCTGACACGAGATTTAGTACTGTTGATAGTATAAAATCATATCTTGAAGGAATCTTGGAACAAGTTAAAACTAAAGGGTATGTATTGAATGTTTCTGAATATTTTTCCAGAATGTATGTAATGATAGGATATGAAACAAGCAGTGATTTTGAAATGGGACAGTTTACTGCTTCTAAGATACTATAAATAGCTAACTTGTTTTTTCACTAGAATCAGGAAAGCGAATTGTTTGTGAATTGTTAAGCAGTTCGCTTTTCTGATATTCTGATTATAAACTAATAACATGATATTGTTATTTGAAATACTTTTTCTTATTTCTTATACCGCATAATCTTCTCCCAGTTTTCAGGGAAGCCCATTTCGTTTAGTAATTGCTCACGGGTGAGATGTGGACATTGTTTAAGAACCTTGTTGATTAATTTGGTTAATCCGGATTTGAATGCTTTAAAATCCTCAGGACTAATTAGATAGCGCAAGGCAATTACGACAGCAAATAAGTCCTGCTTGCCATATTGATAATTCCCGTTTTTCTGGGGGATTTGTAATTTTTTGTGTAATAGGGTATCTGGTATTGTTTCATGGATACGGAATGAAAAGAGTCGTTCTCCATGAGCACAGACATTTCTACATCGTGCAATAATTGTTATAAATTGATGTAATTGCTTCTCAGATATATTGGTAAAGTTCTTGCTCATTTTTGTTCTTAAGTCTGTAGTTGCATATTGATACATTTTGGAGATTTGACCAAATGTCAATGCATTCGTTGCAACCCATAAAGGGATATTATGGTGTGTGTTTGCTGAATGATTTATGTATGCGTACTGGCTTGGCACTGAGATTGCCTTTTGCAAAGAGTGAACAAGTCTACGGACTTGCTGTTGGTTTCTCTTATTATAATTATAGGAATTTACATCCAGATAATAACATTGCTGTTCGCCATATTTTTCACAGAAGTGGTACGAGAACATAGATTTCATATGACGTTCTACATGAAGCATATATTTTAAAAACAAGGTACGGAGCTCTTCATCAAAATAATAAAAAGAAACCAATTCATCAAATGTTACTCCGTGAACATATTTATTTGATGCATTGTGCTTAAACAAAGACTTATATCCTCCAATGAGAGAATAATAACTGATTTCTTCCAGCATCTGCTTAGCATAATCGTGATTAGGAATAGACAGTTGTTTGTCCTGTTCAAGTATTTGTAATTGTTGCTGGTAGGTTAAAAATGTTTTTGCCAATGTATCCCTTCTTCCTAATTTGTGGTATAAAAAAAGTGGAGCCCACGCATGGAACTCCACCGGCTGCGGGCATCGCAAGTTTCCGCAGCACAACCACTAAAGATAATATACCATCAACAGACACTGCTGTCAAACGGATTTTTTAGTGGTGATAGTAGTTTATGCATTGTAAAGCAATAGTATTCTTATTCTTGCATATCATTTTTCTTCGCTCTGCTCTTATACACATTGTACTGATTTTTACATTGAGGAGAACAGAACTCTACATTTGGTCTTGAGGCAACAAATGCCTTTCCGCAGTGCTTACATACCTTCAGACTGGAATTATCATCAGTCAACATAAAGGAGAACATCATCTGCACGCATAGCAATAAGGAATTGAAGTCCCAGACTAATGTCGGGTGTTCTTGTAATTCAATATGATATGTAGGTGCTACACCGCCAAAAGCAGCCATTCCCTGACGATAGAGATTTCTTTCATTTTCATCCAGTTTGTCATAGTCCTGATAATATAGAAAACTGGAGAAAAAGTTAAATGCCCAGTCACGGAATACTTCTACCAGCCAGTCATAGGATTCGGCGTATTCTCTCTGAAAGCTCATCATTACTGCCTGCGGCTTGTTTTTCATAGCCATAAGCAGTGCAATCATTTCCGGACTGTCGGTACTCCAATTGGATTCTACACCATTTTTGTGGAAATCAATCTTGTCAAACGGGAAGAAGTAGGACAGATACTTCTCTGTAGAAATACTTTCTTCTTTAATAAAATGATTCTTTGGCAGATAGACGGCCTCGTATGTAATGAAATCCGGTGTGGTAGGAAGGGCTGTCATAAGTCCAAGCATACCGTATTCGTTTACAAAATTCATAATGGATTCTTTTAATTCTGCTTCATCAGCTCTATTCATGGTATTAGTGCCAATATTGATGGCGGTCAGCACCAGCTTTTCATAGTCCTTGATAGGATTGTATATTGATGGCTTGGCATCCGCAGAAGGTGTAATATAACATTTTCCGTTTGTGGCTGTTCGCCATTCGTATTTATCATATTTCACCCAGTTGGAACTGGATTTCTGAAAGATATTCTTCATAGTAATTCCTTTCTTTGCAAAAACTATTACTATCATAGCATGTCTATATGCATTTTTAAACTTCTTTTTTTCGATTCGCCCGATTATTTTTCTTGCATTTCTTGGCTTCTTCCTTCGCTCGCTTTTCCTGTTCTCTGGTAATTCTTCTTATCACAACACCGATTTCCTTTAAAAGAGCCAGCTTCTCTTTATTAAGCTTTTCCAAGGTAGCCGGTATCTCTTCTTCATGTCTTGTAAGGAAGTCCAGTTCTTCCATGGTAAGATTACCATTGGTAAAAGGGAAATCTTCTTCCTGTCTGTCCACCAGTATCATAAGAACCTTTTTCTCAATCTGTCTAAGGATAGTAGAGCGGACACCACGAATGTTGCGGTCGCTCTGATTACGCAAGGCAGCTAACTGATTAGTTGTGAAATCTCTAAGATATAGGAAGTATATCAGTTCCTTGTGGTCGTCCTTTAGGTCATAAATAATTTTGGAATAGTCCTCGTCAGATAGGGAATTGTACATTTCGTTTGGGCAATTAGAGATGATGTCTATAAAGTCCCCCTTCATAAGCTGCCGCCAGTAAGCATGATTGATAGGAGCCGGGATAACAATGGCAAGTGGTGCCACATCTTTCTTGCTGTCTAGGTTTTCCCTGCCAATTTCATGATATCGCTCCTTGCGCTCACGGTTGGAATCCAAATGATCCCATTCCTTTATCACTTCCTCAAAGTCTGAAACAGTCCGGGCACCATCCTCAAGTCGCTTTAGGGCAATGGCACGAAGCTCCCTTTTTAACATAGTCTTATTCGGGTGCTCATCCTCCGGCTGGATATCATCATCCTTTATGGGATGCAGTTCCAGCTCCAGCTCCATTTCATCAAAATGCTCTAATTCGATTTGTAATTCCTGCCGGGTTGCCTCAAAGGTAACATCCTCATCTATGGGAACGGTTCCGTCTTCACTGTCAAAGCCGTGGGAATATTCCCAGAAGTCCAGCAATTCCTGATGTTTTCTAATGTTCATTTATCTGTAAAACCTGCCTTGTAGATACATTTTCATATTTTTTTGCAACTTTTTTAAAAAACACTTCCGCAAAACCCATCCTAAATCTCCTATAGGTGAGGGAGTAATCTTTTTTAAAATAAAAGTATTACTCGAATCGTACGAATGCGAGCTGGTCGATAGAATTAGTATAACACAAAACAAACATATGTTCTACAACTATTTGAAAGAAATGAAATGTTTGTTCTTGCGGTTTGTTCTTGCGATTGACTGCTAGTGATTTGCAAATAAAACAGAATTAAGGGAGGAGGTCTTGCTATGGAATGTTATCAGATGGAGGCAGGCAAGTGTCTGGAATTTAGTAAAAAGATGGCAGTTCTAAGAAAGCTGGTTCGTCTTGGATTGATTTCAGAGAATGAGTATATTCTGGCAAAGAATAAGATTATGAGTTCGTATCATATTCTGGAGTCTGAATATTTTAAATCCGATACAGGAAAGCGAGTTGCTTAGTAATTGGTTGTTGTATTGGGGTAAGCAGAGTCTGCGTGTGTGAAGATGCATATGTAGACTCTGTTTTTGTGTGGAGCAATATGAGAAAGAATTAATTGATTCACACATTCGTTCATATTTTCATTTTTTAGTATGCTTGGTGTGAAGGAAATCACCAGCACAGATTCAAAGGAGGATTTTAATTATGGCAGAAGTAGAAGTTATTAAGGCAGTGGAGGGTCCAATTCTTCGCAAGAGGGATTATGAGGGGAATCCGCTTGTTATCACAAGACAGAGAGTTGCGGCATATGTACGTGTCAGCACGGATGATGATGAACAGCTTGAGAGTTTTCAGTCTCAGAAGAAGTATTATCAGGAAAAGATTTCAGAAAACAGAGACTGGGTTATGGTCGGCATTTATGCGGATGAAGCGATTACCGGAACCAAGGTGGATAAGCGTGAACAGTTTCAAAGAATGATTCAGGATTGTTTGGATGGAAAGATTGATGTGATTATGACAAAGTCGGTATCCCGATTTTCCAGAAATACAGTGGATATTCTTCAATATGTGCGTCTCTTAAAGGAAAGAGGGATTGCAGTTATTTTTGAAAAAGAGAATATCAACACCATGACAGAGCAGGGAGAAATGATGCTTACTCTCATGGGAACACTTGCACAGAACGAAGTGGAATCCACATCCAAGAATGTGAAGATGGGCATTAAGATGAAGATGAAACGTGGAGAGCTTATGGGCTTTAACGGATGTCTAGGCTATGACTATCATCCAGAAGATAAGACCATTACGGTAAATGAAGCAGAGGCTGAAACGGTTCGTCTGATTTTTGAACTGTATTTGCAGGGATATGGCACTTATACGATTGCTAGGCGATTAACGGAATTAGGCAGAGTAAATAAGAAAGGACAGGTAAAGTGGACGGACAGCGGAGTTCGTGGCATCATCAAAAATGAGAAGTACAAGGGTGATTTACTATTACAGAAAACCATTACCACTGATCCGATATCCAAGAGACGTATTGAAAATTTTGGCGAAGAGGAGCAATATTATGTTCACGACCACCATGAACCTATCATAAGCAGAGAGGTGTGGGAGCAGGCAAAGGAGATTCGCCTGTCCAGAAATCGACAGTCCAACAAAATGGCTGATGGAAAGAGGGAGAAGTACACGAAGAAATATGCATTCTCCAGTATGTGCGAGTGCGGTTTTTGTGGCACGAAGCTGACGAGGCGCACTCTTCATAGCAGTTCAAAATACGAGACTCCAGTCTGGTATTGCAGAAATGCAGCCAATAAAGGAAAGCATAACTGCCCGAATAGCAAGTCAGTGCATGAATCTATCTTGGAAAATGCATTTATTGAGGCTTATAAGTTGCTTGCCGGTAACTTTGATGATGTAATTGATTCTGTGATTGATACGATTGAAAGTGTCAGCACAAATAACGAAGATATCGGCAGACTGAAAAAGGAACAGAAGGCTTTAGACAATTTGGAACAGCGCAGAAAAAAGCTTACGGACTTGTATCTTGATGACGGAATATCAAAATTATATCAAAAAGAATACGAAGCTTCCTTCGTATGTTCCACTTCCTAGTAGCATGATTGGGACAGGCCTTAGCTCATCTGCAATGATTTTATATGCAGAACTGTTAAATAGAGCAAGCCTGTCACAGAAAAATGATATGACGGATGAATTTGGAAATGTATATGTTATCTATCCTATTGATCAACTAAGTAAGCGTCTAAATTTATCAGAAACACAGATAAAGCGTTTGATTAAAGAACTTGTAAATGAAGGCTTGTTGAAGAAGAGAAGCGGAGGCTTTAATAAACCAAATCACTTATTTGTTATTCTTCCAGGGGAGCAAAAAGGAACTACTGGGGAGACCACAAATGGCACTACTGTAGGTGCAAAAAAGGCACCACTGACAGTACATAAAGGGCCTACTAACTACTATAACAAAACACTTGATGAAACTACTTATACATATGATGAAGGGGAGAGTTTTTAATTATGGAAAAGAAAAATACTTATTTAGGAAATGATGGTTTGCTCCATTGCACTGTATGTAATGAAGCTGTAGAAGTAAAATTTGATATTCCTGTAATGGGAATCACAGGTCATGGCAGAATGTGTAAGTGCCAGAGAGAGTTGCAGAAGCAGATAGAGGAACGACAGAGACAGCAGGAGGAACATATTAAAAGAGACCGTTGTTTTCCAAGTTGTATCCAGCATGAATGGACATTTGAAAATGATAATGGTCGTAATTCCAAGATGCAAGTTGCTAAGAAATATGTGGCTAACTGGAATGAAATGAAGAAAAATGGCTTAGGGCTTTTGCTTTGGGGCTCTGTAGGCAGTGGTAAAAGCTATATGGCAGCATGCGTGGCAAATGAATTGATTAAGCAAGGAGCCGACGTAAAGATGACCAACTTTGCAACCGTATTAAATGATTTATTCAATTGCGAGGATAAGAATGAATATATTAGATCCTTATGCAGATATAGTCTTTTGATTTTAGATGATTTGGGAATTGAGCGTAATACGGAATATTCTTTGGAAAATCTATTTAATGTGATTGATGCCAGATATGTGTCAGGAAAGGCGATGATTATTACAACCAATTTAAATTTAGAGGAATTGAAGAATCAGAAGCAGCTTAGCTTAAAGCGAATTTATGACCGAGTACTGGAGCGCTGTGTTCCAGTATGTGTTTCAGAGAATGATTTTAGAAAAGATAATAGGGTGGAAGCAAAGGTCAAATTTGGAAAGATAATTAATGGGGGCAAGATGGATGAAGAAAAATATGAATAGAGCAATTAATGAAAAATACTTTAATGATCCAGTACAAAATGCAGCATTTATTTGTTGTATTGATGTTCTTGCTGAGCTGGTGGAAAAGTATGGAGACAAGGTGTTAGATACTATTTCAGATGGTGTGAATTCTAGTAATGTTTGCGACTATATTTTTATTGCAAATGGAATGTCTGTATTATGTGAGGCTGAGAAAATAACAAACGCAGATATTTTAAAAGCATATGTTCAGGTAGCTTACGCTAATGGACTAATTGCAAAAAGTGCGTAGTGCCTAAAACACAAATTGACACACTGTGGGTTTAATGCTATTATTGTGACAAATATCAAAATGGCACAGATGTAAGTGTGGAGTTGGAGGCAACTATGATTAATACATTAAAAGAAGCGTTAGAGCGTATCAATGAGCTGGAAGCGGAAAATAAACAGTTACTATCAGAATTAGAGTATTACAGGAATAGAAATTATGGAGGTAGAAAGAAACATAATGAAGCGTGGATGACTGCTTATAATGATTTTGTTGTGAAATATGAGGGTGGTATGACTATTATGGAGATTGTGGCTGAAAGCGATATTAGTAGAAGGACAGCATACCGATATAAAGCCTATTATGACAAGCTAAAAGATGCGGGAAAAAAATCTTCTATATGATAGTTTAAACCCGTCGAATTCGACGGGGTAAGAAGTTAAGGTTATAAATTGTGACGTTAAAATTATTGGAGGATGGAATGTATGGCAGAAAATATAAAAAAGGAAATAATTCATGCAAATGGATTTGACATTCGTATTTTCACAACTGATTTTGAAAATGAATATTTATCACTTACCGATATAGCAAAATATAAAAGCAATGATCCTAATGATGTTATTAAGAATTGGATGAGAGGTCGAGAGACATTGGAGTTTCTTGGATTATGGGAAAAGTTACATAATTCTGATTTTAAACCCGTCGAATTCGACGGGTTTAAAAGTGAAGCAGGACTTCATGCTTTTACTATGTCGCCTACTAAATGGATTGAGGGAGTAAATGCTATTGGTATAGTATCAAAAGCTGGAAGATATGGTGGTACTTATGCACATTCGGATATTGCATTAGAGTTTGCTTCATGGGTATCGGCAGAGTTTAAGCTGTATATTATGAAAGACTACCAACGGTTAAAAAAGGATGAAAACAGTAGATTATCTTTAAATTGGAATCTTAATCGCGAGATTGCAAAGTTGAATTATAAAATACATACGGATGCAATAAAAGAAAATCTAATTCCGCCAGAGCTGACAATGGAGCAGATTTCATATAAGTATGCGAATGAAGCAGATTTGCTAAATGTTGCTTTGTTTGGCGAAACAGCAAAACAATGGCGCGAAAAGAATCCTGAGATTAAAGGCAATATTCGAGATGAAGCAAATTTGAATCAATTATTGGTTCTTGCAAATATGGAAAGCTATAATTCGATTTTGATTGAACAAGGGAAATTGATGTCTGAACGTTTGGTGCTGCTAAGAAATCTGGCAGTGAAGCAGATGAGTACATTATCCTCCGCATGTTTGGAGGATATAAAGAGATTACCAGGAGGGGATAAAATTGACTAAAAAGCGAAAGTGTTACATATATACACGTGTATCAACGGCTATGCAGGTTGATGGATATAGTTTGGATGCACAAAAGGAAAAATTAAAAAAGTATGCAGCATATGAAGAAATGCAAATTGTTGGAGAGTATTCAGATGAAGGTCATTCAGGAAAGAATATAGCTGGAAGACCAGAATTTGTAAGAATGTTAGAAGATATTGAGGATGGCAAGGACGAGGTTACTTTCGTCCTTGTTTTCAAATTATCGAGATTTGGACGTAATGCTGCAGATGTATTAAATTCTTTACAGCTAATGCAGGATTATGGAGTGAACCTTATTTGTGTTGAGGATGGGATTGACAGCTCAAAGGAATCTGGGAAGCTCATGATTTCCATTCTTTCTGCTGTAGCGGAACTTGAACGTGAGAATATTCTTGTTCAAACAATGGAAGGACGTAAGCAGAAAGCTAGAGAAGGAAAATGGAATGGAGGTTTTGCTCCATATGGCTATAAGCTTGAAGATGGAGAACTTATTATAGCAGAGGATGAAGCAGAGACTATAAGAGTTATATTTGATAAATACATTCATACAAATCTAGGAGCTAATGGAATTGCAGAGTATTTGAATACGCATGGTTACAAAAAGAAAAAGCGTCAAAATAATACATTAGATGCATTCGCACCATCATTTATAAAAGGCGTTCTTGATAATCCAATTTATATGGGGAAGATGCCTTATGGAAGACGCGCGACAGAGAAAATTCCAGGAACAAGAAATGAATTCCATGTAGTAAAGCAGGATGAATATTCGCTTTATGAAGGAGCTCATGATGCCATCATTTCAGAAGAAGATTTTGCGTTGGCAAAACAGAAGCGCGTTGATACTGGAGTTAGATTTAAAAAAACACATAGCCTGGATCACGAACATATTTTATCAGGAATTTTAAAATGCCCGGTGTGTGGTGGCGCAATGTATGCAAACGTGAATCGAAAGAAGAAAAAAGATGGCACGTATTATAGAGATTTTTTCTATTATGCTTGTAAGCATAGAATAAGAATTGATGGACACAGTTGCGATTATCATAAGCAGTGGGGGCAGGATAAAGTAAATGCTGCAGTAGAAGAAGTGATTAGAAAAATGGTTAATAATCCAAAATTTCAGACTGCACTTAAGCAAAAAATAGGTTCTAAAATAGATACATCTGAATTGGATAAGGAAAAAGTTGTCTTAAATAAGCAATTACAGCAGGCTATAGGTGCAAAGAACAAAATTGCTGAGCAGATGGACAGACTTGATATTACAGATAAACATTATGACCGAAAATATGAGGATATGCAGAATCGATTGGATAAGCAGTATGATGAGATTTCATCATTAGAGGAAAAGATTGAATCAGTAAGTTTGCGAATTGATAACCTCCATAAAAACAAATTATCTGGGGAAGCAGTCTATCAAATATTGTTACAGTTTGATAAAATGTATTCAGAGTTTACAGATTTAGAAAAGAAACGATTTCTTAAATCATTTGTGAAGGATGTATTTGTCCATGAGCAGGAACTCCCGGATGGAAGATTTTTAAAGGGAATCAAATTCAGGTTCCCAATCTTTTATAATGGAGTTGAAACAGATCAACTTGATTTTGAAAGTTGTTGGGACAAAGAAACGAATGACGAGACGGTCTGCTTACTGTCGAAGAAACCTTGATTTTATGCGGGTTAGCGGGTAATATATAAAATTATAAACCTGTGTTTTTAGAAGAAATAAGTGTATATATAGCATAATTGAACGTAGGGTGTAAGAAATAATTTGCAAAGGTTCATATCGTTTAGAAAAGAAAGTCGTGTGCGAATAATATAAAAATACATGAGAAACACTGTTGGTATAAGTACCATTTGTCTGTGTGTGAGGAAAAATAAATTATAGATATGAGTAATCGTGTAGTGATTATTGGAAAGAATTGAGGTGAGTTCTTTGGCAGATGAAAATTGGGAATTAGAATTAAATGAATATATACGTCAAGGAGAACCAGATAAGATTGATAAAAGCAATGCCTGGAAAACAGCTATTGGCCTACAGGATGTTGATGGTCTTAAGCCTTCGCAATATCTGATTGAAACAGCAAAGGAACATATTGAGGGAAAAATTACTATATCTGAAGCTGATAAACGAATTCAAACTTATTATGAGGAGCGTCAAGATAGAAATGAGATAGAAGCAGATACCAGGGAAGCAGATATAGTTTCTGTAAGAATTGCTAAGTTACTTGGCGAGAAGACTTTTAAATTTTCACCTGTAGAATGGCAGAATATTCATCGCAAGCTGTTTGAAGGGGTATTTAGTCATGCAGGTATAATCCGTGATTATAATATCACGAAAAAAGAGTGGGTATTGAAAGGCGATACTGTAATGTATGCTTCGTATGATAGTATTAGAGCTGCTCTAGATTATGATTTTCAGCAAGAAGAAAAATTTTCATATAAGGGGTTATCTCTAGAGGAATCTGTTAGGCACATTGCAAAATTCGTTTCTGGTATTTGGCAGATTCATCCGTTTGGCGAAGGTAATACCAGATCAACGGCGGTATTTATAATTAAGTATTTAAAAACATTTGGATTTACTGTAAGCAATGAAACATTTGCAGAGAATTCCTGGTATTTTAGAAATGCTCTAGTCAGGGCAAATTATAATGATCTACAAAATGGTATTCATGCTACCACAGAGTTCCTAGAATTGTTTTTTGAAAATCTATTAATGAATGCGGATCATGAACTAAAAAACAGATACACGCATGTTGATTTTCAGAGAGAAAGTGCCACTCAAAGTGACACTGAAAAGGTTTTAAAGTGCCAAAATGACACTTTAGAATTATCGCTTGAAGAATTAGCAATAATTAATGTTTTAAATAATAATCCTGAAACGACTCAAAAGCAGATTGCTGAGTTGACGGGAAAATCAGAGAGAACCATAAAGCGTCGAACTGTAGAAATGCAGGATAAGGGATTAATCTGCAGAGAGAATGGTAAACGTAATGGTAAGTGGAAAGTTCTCGTAGAATTGTAAAAAGTGAGAGTATAATAGGGACCAATCCTGTAATCATAAGAAAACTATTGCAACAACTGAAAGCAGCGGGACTTGTAGAAGTGTCAAGAGGAACAGGTGGTGTTACTATTCACTCTTTCCCATTCAGGACAATTATTTCTGAGGATATGACCTTCCTTGAGGGAATTAAAGTAATTCGCGATGGTCAAAATGAAATTTTCAGGCACACTGATTTTGACCCGGTAGAGTATTTCGCACATAGGAGTAAGGTATATCCGGTGGAGCCGGGAAGGACTTACGAGCCAATGTCATTAACTTACCAGCCAATGACTCTCAAAGAAAAAGGGTTGGATAAACTTGGTGACATTAAATATAAAACAAAATGGTATCCTAACGGAGCCACTACTCAGGCTATGTATTTGACGGTAATGCACAGACCTGACGACAATGGACTTGACTTTAATTTTGAGCATCAGATAGCGGCAGTTTCAAAAGAAACTTTAGAGTATTTCTATTATTATATGTGCAAAATCATGTTTAAGGGAATCGAGAGACCTAATTTAAAAATAGGTGAAATAATTAAGTTGGTATAAATAAAATGTGTGAAAGAAAAGAGGAGAAATATGTTTGATAAATTAGCAGATATTATTGTAAATTATGTTGAGATTGATAAGGCAGATATTAAGCCGGAGTCTCGTTTTATGGAGGATTTGGGCTTTAACTCATTTGATTTTATGAGTATGCTGGGTGAGATTGAGGATGAACTTGACGTGGAAATCGTGCAGGAGGATGCAGCAGATATCCGTACCGTGCAGGAAGCTGTAGATTATCTGGAAAAAATTTCTGAGTAACAGGAGAACAGTCTGAAAAAACCTTATGTGAAAGTTTTTTCAGACGGCTATTTGTGCCGCGGGCACCACAAATAGCTTTTATCGCGAGCCAAATCTGACATTTGTCTCGCGATTCCTTCGGCACTAAAGTGCCTGCGGAATGGAGATTAGTATGGAAGAGATAAGCAGTACAATTCGTGAACTGTTGATAAAGGCTGAAGCATCATACAGCACCTGGGATGCGTTCCGTTATAAGGTGAAGAAAAGTGATGATAACGGAAAGAAGAGTGTTGCAGTAGAGAGTAAGACTTATAAGCAGTTAAAGGACGATTCGGAATGTTTCTCAGCTGCATTGGAAGCTCTTGTTGGAAAGAAGCAACACGTTGCTGTTCTGGGAGCAACTTCTTATGAGTGGGTTGTATCATATATGGGCATTGTAAACAGCGGAAGTGTGGCTGTTCCTCTGGATGCACAGCTGCCATCCCAGGATTTGTGCGATTTGTTAGACCGCGCAGAAGTTTCGGCTCTTGTGTATGATGAGAGCAAAGCCCAGGTGGCAGAGGAGGCTTTGAAAACCTGTCCAAATTTAAAATGTGTTATTTCAATAAGCGATGAAAGCTCGGTTGAAGGGGCACGTCCTTTCTGGAAAATTTTAAGGGAGCAACAGCCGGGATATGAATATAGCCCGGTACCGGAAGAACTTGCTACTATTATGTTTACATCAGGAACAACAGGAAAGAGTAAGGGCGTAATGCTCACACACCGTAATATGGCAGAAAATGCTACATGCCTTGATATGAAGATAGAGCATGGAACAGTGATTATGTCAGTATTGCCTATTCATCATGCATATTGTCTTAGTATGGATATTTTGAAGGGTATTTCTTTGGGAAGTGTAATATGTATAAATGATTCTTTGATGAGAGTTGCAAAAAATATAAAGCTTTTTGAACCTAACATGATACTTATGGTTCCGCTGATGATTGAAACTCTTGCGAAGAAGCTTGAAGAGGCAGCATGGCTTCCGGCACCCATTATTAAAGCAAAGGTGTTTGGAAAGCAGTTTCACACTATATGCAGCGGAGGCGCATATTTAAATCCTGCATACATAGATACATTTAAAAAATATGGCATTACAATCCTGCAGGGATACGGAATGACAGAGTGTTCTCCGGTTATAAGTACCAATTTAAGCTGGAATAATAAAGCCGGATCGGTTGGAAAGCTTCTTCCTAACTGCGAGGCTAAGACTGTTGATGAGGAACTGTGGGTAAAGGGTTCAAGTGTAATGCAGGGGTATTACCATATGCCGCAGGAAACAGCAGAAGCTTTGGAGGATGGATGGCTTAAAACCGGTGATTTGGGCTATGTGGATGAGGATGGCTTCGTATTTCTTACGGGAAGAAAGAAGAATCTTATCATAACAGCTAATGGTGAAAATATATCTCCGGAAGAAATTGAGAATAAGATTGGAGAGGCTCGTCTGGTTCAGGAAATTCTTGTCCGTGACAGCGAAGGTGTAATTGAAGCAGAAATATTCCCGGATTACGAGTATGCCTCAAAGAAAAAGATAAAAGACATACGAGGTGAGCTTCAGAAAATCATAGATGATTACAATAAAAATGCACCACAATATAAGAGGGTACTTAAACTGAAAGTCCGTGAGACAGAGTTTGAGAAAAACACCACAAAGAAAATTAAAAGATTTTAGAAAAGTGATAAAAACAGCGGTAACGACACGTTATGTGAAGTTGCCGCTGTTTTAAAATTCTTGACAGATGACGACATTTTTTTTAAAATTTAAAAAATAATTGTAGTCGTTAAAAGAGAATATTACCACGAAGGAGGTAGAGGTTATGGCAATTTACAAGTGTAGTGTTTGTGGTGCAATCTTTGATGAGGAAAAGGAAGGAAAAAGCTTAAATGAATTGGAGGGCTGTCCTGTCTGCAAGCAGCCTATATCTAAATTTGTTAAAGTTTCTGATGACAATCAACAGAAAGTTACAGAAAGTTTTGAAGGGGAATTGGCGTATGATTCAAGATATGCCCGTACAGACAATACAGTGCGTTATATGGCGGAAATCCACGAGATGGCAGTTACAGGGAAGAGTATTGGAGGTTCCATGGGAACACAGATGCCATTGCCAAGCTGGGACGATATTTTGATTTTAGGAGCCCAATTGGATACTTTACCTCTGAATGATAATGATCCGGTAGATACAAGGACAATAATCGGAAACAGCCGATTTGGTTACGGTTAATCCCGATATGGAAAAGTACGTAGGAATTCCTCATGCAGGAAGGAGTACTAATATAAATAATATTAAAAAGGAGAACAAGGGTATGATTAAGTTTAAATGTAAAGTTTGTGGAGAGATTTTTGAGGCAGCAAGTGTTGAGGAGGCAGTATGTCCTGTGTGCAAAGCTACAGGAGATAAGCTGGAAGTGATTGAAAATGCACCATCTAACAAATATGCAGGAACACAGACAGAGAAGAACTTAGAGGCAGCTTTTGCAGGTGAGTCACAGGCAAGAAATAAGTATACATATTTTGCATCAGTGGCTAAGAAAGAAGGATATGAGCAGATGGCTGCTTTATTCTTAAAGACTGCTGATAACGAGAAAGAACATGCAAAGCTGTGGTTTAAGGAATTAAACGGAATTGGCGATACACCGGCTAATCTGGCCGCAGCAGCAGACGGAGAGAACTATGAGTGGACAGATATGTATGAAGGTTTTGCCAAGACAGCAGAGGAAGAGGGATTCCCGGAACTTGCAGCTAAGTTTAGAGCAGTAGGTGAAATTGAAAAACACCATGAAGAGAGATACAGAGCACTTCTTAAGAATATAGAGACATCTCAGGTATTTGAGAAGAGTGAAGTAAAGGTATGGGAATGCCGCAATTGCGGACATATTGTAGTTGGAACCAAGGCTCCTGAGGTATGTCCGGTATGTAACCATCCACAGAGTTACTTTGAAGTTCATGAGAAAAATTATTAATTAGCAACGTGCTTCATTAATACAAGAGGGGCATAAAACCTAAAAAAGCTATGGGATTAGTACATACAGTACATACCCATAGCTTTTTTGGAGTTTTTGATTAGATATCTTTTAATAAAGCAATATGAAAACTTTTGTAAATAATTATCCCATAGCTGTAATATACATATAAAAAAATATAGTCAGATAAATATGGAAATTTATGTTGTTAAGCCTGGTGATACTGTTTATTCAATAGCTGAATTTTATGGAGTGGATACAGGAATAATTATTTATGACAATCAGTTAATACAGCCTTATGACCTTGTCACGGGTCAGGCCTTACTTATTAATAATGGTTGGGATTATGCAGATGTTGGAATCAGAACCAATGGATATGCATACCCCTTTATAAGTAACTGGGTTTTGGAAAACACATTACCGTTTCTTTCGGGGCTATCTGTTTTTTCTTATGGATTTACTGAGGATGGGGAACTTATTTCGCCGATGCTTAATGAGGACAGAATGATAAAAATGTCAGTTTCTTTTGGGACTTTGCCTATTCTTACCCTTACGCCTCTTGATAAAAATGGTGTTTTTAACAACAATCTTATAAGTGCAATTGTGAGAAATCCAAATAAAACAGAAACTCTTATTAATAATCTGTTAGATGTAATGGCATATAAAAATTATGGAGGACTTGATATAGATTTTGAATATATTAAAGCTGAAGATAGAGATTTGTTTACGGAATTTGTGAGAAAATGCGCTAACAGTATGCATGAAAACGGATATTTGATTTCTGTTGCACTTGCACCAAAAACATCTGCTAATCAACAGGGGCTATTATATGAAGGTAAAGATTATAAGGCATTGGGAGAAATCGCAGATTCAGTGCTTTTAATGACTTATGAATGGGGTTATACCTACGGACCTCCTATGGCTGTTGCTCCTATTAATCAGGTTAGAAGAGTTGTGGAATATGCAGTTACAGAAATAAATCCTTTAAAAATTGATCTTGGAATACCTAACTATGGCTACGATTGGCCTCTTCCTTATGAAAGGGGAATTACGAAAGCTAAGACAATAGGGAATATTGAGGCGGTACGAATTGCGGCTGATAATGGTGTTAACATTGAGTTTGATGAAACTGCGCAAAGTCCGTATTTTACTTACGAAAGTAATGGGGTTAGTCATGATGTGTGGTTTGAAGATGTGAGAAGTATTCAAAAGAAATTTGATCTTATTACGGAATTTGGACTTCATGGAGCGGGTTACTGGAATATAATGCAATTTTTTAGGGCAAATTGGCTTCTGCTGGAAAATAATTTTTATATAAAATCAATCCGGTAAAATAAATCAGAAGCCAAATTTAAAAATAATTAATGTTAATCTTCGTTATTTATATCCTGCTTTAGTAATCGGATGTAATGGTTTGCTTCTCTGAGTATATGGTCTGCCAGGAGCGGCAGAATTATGGAATCAATCTTACAATTCAGGATTCCGTCGGCTCCTGCAGATTTAAAGTCCCTGTATTCCATAGTTTTGGATAAAGTGCGTCGGGTGAGTGATTCACAATCTTTAAAATCTTTATTACCTGTTTCTTTTAAAAGTTTTTTGTAATCCTTTGCAAAATTATCTGCACTTTCAATTAACTGACATTCGGAAGGGTCTAATAATCCTCGAATAAACAAAGCATGTTCCATCATAATCTGATTCCAGAATAATTCTGTGTCTCTCATATTTCTACAGCTGCATTTTTCTTTATTTTGCAGATTTTTTATATTGTCGCGATAAAGTTTAGCTTCCCTAATGATATGTTTAATTAACAAAGGATAGTTTGCATTATATATTTTTCCTTTACTAACTTCATTTAAAATACATTCTTTAAATTCGATAAGTCCGTTTACTAATTCCAATGCACGCTCATTAATAGCTTCTGTCTGTTGAATGAGTCTTTGCTTTTCAGGACAAATGCGATTGCGGTTCATATTGCGATTCATGCAGCAATTCATATTGTTGTTCATGTTGCGATTTTTATTACAATTCATACCTCTGTCTACATTGTTATTTTTACGAGGATCAAGTTCCTTTGTATCACATGTAATCCGGGTATCAATGGAAACACCGCAAAGGTTCGAAGTGCGTTCTTCCGCAGATAATGTGAATTCAGTAGTTAATTCATTGGAGTTTAAAACACAAGGGGTTACCTGATGGTTGCTTATTTTAACAACATCCCGGAGTAAATCTTCAAATTGTTCACGGAATTCATCGGCTTTTCTTATCCATGATTCATTTTTGCAAGGGAAACCTGCCATTAAAAACAGGGCATGTTCTTTCATAATTCTGGCAAAATATAAATGATTTTCTAATGATAATAGTACATAGTTTTCCATATAAAAGTATACCTTTTTAAACTGAGTCTCCGTATAATATATGTGGATGAAGAGTAATCGGTGCAAAGGGCTGTATAAACCAAAACAGCCAGTGAGCTTTTTTGTGAAATGAATTTTAAAATCATATAAATGCACAAAATTTATTGCAATGTTGAAATATTGTGATAAAATCTATATTGATTTGGTCACTGAAAGACTACATGGACGACAGATGAATATATTGGAGGGTGAACTCATGGATGACAGATTTATTTTTGCTGACAAAAATAATCAGCTAAAGAGAGCAAATGTGTTTCTTATTCTGGGATATTTTGTATTTTATATTGCATTAAGTGCCGTTGTTATTGTTGCGAGAATCAGAGGAACAAAATCTACAGGAATTACCGTGCTTTCTCTTGCACTCATTGCTATTACAATGGCAACACTTTTCATAATGTTTTCAGTTAACAAACAAAGTAATAAATTAAGATACATAGGTTTGATAGGATTAGTGATTATTGCTTTTATAACAGGTATGGAATTCAATAATTACTATGTAAGGTTCATGGCAGCAATACCTGCCTGCGGATGTATTCTTTTCTTTGATAAGAAATTTCAGGCATTATATGGAATTTTACTTATTTCAGACAATCTAATCATTAATATGATTAAAATTCTTATATTTCACAGTTATAATAAAGAGGAGGCAATGGATCAGCTTTGTGCCACATTTGCAATCTGCCTGCTCCTTGTATTAATATTCTTAACTACAAATGTTGCTGATAAATTTAACAGGGACACAATTGGCAAGATTACCAGTGATTCCAAAGCCCAAAAGGAAATACTTGATCATGTTGTGAGGGTTGCAACAGAGGTGAAGAATGGTACTGAAAATGCCATGGTAATGGTTAACGAGCTTAATACTTCAACTAATGTTGTTAACGGTGCTATGCAGGATATTACAGAAAGTTCCCATACAACGGCAGAAAATATACAGGATCAGACTGAGATGACACAGAATATCCAGTCATCCATTGAACATACACGTATGCGTTCAGACGATATGGTTAAGATGGCAAAAGAATCAGGAGCACTTAACGCAAAGAGTCTTGAAGCCATTGATAATCTGAAAAAACAATCACAGCTTATTTCAGAAGCAAGTGCTGAGGTTGTGGGTTCTATGAATAATTTGAAGAATAGAATAAGTGCTGTTAAATCAATAGCTGATACGATTTCCAACATATCTTCACAGACCAATTTACTTGCACTTAATGCTTCAATCGAATCTGCCAGGGCAGGAGAAGCAGGTAAAGGATTTGCTGTGGTTGCTGATCAAATAAGGGTTCTTGCAGAAGAGACAAAACAGGAAACCGAAAACATTACAAGTATTCTTCTTGAACTCAATGAGAATGCCCAGATTGCTTCAGATGCGGTAACAAAGTCTGTAGATGCTGCTAATTCCCAGAACGAGATGATTAATATTGCATCAGACAATATTACAGCCATGAACAGTAATGTGGGTGGACTTGTTCAGAATATTGAAGAAATTGATAAAATGCTTGAAGAGTTATCTGACGCCAACAACAAAATTGTTGAAAATATTATGCAGTTATCGGCTACAACAGAGGAGGTTACTGCTTCCTCAGTTCAGGCATCGGAACTGAGCGTAAAGAATCTTGATAATGCTGACAATACAAAGAAACTTCTTGATTCTGTTCTTTCAGTATCATCTGAACTTGATAAATATATTTAATTTTATAAAAGTATGATATAATAAACGGGATTGCTTTTGGCAGTCCTGTTTTTGTTTACCGCAAAATATTAAGCTGAATTTCAGCGGAATGGAGATTTTATGAAAATATTATTCGTTTCATTAGGATGCGATAAAAACTTAGTTGATACAGAAAATATGCTTGGAATTCTTAAAGATAAGGGCTTTGAGTTTACTGATGATGAATACGATGCAGATATTATTGCCGTAAATACATGTTGTTTTATTCATGATGCCAAACAGGAGAGTATTAATACAATTCTTGAAATGGCAGAGCATAAGAAGGATGGAAAATGTAAAGTGCTTGTTGCCACAGGATGCCTTGCTCACAGATATCAGGATGAGATTATAAAGGAAATTCCTGAGGTGGATGCATTTGTGGGGACATCATCTTACGACAAGATTGCAGATGTTGTTATTTCTGTTCTGGAAGAAAAAGGAATAAGCAATTTTGTTGATGATGCAGACAGAATGCCAATGGTAAATTCCAAGAGAATTGTAACAACTCCGGGTTATTATGAATATTTGAAAATTGCAGAAGGCTGTGATAAACACTGCACCTATTGCATTATTCCAAAGGTCAGGGGGAATTACAGAAGTTTTCCTATTGAGTATCTTGTTCAACAGGCGAAACACCTTGTTGAAAACGGAGCAAAAGAGTTGATTCTTGTAGCACAGGAAACTACATTATATGGTATGGATTTATATGGAAAAAAGTCATTACCTGAGCTTATACATGAACTTGCATCCATTGAAGAACTTAAATGGATACGAATTCTTTATTGTTATCCGGAAGAAATTGACGATGAACTTATTGAGGTTATTAAAAATGAGCCGAAGGTTTGCCATTATCTTGATATGCCTATACAGCATGCAAGTGATAATGTTCTTAAAAGAATGGGAAGAAGAACGGATAAGCAGGAACTTATTGATATTATAACAAAGCTTAGAAAAGAGATTCCTGACATTGCGTTAAGAACAACCTTAATTACAGGTTTTCCAGGAGAAACGCAGGAGGATCATAATGAGGTTATGGAATTTATTGACAGAATGGAGTTTGACCGCCTGGGAGTATTTACATATTCAATGGAGGAAGATACTCCTGCTGCTTTAATGGATAACCAGATAGATGAGGATATTAAAGTAAGGTATAGGGATGAACTTATGGCATTACAACAGGAAATCTCTTTGGACAGATCATCACAGATGGTTAATAAAACCATAGAAGTACTTATTGAAGGTTATATTGCAAAAGATGATACTTATGTTGGAAGGACCTATAAAGATGCGCCAAATGTTGACGGATTGGTATTCGTCCAGTGTGACAGACAGCTGATGTCAGGCGATTTTGTAAATGTATTAATCACAGGTTCAACAGAATACGATTTAATTGGGGAAATTGTGATATAATGAGCGTTAGCGAGCCGGAGCAAGCGCAGCTTATTCATGGCGAATGACGATTGTGAGCAAAGCTAACAATATAATAAATGAAATTTTTTAATGTCATTTGATGACTGATAGGAGGAAAGTGTGAATTTACCTAACAAATTAACAATTTTAAGAACGATAATGATACCGGTATTTCTTGTATTTCTTTATATTCCTAATTTAGGTATGACAGGAAGTATTGTGGCAGCGGCTGTATTTATATTTGCGAGTATAACTGATTTTCTTGATGGATATATTGCCAGAAAACATAATCTTGTAACTAATTTTGGAAAGTTTATGGACCCGTTAGCTGACAAACTTTTAGTTTGTTCAGCATTAATTGCGTTAGTTGATCTTAATAGAATAGATGCATGGATTGTAATAATAATTATTGCAAGAGAATTTATAATTAGCGGATTCAGACTTGTAGCATCAGATAATGGAGTTGTTATAGCTGCAAGTTATTGGGGAAAATTCAAGACAACATTCCAGATGATTATGATTATTCTGCTTGTTCTGGATCTTGATTATCCATACAGCAATGTTGTAAATCTTGTATTTGTCTATATCGCACTTGCATTGACTGTAATATCATTAATTGACTATATTGTTAAGAATTATAAGGTTTTTATTGAAGGTTCAGAAAAATAATGGATGAGAATTATCAGACCGGGATTGAAGAAAAACTGGTTTCTTTATTAGTAGAAAAAAATATAATTGTTACAACAGCAGAATCCTGCACCGGAGGAATGATAGCATCCTCAATTGTTAATGTAAGTGGTGCATCTGCAATATTTAAGCAGGGTTATATCACATACTGCGATGAAGCAAAAACGAGCATGCTGGGTGTTAAGAAAGATACGCTCGATAAGTTTAAAGCGGTAAGCAGTGAAGTAGCCTGCGAGATGGCAGATGGAGCCAGGATTAAATCTGGTGCAGATGTTGCAGTATCTGTTACAGGAGTGGCAGGTCCATCTATGGAAGATGGTAAACCTGTGGGACTTGTTTATATAGGCATTGCTGATAAAAATTATGTATTTGCCCGAAAATATAATTTTACCGGAGATAGGATGATGATAAGGACAAATGCCTGTAAATCTGCATTAGAACTATTATATGAGTATATTGAGTGATATAATAAATGTATATAAATAATATATTTACAAAATGATTAATATATGATATTATCTGATTAATTCCAATATGTCGTAAATAATGAATACGAATAAATGTTCGAAAAAGTGTTGACAATAATAATATATTATAATATTATTTATACATAAACGAACAAATGTTCATAAAGGAGATTATATATGGTTAATGAAGAGAAGATGAAAGCACTTGATGCTGCTATATTTAATATTGAGAAACAGTTCGGTAAGGGCTCAGTTATGAAATTGGGTGATTCTGTAGCTAATATGAGCGTAGAATGTATACCTACAGGTTCGTTAAGTCTTGATATTGCATTGGGAATAGGTGGAATTCCCAAAGGAAGAGTTGTTGAAATATATGGACCTGAGTCTTCAGGTAAGACAACAGTAGCTCTCCACATGGTTGCTGAAGTTCAGAAGAATGGAGGGATTGCAGGATTTATTGATGCGGAACACGCATTAGATCCTGTTTATGCTAAGAATATAGGTGTAGATATTGATAATCTTTATATTTCACAACCTGACAGTGGTGAACAGGCTTTGGAGATATGTGAGACTATGGTCAGATCGGGAGCAGTAGATATTGTTATTGTAGATTCGGTTGCAGCTTTGGTTCCAAAGGCAGAGATCGATGGTGATATGGGTGATTCTCATGTGGGACTTCAGGCAAGGCTTATGTCCCAGGCATTGAGAAAGCTTACACCTGTTGTAAGTAAGAATAATTGTGTAGTTATTTTTATCAATCAGCTTCGAGAGAAGGTTGGAGTTATGTTCGGTAATCCTGAAACTACAACCGGAGGTAGGGCGCTTAAGTTCTATTCGTCTGTCCGGCTTGATGTCAGAAGAACAGAGACACTTAAGAGTGGCGGAGAAGTTATTGGTAACCGTACCAGAGTTAAGATAGTTAAGAATAAAGTAGCACCTCCTTTTAAAGAAGCTGAATTTGATATTATGTTTGGTAAGGGAATATCATCTGAGGGTGATTTGCTGGATCTTGCAGCTAATGTTAATATAATCCAGAAGAGCGGTGCATGGTTTGCTTATAACGGTGAAAAGATTGGACAGGGGCGTGAGAATGCTAAGCAGTATCTTGTTGATAATCCGGCAATAAAGGAAGAAATTGATAGAAAAGTCAGAGAACATTATGGCATTGTTGAAAGTTCATCTGATGTTGAAGAAGATAAAGAGGAAGTGTCATCAAAGTCAAAGAGCAGGAAGAAGTCAGAGGTTGAAGAGTAATTTACTGATTGGAGATACTTTTGATGGATTGTAAGATCAATTTGTTGGTTACTTCTATCGTTGAGATTACTAATAAACGCAGGCTTGTGTATATTAATTATGAGCCTGCGTTTGCTTTATATAATACAGAAATAAGAAAGTATGGCATAAAGCAGGATTCCTCAATAGATTGTGAAGTGTATAAAGACATAATAGAAGATGTTCTTAATAAAAGGGCTACTGTAAGAGCAATGTCTCTTTTAAAGAATAAGGATTATACAGAAAAAGAATTAACAGACAAGTTAAAAGCTGGGTATTATCCGGAAGAGTCAATTAATACAGCTCTTGATTATGTGAAATCTTTTAAATATGTTGATGATTACAGATATGCATATAATTATATTTCCTTCAAATCAGGGGTTAAATCAAGAAAATATATAGAACTGAAATTAAAGGAAAAGGGTATAGCTTCAGAAATTATAAGTGGTGTATGTGAAGAATATTATAGTGATAATGTTAATGTGGAACTTGACCAGGTCTTGGAGTTTTTAAAGAACAGATGTAGCATAGATGCAGTTTCGGACTATAAAGAAAGACAAAAGATTATGGCAAAGCTTTATCGAAAAGGATATTCTATTGATATAATTAATAAAGCACTTGATATTGTGGTTGACGATTCTTACTAATACAAGCGGATGTAATTTATTAAGAAAGTTAGCTACTTGTAACCTTGACATTACTTCCATAAGAGTATAATATTAGTGTATTGTATTTTTTGTACAATGAAAACTTAATAAGGAGGTGCTCCTGTGTCATTTATTCCGGTAGTCATCGCGGTTCTTGTTACACTTGTTGTAGTCGCACCTATTACATGGATGGTTTCTTCCAAAGTTATTAATAAAAGCAATGATGCAAAGATTGGTAATGCTAATGAAAGAGCCAGAGAAATAATAGATGAAGCATTAAAAACAGCCGAGACTAAGAAAAAAGAGGCACTCTTAGAAGTGAAGGAAGAGTCTTTAAAGACTAAGAATGAACTTGAAAAAGAGACAAAGGAAAGACGTGCTGAACTTCAGAAGTACGAGAAGAGAGTTCTTTCTAAAGAGGAAACTCTTGACAGGAAAATTGAGGCTGTGGAAAAGCGTGATTCCAACATTACCAAGAAAGAAGAAGAACTTGGTAAGATGAAACAGAAAGTTGATGAACTTGAAAAGAAAAGACAGCAGGAACTTGAAAGAATCTCTGGATTAACCTCCGAACAAGCAAAAGAATATCTATTAAAAACTGTTGAAGACGAAGTTAAACATGATACTGCTGTAATGATTAAAACATTAGAAAGCAGAGCAAAAGAGGAGGCTGACAAAAAGGCAAAAGAATATGTTGTTAATGCTATACAGAGATGCGCTGCAGATCATGTAGCTGAAACAACAATTTCAGTTGTACAGCTTCCTAATGATGAAATGAAAGGCCGTATTATTGGTAGAGAGGGTCGTAATATAAGAACTCTTGAAACACTTACAGGTGTAGAATTGATAATTGACGATACACCTGAGGCTGTAGTTTTGTCGGGCTTTGATCCTGTAAGAAGGGAAATTGCAAGAATTGCCCTTGAAAAACTCATTGTTGACGGTAGAATTCATCCGGCAAGAATTGAGGAAATGGTAGAAAAAGCACAGAAAGAAGTAGAAACATTAATTAAAGAAGAAGGTGAAGCTGCAACCCTTGAGGTTGGTGTTCATGGAATTCATCCGGAATTAGTTCGCTTACTTGGTAAGTTAAGATACAGAACTAGTTATGGACAGAATGTATTAAAGCATTCAATTGAAGTTGCTCAGATTTCCGGTTTATTAGCCAGTGAGTTAGGCCTTGATATTAAAATGGCTAAGAGAGCAGGTTTATTGCATGATATTGGTAAAGCTGTTGACCATGAGATGGAAGGCTCACATATTCAGTTAGGTGTTGATCTCTGTAGAAGATATAAAGAGTCAGCTCTTGTAATTAATGCAGTAGAAGCTCATCATGGAGACGTTGAACCAGAAAGCTTAATCGCATGTCTTGTACAGGCTGCAGATACAATCTCAGCGGCAAGACCTGGTGCTAGACGCGAGACGTTAGAAACTTACACAAACAGATTAAAACAATTAGAAGATATTACCAACTCATTTAAGGGAGTTGAGAAATCTTTTGCTATTCAGGCAGGTAGAGAGGTTCGAGTAATGGTTGTTCCTGAAGTCGTTAGTGATTCAGATATGGTTCTAATGGCTAGAGATATTTCTAAGCAGATCGAAGATCAGATGGAATATCCTGGACAGATTAAGATTAGTATCGTAAGAGAGTCCAGAGTCGTGGATTATGCTAAGTAGAACTACTCAGATATTTAAGTTCGCAGATATTCGTTATCTGCGAACTTTTTTTAATTCTTTTCTTGCTTTACATAAAGCTTTTTAGTATTATATTTTAGGTTGCGATGGTTAAAAAGTTGATGCTTTGTGATTTTCTATGATATAAGTTTTTGTATAGGGAATTATAATTATCAGCAAGTCAACATATTCGGGAGGTAAGATTATGAAATACAGTGAAATGAGTAAAGAAGAATTACTGACTTTAAAAGCGGAACTGGATGAAAGGTATAAAGACTCAAAATCAAAAGGTCTTAATCTTAATATGGCAAGAGGCAAGCCATCAGCTACTCAGCTTAATGTTACTATGGATATGCTTGATGTAATAAACAGTACATCAGATTTAAAGGCTGAAGATGGTACAGATTGTAGAAATTATGGTGTTATGGATGGAATTCCTGAAGCAAAAAAACTTATGGCTGATATGATGGGAACAACTCCAGACCATATTATTGTATATGGTAATGCAAGTCTTAATATTATGTATGATCAGGTATCAAGAGCTTATACCCATGGTTTTTTAGGGAATACACCTTGGTGTAAGCTTGATAAAGTAAAATGGTTATGTCCTGTTCCAGGGTATGACAGACATTTTGCTATAACTGAAAGATTTGGCATTGAAATGATTAATATCCCTATGTCTGTTGACGGACCTGATATGGATATGATTGAGGAACTTGTAAGCAAAGATGATTCAATAAAGGGTATATGGTGCGTTCCAAAGTATTCTAATCCACAGGGATTCACTTATTCTGATGAAACAGTAAGAAGAATGGCTTCATTAAAGCCTGCAGCCAAGGATTTTAGAATATTCTGGGATAATGCGTATGTTATTCATCATTTATATGATGACAAACAGGATGAAATTCTTGATATTATTTCTGAATGTGAGAAGGCTGGTAATCCGGATATGGTATTTGAGTTCGCATCAACATCTAAAGTTTCTTTCCCTGGTGCGGGTATTTCAGCTATGGCAGCTTCAAAGGCTAATCTTGATGATGTTAAAAAGCAATTAACAATACAGACAATTGGACATGATAAGATTAATCAATTAAGACATGTAAGATACTTTAAGGATATTAACGGCTTGAAGGAGCACATGAAAAAGCATGCAGAGTTTATGAGACCTAAGTTTGAAGCAACTTTGGAGGTACTTGACAGAGAACTCTCAGGTTTAGAAATAGGTTCATGGTATGCTCCAAGAGGCGGATACTTTATATCATTTGATGCAATGGAAGGCTGTGCCAAGGCTATTGTAGCTAAGTGTAAGGAAGCAGGCGTTGTATTAACTGATGCAGGTGCAACATTTCCATACAAAAATGATCCTAAGGACAGTAACATAAGAATTGCTCCATCTTTCCCAACTCCGGAAGAGATGGCACTTGCTGCTGATGTTTTTGTACTTTGCACTAAGATTGTAAGTATTGAGAAGATTCTTGAAAGCAAATAGAATTAAATAAAATGTAATAGAATACGAACAAGGGCGCTTTGTCATTGTTCGTATTCTTTTATGAATGGGATTATTTACATAAACATACAAATAAAAAAATAAATGATATGGGCTGTATAGGAGGTTACTATGACAAAAATTGGATTTATCGGTATGGGAAATATGGGATATGCAATGTTAAAGGGCGCATTGAAGGTATATTCACCTTCAGATATTATTTTCACTACTCTGAGTGAAGATAAGCGTAACAGAATAAATGCTGAGACAGGTGTAAGATTTGCAGAAAGTAATGCGGAACTTGCCAATAATGCAAAGTATATAGTGTTGGCAGTTAAACCACAAGTATATCCGACAGTCCTTAAGAATATTGTAAATGTTGTAAAAGAGGAGAGCGTAATTATATCTATAGCTCCGGGTATTACTGTGGATTCAATTAAACAGACTCTTGGAAATAATATCAGAGTTGTTCGAGCTATGCCAAACACACCTGCGTTAGTGGGAGAGGGAATGACTGGAGTTACATATAATGCCGGAGATTTTTCTTTTGAAGAAAGAGATGTTATAGATCAGTTTTTTAACTCGTTTGGTAAAGTGGTTTATGTTGATGAAAAATATATGGATGCTGTTGTGTGTGCAAGTGGAAGTTCTCCCGCTTATGTTTACATGTTTATAGAAGCATTGGCTGATAGTGCTGTAAAATATGGCATAAAGAGAGAAGATGCTTATAAGCTTGTTGCACAGACTGTGCTTGGTTCAGCTAAGATGGTGCTTGAGACCGGGGAACACCCAGGCGTGCTTAAAGACAAGGTTTGCTCCCCTGGTGGAACAACAATTGCAGCTGTTGCAGCATTGGAAGAGCAGGGATTTAGAAATGCATTGATAAAAGCAACAGATGCCTGCTATGAAAAATGTACAAGAATCAAATAATTATCGAAGACCGGCTGGTTTGTCTAGAAAATGGAGAATAGTATAGTAATGGATTATATTAAAAGAATTAACAGAGAGTTAAAATATAAAGGTTCCATACTTGAATTTTATGCTGATACAATTCAATTGCCTGACAATTCTACAGCTATCTGGGATCATATAGAGCATAGAGGAGCAGCGGCGGTTATCCCAGTTACTGATGATGGTAAAATATTGATGGTAAGGCAATATAGGAATTCTTTGGACAGGGAAACCCTGGAAATTCCAGCAGGAGGCCTTAATGGATGGGATGAACCTACTAAAGAAGCAGCGGCAAGAGAACTTGAGGAGGAGACCGGATACAAATCAGATAACCTTGATTTTCTTGTTTCTATTGTGACTGCGATTGCATTCTGCAATGAAATTATTGATATCTATATTGCAAGGAATCTTGTGAAAACAGAGCAACATCTGGATGAGGCTGAATTTATTGATGTGGAGAGCTATACTTTGGAACAGCTTAAGGATATGATATTCAGCGGTAAATTACAGGATTCAAAAACCATTTCTGCAATTCTTGCTTATGATGCTTATGTTAGAGATGGTAGATCATCAAGGTAATATTTCACATATATGTTTCATATAATAGCCTGACCATATTAAATTGGCCGGGCTTTTTTGTTTGCTTGCAATGGGTGTTTGCGAAACTCTGTGATTAATACTGTACTAAGCACCGAAAAGGTGTTTCGCAAATGCATATTTAAAATAAATATAGGGGGATGATATATGAAACATATAATAAAAAATTTGATTTATGAATACAGATATTTAATCGTAATACTGGCAGGGGTAATCAGCGGAACTTTACTGTGTAATACTGTTTTATGTGAAAGTATAAGAAAAGGAAATTTATTTGGCTATGATTTTAAAATAACATTTTTGGAAATGACATTAGATAAATTTACATTATTAAAGTATGTGGGGAAGACGAGATTAAAAGAATTCTGCATATTTGTATTGCTTTTATCCACCCCCTTGTATGGCGTTATAACCTATGGAATTATGTTTGCGGCAGGATTTGTTATCAGTGTGATGGTGACAGGAATTGTTATGAATAATGGAATTGCCGGGGTTTTAATTTACGTGTTCTCAATAATGCCTCAGTACATACTATATATAATCACCGTTTCTCTTATGGTGAGATATTACAGGAAAGTAAGAAACATAAGAAAAACGGTGACATTAATAATAGTGTCTTTAATTATAATTGTTATTGGAGTGTATAGTGAAACTTATATCAGTCCAATCTTTGTAAAAATGTTACTTAATCATATCAGCTATGGTATATAACAGCTTTTCAGATTCATCCCATCCAAGACATGGGTCAGTTATTGATTTACCGTAAACACCTTCGCCAACTTTCTGGCATCCCGGCTCAATATAGCTTTCAACCATAACACCCTTGACCAGATTGCGAACATCTGAGGAATGGTTCATGCTATGAATAATTTCTTTGGTTATGCGAACCTGTTCTTTATACATTTTTGCTGAATTACTGTGGTTAGTATCCACGATGCAGGCTGGATTAAGCAATTCTTTTGCATTATACATATTGCAAAGACGAATAAGATCTTCATAGTGATAGTTAGGTATATTTTGTCCATGCTTATTAACGGCACCACGAAGAATTGTATGAGCAAGAGGGTTACCTGGCGTATTTACTTCCCAGTTTCTGTAAATAAATGATTGTTTTGCCTGAGCCGCAATTACAGAATTAAGCATAACAGAGAAATCTCCACTGGTTGGATTCTTCATGCCGGCAGGTACATCCATACCGCTGACTGTAAGTCTGTGCTGCTGGTCTTCAACGGATCTTGCACCTACGGCAACATAAGATAACACATCTGATAAAAACCAGTAATTTTCAGGGTACAGCATTTCATCAGCAGGCATAAGCTCAGTTTCACTCATAACACGGATGTGCATTTTTCTTATAGCAATAAGTCCGGCTAATAAGTCGGGTTTTTTCTCAGGGTCAGGCTGATGAAGCATACCTTTATAACCGGTTCCTGTTGTGCGGGGCTTATTGGTATATATTCTTGGTATTATAATTACTTTGTCATAAATCTTATCCTGTACTTTTTTAAGCCTTAAAGTGTAATCAAGAACTGCATCTTCGTTATCAGCAGAACATGGACCTATTATTGCGAGAAATTTATCTGATTTACCTGTTATTATATCTGCAATTTCTTTGTCTCGTTCAGCTTTTCTTACTGCTATATCTGTCGGAACAGGAAACTCTTCCTTTATTTCAGACGGTGTTGGCAGTTTCCTTATAAATTCAAATCCCATTAGAACCTCCGATTTTTTGTTATAAATTTGAGTTACTGTTCATCCTCAAGCCATAAATGGCTCAAACATGCCCATATTACAACATTAAACATGGTTTATAATAATCCGGCTTGAGGATGAACAGTAACATATTTAACTTGTCGATATAATATAGCATATTTTACAAATAAATGTTAGTATTAAATAAATAAATTTCGTGAATATTGATTTAATATGGGAATAATTGAAGAATGGAGAAAAATATGGATAGAAGAATTATATGGATTGTACTTGATAGTGTTGGAATTGGAGAAGCTCCTGATGCAGATAAATTCGGGGATGTGGGAGCAGATACATTTTCTCATACCTATGAGTCAAACGGCGGATTGAATATACCTAATCTTATAAGTCTCGGTATTGGAAATATCGATGGAATAAGTTCAGTACCAAAGGAGAGTAACCCTATAGGTGCTTATGGAAGGCTTAAAGAAATGTCTATGGGAAAAGATACCACAATCGGTCATTGGGAAATGGCAGGAATATATTCAAAGAATCCTTTCCCGGTTTATCCGGATGGATTTCCTGATTACATTATTGAAGAGTTTGTTAAGAAAACAGGTGTGCCGGGAGTGCTTTGCAATAAACCTGCCTCAGGAACAGAAATAATTAACCGTTTGGGAGATGAACATATAAAAACAGGAAAGCCAATTGTATATACATCAGGAGATTCGGTTTTTCAAATTGCAGCCCATAATGATGTTATTCCATTGGAAGAACTGTACAGAATGTGCAGAATTGCGAGGGGAATTCTTAAAGGTGAAAATGGGGTGGCAAGAGTTATTGCAAGACCATTTGCAGGTAGCAGCGGACAGTATGTAAGAACTCCTGACAGAAGAGATTTTTCTTTAAAACCATCAACAGACAATATTCTGTCCGTTGCCAAAAGTCAGGGACTGGATGTTATAGCAGTAGGTAAAATTGAAGATATATTTGCAGGAGTGGGTATAACGGAGGCAGTTCACACAAAGGATAACCGGGATGGAATAGATAAAACTCTGGCGTATATTCAAAAAGAAAACAATGGAATAATATTCACTAATCTTGTTGAATTTGACTCTGCCTGGGGACATAGAAGAGATTATGTGAATTACGGCAGAGGTCTTGAAGAATTCGATGCAGGACTTTCTGAAATAATGAAATGTATGAAGGAAAAAGATGTGCTTATAATTACTGCAGATCATGGCTGCGACCCAACCTTCAAAGGAACAGATCACACAAGAGAATATGTTCCGGTTCTGATATATGGCAAATCTGTTAAGAAAGGTGTTAATCTTCATACAAGAGAAAGCTTTGGAGATATTGCTGCAACGATTTCCGATATACTTTCAATACCAAAGGTGGGAGTCGGCAAAAGTTTTTTTGATGATATTATGTAAATAAAATGCTGAGGTGAATACAATGAGGATGGTAGATATTATTTCCAAGAAAAAATATGGTGGTGTGTTAACAAAGGAAGAAATAGAATTTTTTGTTAAGGGTTACACGAAAGGTGAAATCCCGGATTATCAGATATCAGCGCTGTTAATGGCTATATATTTTAATAAAATGAATTCGGAAGAGACGCTTAATCTCACACTTGCAATGGAAAACAGTGGCGACAGGCTTGATTTATCAGGAATTAAAGGAATTAAAGTAGACAAACACAGCACCGGCGGAGTTGGGGATAAGACTACACTGGTGTTGGGTCCTATGGTGGCTTCATTGGGGGTTAAGCTTGCCAAAATGAGCGGAAGAGGACTGGGACACACAGGAGGAACCATTGATAAACTTGAAAGCTTTCCGGGTTTCTCTACTTCTCTTAGTGAAGAACAATTTATTAAAAATGTTAATGATATTGGTATGGCTGTAACGGGACAGACGGGAAATCTGGCTCCTGCGGATAAAAAATTGTATGCTCTCCGTGATGTAACTGCAACGGTTGATAATATTTCACTTATCGCAAGCAGTATTATGAGCAAAAAACTCGCTTCAGGAGCCGATGCAATTGTTCTTGATGTAAAGTGTGGAAGCGGAGCGTTTATGAAGAATGAAGAAGATGCTGTTATACTTGCAACAGAGATGGTGAATATAGGAAAGGGTGCAGGAAGAAAAACTGCGGCAATAATATCCGGTATGGATGAGCCTTTGGGATATGCAATAGGTAATGGATTAGAGGTTGTTGAAGCAATAAATACCTTAAAAGGAAAAGGACCGAAGGATTTACTGGAACTGTGCGTAACCTTGGGCTCTTATATGATTGTTGCTGCAGGAGTTTCCGATAATATTGAAAATGCTGATAAAATGCTTAGAAAGACTATTGAAGACGGAAGTGCTTTTGATAAATTTGTGGAATTTATTGAGGCACAGGGTGGAAACAGAAATGACTGTATTAATCCTGATAACCTGATAAAAGTAGAAAAAATAATTCCGGTGTTGTCCGACATGGACGGATATATTTCCTATATCAAATCTGATGATGTTGGCATGGCTTCAATGATGTTAGGAGGCGGAAGAAAGACAAAAGAGGATGTAATTGATCTTAATGTTGGTATTATGCTTAGTAAAAAGGTGGGAGATAAGGTAAGCAAGGGAGATGTACTTGCTTTCATTTATGCAAATTCATCCTCGGATATAGATAATGCTAAGATAAAATTATTAGATGCATATGCATTTTCAGATGATAAACCGGAAATAAAACCTTTAATTAAACGTGTAATTAGTTGAATATATTGGTAAAATGTGATAGTATATATATCAATATCGGTCTGATTGAATAGTAAATGTCGGGCCGCAGATTGTATTACAGAAAAGGAGAATTATAATGGAAGTAAGACAGGGTGCTAACGCCAGAGACGTAAAGAACTATGATACAGACAGACTGAGAAATGATTTTCTTATTCAGAATCTTTTCCCGGATGATGAGGTTAAATTAATTTACAGCCAGATTGACAGAATTATTGTAGGTGGTGTTAAACCGGTTAATAAGACTCTTAAATTAGAGGCGGGTACAGAACTTAAAGCTGCATATTTCCTTGAAAGAAGAGAAATGGGTATCATGAATGTAGGAGGTAACGGTTCAGTTATCGTTGATGGTACAGAATACAAGTTCAAGTACAGAGATGGTTTATATATTGGTATGGGTTCTAAGGATATTGAATTCAAGAGCGAGGATCCATCTAATCCTGCTAAGTTCTATCTTAACAGTACACCGGCTCATAAGACATATCCTACAGTATTTATTAATCCTGAGAAGGATATTAAAGAAGAGAATAAGCTTGAGCTTGGTTCACAGGAAGGTGCTAACCACAGGCTTAACAGAAAGTACATATTACCTGGACAGGTTGAAACTTGTCAGCTTGAAATGGGTATTACAACAATGTACCCTGGAAGTGTATGGAATACGATGCCATGTCATACACATGACAGAAGAATGGAAGTTTACTTCTATTTTGAAATTCCTGAAAATGATGTTGTTTTCCATTATATGGGTGAACCAACAGAGACACGTCATATTATTATGAGAAGTGAAGAAGCTGTAATTTCACCAAGCTGGTCAATTCATTCAGCATCTGCAACTCATGCATACGCATTTGTATGGGGTATGGCAGGTGAAAATCAGGATTTTGATGATATGGATTGGGTTGATATGAAAGATTTAAGATAATCTTTTGATAAAGGAATGATTCCCGAAAGGGTTCATTTATAAATTAAGTAAGAAAAGGAGATTTAAAAATGTCAGTTAATTTTTCACTTGAAGGTAAGATTGCATTTGTAACTGGTGCATCATATGGTATTGGTTTTGCTATTGCCAGTGGAATGGCTCAGGCAGGAGCTAAGATCGTTTTCAACGATATTAAGCAGGAATTAGTAGATAAGGGAATAGCAGCTTATAAGGAAGCTGGTATCGACGCTCATGGTTATGTATGTGACGTTACTAACGAAGAAGCTGTTAATGAAACAGTAGAGAAGATTACAAAGGAAGTTGGTCCTATCGATATCCTTGTTAACAATGCCGGTATCATTAAGAGAATCCCTATGTGCGAAATGACAGCTGCTGAGTTCAGACAGGTTATTGACGTAGACCTTAACGCACCATTCATCGTATCTAAGGCAGTTATTCCTTCAATGATCGAGAGAGGTCATGGAAAGATTATTAACATCTGTTCAATGATGTCAGAATTAGGACGTGAGACAGTTTCAGCTTATGCTGCAGCTAAGGGTGGTCTTAAGATGCTTACAAGAAATATCTGTTCTGAGTATGGTAAGTACAATATTCAGTGTAATGGTATCGGACCTGGTTACATCGAGACACCTCAGACAGCTCCATTAAGAGAGAGACAGCCTGATGGATCAAGACATCCATTTGATTCATTCATCGTTGCTAAGACACCTGCTGAGAGATGGTTAAAGCCAGAAGAATTAGCCGGACCAGCTGTATTCCTTGCTTCAGAGGCATCAGATGCAGTTAACGGACATATTCTTTACGTTGATGGTGGTATCCTTGCTTACATCGGAAAGCAGCCACAGTAATCGCGAACTACAAGCGCAGTGCGCAAGTGAAATAAGAAGTGCAGGAATCAAGCTTGCTTGGTTTCCTGCGCTTTTTATTTCGCTTGCATAGAGCGCGACAGCGCGTAGCCGGGCAAGGAGCCCGGCGCAATGCGCGCACCGTAAAGGATAAGTATGAAGGAAATCGCGACAGCGCGTAGCCGGGCAAGGAGCCCGGCGCAATGCGCGCACCGTAAAGGATAAGTGCGAAGGAAAGGAGTATTAATTGAAATATAACCAGACGGTCATAGGAATATTTAAAGAAAGGCCCAACAGATTCATAGCCCATGTGTTGATTGATGGAAAGATGGAGATAGTTCATGTAAAGAATACAGGAAGATGTAAAGAACTTCTTATTCCTGGTGTGCAGGTTATTCTTGAAAAATCATCCAATCCTAATCGAAAAACATTATACGATTTAATTTGTGTTTATAAAGAGAATATTGGATGGATAAATATAGATTCCCAGGCACCTAATAAGGTGGTAAATGAGTGGCTCTTATCTAAATTCTGCGATTATATTAAGCCGGAATATACTTATGGAAATTCAAGAATAGATTTCTATATTGAGAAAGACGGACGGAAAATCCTTATGGAAGTTAAGGGGTGTACTTTGGAAATAGATAATGTGGGATATTTTCCTGATGCACCTACATTAAGAGGTGTGAAACACTTAAATGAATTGACAAGGGCAGTAAGAGAAGGGTATGAGTGTGCTGTGACATTTGTTATCCAAATGGAAAAGATTAATGAAGTACGTGCAAACACAACAACTCATAAAGAGTTTGCACAAGCTCTGTTAAGGGCAAAAGAAGCAGGAGTTAAAGTCTTGTTTCTGGGATGTAGTGTCACACCGGACAGTCTTAGAATTACAAGAGAAACAGGGGATATATTGTTCTGATTTATTTCATAACATTACATCCCCTGTTTAAAAATTATTTGGATTAAATCTATTAAAAAGTAAAATTCCTAAACATTTTAATTTTTAAGTTTAACAGTTTCGCCTCCGTGAATTTCAACTATGGAAGTATTATTAACAGCAACCCATACTGAAAAAGCAGAAGGATTATAAACATATTCATTGTCGGCAAAGAATTGTAATCTGTCAAAAGCCTCATTGTAATCGACAATTTCAATGTTGGTAGCATACCAGATATCATCACGTCCACCAATCATCTCACAGAATTCTTCAATAATTTCCCAATTATCATTCTTACTAAATTCAAAACTGTGACCCCATACATACATCATGTACAAGTATTGTTTTTTAGATAATTTAATAAATTTCTTGCCGAATTCCTTAATGTTGTGATTGTGGTGGCATGTTGGAATCCAGTTCATATAATCTGTAGGCATTGAAAAACCATTTTCATCTCCTAAAAGAATAGGACCGTCACTGACTTTGGAGTAAGTTTGAGCGGCTTTAACCAAAGCGTATTGGTCTGCTGCCTGTCTGATATATTTTATGCCAAGGTCTGATGTTATGGAAGTAATACATTCGTTGCCTGCACCATTAGGAAGAGCTAAACCTCTTACAGGTTTCTTTATTATCTTTTCAATAGCTGTCTTATCTTCTAAAAGTTCTCTGATTATCTCATATCTTCCGCATCTGTTAAGCGTTGGATGGGTAACTGTATGAAGAGCAATTTCATGTCCTTCATATAAACTCTGCCATTCATCCGGGTCAATTCGAACCTCAGGGTTTTTTAATCCTGAATTTACATTAAAAGTGGCACGGATTCCATATTTATTAAAAATATCCACCAAACGGCGGTCTTCGATTTTTCCGTCATCATAGCTTAATGTAAGAACCTTAAATTTGCCTCCGGGAAAGCATTTATAAACTCTGTTCATAGTGTATCCTCACAAAATATTTATTTAGTTTTTATCATATAACTTAAATGAAATATGATATGTTTAAAACAACAAAATTTTGTTTAATTATACAATATTTATTTTGTGTTGTCATTAGATTTAATTAATATTGATGGAGTAAATTTATTGTTAGTTGGGAGAAAAAAGAGAACCCTTATGAAGTG
>JAUNPK010000014.1 GCA_030536855.1 Eubacteriales bacterium
GAGAGCATCTGCCTTACAAGCAGAGGGTCACAGGTTCGAGCCCTGTAGGTCCCATATTTACAAGCCGGTGTGGCGGAACTGGCAGACGCACAGGACTTAAAATCCTGCGGGACTTATACTCCCATACGGGTTCGATTCCCGTTGCCGGCATTGTTTTCCCAATAAGTATGTACGTGTAGCTCAGCTGGATAGAGCGTCTGGCTACGGACCAGAAGGTCGCGAGTTCGAATCTTGTCACGTACATTTGCCTTGCAGTATATGCAAGGTTTTTTTATTTTATTTTATTTTGTTAATTAACAATAATATGCTTTGTTTTATTTTGGAATTATTTTTTGTTTTTGAAAGTATGAATAAATATTTATGTTTTTGAGATAATATCTATTGTAAATCAATAAAGGAGGACATAAATATGTCAACTAAGAATTCATCTAACAGTTATAATTCATCAAATGAATCAAATTCAACAAACTCATCAAATGCATCAAAAAATTCATCTAAGAATTCATCAAATGCTAAAAATTCTTCAAAGAATGCCGGAAACAAGGCCAGCAATTCAAGCAATTCTTCAGAGAACGAATCTGATTGCTATTAGTAATTTTATAATGGCTGCTTTGCAGCCATACATAGTTAAAAATTATATATCAGTATAAAATTCATATATTAATGCATAGATTATAATAAAAGATTTTGGTGTTTAAATATGAATTGTGAATTGATTGGACAGACCAAATTTGATTATTATGTCGATAATCCGTATTCTGTAATTATTGATGTCAGAAATGAGGAATTGTTTCAAATTTCCCATATATTTAAAGCTGTTAATATTCCTTATAATAAGCTTTCGGATTATATCAGACACAATATTAAAGATGAGAATAATATTGATATATTAACATATAAGGACATATTTCAGAATAAAAGAAAGACCTATGTGATATATTGTGAAAAGGGAACTAATAGTCTGATAATCGGTAATATGCTAGGAGAATTAGGTTATTTTACAAAATCACTTGTTGGGGGAATTATAGGATATCATGGCAGATATTTAGTTAATAATGATAATTGACACATATTTGTGTTAGCTTTAATATATAGGTATATGTACTTGTGGAGGATATATGAACAAATATGAGTTAATTGCGCCATGTCACTTTGGACTTGAATCTGTGCTTAAGAGAGAAGTATATGATTTGGGATATGATATTGCTGCTGTAGAGGATGGCAAAGTGACATTTGAGGGAGATGAAGAGGCTATATGTCGTGCCAATATTAATCTTAGAACGGCAGAACGTATTTTAATAAAAGTTGGACAGTTTAATGCATATACATTTACAGAATTATTTGATAAAACAAAGGATTTGCCATGGGAGAAATATATACCTGTAAATGGTAAATTCTGGGTTACAAAGGCTAATTCTGTTAACAGTAAACTTTTCAGCCCTTCAGATATTCAATCAATTGTAAAGAAAGCTATTGTAGAGAGATTGAAATCAGTCTATGGAGTTTCCTGGTTTAAGGAAGACGGGGATAGCTATCCTATAAGAGTTAATATTATGAAGGACAGGGTTACAATTGGGCTTGATACTTCAGGTGATTCTCTTCACAAAAGAGGATACAGACCTGTTTCCGGTAAAGCACCTATTTCTGAAACACTGGCAGCATCTTTGATTATGTTAACACCATGGAAAGGTGATAGAATTCTTATAGATCCTTTTTGCGGAAGTGGTACATTTCCTATTGAAGCTGCGATGATTGCTGCAAATATTGCACCTGGAATGAATAGAAATTTCACGGCCCAGAAATGGACTAATTTTATCAATAAAGAATTATGGTATGATGCAGTTGAAGAAGCAGAAGATTTAATTAACACAGATATTGAAACTGATATTCAAGGTTATGATATTGATGGAAATGTGATTAGGATTGCAAAAGAAAATGCAGCTAATGCAGGAGTTGATAAGTTGATACATTTTCAAGAGAGAGGTGTTAAGGATTTAAGCCATCATAAGAAATATGGATTTATAATTACTAATCCGCCTTACGGTGAAAGATTGGAAGATAAAGATACCCTTCCATCAATTTATACGGATTTTGGCAGGCAATTTGCTAAGTTGGACTCATGGTCAGCTTACATGATTACTTCTTATGAAGATGCAGTTAAATATTTCGGAAGAAAGGCTGATAAGAATAGAAAAATTTATAACGGAATGTTAAAGACATATTTTTACACATTTCAGGGGCCTAAACCGCCGAAGAAATAAAAATGATTTTTGAAAGGCATTTACGATGAAAAAGATAATTTTGGCATCCAATAATAAGGATAAGATAAAAGAGGTCAAAGAAATATTAAAAGGCTATGAGGTTATTTCTTTAAAAGAAGCGGGAATTGATGCAGATGTGGAGGAGAATGGAATCACATTTGAGGAGAATGCACTTATTAAGGCGAGAGCTATTGCAAAGCTTACAGGAGAACTGACTATGGCAGATGATTCAGGCTTGGAAATAGATGCCCTTAACAAGGAACCGGGAATACATTCTGCCAGATATATGGGACATGATACTTCCTACGATATAAAAAACAGAGCTTTATTGGACAGGCTTAAGGGAGTAGAAGGTAATGACAGAAGTGGACGTTTTGTATGTGCCATAGCTGTTGTGTTTCCGGATGGACGAGAAATGGTTAAAAGAGGCACAATGGAAGGACTTATAGCAAAGGAAATAAAAGGAAATAACGGTTTTGGATACGATCCTATTGTTTATCTGCCGGAGTATGGTATGACATCGGCAGAACTTTCTCCTGAGGAGAAGAATAAAATCAGTCATAGGGGTAAGGCACTGGCTATGATAAAGGAAGAATTAGACTTAATAAAATAATGTACTGTGATTTTATTGTATATTTTAATAAACAAGAATTGTTAAATTTAAAATTAATTTATTTTTGGAGGTATACATGCAGAGGATAATGATTGTAAGCGACTCCCACAGACGTCACGGCAATCTTGCAGAAGCGATTTACAGAGAAGGTGATATTGATTTGTTAATACATCTTGGGGACATTGAAGGGGAAGAGGATATAATAACGGAGATGGCCGGATGTGAAACAATAATGATATCAGGTAATAACGATTTCTTTTCTCCATTGGAAAGAGAGATGGAAATTACGCTGGGAGGTAAGAATGTATGGCTTACACACGGGCATTATTATTATGTATCTCTCGATTTAAGTACCATAAGAGATGAAGCTGTATCAAAAGGAGCAGATATTGTAATGTTTGGGCATACCCACAGACCCGTTATCATTAATGATGATGAGGTGACACTGATAAATCCGGGAAGCATATCTTATCCGAGACAGGCTGATGGAATCCCTACGTACATACTGTTAGAAATTGATGATGAAGGGGAATTTCATTTTACTTTAAAGAATGTATAGTTTTAGTAATACTGGTAAAATGATGTAAAATGTGAGTTAAAATGTGATAGAGAAATAACAAAATTTTTTAAAAAAAGGTGTTGACAACATATAAACCATATTATATAATCAATCTTGCGTTGCGGTAAGGAACGCAGGTAAAACGGGGTGTGGCTCAGCTTGGCTAGAGCGCTTGATTTGGGATCAAGAGGTCGCAGGTTCGAATCCTGTCACCCCGACTTACAAGTAAATAATCCGATTATGCGGGTGTAGTTCAATGGTAGAACACTAGCCTTCCAAGCTAGATACGTGGGTTCGATTCCCATCACCCGCTTTGTGTGTCCGTAGCTCAGCTGGATAGAGCAACGGCCTTCTAAGCCGTGGGTCGAGGGTTCGAATCCCCCCGGGCACACTTTTTTTTTATCAAATTGGTGATATGGTGGGTATAGCGCAGTTGGTTAGCGCGTCAGATTGTGGCTCTGAAGGTCTAGGGTTCGAATCCCTATACCCACCCTTTACATGATTATTGGGCTATCGCCAAGCGGTAAGGCACAGGGTTTTGATCCCTGCATTACGCTGGTTCGAATCCAGCTAGCCCAGCTTGGATTGATAGAATCCAAATTTTGTTTATGAGGGCTCATAGCTCAGTTGGTAGAGCACTAGACTTTTAATCTAGGTGTCCCGGGTTCGAACCCCGGTGGGCTCATTAAAAAAGGCTTGTTTACTGGATTTGTTCCAATAAGCAAGTCTTTTTTTATTGAAATATTCAGTTAAAATGAACTCAAAATAATACAGAATGAATTAATAATTATTGAAAACGAGGATTATGATAATGAACACAAAAACACAAGGAACAAATACAACAACAGACACAACAATGCATACGACGACATTTACGACATCAGTAAACGGTGAAATAAAGAAAAATTATTTACAGAAGACATGGGTTGTATGTGCGCTTGCACTTGTATGTACATTTCTATGGGGAAGCGCATCACCTTGTATTAAATTAGGATATGCACTTTTTCAGATACCATCAAGTGAAACATGGACACAGGTGTTGTTTGCGGGAACACGTTTTGTATTTGCTGGTGTGCTGACTATTCTTATAGGTAGTGCACTTAACCGTAAGATGTTGGTTCCAACTAAGTCTTCTATTCCGAGTATTGCAAAGCTTGGTTTATTCCAGACTATATTGCAGTATATATTCTTTTACATAGGACTTGCACATAATAGTGGTGTTAAGGCATCTATTATTAATGGCTCTAATACATTTTTCGTAATAATATTAGCCGGACTTGTGTTTCATCAGGAAAAACTTAGCTTGAAGAAAATAGCAGGTTGTATCATAGGTTTTGCAGGTGTTATAGTCGTAAGTATGAATGGAAAGTCGATAGATATGAATCTTAGTCTTATGGGAGACGGAAGCCTGTTTTTATGTGCGATATCATATGGAGTATCTTCATGTCTTATGAAGAATTATTCCAAGAAAGATAATCCGGTTATGTTAAGTGGATATCAGTTCATATTTGGTGGAATTGTTATGATTATCCTAGGATTACTTATGGGTGGAAGAATCACACATGTATCAGTAAGCGCCATACTTATGCTTTTTTATCTTGCATGTATATCGGCTGTTGCATATTCACTCTGGGGAATACTACTTAAGCATAATCCGGTATCCAAGGTTGCTATATTTGGCTTTACTAATCCTGTGTTTGGTGTACTGCTTTCAGCATGGTGGTTAGGAGAAGGCGGTAAGGAATTAGGTATAAATGCGTTGATAGCTCTTATACTTGTGTGCATAGGTATATTGATTGTTAATGTACATCCTAAGGAAGCAGGATGAGGCGACTAATGTTAAAGACATATAGATATTTAGGTTTAATAAAAAACATAAAAAATGATGATTAGTATAAAAAATTATATAAGATTAGTTTTAATTAATAGATGGGAGAACAGAGATTATGATTTTAATTTTAGAGGACGACAGGGAAATAGGTGAAAGCCTAAAAGAAATTCTGGTAAATAAAGGGTATGAGGCAGTCACGGTAACTGATGTGGCAGATTTCTACAGAACATGGGATTCAAAAAACAATACAGTATTGAAGAGAGAAGTGGAAACAGAATGCTCAGAGGTAGAGCTTTTTATATTGGATGTCAAGCTTCCGGATGGCAGTGGATTTGATGTGTGTAAATATATCAGAAAGTCAAATAATACTCCCGTCATTTTTCTTACCTCCTATGATGATGAAGAATCAGTTGTAAAGGGGCTTGATATAGGAGGGGATGATTATATTACAAAGCCCTTTAAGACTGCGGAGCTTCTGTCGAGAATCGCTGCCAATATAAGGCGAAGTAAATTTAATGTTGGAAGTAGTTATAGTAAAGGTGATTTGGAGATACATTTTGACCAATATAAGGTTGTAAAGAATGGAAAGGAGTTAAATATCTCAACAAAGGAATTTGAGATAATAAAATTATTAATTGAAAATAAAGGAAAAGTGGTGCGAAGAGAGAGTATATTTCAACGGATTTGGGATGAACAGGGGAATTTTGTTGAATATAATACCCTGACAGTTGCCATAAGCAGAATAAAGGCCAAATTAGGCACATACACAGAAGGTCAGAAGCAGTACATAGAAACAATAAGAAATGTAGGATATAGGTGGTTAGATTAATATGAGTATGGGGAATATGGAAAAAGTACAGATGGAATTAAAAAGATTCAGACGAAATCAGACTGTTATTCTTTTAAGTATTATTTTTGTGAATTTCGCGGTTATAGCAGGAGTAGTAGGTTATTTCAGTGCGAAAGAAAAAGCTTTGTGCGGTTCAATATATTTGGACAGTGAGACTATGGGTATAAATGCAGTGTCGCATTTCTTAAATCTTGATATAAGTTCTTCCAATATAGAAGCCGGACTGTCAGCTATGCAACAGTCAGGATACGGAAGCGGTGGGTTTTTATATGCCTCAAGAATAAATGGTGAAGTGTATGCCTTTGCTGTACTCACAATAATAATGGTTACATTATTGGGAGTGGGTTTGTACAACTGCTACAGGATAGGAAGGAAAGCCCTATACGTACAGGTTGAGGAGATTATTAATGACAACAATGACTTAAAGGTGCGTATAGACAATGAGAGGAAGTATAATGAAAAGCAATACAAGAAAATGCAGGATTTTACGGAAAATATTGCCCATCAGATAAAGACACCTCTGTCTGTGATAGCGATGAAGCTTGATATGTTGAAGGAATGGCTGGTGGAAATAACAGGGGAATCTATGTCGGTAGATGATGTGGATAATATCAGTGCTTTTAAAGAAAAATGTAAACACTATGAAGAGATGATTGACATTTGTACGAAAAATACCTTCAAGATAAAAGCTTTTATAAAAGACTTGCTGGATATAAGCCGGATTGAATCGGGAAAGGTGATTCTGGCTGACGACGAAATTGAAATTGATTCTATGCTGACAGAGAGTATTAATAATTGCACTGTAGATGCTAAGAACGTAGTGACGAATTTTAATGATGACAGAATACATATTTTTGCTGATGAAGGTTGGTTAATAGAGGCATTTGTTAATATACTGGACAATTGTGGCAGCTATATAAAGGATATAGATGGAGGAAGGGTATATGTAGACGTTATCGGAAAAAATGATTCATGCGAAATTACTGTTTCTGACAACGGAGATGGTATTTCAATTGAAAATTATAATAATATTTTCAGCCGTTTTGAGACCGGTGGGGGACAGGGAGACTTTCGTTTTGGTATAGGACTTAATCTGTCCAAACTTATTATTGAAGCGCATAACGGAAGAATTAAGGCAGGTAACAGTGAAGAACACGGTGGGGCAGAATTCAAAGTGATATTACCTATATATAAATTAAAAAGTAAATGGGGAAAAACATTATCTTAAAATTTCATCTTATATGTAAGTTTTGTGTAAGCTGTTTCTTGTATAGTTAATTTAGCATAAATCTTTAATGCAAAGAAACAGGTAATTGCAAAAGGCATACATTACATAAACATACATCTAATCTTAGTCAGGTCCGCAATTACTTATATGTAAAGAATTAATATGAGGAGGCGACAATTTATGGATGGAATTTTAAGGGCTGATGGCATTTCCAGAACTTATATTACAGGTCAGGTTAAGGTTGAGGCATTAAAAAAATGTAATGTATTAATCAAAAAGGGAGAATTTACAGCTATTATTGGAAAGAGTGGTTCAGGTAAATCAACTTTATTGAGAATACTTGGGACAATGGATAAACCTGACGAGGGCAAGGTGTATATTAACGAGGTTGAGATTCAGGGGTTAAAGGATAAAAAGTTATCTGAATTCAGAAGAAAAAATATAGGTTTTATTTACCAGAATTACAGTTTAATACCGGAATATACGGCATATGAAAATATAATTTTACCTTTAGTGCTGGATCATAAAAATCCAGATAAAGAAGAAGTAGCAGAATTATTAGAATCCTTGGAAATAGAACATTGCAGAGATAAATTTCCAAGTCAGATGTCAGGAGGAGAACAGCAGAGAGTCGCCATTGCAAGGGCGATGGTTACACATCCCAGTGTTGTGTTTGCAGATGAACCTACGGGAAATCTTGATGCAGGCAGCGCTGAAGTCGTGGCCAAGATGTTGTCTATGGCATCCTTAAAATATCAGCAGACCATAGTTATGGTTACACATGACAAGCAGATGGCGGAATATGCAGACAGAATCCTTACTATCGTTGATGGAACAGTGATAGGAGGGTAGGCTATGAACAGTAAATTATTTTTTCTTACTCTAAAAGGTTTGGGTAGAAGATGGAGAAATATTCTTAAAATGTCATTTGCCGTATTCCTTTCTTTTGTGTTTGTCACAGGAATACTTTTATTACAGGAAAATATGTATCAATGGCAGGTTGCCAATGCAAAGAAACATTTTGGCGATTGGTTTGTGATGGATATAAGAGGTGGAGATAATGAAAATGAAAAAATAGCATCATTTCCATATCTTGAAAAATCAGTCACCGCTAAGGTTGTTAATGAAACATATGATGAATACGGTGAAAAAACAGGACTAAAGATAGGAATCATGTCCGATTCTTTCATAAAAAAGAATAATATTACGGTGGAACAGGGACAGCTTCCAAAAGGAAACAATGAGATTGCTGTTGATTGGAATACTCTTCTTAAGCTAAATCAAGGCTATAATATTGGTGACAGTATTGATTTTATAGTAAAAGACTCAGAAAGTGATACCGGCTATTCAAAAAAGACCTATATATTGTCGGGAATTTTAACAAGCTATACCAATGTGTGGGTTGATGGAAAACAAATTCCGGGGATATTGGTTAGCCAGGAGGAGTTAAGTAATATTACTGATTCTCTGACGACAGTATATTGCTATCCGTTAAAGTCGTATATTCGTGAGGATGACTATACCCAAATATATAATAGGATATGTGAGGAAACAAAGGTAAAAAATGCATGCAGTTTTAATGACTCTGTATATGAGATAAAACCGTGGGGTAATCCATACATTTACCAGTACATGTATATTCTTATAATGGTTATAGGGGTATCATCTATAACCTATCAAATGCTTTCATACAATAAATCAAGAAAAGATATACGAAATATTGAGAGACAATTAGGGGCGGATAAAGTACAGCTGCTATCCATTTATTTGTTGGAAAATCTGATTATCATTGTTGTTTCTGCCCTTGCAGGAGCTGCATTTGCAATATGTGCAGGAAAAATCATATGTGAAACAGTTATTGCCGGCGGAAGAATGAAATTCTTCAGTGTGGGAACGGGAACATATATAAAAACGTTTATTACTTTGATAATAGCCATTGTGATAAGCAGTATTGCAAATGTTGTGATAAGCAGACCAAAGAATAAGCCGAATGTAAAAATAAGAAAATTATATTCATTTAAAAGAACTCTGTCTGTAAAAAATTTTACACGGGAAACATCCAAGAGACTTATTAAGTCTAACGGTGTGTTTGTAAATTGCTTTATCAGGATATTTGCGCTGGTAATGGCGGTAGTAATGGTATTCTGTATTATCAGCGTTTCTTCAGCATATAAAGCATATGAAGAAAATAATTCAAGTATTGATTTGATAGGTTTCGGAACGGAGGATAAGTCTACATCATATTTCTTCTATTATGTCCAGGATGAGGAGAGGATAAAAGAGAATAAGAGATTCTCAACAGGCAGGGAGATGTACGAAAATATAAGGTCAGATAAGGTTATTGACGATAGTAACGATTTTGATAATATAGCCCAGATTGAATGGAAAAACAAAATAAAATGTGGGAAAACATATATTTATAACGGAATTAGCAACGATACGGTAAATAATTTGAAGAATATTGATGGAGTTGCTAAGGTTTCCTATGGGTATTATGAAACCGGGCGTAGCTGGTCATGGGACAATATGGATTTGGAAAATCTGGGTAGTGATTACTATGAATACACAAGTGATAACTTTAAATCCGGGGATAATGGAAAGTATTTATTCGCTTCGGAGTATGTGGATTTAGATGATACACTTTATGAATTGTTAAACAGATACTCAGAGGGTGCACAGATAGATTATGATGAATTTAAGGCGGGAAATATATCTATAGTATTTAAGGATTCAAATGATTGGGGAAAATATGATGATTCCATGAAAGATGGGGTTACACTTAAGCTTTCCAACTATTACAGCGATATTTTTAATATATTCACAAGGTATCGTTTGAATGGAAGTGAGAGCGAATATTCAAATGCGGTTCGGGAACTTTTTCTAAATACCGTGTATTCATCTGCAAGTGATGAACAAAAGCAGAATTTTATTGATAGAAGGGGTCTTATTTACACTACATGTAAAAACTATTACGCAACTCTTTTTACAAAAGAAGAATTTATTAATTTGTTGAATAAATACAACGGAAAAAATTCAAATATAGCATATATAAGTGATTTGAGTAAAATTGAAATTTTTTGTAATGCTTTGCTAAACAACACTACAACAGTGGATGATAATGATAACACAATTTATAAATCAATAGCATATTCTATGTTTTTAAATAAAATGTTAAATGAGTATTATCTTGTTCCGGCAGCCACAACCAAGGTTGTAAAGGTTATAACTCTTACAGATGAGATAAAAGATGCATTCAGGGAGTATATACCTGAGTTCGGGCAGTACACAATGCTTGCTTCTACAGAATTGGGCAGGGAGGCAGTTAAGCATCAGAATGAGTTGACTAAGTCGTATTTGAAAATAGACACACTTCCGGAAGAAGCAACATTAAAGTTTTTACCTAATCAGGTTAGTGTTACATATAATTTGCAGTCAGCATTTTCAGCCACAGGAAATATAGTCGCTTCATATCTGGGGCAGTCAGGCTTTTCTTACAGTACATTTTCAGAGGAGAAGGATCTACTGAAAGCAAGGACTATAGAGTCTGTTATGTTATACGGCTTTTCTGCTATAGTAGCAGCCATTGTTTATATTTTGGTGAGTGTTGTGATTGTATTAAACAGAATGGACAGATACAGGAATAGACTGGCAATTCTAAAACAAACAGGAGCTGACAGGAAAATGTTGGTCAGAATGTGTATGATAGAGTGTGTAAGGGAATCAATATGGTGTATACTCTTATTTCCTGCAATGCTGATAATTGATTATATAATTATCAGAAGCAGAATATCCTAGTTTAATAAGCATAAATTTTTGAGGGGCATCACTCTTATTTATAGAAGAGCAGCCCCTCAAAGTATATGGTGGGTCTTGCGGTCCATATCACTCTAATGTTATTCTATCACTCTAATGTTATTCTTATGAGTAGTAATCCTGGGCGGATTTTGATGTGGCGAGACCTCCTTCACTGGTTTCTTTTAAACATTTAGGGAGAGAATCGCCGATTCTTCTCATGCTGTCAATCACATCGTCAGGAGTGATTGCACTTTTTATTCCCGCCATGGCAATCTGGGCACTTGATATGGCATTTACAGCCCCTGCTACATTTCTTTTAATACAAGGGACTTCTACAAGGCCGCCTACGGGGTCGCAGGCAAGTCCTAACATATTCTTTAATGCAAATGCCATAGCGTTGGCAATGGTTTCTTCATCTGCACCCTGTAAATAGGCTAATGCTCCTGAAGCCATAGCGCTGGCAGTTCCGATCTCTGCCTGACATCCGCCGGATGCACCGGCAATGTAGGCGTTTTCGGCGATAACTTTTCCGATGCCGGCAGCCACAAACATTGACTCTACCATACGGTCAATATTTTCATTAAATTTCTCCTGATAGCTTAGAAGAACTGCGGGAATTACTCCACATGCTCCTGCGGTGGGTGCTGCAACTATTCTTTTCATGCATGCATTGGATTCACCCATTTTTATAGCTTTTTCCATGACAAGACCTGTGAAACTGCTGCACAGATTTTTTCCTGTCGTATTATAAATGCGCATTTTTTCACCGTCACCACCGGCTTTGTTGCTTGGTGACTTAAGATTCTTGTCGTAATTTTCATCAGCATTTTTCATTGCCATATACATTTCTTTCATGGTTTCGTAGGACTCGCTACGCATGACCATTCTTTCATCCATATCACCTAAAATTACAACTTCCCAGAATTTAAGGTTTTGTTCATGACAGATATTTATAATGTCGCTTATTTTATGATAGATAATCATAACTATCCTCCGGTTATTAATTTAATTGATTCGGGTGTCAAAAGTCATTTAAACAATCTTTTTTGTGCAATTTACTACTTAAGTTTTTTATAATGGGCTTTTGGCGTCCTATAATAAACCTAAATAGGTTACTTTAATTACACCTTCCACATGCTCCAGCCATTTTATTCCATCTTCTGGAACTCCCTGGTCACATTCAACCACCATTACGGCATTACCGCCTCTGTTGGAGCGATACAGCTGCATGGATGCGATGTTTACAGATTTATGTGCCAGCATGGATGTTACTTCGGATACGTGTCCCGGCTGGTCAAGATTGTGTACAATTAATGTCGGATTTTCTCCGGAAAAATTGGTTTCAATTCCATCAATTTTTGAAATGTTTATTCGGGAGCCTCCCAGAGATTCACCTGTAACATCGAGCTTACGGCCATTGATTCCTGTAAGGATAAGCTCTGCGGTGTTAGGGTGGGCATCTCTTAAGTTAGCTTCGCCAAATGTTATGGAAACATTTTTCTCTTTAGCAATTTCCAAACTGTCAGGAATGTTATAATCATCGGGTTTCATGCCCAAAAGCCCTGCAACCAGTGCTTTCTGGGTACCGTGACCTTTTCCTGTGGCAAGAAAAGAACCATACAGCAAGATTTCAGCACTTTTCACATCTTCACCAAGAAGTTTCCGGGCAATTAAACCAATTCTTACAGCACCGGCTGTGTGTGAACTGGATGGTCCAACCATAACCGGTCCTACAATGTCAAATATACTCATGGTATTCTCCGTTTCTGTTTTTTTTACAAAAAAAGGCACTTTTACCACAATGATGGTAAAAGCGCCTTTGCTTCACGTGGTAAGTATAATAGAGATTAAAAATGATTACAAGCATTATTTAATTATTTTCCTTCTAAACAAGTTGCCCATAAGTGAGGATTAATATATAATGAATATATATTTTATCGTGAAAAGTAATGAAATGAAGGTGCAATGGTAATGGATTTCAGGTTAAAAGCTAATAAAATAAAGTTTGTTGTTATTCCTATTATTATATTTATTGTCATAATTATTCTATTGTTATCAATGATTGTTATGAGAGAGAAATCAATGAAATACGTGTTTAGTGAAAGGCTGGATAAACAGGTCATTACAATTGACGATAAAAAGATAACTCTGTATGATACATGCTATTACATCATAGATGTGGAAAATACCATTAATGAGATGGCTGTGGCGTATAATCCTAACGATCCTACAGAATTCTGGAATACGCATTTCAGCAATTCAATGAACAGTGTATTTACCAGAGATTATGCCAGAAAGCTTGTCAGGGAATTGTGTATCTATGATTATATTATGGAGCAGGAAGCTTACAAAAAGGATGTAAGTCTGAATGACAAAGAAATAGCAGAAGCAAAGGAGCAGGCAAGCGACTTCTATGATAATTTGTCGGAAAAAGCCAAAAAAAACACTACAATAACAAGGGAAGCTGTTGAAGATACCTGTATAAGAAAGAAATTAGTTGTCAAATATGTGGAGCTGGTTGCTAAAAATCTTAAAAAAGAAGGATATACGGATGATATGATAAGCCAGTTGAATTATGACGGCACGTTATATCAGAATACAATAAAAAAAGAATATAATATTGATTATTCGGAGTATGAGTTTAATAATCTTCCTATGGGGAGTATCAGCATAAATTAGCAATTTGACAAGAGATAAAGAGAGGGGATATAAATGCCGGGAGTTATAAGTGACAATGAGAAATTTGCCAATGAAAAATCGGCTAAAGTTTTAAGAATTACTTTCTATGTTTTGTCAGCAATATATATATTGGATTTGCTGAACATTTTTATCATAGATATTGAAGTTATGACAATAACATATGCTATAGGTTCAGCCCTTCTTTGGATTCCCACATTTTTAAATATGGTATTTCATTCAGAAGGAAGTTTTCTTAAATATGTGTATATTATAGATTTATGTATATTTATTGGAGTGCTGAGTACAACTTTAACATATCATATAATTATAATATATGTTCTTCCTATGGCAGTTGCAGTTCTGTATTTTTCAAAGAAACTGAATATAGTTGCTGTGGTGGGTTCGGTTATTTCTATTGTAGCAGGAAATTTAATGTCGCTTGTAATAAATAATCTTCCGGACCTTAATTACAATAATGTAACGGAACTTATAGTATATAGTCTTGTACCTAAAGTAATGAGTATGATATGTCTTGTTGCGATTTTTATTCTTATTACAAACAGAGCCTCCTATATGATAATGAGCCAGAAAAGGGCTGCGGAGGAACTGAAGGTTTATCATCATGAAATGGTAATGGGATTTGCAACCATGGTTGAAAATCGTGATGACAGCACAGGAGGGCATATAAGAAGAACAAGCCAGTATGCTGTCTTACTTGCGGAGGAATTGAAAAAAAGAGACATTTACAGCGATGCACTGACGGAACAGTTTATTGAAAATTTGAAAATGGCTGCGCCAATGCATGATGTTGGTAAAATAGGTGTTCCTGATGATATATTAAAAAAAACCGGCAGACTTACGGAAGATGAGTATGAAATTATGAAGACTCACTCAGAGAACGGAGGAAGAATCATAAAAGAGACTTTCTGGAACACTGGTAACGCGGACTTCAATAAAATGGCCTATGAAGTGGCAAGATACCATCATGAAAAATGGAATAGCAAGGGATATCCGGAAGGAATAGGAGGTTTTGACATTCCTCTTTGTGCAAGGATTATGGCGGTAGTGGATGTGTTCGATGCGGTGTCTGCAAAACGTGTGTATAGGGATGCCATGCCGTTGGACAAAGCCTTTTCGATAATCGAAGATGGAAGAGGAGAAGATTTTGAACCGATACTTGTTGATGTGTTTTTGAGCTTGAGACCTGAAATTGAGAAAATAATGAGGGAGAGTTGATTATGAGAGAGGCGCTTATTTTATTACAATTTGTAAACGTATTCGTATTGTTTGCGGGTTGCATATATTTATTTGCAAAATGGAGAACCCGGGCTCAGTCATACCTTTTTCTATATTGTATTGCCACATTGATTAACAATCTGGGTTATCTTATTGAAATGACGGCAACTAACAGTGAAATAGCGCTCCAGGGAACACAGATTGCATATATGGGAAAGGTATTTATCCCGGTATCTTTCTTTCTGTTTATTTGTAATATTTGCAAAGTTAAAATTCATAAAGTTGTTATGATTATATTGTTGGTTGTTCATACATCTATTCTGGCGTTGGTTTTGAGCTGCAGATATAATACCTTATTCTATACAAGCATTACATATACTCAGGAAGGTGTGTTACCACATAACGTGTATGGGCATGGCATTGCATATAATCTGTATATGATTATGCTGATTATGTATTTTTTGGCTTCTGTAGTAGTTCTTATCAAATCTATGCTCAAAGAAAAAATAAAGGAAATAAGACGTCAGTATTTTTATTCTCTGGCATCAGTGGCTTCTGTTATAGGTGGATTTATACTGTTTTTGACAAGAGTTATAGAGGGATATGATACAACAGCAATTGCGTATATGTTATGTGCTGGTTTCTTTTGTATAGCAATGTTTAAGTATAAGCTTTTAGATGCGCTTGTTATGGTTAAGGATTATGCCATAGATAATCTTGCAGACGGAATTATTGCCGTTAATGATGTCAATGAAGTTATTTATTATAATGAGCCCCTGACCAGGATATATCCAAACATTGGTGCGAATAAGCAGGAAATAGTTACCCATCTTGGTGAGTTGATTTCTGCAAAGGAAAATGTATACAGGGATAAAGCTATTTATCGTCCTTCTGTGAAACCTCTTTATCAGGGAGAAATATACAGAGGCAATATGTACGTCCTTACAGACATGACAGAGAATATGACTTATACTTTGGAATTAAAAAAGCAGAAAGAGATTGCTGAAAAAGCCAACAATTCCAAGTCTGCATTTTTATCAAATATGTCCCATGAAATCCGTACCCCAATGAATGCTATTGTTGGTATGACAGAAATTTTGTTAAGGAAAGGCTTTGATGAGGAAACTGAGGAGTATCTGGAAAATATAAAATATTCCGGTAATGCTCTTCTTTCAATAATTAATGATATTCTTGATTTCTCAAAGATAGAATCAGGGAAAATGGAAATTGTTGAAGATGACTATGATCTCAGGCATCTGCTGAAGGAGCTGGATGTTGTGTTCACTACAAGAATAGGAAAGAAACCGGTAAAGATGATTTATGATATCGATGAACAGATACCGGAGGGACTCAGCGGAGATGAGAAGAGAATAAGACAGGTTATTATTAATCTTGTTAATAATGCCATAAAATTTACAGAGGAAGGCTTTGTAAGAGTTGCTGCCACTGTAGACAGAAAGGAAGATGATAAAGTATACATCACTTTTTGCGTACAGGATACAGGCCAGGGAATAAAGAAAGAAGATTTAGGAAAACTCTTTGGTTCTTATCAGCAGGTAGATACTAAGAAAAACCATAAAAAAGAGGGTACCGGCTTAGGACTTGCCATCTGTAGACAATTAATCAAGCTTATGAAAGGCAATATTCAGGTGGAAAGTGTTTATGGAGAAGGAAGTAAATTCTTCTTTACGATACCGCAGGGGGTGCTTGATCATGCCATAGTCAAGGAGGATAATCAGAGCCAGGATGAATTTGAAGCTCCGGATGCAAAAGTACTTGTTGTGGATGACAGTGAAATGAATCTGAAGGTGTTTAAAGGACTCTTTGAACCTATACATATGCAGATTGAAACTGCTGAGAACGGAAAAGAGGCGGTGGAGCTGTTAAAGACCAATGACTATGATATTATATTCATGGATCACATGATGCCTATAATGGATGGAATTGAGGCTACCCTCACCATAAGAAATATGTGTGGAGACTATTTCCACAGGAAAGAATATTATGAAAATATTCCGATAATTGCTCTTTCAGCTAATGCTACGGAGGAGGCCAAAGAACTGTTTATGAACAGTAAGATGAATGGATTTGTCTCAAAACCAATGAAGACAAAACATGTACTTTCTGTATTGAGACAATGGCTTCCGAAAGAAAAAATCATTGAAAAGACTACAGAAGAAACTGTGAAAAATGAAGCTTCGGAGAGCGTGGGCGCACTTGTGAAAAATGAAGCTTCGGAAAATGTCAGCACGCAGAAAACACATATTGAGGGCATAGATATGGAAGAAGGCATTATGAACTGCGGCTCAGAGAATCTCCATAGAAGTCTTATGTCCGATTTTTTCAAACTCATAGACCAGAAGACTGCAAAGCTGAAACAATGTCTTGAGGAAGGGGCTATAAAAGATTTTACAATAGAGGTACATGCACTGAAAAGTTCTGCAAGAATGATTGGTGCGAAAAAGCTCTCTGATGAATTTTATGACCTGGAGAAACTGGGAAATGCAGGAGATGTTGAAACTATAACCAAGAAGACACCTTCTGTATTGGAATTTTTTAATAGCTACAAAAATATTTTGAAGCCTTTTGCTAAAGAGGAAATAAAAGATAAGAAAAAAGTATCAAATGGTCAGATAAAGGAAATCCTCATGGTGATGAGAGATGGGGTTAATGAATTCGATCTTGACGGAATTGATAATGCCATGAAGGAACTGGAAGGATATGAAATCCCTAAGGAACTGGAGGAAATGATGGAACAGCTTTCCTCTTATGTGGCAGACGTGTCCATGGAAGAAATACTAAAACTGTCAGGGGATATGATTGATTTGCTTTAACAGAGGAGTATAATAGGGCCGTCGCATTAAATATTATTTATTGCGGCGGTCCTATTGTTATGTTTGAAAGGATTTGTGTAAAGTGAGTAAGATATTAATTGTTGAAGATGAAAAAGCTATATGCAGTGAACTTGTGGATTTACTTATGAAAGAAGGATATGAAGCGGATTACATCAGGGAATTTAAGCAGGTAAAAAGACAAATACTTCAGTCAGATGCTGATTTGCTCCTTCTTGATATTAATATACCCGAGCTTAACGGAGAAATACTTTTGCGGGAATTGAGGAAAGAATCCGATATGCCTGTAATAATGGTTACAAGCAGAAATTCCGAAAGCGATGAGGTGCTTGCCATGAGTTACGGAGCCGATGATTATATTACAAAACCGTATAATCCCACAATACTTCTTCTCAGGATTTCAGCTATATTTAAGAGAGCTTCCGGCAGCAGTAATAATCTGTGTTACAGGGATTCCAAGGTCAATTTAAGTAAAGGGACAATAAGTAAAGGGGATGAGGAGCTTATTCTTACCAAAAATGAAATGATAATATTCAACATTTTGCTGAACAACAGAAATAAAATCGTGTCAAGAGACGAATTGATGACTGCACTATGGGATAACAATGAATATGTCAATGATAATGCCCTCACTGTAAATATCAGCAGACTGCGCACAAAGCTTAACGATTTCGGATATGAAAATGTAATAGAAACCAGAAAGAAACAGGGGTATTGTCTTATATGAAATTGAAAATGTATTTAAAAGACCAGTTGATAAAAATTCTGCTTTTCATATCATTTGTATTCATAACATGGAGTTTGTTATATGGATTTAGATGTCCTTTTGAGCTTATTGTTGCAGAGATAATAATGGCAGTATTGTTTATGATATCAGGATTTCTGTGGGATTATTTCAGAAAAAAGACATTTTATGATGAATTGATTCTCAACACAGACAGAATGGATAAGAAGTATCTTGTGTTGGAAACTCTGAAATGTCCTTCGTTTTATGAAGGAAAGCTTATTTATGAGCAAATGTATGAAATTGACAAATCCATGACGGAACATGTGAAAATGTATGAAAGGAAAGAACTGGATTTCAGGGAATTTACCGAGATGTGGGTTCATGAGATAAAACTGCCCATCTCAAGTCTTGCCTTGATGTGCCACAATGACAGGGATGTAATTGATAAAAAATATATTCGTCAGATAAACAGATTAGATGATTATGCGGACAGGATTTTATATTATGTAAGGGCGGAAAATGCTGAGGCAGATTATCTGTTCAGTGATATTTCATTGAAATCCGTAGTAAATAAAGCGGCTTTGAAAAATAAAGACATGCTTCTGGAAAGTGATATAGAGTTTAAGGTACATGATGTAGACACATGTGTTAAGACAGACGGTAAATGGCTTGAATTCATAATTAATCAGATTGTAAGCAACAGCATTAAATATATGAAAGATGACAGGGAAGGTGTGAAATCCGGGATAGAGATATATTCCACAGCAGGCGAAAATGAAGTGTCACTGCATATCAGGGATAACGGAATAGGGATTCCTTCCGGGGACATTACTAGAGTATTTAATAAATCTTTTACGGGAGTGAATGGAAGAAAAAGCGCTAAATCTACAGGAATGGGGCTGTATATTGTGAAAGGTTTATGTGACCGAATGGGACACAGGATTATTATAGAATCGGAGCGGGATGTGTATACAGAGGTTACTATAACATTTTACGCTGATAAATTTTATGAGCCTGTAAATTAATCCAATGTTACAAAGATGTAATGTTTTGTAATATTAGATTTGCGACTGAAATATTAATCCGGCTTAGAATAACATTGTAGTTAAGCAAATGCCTGATTAAATATGGAAAGGAGTTAGGGCTAAAAAATGAATTCAGAGACTATTTTAAAAATTCAACAGATTGAAAAATATTATGGAAACAGGTCAAGTCTTACCAAGGCAATAGATGATATCTCTTTTGAGGTGAATAAGGGAGAGTTTGTTGCAATTATGGGAGCGTCGGGAAGCGGAAAGACCACATTATTAAACTGCATATCAACCATTGATAAGGTTACAAGCGGTCATATATATGTAGGGGACGCGGAAGTTACAAAACTCAGAGGGAACGCACTTAATAAATTCAGAAGAGAGCAGCTTGGCTTTATATTTCAGGACTTTAATTTATTGGATACACTCACGGCTTATGAAAATATAGCTTTAGCATTATCAATACAAAATGTATCATCATCTCTGATTGATTCGGCAGTAAAAAAAGTTTCACAGCAGCTTGATATTACAGAGGTTCTGGATAAATATCCGTATCAGATGTCAGGAGGACAAAAGCAGCGGGTAGCATCGGCAAGAGCCATCATAACCAATCCAAAGCTTATACTGGCAGATGAACCTACGGGAGCTTTGGATTCAAGGTCAGCAAAGCTGCTTCTTGAAAGATTTTCAGCATTAAACAGGGAGATAAAGGCAACCATACTTATGGTTACACACGATTCTTTTACAGCAAGTTATGCCGGAAGAGTGTTATTTATTAAGGATGGTAAAGTTTTTAATGAAATAGTCAGAGGTGATGACAGCAGAAAAGAATTCTTTGATAAGATTATAGATGTGGTTTCTCTGTTGGGAGGTGACTTGACAGATGCTCTTTAAATTATCACTTTCCAATATACGAAAAAGTATGAAAGATTATGCGGTGTATTTCTTTACGCTGATTCTAGGTGTCGCATTATTTTATATATTCAATGCCATTGATTCACAGACTGCCATGCTTTCAATATCTTCAGATACCAGAGAAATTGTAAAACTCTTATGTGACGTGTTATCGGCAGTAAGTGTGTTTGTTGCTTTTGTGCTGGGTTTTCTGGTGATTTATGCAAGCCGATTTCTTATGAAAAGAAGAAATAAAGAATTCGCGTTATATTTACTTCTTGGAATGGGAAAGAGAAAGGTATCATTGATTCTTTTCTTTGAGACACTGTTGATAGGCTTAATTTCACTGGTGGTAGGGCTGCTTTGCGGAGTAGGATTATCACAGCTTACAAGCCTTTTTGTGGCAAATATGTTTGATGCGGATATGGAACAGTACAGATTTGTATTTTCCGGGGAAGCCTGCAGCAAAACAATTCTTTATTTTGCAATTATTTATGTTGTTGTTATTTTATTTAATACATTTGTTATTAACAAATGCAGACTTATTGACCTTTTGCAGGGAAGCAGAAAATCCGAAAGGATTAAGCTTAAGAATCCCATTGTTTGTATGATTGTATTTGCTGTATCTGCGGTGCTGCTTGGGGCAGCGTATTACAGAGTGGCATATTGTTTTTATGATATAGATACCTCTTATGAATTCTTGATGTATATTGCATTGGGGTGCGTGGGAACATTTTTATTTTTCTGGTCCTTGTCGGGATTATTGTTTTGGGTCATCCATACTGTTAAGAGTGTATATTATAAGGGACTTAACAGCTTTGTCTACAGACAGATGAGCAGCAGGATTAATACAAATGTGTTATCCATGACTATTATATGCCTTATGTTGTTTGTTACTATTTGTGTGTTAACAGTGGGAATCGATGTGCGTAATTCCATGAACCGCAATTTAAAAGAGCTGGCTCCTGCAGACCTTAATATTCAAAAGGCGATGCCGGGAACTATTGTAACAGATGCAAATGGGTATTCGGCGGAAGAAATTAATGAGGCGGGATATTCTATTTGGGATGTTTATCTTCAGAACGGATACGGATTGGAATCTGATTTAAAGGAATATGCAGATGTAAAGATGTATGAAACGGAAGAGCTTACATTTTATGATACAATATCCGGTTATATTGATGAGATTGAGGCGAATATAACATTTTTACAGGGATATTATCCTGAAACCATAATGAAGATTAGTGATTACAATAAGGTGGCTGAAATTTATGGTAAAGATACTTATCAATTGGATGAAAATCAGTATATTATAATCGCCGATTACGAAAATATTATTAAAATAAGGAATATCGGGCTTTCACGCAATGAGACAATTAATGTTTACGGAAAGGAATTATCTCCAAAGTATAAGGAATGCAAGAACGGATTTGTGGTGATGGCGGGAAATCACATTAATACGGGAATTATTGTAGTGCCTGATGAGATTGTAGATGAATCAACCTGTACACAGGAATTTCTGGTGGCTAATTATAAGGCAGATACCAAAGAAGCAATAGAGGAGATAGAGACAAAGATAGATTCAATAGCAGAGGGTAAATTTAAAATATTGTCCGTCAACACAAAAACAGATATAAAGGAGGCAAGTGTAGGTTTAGGTGCAATATTTGCATTTATTGGATTATATATCGGACTTGTTTTCTTGATTTCAGGAGCTGCAATCCTGGCGTTAAAGGAGTTGTCTGAGAGTGCTGATAATGTTGAAAGATACAAGGTACTTAAAAAGCTTGGCGCGGATGAAAGCCAGATAAATTCATCCATACTTAAGCAGACCTTCCTGTTTTTTGTCTTTCCGTTGTTTTTGGCAATAGTGCATTCTGTATTTGGAATTAAATTTTCTAACATGCTTTTTGATTTTATTGGAACCGGGGCGGTAATCAGTTCCATATTAACCACCGGAGCAATACTCCTTTTGATATACGGTGGTTACTTTGTAATCACATATATAAGCTGCAAAAATATGATTAAAGAGTAAAAATGTTTATGAATTTTTTCTTGCGCTTATAAGACTGTGTGTGTACACTAATAACAGTTAACCGATATATTTAAACAACGGATGGGAATACTATAATGGGTTAACCGGTCTTACAATTGTTTAATAATTAAATCCATTTAATAGAAAAGAGGAAATAATATGAAAAGTATGGAAGAAATTTATAAAATGACAATATCTGAATTAAGGAAATATGTTAATTCCCTTAGTAATGAGGAATTAACAGAGCTTTCGGAAAAGTATGAATCTGATGATGATTTGGATCCTGTAGAACTCTTGGATGCTGCAAGATTGTATGATTATCTCAAGTTCAAACAGGGAGATGTAAGCATAGAGATGTAATTTACAATTCATAGGGTTATTTGTGACGCAGGCACTACAAATTTTACAAGCGCTTGTATTGATGCACTGATTTTAATTGAGTATAAACCGGTGTGTCGATACAGCGCTTTTTTTACCACTTGCTTTGGAATATTTACCTGTTACTGAAAATCTATTTACATTTTTAATCTAAATAATATAATGACATCAAGGAAGGGGTGATGTAGTGAAGATACGAATTGAGATTGAGGAAAGTCTTGAGGAGGAAATTGTTATAAGGTGTAAAGAATTAACACCAAGGATTCTTAGGTATCAACAGATGTTGAATGACGAAATTAACAAATTGAGTCAATTGGTATTGTATAGGGAAGATACAGAATACTACATAGCCCCGGATGATATATTGTTCTTTGAGACGGATGATGCTGAGGTGTACGCCCATACTGCCAAAGATGTATATGAGACGAGAAGAAAGCTATATCAGTTAGAGGAGATATTACCTTCATCGTTTATGAGAATATCCAAATCGGCTATTGTAAATACTGACAAGATATATTCCATAAAGCGGAACTTATCAGCATCCAGTGCTATTGAATTCGCCGGTACACACAAGCAAATATATGTATCAAGAATTTACTACAAGGTTTTAAAAGAAAAATTAGAAGAAAAGAGGTATGAAAAATGAAAAGGTCAGAAAGAGTATTTTGGGGATTAGCGCTGATAGGCGTAGCGGTGTTTTTGCTTCTTAACCAATTGGGACTGATAGAAGCAAATATAGGAGTAGGTACAATTGTAATGGGAATTATATGTGCCGCAATCCTTATCGGAGGAATTGCCAACAGAAGCTTTGGAGGAATATTTTTCTCTCTGGGTCTTGCCTGGCTGGTGTTTGATGATGTGATTGGACTTCCGGATATTTCTATATGGATGATTATAGTTATTGTTATATTTCTTACATGTGGATTTAATATTTTATTTCCAAAGAAACCCAGGCAAAATAACAAGTGGCAGGCATATGATAATGTAAATGAAAAAGGAAAATATCAGCAGGTTGTAGATAAAGACGTTAATGGAAATGTTTTTTGCACAAACCGTTTTGGAGCTACTGCAAAATATATAAATGCTGTTGATTTCAAGGGCGGGGAGTTTCATAACTCTTTCGGTGAAATGAAAGTTTATTTTGATGGAGCGGTTATTGTAAATCCGCCTGTTCAGATAACAGTAAATAACAGCTTTGGACAGATTACCATGTTCGTACCAAAAACATGGTGTGTTAAAACTAATATAGGAGTATTTGCGGCAGACATAAAAGAAGAAAACCGCGGTGCTGTGTCATTAGACGGCCCGGTTGTCAACATAACAGGAAACACAAGCTTCGGCGAAGTACTTATTGTATATGTGTAGGATATAGAGGATAGTTTATAAAAATTTAATGGGGTCAGACCCCATTAAATTTTTATAAACTTTTTTAATTTGAATTTTATGGGGTCAGACCCCATAAAATTTTTATAAACAAAGTTGTTGTTGACAATATGATATCAAAATGATATCATCAAAATATCAACAAGGGTTATGTTGTAAAAATTCTTGCTGATGGTATGATTTTTTACACGATTTTTTGTATCGAGAACGCCACAGATAAAAATAATTACGTTCTTGGAATGGAGGTTATTATGGAAGAGAAGATTTTAAGAAAAAATAAGAATGGAATGGCAGTGATGCTTGGACTGATTCTGGTTTATATTGCGTCAGTTGCAGCTATTATATTAGGTGCTTTGACTATAGACGTTAACACTGATAAAAGCCAGGCAGGAATCGCAGTAGGAGTCGTTATTTTGGTAATTGGTATCGCATATGCATCCTTTGGATGGGTATTCTTCTTAGGTCTTAAGGTGTTGAAACCACAGGAGGCGTTAGTGCTTACACTTTTTGGAAAATATGTGGGAACCTTAAAAGAAGAGGGATTTTATTATGTAAATCCATTTTGTAGCGCTGTCAACCCTGCAGCAGGAACTAAGCTTAACCAAAGCGGAGATGTCAGCGGAGAGTCAAAAGTACAGATTTCTGCCAATGGAGCTACAACTTCAACAACTGTGAATAAGAAGGTGTCTCTTAAGATTATGACTCTCAATAACAGTCGTCAGAAGATTAATGATTGTCTCGGAAATCCTGTAGAGATTGGAATTGCTGTAATGTGGAGAGTTACTGACACAGCCAAGGCTGTATTTAATGTTGATAATTATAAAGAGTACCTTTCACTTCAGTGTGACAGTGCGCTTCGTAATATCGTAAGGATTTATCCTTATGATGTAGCAGAAAATATTGATACAACAGGTGACGGAGTTGCTGATGAGGGTAGCCTTCGTGGTTCCAGTGAAGTGGTTGCAGAAAGAATCAGAAGTGAGATTCAGGAAAAGGTAGCAGAAGCCGGTCTTGAAATTCTTGAAGCAAGAATCACATATCTTGCTTATGCACCTGAAATTGCGGCTGTTATGTTACAGCGCCAGCAGGCATCTGCTATTATTGATGCTCGTAAGATGATTGTAGACGGAGCTGTTGGAATGGTAGAGATGGCTTTGGATAGATTGTCAGAAAAACAGGTGGTTGATCTGGATGAAGAACGAAAAGCTGCCATGGTTTCTAATCTTTTAGTAGTATTATGCGGAAATAGGGATGCCCAGCCTATTGTTAACTCAGGAAGTTTATATTAAATATGGCAGATAACGGTAAAAAGCAAGTGCCACTCAGGTTGTCAGAGGGCTTATATAACGCCATTGCATCCTGGGCAGAGGATGACTTCCGTTCTGTCAATGGTCAGATAGAGTACCTGCTGACTGAGTGTGTTAGACAAAGGAAGAAAAATGGTTCCCCAATACCTAAACAGCTTGATGTTCCTCCGGACCTGGACATCAAGTAGAAATATAATAAAAAGGGGTGAAATGCATGAAAAAGAGTCGTTTATGGATAATAGTGTGGTCAATATTATTGTGTGTTGTTGCAACGGGAATATGCTTCCTGCCATTAGCCGCTGATGTTATGATGAGAGTTGAACTTAACATATGTTCATTGGCATTTTCTTTGCTTGTTCTGGTTATATATCTTACCGGGAATGTATACTGGTATACCGGTATAAGTTATGAGGATGCAATGGCAGCAGGCATAGAAAGAAGCCGTTTGTACGCATTGAAACATCTTATAAGATTTGGTGGATTTGCCTTGGCATTTTTGTTATACAGTGTTGTGGCTGCCATACTTCATATTAACTATTGGATTGATTTTATAATATTTACAGTAGGGATAATTGTGATTGCATTTTCCACAATGAAGATAAAACTTTAGTAAGAGGTTAAACAAGGCCTTAGCATATTTCTGCAGGAATTAGGGAATAAACCTGATTTTCTGGTAGAGTGCTAAGGCATTTTATTTGATTCTTGTGTAAAATATACTTGACAAATTGTAAAGTAGCGAATAATATAGGCGTGTAAGATATATTTTACATTATGTAAATTATTATTTAACGATGTCTGAATTAGCAGATGTAAGGGAATGGAGTGGTAATATGTTTAAATTATTATTAGTAGTATTTTTGGTTGTATGTGTTATAGGTATAATCTTATACATGTTAAAAAGTAATAATAGCTGGGATGAATACGATGAACGGCAGCAGCTTATAAAAGGTAAGGGATATTGTTATAGTTTTTTTACAGTAGTAGTAGCTAATTTTATTTATTTATGTTATTTGGAAATCGTAGAGAATCCGGTGGTGTCGCCATCTGTAGCAACACTGGCCATAGTGTGTATCGGTATTGTCGTTTTTGAAATTTATTGCATTAAGAATGATGCATTTTGGGGAATAAGATATAAGAATAATTTGTATAAATGTATCTGGATATGGGCATTTGTAGCTGCGGTAAATTTATTTGTGGGTGTTATAAATGTTATGGAAAAGGGATTGTTTATTGATGGAAGAATTGAGTTTGAATCAGTTGCAAATTTAATAACAGGAATAACATTTTTTGCAATGGGATTTGCAATTATGATAAAATTGGCAGTTGAGAAGAGAAACAAAGAATAAGAGTAGACGGGGAGGGAAAAGAAAATGAAAAATTTAAACCTCAAGTCTGCAAGAGCAGCAAAAGATTTATCGCAGCAGGAATTGGCAGATATCGTTGGAGTGTCAAGACAGACTATAAATGCAATAGAAAAAGGAGATTATAATCCAACCATCAGATTGTGTATTGCATTGTGTAAGGCTCTTGATAAAACGTTGGATGAACTTTTTTGGGATGCGTAAATGGAAAGTTTATAAAAATTTAATGGGGTCTGACCCCATTAAATTTTTATAAACTTTTTTATATTATGAGTATTTATTTAAAAAGGAGTTACCATATCCCAAGAATTGACTGCATAAGAAGACTTACGCAGGTTATTGCAATCCAGCAGCACAATCCCATAAATATAGGCTTTCCGCCTGTTTTTACAAGCTTGATTATATTTGTATTTAAGCCTATTGCAGCCATTGCAAGGACTATAAAGAATTTGCTGATTTCCTTGATTGGGTTAAAAACAGATGCATCAACACCGAAGGATACCGCAACGGTTGTAATTACTGATGCTGCAATAAAATAAAGTATAAAGGTTGGGAAGATTTGTTTTAAAGGAACTTTCTTTTGATTATTATTGTTTTTTTCTTTCTTGATTCTCACAAAAGCCAACACTAAAGTTATAGGAATTATGGCAAGCGTCCTTGTAAGTTTAACTGTAACAGCGGTGTCAAGTGTCTGTGAGCCTAAATTATACATATTGTCCCAAGTAGCAGCTGCTGCAGTTACAGAGGAGGTATCATTAATTGCTGTTCCGGCAAATATTCCAAAGGCGTCGCCGGTTGGGGCAAAACCAAGAAGCTTTCCTAATGTCGGGAAAAAGATTGCTGCCAATACATTAAAGAAGAAGATTACGGATATTGATTGTGCAACCTCTTCATCATCAGCATCAATTACCGGAGCAGTAGCGGCAATGGCTGAGCCGCCACAGATTGATGATCCTACACCTACCAGCGTAGATATTTTTCCCGGGATGTGCATAAGTTTGCATAGTATAAATGACACGATAAGAGAAATGGCTATTGTACTCATAATGATAGGTAATGATTGTTTGCCGGTTTGAAGAATTACATTTAGATTTAATCCGAATCCTAAAAGGATTACCGCCCACTGAAGTATTTTTTTGGAAGAAAATTTAATACCTGATTCATATGATGTCTTGTTTTTTATAAATAAAGTGACAATCATACCTGAAATTATTGCAATAACAGCGCCGCCTACTATAGGAAATGCTTTTCCCAGAAACCAAGATGGGATTGCAATACATAAGCATAATAAAAGGCCTTTCCAATTCTTTGCGATAAAGTTCATGAATATATCCTCCTTGTTTTCCGAAGGAAAATGCGACTGCCCTTGCAGGATCAAAGGATTTTCCTCCTGTTTTCTTAAAGTGAACATTAAATATCTTATGCATTTACAATATCAATATTTTATAATAAAATAAAATTATTAATTATTATTAACTGATAACTAAAATTTATTAAAATGTATTGGGGAGAAAAAATGGATGCTAAAATAAATACATTTATAACATTATGCGAAACCTTGAATTATAGAGCAGCTTCAGAAATATTACATATTACACAGCCGGCTGTCACGAAACAAATTCAATCACTGGAACAGGAATATAATGTAAAACTTTTTAATTATGATGGACGGAAACTGACAATTACTGAAAAAGGTCAAATTTTTCTCGATTATTCAAGATCATTGATGAACAACTACAAAGAATTGGAAAATGTAATGAGTCAGGAGGATATAAGGGAGTTAAGAGTAGGCGTAACAAAGACGATTGGAGAGTATGTAATTGGTGAATGGGTTGCAAAATACCTGAAAGAAAGTAAAAGAAAATTAAAACTTGTAGTGGATAATACGGATTCACTGGTAAATATGCTTAATGATAATATGCTGGATTTTATCCTGGCAGAAGGGATGTTTTGCAAAGAAAGATATGATTACAGACTTTTTCGGGAAGAAAAATATACAGGTATTTGTAACAGTTCTCATCCCTTTGCGGGAAAGCGAATTACGGTGGACAGATTAAAACAAGAAAGACTAATAGTGAGGGAGGAGGGGTCAGGTACAAGGAAATTTTTTCAGAGAGAGCTTGAAGAAAGCGGATATTCATTAGAAATATTTGATAATCTTGTAACTGTAAGTAGTTTTGAGGTTATTCGTGAGCTTATAAAAGAAAATATCGGAATAACATTTGGATATAAATCTATTACAAAAGATGAGAAAGAGTTTAGTTACTTTACGGTAGACGGATGGCGCGATAAACACGAATTCAATATTGTATACCTTAAACATACCAACGCAGGAAAACTTGTGGATGAATTTTTTATAAAAAATTAATGGGGTCAGACCCCATTAAAAATTTATAAACAAATATCAATAAAATTTATAGAAATTTAATGGGGTCAGACCCCATTAATTCCCCATTAATTCCCCCTATTAAATTTTTGTTTTATAATCGTGCACTTTAGGTTATAATTATCAGGTGATGGGTTAAGTCCATATATAAGCAGGCGTGTATACGCAGAAATGAGGTAACAAAATGAGCGAAGAATGTACACATAATTGTTCAAGCTGTGGCTCTGAATGTGAAAATCGCACAGAACCTAAGGAAATGCGCAATGATTGTAATCGAAACGTAAAAAAAGTAATAGCTGTTGTCAGTGGTAAAGGTGGTGTCGGAAAATCACTTGTTACATCTATGCTGGCCGTAAAAGCGATGAAATCAGGATTAAAAACATCTGTTATGGATGCGGATATAACAGGACCATCGATTCCCAAGTCTTTCGGGCTTTCAGGTAAGGCATGCTGTAATGAAGAAGGAACTGTCATATATCCTATAGAGACACGCAATGGGATAAAAACAATGTCCCTTAATTATCTTCTTGATAAAGACACAGATCCTGTTATTTGGAGAGGTCCCGTAATTGCAGGTGCAGTAAAACAATTCTGGGAAAATGTTGAATGGGGAGACACAGACTGTATGTTTATTGACTGCCCTCCGGGAACGGGAGATGTTCCATTGACCATATTCCAGTCAATTCCGGTAGATGGTATTGTAGTTGTAACATCGCCTCAGGATTTGGTGTCAATGATAGTAGAGAAGGCTGTCAATATGGCCAAAATGATGGACATACCTGTAATAGGCCTTGTGGAAAATATGTCATATTATAAATGCCCTGATTGCGGAAATATTCATTATATATATGGAAAGAGCAAAATTCAGGAGGTAGCAGATAATCTTGGAATTAAGAAAATTGCCAAGCTTCCTATTGACCCTGGAGTCGCAGCGCTTGTTGATGCCGGAAAAGCAGAACAGTTAGACACATCAGCTCTTGATGATATATTTGCGGATATTAACAAATAATATAAATTATGTTAGTATAAATAATGATTGCAGAGAAAAACTTAATAATATTTGCAATGGTTATGCGCACAAATGATAAGTGCAGGAATGGAGGTTAAAATGATAGTTGTAAACACTGAAAACATCCCGGGAAAGGAATATGATGTAATTGGTCTTGTAACAGGAAGCTGCATCATGTGTAAGAATATTGGAAAGGATATCGGAGCATCATTTAAAAATATGGTGGGCGGTGAAATGAGATCATATACAGAGCTTATGGTTCAGGCAAAAGATCAGGCTGTTTCTTACATGGTAGGTCAGGCTCAGCAGTATGGAGCAGATGCAATTGTCAACGTAAGATTTTCATCTACATCGATTGTACAGGGTGGTGCAGAAATTCTTGTGGCAGGTACAGCTGTTAAACTTAAGTAAATTTTAAATATGATTGGGTCCACATTATTGAATCAGCATCATTAAGTCATGCATTGAAATATGATTTATGATTTGATGACTAACTCTGATGTGGACCTTTATTATTTATTTAATAGGAATTCCTTCGAATTTCCTATTAAATTTGGAGATGCTATGAAAAATGTAATTATGTTCAGGGGTGGTGTTGAGACCCTGGAATTCTTCAGCGTTGAAATAAGCAGTTATCTTACAGAACAGGGATATAACGTAATATGGTATAATCTGCTGCTGGAAGAGATCAGTTTTCACAGTCTGATGGATTATTATGAAAAAAACAAAGAAGATGAATTTATTACATTTACATTTAATTTCGAGGGAATTGCAGGAGAAAAGGGTCTGTATCAAGGGTATGACAATGTAATACCGGAAAATACAAAATGGAATTTCTGGGATTATGCAAATGTTAAGGTTTATAACATGGTGGTTGATCATCCACTTTATTATCACAAATATATAGACATAAGACCGAAGAATTATTATCAGATAGATATAGACAGACAACACGTTGATTATATGAAGCGTTTTTTTCCTGAGGTGGAAAATGTGATGTTTGTTCCTTTGGGTGGAACTGAGCTGAACCTGGAGGGCAGAATATCAGTTGACAGTCCTTATATGGCAATAAAGGAACGCCCTATAGATGTTATTTTTACCGGAAATTTTACCCCAAAAAGAATACTTCGAAAACATCTGAATAATATGGAACAGGAGTATATTGATTTTTATGAAAATGCGTTGAAAAGGCTAATTCACAATCCTGATAAAACAATAGACGAGCTTGCCACGGAATGTCTTAAAGAACAATTTCCGCATATAACGGATTTACAGCTAAGAGAATGCATGCCTAACATGATGTATGTGGATTTGGCGGTGAGATTTCATTACAGGGAACTGGCAGTAAAGGCTTTGGCAGATTCAGGTATTAAGATTTATACATACGGCGCGGGATTTAATATGATGAACTTAAAGCATCCGGAAAATATTATTGAAAACGGAGGGGTAAATTCCGGAAAATGTCTGGATATGATAAGTCAGTCAAAGATATCTCTTAATGTTATGCCATGGTTTAAGAGAGGGATTCATGACAGAGTTTTAAACAGTTGTCTCAACGGAGCGGTTTCCTTGACTGATAGTTCTGAGATGATTGAAGAGTTGTTTAAGGATGACGATAGCATAATACTCTATGATTTAAAAATGTTGAGAGATTATGAAAAATCCGGCTACGACGAAAAGGTTGTGAGTCAAATGACAGACAGGGTAAAAAATTTACTTGAATCGCCGGATAAAATGCAATCTATTGCAGATAATGCCTATAATCTGTGTCACAATAAACATAGCTGGAGAGAACGGGCAGAACAGATATTTAAAGAATTTGACTGAAAAGGCAAAATGTGTTAGCATAAACACGCTTGCGGATATGGCGGAACTGGCAGACGCGCTAGATTTAGGTTCTAGTGGGGAATCCCGTGCAGGTTCGATTCCTGTTATCCGCATTAATATAATTATGTTAAAAGCCCTTGGAATCAATCTTAAGGATTGGTTCTGGGGGCTTTTTGCAATATACATTGACATATAGTTTAAATGATCATAAAATAATAACGGATGTTATATAACGTGTGTTATGAGAAATTTTATATGTGATGAAACTGTGCAGGAAAGGAGAATACAATATGCCGCCAAAAGCAAAGTATTCTAAAGAACAGATAATTGATGGTGCTTTCAATATTGTGAGAGAAAAAGGAGCCTCATCACTGAGCGCCCGAAACCTGGCAAAATATCTTGGGATTTCAACAGGACCTATATTTGTGGCGTTTAATTCTATTGAGGAATTACAGGAGGCTGTTCTAGCAAAGGCGAAGGATTTATATAATGGATATATAAGTGAAGGGTTGAAAGAAACTCCATCATTTAAAGGGGCAGGAATGAAATTTATTCAGTTTGCAAAGGATGAACCGGAGCTTTTCAGGATTATATTCCTGTCAGAAAACGGAAGTAAGGATGAACTTACACATTTTCTTCCTCAAAATGATGACAATTATCCAATGATTCAGGATGCCATAGAGAAAAGTTACGGGATAAGTCCTGAGAAGGCTAGAAATCTGTATAATCATATGTCAGTTTATGCCTATGGTTTTGCATCCCTTTACATGCAAAAAATATACATGTATACCATGGAAGATATCAGCCGTATGATGACGGAAGTTTTTTCGGCAATGATACATTGATTTTAATAAAGATTTCGGAATGGAGGAAAAGATGTTAAGAATAGAAAATTTAACAAAAACATACGGGAATAAGAAGGCAGTGGATGATTTATCCCTTCATATTCTTCCGGGGGAGATTTATGGATTTATAGGTCATAACGGTGCGGGTAAGACAACAACACTGAAGGCCTGTTGCGGTATTCTGCAGTTTGATAAGGGAGAAATCTATATTGACGGCACATCAATTAAAAGCAACCCGCTTTTGTGTAAATCAAAGATTGCTTACATTCCTGATAATCCGGATATATATGAATATATGTCGGGAATTCAGTTTTTAAATTTTGTTGCAGATATTTTTGGAGTGGATGCAAAGGAGCGCAAGAATCGTATTCATAAGTATTCGGATATGCTGGAACTGACAAGTGATCTGGCTCAGCCTGTATCCGCTTATTCACATGGAATGAAGCAGAAGCTGGCCATTATTTCTGCATTAATTCATGAACCAAAGTTAATAATTATGGATGAACCTTTTGTAGGTCTTGACCCTAAGGCAAGTCATTTGTTGAAAGAACTGATGCGGGAAATGTGTGATAACGGAGGTGCCATTTTCTTCTCCACACATGTACTTGAGGTGGCGGAAAAACTTTGTGATAAAATTGCTATCATTAAGGATGGTAAGCTGATTCGTTTCGGAACTATGGAAGAGGTTAAGGGTGACACGTCGCTTGAAAGTGTTTTTTTGGAATTGGAGGATAAACAATGACAAAAACATTATTAAAAAAGCAGATGATGGAGACCTTTTCATGGGTGTATTTTAACCGGAAAAATGGTAAGAAACGTACAGGAACAGGATTGCTTACGTATATCGTTCTGTGTCTGGGAATTTATGGCATGCTGGGGTGCATGTTTTATGAAATGGCGGACACCATGTGCAATCCATTAAGCAAAATGGGATATAGCTGGTTATATTTTGTAATGATAAGCCTGTCAGCTATTTTGATGGGAGTATTTGGGAGTGTATTTAGCACATTTACGTCTCTTTATCAGGCAAAGGATAATGATTTACTGTTGTCTATGCCTATTCCCACATCCAAAATAATCATGATGAGATTATCGGGAGTCTATATGCTTGGCCTTATTTATGAGCTTATAGTAATGATTCCGGCCTTAATTGTCTGGTTTAGATATGTAGATGTAAGCCTGCCGGGAATTGTATTCAGTATCATCATTCCATTTGAGATGTCTATTTTTGTACTTACTTTGTCTTGCATTCTTGGATGGGTAGTGGCAATAATAAGCGCTAAGGTGAAAAATAAAAGTTTTGTTACGGTGTTTTTATCTCTGGCTTTTATTGCGGGTTATTATTATACATATATGAGTGCATACAAAATTCTGGGAGATATAATTGCTAATGCTCAAGGGATAGCAGATGGGGTGAAAAATATTTTGTTTCCTTTTTATCACATGGCAATGGCGGCAGAAGGAAATGCCATATCTATGCTGATATTTACAGGAATAATTCTCGCACTTTTTGGGATTGTTTACATTGTATTGTCACGAGGATTTATCAGATTGGCTACCACAAAAAAAGGCGCTGTCAAGGTTAAATATAATGAGGGGATGGTTAAATCTGCAAAACCTGATACAGCGCTGCTTAAAAAAGAACTCAAGCGTTTTGCAGGAAGTCCTAATTATATAATGAATTGTGGACTTGGTATTATTCTAATGATTGTTGCGGGAGTAGTACTTATTGTTAAAGGCGATACAATCAGAAGAATTATATCTATGCCTTTTGATGGAATAGGACAGATGGTTCCTCTTATTGTAACAGCAGCTTTGTGTATTGTTGTATCAGCCAATGATATTTCGGCACCGTCGGTATCCCTTGAAGGTAAAAATATATGGATTTTACAGGTGCTTCCTGTGTCAGCATGGCAGGTATTAAAGGCAAAGATGAAGCTGCATTTGCTTCTGACCATGCCTCCTGCAGCTTTTATGACGGTATGCGCATTGGTTGTTACCAAACCATCGGTTGAATTTTTAATATTGATACCTGTTACAGTTGCAATATTTATTGTTGTTATGGCAATGTTCGGTCTTTTTATGAACCTTAAGACACCTAACCTTAACTGGACAAATGAGGTTGTTCCAATTAAGCAGTCGTTTAGTGTTCTTATTACGCTGTTTGGAGGGTGGGCTATTGTTATAATGTTTGCAATAGTATACCTTGTAATGGACGGAGCTGTAAGCTCTGTTGTTTATCTTTCTATGATATGTGCCTTTTTTGCTCTTGTTGCAATATTGTTATTCTTCTGGCTGAAGAACAGGGGAACAAAAATATTTGAAAGATTATAATTAAAGGGATTGAAGGGTCAGACCCCATAAAATTTTTATAAACTTTTACAACAAAAAGTTTATAAAAATTTTATGGGGTCTGACCCTCTTTTTCCTATATATTTTCTAAAAACAGTTCTTCAAGATTTCCCTTAAGGGGAACGCCAAGATTATTTAAAACTTTGCCAAGAAGGGCGAGAGTTTCTCGCATATCTTCCACATTGCAATTCGCACCCATATGTCCGATGCGGATAACTTTTCCTGCAAGGAAGTCAAAAGAACCTGCAAGCATGATTCCACCGGATTTCATCCCTTCAAGAATCTGGTCTGCAGTTGCATTATCCGGAACATCAAATACTGTGACAGTGTTACAGAAACCACTCTTAAGGTGAAGTTTTAATCCTGCATCAACCAGTGCTTTTCTTGTGGCATTACCAATCTTTTCGTGGCGCTTAATCATATCCTTGTCAGCTTTGATATTTTCAAGTGCCTGTGCAAGCCCATATATATCACTTATAGGCATAGTGTAAGGAAACCATTTTGATTCATAATATCCGTCAAATATATTAAGATTGGCATAAAATGAAGCAACAGGTGTTTTGCGGTTATGAAAAGCTTTCTTTGCATCATCGCTTACAACAACAAATGTAAGTCCCGGAGGCGCTGAAACAGCTTTTTGAGAACCACCGCACAAAATGTCAATCTGATAATCGTCAACACGAACTTCTTCACCAAACATGGCAGATACAGAATCCACCAGAGTGAGAATATTATATTTTTTAAGCAAAGGACATATCTGGCTTATATCATTCTTTACTCCGCTTGGTGTATCGCAGTGTACAACGGTAGCATACTTGAAATCGTGATTTTCCGCCAGGAATTCTTCCAGTTTGGAAACATCCAGTGTATTTTCATAGTCATCATGATAGACAATAGGAATACCTCCGTAAAGGCTTACAAAGTCAGCAAAACCTTTTCCGTAAATTCCATTATCAAGGACCAGAACCTTATCTCCAGGTTCTGTGAGAGTAGCACATGCTGCCTCAAGGCCAAGAATTCCCTCACCATCGAGAATTAAAGTTTCATTTTTTGTGTAAAGAAGAGAGCTTATTAGCTCACAGGTTTTTTTGTAAAATTCTACAAACTCCACGTCAAGGTCAGGATTGGTGCATATTCTGCTTCGTGCCATACGCACATTTTCACTTACCTGAGTAGGCCCCGGTGTCATAATTTTATACATACAAATCTCCATTCTGCAATGGGCTGCTGCATTTATGCAATGCTTGCCTTAAGTGCAACGGCTCTTAATTTTTCTACAACAATAAGTACGATAACAGCGGCAACACCAATCTGAACCAGATTTCCCGGTATAGATGCCATTGGAGCAAGCCAGTTTCCGTAAATAACGATTTCTGCAATGTAGTAACCTACGACTTTGATAATGCAGGCAACACCGATTGCTAACGCATCATATCCGATTCCGTGGTGCTTTTCTGTGATTGCACCAACAGCAAATCCCATAAGTGCAACTATTACAAATGTAAAAGGAGCCCAGAGTGTCCATCCGGAAAGAAGGTCAAAAAGTCCCATTCCAACACCGCCGGCAATAGCACCTGTCTTTTTTCCAAATATAATAGCTCCGATGAAAAGAGGTACATTGCCAAGATGAACAAGTCCTCCGTTGGCTGCGATAGGAAGCCTGATATTAACAAATGCAGTGAATACGTATGTGAGGGCTATAAACACTGCGGTTATTGTTATAAATTTGATATTGTTGTTTAAATTTGCTTTGTTATTTGACATAACTTTATCCTCCCAAATATACCGGCAGATATAAGTGAATTTGCGAATACAAGTGTGTTTCATAGTATAAGCATACTTGATAGTATACCTGCTGATATTTATTTAGCTTGAGATTATATCTCAAGCTAAAAGTATATTAATACAAACTGGTATTTATTATAGCTCCAATTTAATTAATTTTTATAATACCAGTTGCCATTATAAAATATTATGAAATATTAAGAGGATATTTTCGGGGTATTTTGATATAATAAATTATTATAGAGGATGAGGGGTTATTTATGGCAAATCTTATTGATTATCTTAATTGGCGTGGAGACCTTACATTTGATAAAGTACCTTTTAACGACATAGACAATTTAATACTTGCGGAAATATCCTATGTAAACCTTACAGACATAGTGCCTTCTGTAAAAAGTGGTGAATCTGTAACGCTGGAGGAGGCTTCATGCATATTTTTTGAAATGAATGATGAGGAAGAACTAAAGAACTCCAAGTCATTTATATGGCAGGCACCCTTCCTTATGAGAGAAGCGGCAAAAACGGAAAGATTCAGGAACCTGTTGCTTTCCAATTATGTGGATAATATTGATGAAATTATAGAGATGCAGTTTGGGGTGTTTCACATCAAGCTGGATGATAAAAACACTTACATTGCCTTTAGAGGAACTGATGACTCCCTGGTGGGGTGGAAAGAAGATTTTAATATGAGTTTTATATCTCCGGTTCCTTCCCAGAAGGGTGCCGTGGAATACATGAATAAGACTGCTGATAAACTTAGGGGCAATATATATGTGGGAGGACATTCAAAGGGTGGAAATCTTGCTATATACTCATCAGTTTATTGCCATAATAAGATAAAAAGAAAAATTAAATGTATATATAATAATGATGGACCAGGGTTTGATAAAAGCGTTATTGAAAGTGAAGAGTATCTTCAGATGAAGCCTAAAATCAAAAGTATTGTGCCACAACATTCCATTGTGGGCATGCTGTTGGAACATGACGATGATTATATTATAGTTGAAAGCAGTGAACAAGGAATCATGCAGCATGATGCCATGTCATGGCAGGTAATGGGTGCCGGGTTTAAAAAGGCTTCTAAGCTTAGCTCTGCCAGTATCAGATTAAATAAGGCTTTGAGCAGATGGATAAACAGTATTGATAAGGAACAGCGGTCTGAATTTGTCGATACTTTGTTTAATATTATAACAGCCAGCGGAGCCAAGTATTTATCCGAAATAAACAGTGATATATTTAAAAGTGCCAAATCAGTTTTTATGCAGTATACATCTCTTGACAGAGAAAGCCGAAATATGATTAGAAGACTTCTTATTTCTCTTACGGGAGAGATAGGAAAAACGAGGCATAAATAAACTCAGTCCTTTATTTGTTTTCCTGTCTGATCCATATGGAAATTTTCCTTAATTATAAGCTGTGACACAGGAACAATCTCGTATCCCTGGGACTGAAGCCCTGTGATAACAGATTCCAATGCCTGAGCGGTAAATTTGGCACCGTTGTGCATAAGAATAATAGCACCGTTATCTAATGCTTTATGCTGGGTAACGGTTTTTATTATGCTGTCTACCCCGTAATCCTTCCAGTCCAGGGAATCCACTGACCACTGTATCGGATAGTAGTTGCAGCTGTAGGAAGTGGTGATTAATGTTGAATTGTAGTCACCATAAGGAGGCCGGAATAAATAGCTGTCGTAACCTGTAAGCTGCATGATACTGTCATGAACAGCCATAATTTCTTTTTTTTGCTGTTCGGGAGAAAGCTTGCTCATTTCTTTATGATTCTGGCTGTGATTTCCAAGATCGTGTCCTCTGCTATATATCTCTTTAACCATATCAGGGTAACTATCCACCCATCCTCCTGTCATAAAAAATGTGGTCTTTACATTATATTTATCAAGAATATCAAGAATCTGTATGGTATCGTCATCTCCCCAGGCTGCATCAAAGGATATAGCAACCTTTTTTTCATCTGTATCAACACAGTAAATTGGTAAATTTTTCTGACCGGCGGTGCAGTCCCCGTTGATATTTCCTCCGCCGATAGTGGCACAGTCCTTTACATTTTCAGATTTTTTCTCATTTTCCTTGACATAGATAAAGAAGGAAATGGAAAAGATACTAAGAAAGAAACATAGGATTAAAGCAATTTTCAGAAAATTGCGATTATTGAATTTCATAGAAAAACTCCGTAGTTCATACTGATACATTAATTAGTAGATTATATGTGAATTAAAGAAATAATATACAAGACAATTTAATAAAGACAAGTGGTGGTGGATATGGCCGGTTGCGTGGTATAATAAAAAAACAAAGCAGTCTATTGTCTGAGTGTTCTGCGAAAGTCTGCTGTCTTATAAAGATTAATACAGATAAAGACGAAAGGAGTTGCCACCATGAAATTTAAGCAGTTCATCCGACAGGAATCTGTACTCATAGTTGCAATTATACTTGCTGTTTTATCCGCATTTTTGGTGCATCCGGATAAGGAATACATTGATTATATAGATTTTCGTACATTGGGAATATTATTTTCTCTTATGACTGTGATGGCAGGGTTGAAAAGACATGGGGTGTTTGACCGGATGGGGCGGGCTTTGCTTAAACACACAGGGGGAACTCTCCAGCTGGTACTTGTGCTGGTAGGGTTGTGTTTCTTTGGAAGTATGTTTATTACAAATGATGTGGCATTGTTAACTTTTGTGCCCTTCACCTTTGCCATACTGGGTAATCTGGGGGAACAGATGCAACACAGACTTGCTCTTCCTGTTGTGTGTATGCAGACAGTTGCAGCCAATCTTGGCAGTATGTTGACACCTATCGGGAATCCTCAGAATTTATATCTTTACAGCAGGAGCAAAATTAGCATAATGGAGTTTGCAGGATTGATGCTGCCGTACACACTTGTTTCGGCGGTACTGCTTGTAGGATGGGCTGTTCTGCTCTGCCGTAGACAGAAGGAAAAGATATCGTTTACTGCAATTGCACAACATCAGTCCGGACAGGGAAATAATAAGATTGTGGTACTCTATGGGATTTTGTTTGCATGCTGTCTCCTTGCTGTCATTCACATTGTTCCTTATAGTATTGTTTTTGGAGTGGTGTTGTTTTGTGTTTTTTGTGGAGACCGCAAAACTTTGAGTGCTGTGGATTATTCGCTCCTTTTGACATTTGTGGCTTTCTTTATTTTTATCGGAAATCTTGGGAGAATTACCATATTTTCTTCGTGGCTTAGGGAAATAATTTCCGGTCAGGAGGTTTTGGTAGCAGTTATGGCTTCCCAGGTGACCAGTAATGTTCCCGCAGCATTGCTGCTTTCCGGTTTTACACAGAACATGGAAGCGCTAATCATCGGCACTAATCTTGGCGGACTTGGTACTCTGATTGCTTCTATGGCAAGTTTGATTTCCTATCGTCAGATTGTTGGACAGATGCCTCACAGTAAAGGAAAATATTTTGGTATATTTACAGCTTCAAATATTATATTTCTCATTATTTTATTGGCGGTATGGGTTTTAACAGGACGATAATAAATCCAATGTCAAAAACTTTAGACAATAAAAAACGGTATAAAATGCCGGTTGTCAAATACATTTGATAGATTAAAAATATTACTTTGATTAGAATAAATAGCGGAAGGAGGCAGACAATATGGAACTTGGAAAGCAGATAAAAAAATATCGTAATGAATTATCGTTATCTCAGGATGCCCTTGCGGAAAAAATATATGTATCCAGACAGACCATTTCTAACTGGGAAAATGAAAAAAATTATCCGGATGTGAATAGTCTTGTTCTTTTAAGTGAAGTGTTTAACACCTCCATCGATAATCTAATTAAAGGAGATATTGAAATAATGAAAGAACAGGTTAAAGCAGAAGATAAGAAAAAATTTGAAAAGTTAAGCGGGATTTTTGGGGTTCTCTTCCTGCTGGCGATGATATTGCCCATTCCCCTGGCCCATTTTTTAAATTATGCCGGTATTGTTATATGGTTAGTGTTAATGGTGGTGACCCTTTATGTTGCTGTGCTGGTAGAAAAAAAGAAAAAACAATTTGATATCAGCACATATCGTGAAATTATCGCTTTTACGGAGGGTGTCGGTCTTGATGAGATTGCGAAAGCAAAAGAAGAAGGAAAAAGGCCATATCAGAAACTTTTACTTGCATTTGGAGCAGGTATAATTACGCTGTTTATAGCGTTAATTTTTGCATATGTGCTGAAATAGGGAGCATTTCACATATCAAAAATTGGTGCGGCGCCTCTTTTTCTATGTAAAAAACAACATATAGTTCTGCAGTTCAGGCACGCTTGCGCTGCTCTCGCCTCGCAACGGATACTAAATTCGCACGTTGCGCTCATTAAGTACCGGCGGGCTCAAAGCACCTGAATCTACATGAACTATATGTTGTCTTTTTTTAGCCTTTGAAGGCGTCGCAATAATTTTTCATAATGCGACGACCCCCATTTTGCTCCCCATGCCACGTTAAAAACTATTTATCTGCTTATAATATCCTTAGTATTATTGTTTCAAAACCTCATGTAATGTGCAGGTTTCGGTGTTGAATTTTTCTCCGAGGACCGAACTGCAAAGAGATATGCAATAAGACAAAGAGAAGTCTGAACAGCCTTCGCAACGTTTGATAGCACTGGAAGATGCAAGGCTTTCTGTATAATCCTTAAGTTTATATGTGGTTATTTGTGAACGTCCGTATAGTAATTGTGTTACCACAGGAGTCATAGTGTATTCCTTGACATAACAATTAGAACCGTCCTTTACCAGAGTGACATTTGCAAGGCCGCCAATCATTTCTTCCTTCATATTCTGGTTGGATACGAAATTTCCCAAAGAATAGAAAACAAGCATCTGATGACCATCTTCTCCTGTAAGAACTTCCACCGGTTCAATAACGTGAGGATGTGTTCCGATAACAACATCAACCCCCAGTTTTAAAAATAAATCCGTCCATTCCTTCTGGGCACTTGAGACTTTAAGATAATTTTCAGTACCCCAGTGAGGACATACAACAACCATATCTGCCATGGCCTTAGCCTTGGTTACATCTTTAGTAATTTTATCTGTATCAAGAAGATTGACAGCATATGGGTTTGAAGATGGCATAGGAATACCGTTAGTTCCATAAGTATAATTAAGTATGGCAACTTTAAAACCATTTTTCTCATATACATATATATTGTTGTACTCTTCTTCAGTTTGATTAACCCCCAGAACTGCAACTTTAGGATGGGAGGTCTTCCAGTATTCAATGCTTTTATTAAGACCGTTGAGGCCCTTATCCAAAGAGTGATTAGAGGCACTGCAGATTACATTAAAACCATATTTTACTTCTGTATCTCCCAGTTCCTGAGGACTGTTAAAACAAGGATAAGCAGAAAGTCCCAGTTCGGTTCCTCCAAGGATAGTTTCCTGATTAAGGATTTTAATATCGCATGCTTTAATGTCATCTGCAATATTAGTAAAAAGGTGATCAAAGTTGTAGGTACCGTCTGCCATTAGACCACTTCCGTAAACTCCTTCATGAATGAGCATATCCCCAATCATCATAATGTTAATTTCCACAGGGGCAGCGGTAGTTGGTAGTACCGTTTCCAATGGAGCAGATGTTTCATCAAGGGAAATACCTGCGGCACCGGTAACTTCATTGATGGTAGTTTGTGAGCCACATCCTCCAAAGCAGAGTGCAGAAAATAACATCAAAGATGCCATGATAAGGGAAGTTATACTTTTGTACATTTTTAATCTCATAAAACACTTATTCCTTTAACATTTTTTATTTTCCCAGCGCCCTATCCGGTAGCATGCCCGATAGCATACTCGGTACCACGCCGGATAACATATCCGGTAACATATATAGTTATTTAATAATACAACAACGCAAGTTATAAAGCAAATAAGGAGTGGAATGATGGTATAATTTAATTTTCTAAAGTGAAAAATTGTATACAAAAGCAAAGAGAATGTAGTATACTTAACTAGATATTGTCAATCTGCTATGGCAATAATATTGATATTGTGAAAGGACAGGTGTTATATGGGAAAATATACTAAGGAAGACATATTCAGACTGGTTGAGGAAGAGGATGTCGAGTTTATAAGACTCCAGTTTACGGATATGTTCGGCGTTTTGAAAAATGTTGCTATAACTTCAAGTCAATTAGAAAAAGCGTTAAGTAATAAGTGTATGTTTGACGGTTCATCCGTTGAAGGCTTTGTAAGGATTGAGGAATCGGATATGTATCTGTATCCTGACCTTGATACATTTGCCATATTCCCTTGGAGACCACAGCAGGGTAAAGTTGCAAGACTTATTTGCGATGTATATACACCGGACGGCAACCCTTTTGAGGGAGACCCGAGATGGATTCTTAAGAAGGTGGTAAATGAAGCAAAGCAGATGGGATATACATTTGAAGTAGGACCGGAATGCGAATTTTTCCTGTTCCACACAGATGATAACGGACTTCCTACGACTTTGACTCATGAAAAGGCGGGTTATTTTGATTTGGGACCTACAGATTTAGGGGAAAATGTAAGACGTGATATGGTGCTTACCCTTGAGGATATGGGATTTGAAATTGAAGCCTCTCACCATGAGGTAGCACCTGCACAGCATGAGATAGATTTCAAATATGATGAAGCTATAAAGACAGCTGATAACATTATGACATTTAAGCTTACGGTTAAGACTATAGCTAAAAGGCATGGTCTTTATGCAACATTTATGCCAAAGCCTAAATTTGGTATTAACGGTTCGGGTATGCATGTTAATATGTCCCTTGCAACACAAGATGGAAAAAATATATTTGCAGATGAGAACGGTAAGCTGGGCTTGTCAGAGGACGCATACCATTTTATTGCAGGTTTGCTAAAGCATGCAAAGGGAATGGCGGTTATTACCAATCCGCTGGTTAATTCCTATAAGAGACTGGTTCCGGGATATGAAGCTCCTGTTTACATTGCATGGTCTGCAACTAACAGAAGTCCCCTTATCAGAATCCCTGCATCAAGGGGTAACGGTACAAGGGTTGAGTTAAGAAATCCGGACCCTGCGGCTAATCCATATCTTGTCCTTGCAACCTGCCTTGCCGCCGGCCTTGATGGAATCAAGAATAAGCTTGAGGTGCCGGAAAGCATAGACAGAAATATATTTGAGATGACAGATGAAGAAATTAAGGAGGCAGGAGTAGATACGCTTCCTGAAAATCTTTATGATGCAGTTGAATGCCTTAAGAAGGATGAATTTATCTGCGGCGTATTGGGAGACCATGTGGTTGAGAAATATACAGAAGCAAAGATAAAAGAATGGAATGAATATAAAGTTCAGGTACAGCAGTGGGAACTTGATGAATACCTTTACAAGTTCTGATTGAGAGGGCAAAACACAAGAAAGAGGTAAATATGGCTACACTAATTATTGCATTTCCTAAACTGGAAGAAGCAAGAGCAGTCAGAAACCTTTTAGTCCGACGAGGATATGATGTGGCAGTACCGTGCACAAGTGGGGCTCAGACAATTAATCAGGCCGACACCCTGTCAGACGGGATAATCATATGCGGATATAAACTATCAGATAATATGTTGTACTCTGAACTGTATGAATACAAGCCCAAAAGCTTTGAGATGTTGTTAGTGGCATCACAAAATTTGTGGGGCGATTGTCAGGACAGTGGGATCGTCTGTGCGGCAATGCCGATTAAAGTGAATGATCTTATCTCAACAATAGAGATGATGCTTCAGGCTCAGTACCGAAGAAGAAAAAAAGCAAGATCAACACCGAGACAAAGGAGTCCCGAGGAACAAAAGGTTATTGATGACGCAAAGCATTTGCTTATGGATAGGAACAATATGACAGAGCAGGATGCCTTTAGATATATTCAAAAATGCAGCATGGACAGCGGAAATACCATGGTTGAATCTTCGGCTATGATATTGGGCATTTTCAATAGCTAAAGGTAGTCTCATTTATGGGGAGGGTATCCTGTCAGGAATATTCTTTTCATGGCATTTAGCGTAAAAAGGAGAGGATTATGGATTTTACAAAAATGAATGGTATCGGGAATGATTACATTTATGTGGATTGTACGAAGAAGGATCTTCCCAACGCAAGTGAAATATCAATAAAAGTCAGCGACAGACATTTTGGAATAGGCGGTGACGGATTGATACTCATAAAATCTTCAGATAAAGCCGACTTTTATATGGAAATGTACAATGCAGACGGCTCACAGGGCCAAATGTGTGGAAACGGAATAAGGTGTGTTGGTAAATATGTATACGATAACGGACTTACCAATAAAACAATGCTCACTGTTGATACTCTTGCCGGAGTTAAGATTCTTCAACTTCATCTTGGCAGTGACGGAAAGGTCGAAACAGTTACTGTTAACATGGATTCTCCAATTCTGGAAGCCAAGGAAATTCCTGTGGATTTGACATTTTTAAAATCATACAGAAATGATAAAAAGATACCTGAGAGTGTCACCGCAGATATCAAGGCCCGGGAGATGATAATATCGGAAGAAATTGAGGTTCTGGGACAGATATATAATGTTACATGCGTATCTATGGGTAATCCACATGTTATAGTATATCTTGATGATGATGTGGATATGGATAAATTTGAAATTGAAAAAATCGGACCTTATTTTGAAAATCACAAAGCATTTCCGGAGAGAATAAATACAGAATTTATTCAGGTGATTGACAGAAATAATCTTAAGATGCGTGTATGGGAAAGGGGTTCCGGAGAGACTCTTGCCTGCGGAACCGGAGCCTGTGCAAGCCTTGTGGCTACAGCTCTTAATGGATATTGCGACAACACCGCAACGCTTCATCTTCTGGGAGGAGATTTGAAAATTACATGGAATCAGGAAGATAATAAGGTGTTTCTGGAAGGAACAGCAGAAATTAATTTCACAGGAACAATAGATATCTGAGACAGAGAGTATTATCTATATAAAAATTTTACCCGGGATGACAAATATAAACAGAAACGGAGAAAGAAATTTATGATGACAGATATGAATATGAAAGAATTTCTTAATGTACTTTCATCAAGCGAACCTGTTCCCGGCGGCGGCGGAGCCAGCGGATATGTGGCAGCAGTGGGGATGAGCCTTGGGAATATGGTTTTGTCATTAACCACAGGAAAAAAGAAGTATGCAGAATATCAGGAAGAAATAGAGGAATCTATAAAAAAAGCAACCGTGCTTACTGACAGACTTTCTGAGTGCATGGATAAGGATGCGCAAGCTTTCAAACCTTTGTCAGAAGCTTACGGTCTTCCACGAGAAACTGAAGAGGAAAAGAAATACAGAGATGAAGTAATGGAGAAGGCACTGGTGGTTGCCAGCGAAGCTCCCCTGGCTATGATGGAAATTATAGTTGAAGCCATGGAGCTTATGGACAGAATATCAATTATAGGCAGCAGAATCGCAATCAGTGACGCGGGAGTGGGGATACAGATGCTGAAGGCAGCTCTTAACGGTGCATCCCTTAATGTGTATATTAATACTAAACTTATGAAAAATGAAGATGTGGCACAGGATATGAACACAAGAGCTGATGAACTTGTCATAAGAGGAAATGAGCTGGCTGATAAGGTATATGATGAAGTCATGGACAATATAAGATAGAAACTCGTTAAAACACTTTGCTAAATGCTGCGGAATGGAGAGAACAGTCTGAAAAAACCTTATATGGAAGTTTTTTCAGACGGCTATTTGTGCCGCCTGCGGAATGGAGAGAATATGGAAATACTTAAAGGTTTACCGGTAGCCAACGATATTAATGAAAAGTTGGTTGAAGAAATAAAGAATATAGAAGGGCCGCTTCCTCATCTGGCTATCATAAGGGTAGGTGAAAGACCTGATGATTGCAGTTATGAAAGAGGTGCAACCAAGAAGATGGAAAAGGTGGGAGTAAGATGTACTTCTTATACATTTCCGGCAGATATTGATAATGATACCTTCCAGAAGGAATTTGATAAAATTAACGAAAATCAGGATATAGACGGAATACTTCTTTTAAGACCGCTTCCTAAACATCTTGATGAGAAGGCGGTGGAGAACAGAATTGATCCAAGAAAGGACCTTGATGGAATATCTCCTCTTAACCTTGCCAAGGTATATGCCGGTGACGAAACGGGATATGCGCCATGTACTGCAGAGGCTGTAATTGAAATGCTTCATTTTGCAGGTATTGATATTAAAGGCAAGAGAGTTACGGTTGTGGGAAGAAGTCTGGTTATAGGAAAACCAGTGTCTATGCTTCTTATGAAAGAAAATGCTACAGTTACCGTATGCCATACAAAAACTGTGGATATGGCAGGAACCTGCAGAAATGCACAGATTCTTGTGGCAGCAGCAGGCTCGGCAAAGATGATTAAGCCGGAATTTGTATCGGAAGGTGCTGTTGTAATTGATGTGGGAATAAATACCGATGAAGAGGGAAATCTTTGCGGTGATGTGGATTTTGACAGCATTGTGGATATTGCCTCTGTGGCAACTCCGGTTCCCGGAGGCGTTGGCTCAGTGACGACATCAGTGTTGGCTAAGCACCTGGTTAAAGCTGCAAAAATGAGATAATCATTTCAATAATGAATACAGACAGGCAGCTAAACACTGCAACCTGAAATAAGCTTTTGTTAAACCATGCAAGGAGTATAGCAACAGCAAATGCAACGCCGGCAGAGATTACACTGTCAGTGGCAGAGAGTATTGCAGGAAATGTCATTACTGCAAGCGTCACATAAGGTACGTAATACAGGAATGATTTAATAGTAGTATTTTTAATTTCTTTTCTAATAAGAGTCAGTGGCAGCACACGTATCAGATACGTGACCGCTGCCATTATTAATATGTATATATAAATGTTATTTGCCATAATTAACTCCTTGATTCCTTAACCGGGAACAGTATAGCTGCTGTTAATGATATAACAACGGTAAGGATTATTATTCTTGTGCCTGAAGCTATGTTACGTACTACCGGGGCATAGGATACAATGCAGCTTAATGTCATGGAAACTGCTACAAGCCCTGCTATTACCTTGTTCTTTCGTGACGGTGGAATGATTATTGCTATGAACATTCCGTATAAACCTACACTTAAGGCACTTACCACGCTTACAGGCAGGATATTACCGAACAAAACTCCCAGATATGTTCCAATAACCCATCCCGGGGAAGCTATTGCAGCAATGCCGTACATATAAAATGGGTTCAGCTTTTCCGGTACGGAAACTGTGAGACCAAAAATTTCGTCTGTAACGAACAGACCCATAATTAAACGGTGGAAAAATTTCATTCCGGAGTCAAGCTTTTGACTTAAAGAGCAGGACATAAGAAAATATCTTGCATTTATAATCAGTTCCATAATTGCAATTTCCGCATATGTGGACAATGCAGCGATGCAGGTAAAACCGGCGAATTCACCGGCAGATGCATGGCATGTAATGCTTGCCAGTGCACCCTGAAATGCGGTAAGTTCCGCATTTTTAGCAGCAATTCCTAAGGTAAAGGAGACAGCCAGGTATCCTAAGGCAATGGGAATGCCATTGTTTAAGCCTTTCCGAAACCAATATAAGTTAGAATTATTCATAGAAAAACTCCAATCAACACATCATAATTAAATATAAATTGTGATTACACATAAACCCTAATATAACATATATAATTATTAATGCAATTAAAATTTGATTAGGGTAGCAAAAGCCTATTATAATTTTACGCCCTGACAAATTGCACAAAGAAAGTTGTTTGCATCTCCATAGCACCAAAGTCATTTAAACAAATTTTTTTGTGCAATTTGCCACTCGATTTTTTATAATGGGCTTTTGCCACCCTAATCAAATTTATATGTAAAAATTATAATGTAAATCTTATAGAGATAATCTCTTGATTTAATAATAATCTTATGATATTATCCCTTTATGTGAATATAAGAAAGACTGTGAAAGAGACTTCTTTTCATGGAACCTGACAGGAAAGATGATGCCGCCGACTGAAAGCATACACAGGGAATTGATAAGAGGAACACTCCGGAGTTGAATGGTCGAATTTCTGATGTTATATTAGGGGCTAGGTCATTACGTAGTACGCGTTAAGTACATTAAAGGGGAATGAATCGGATGTCCGATTTGTTCAATGCGGGTGGTACCGCGGATAATTTTGCATTATTCGTCCCGGAGTACGTTGAGTATTCCGGGATTTTTTTATTTGTACAAATCCGGCAGCAGAATGGAATACTTCATTGGAACATTAAACAACCAAATATTTAACTGCAAAATTCAGAACAAAAACATTTTGCAACAAGAAAGGAGAACATTGTTAAAATGGCAAATATTTACAGAGATGTGACATTACAGAATGTAAGTGAGAACGACATTGGAAAGACTTTAAAGGTTTCAGGATGGGTTGAGAATATCCGTGACCACGGTGGAGTTTCATTTATTGATTTAAGAGATATGTATGGGGTGCTTCAGGTGGTTTTAAGAGACACATCACTTCTTGAGGGAATTCACAAGGAAGAGTGTATATCTGTAGAAGGAATCATGGAGCAGAGAGATGAGGAAACTTATAATCCTAAGATTCCTTCAGGAACAATTGAACTTGAGGCTAAGAAGATTAACGTTCTGGGCCGGGTATACCAGCAGCTTCCATTTGAAATTCAGACTTCCAAGGAAGTAAGAGAAGATGTAAGACTTAAATACAGATATCTTGATCTTAGAAATCCTAAGGTTAAAGATAACATGATATTTAGATCACAGGTTATTTCATTCCTTCGCCAGAAAATGACGGAGATGGGCTTTTTGGAAATTCAGACTCCTATTCTGTGTGCATCATCTCCTGAGGGTGCCAGAGATTATATCGTGCCTTCAAGAAAATATAAGGGTAAGTTTTATGCCCTTCCACAGGCTCCACAGCAGTATAAGCAGCTTCTTATGGTTTCGGGATTTGATAAGTATTTCCAGATTGCACCATGTTTCAGAGATGAAGATGCAAGAGCAGACCGTTCACCGGGAGAGTTCTATCAGCTGGATTTTGAAATGAGCTTTGCAACACAGGAAGAAGTATTTGCTGTTGGCGAGGAAGTTCTTACAGCTACATTTGAAAAATTTGCACCGGAAGGGTATGAAGTAACTAAGGCGCCTTATCCGATTATCAGTTATAAGCAGGCAATGCTTGAATTTGGCTCTGATAAACCGGATCTTAGAAACCCTCTCAGAATTATAGATTTATCCGAATTTTTCAACAAATGTACTTTCAAACCATTCCAGAATAAGACAGTAAGAGCTATTAATGTTCATGCTAAACTTTCAAAGGGACAGCATGAGAAGCTTCTTAAGTTTGCTACAGGAATCGGAATGGGTGGTCTTGGTTATCTTGAAGTACTTGAAGATCTTTCATATAAGGGACCAATTGATAAATTTATTCCTGATGACCTTAAGGGTGAAATCAGGGAACTTGCCGGACTTCAGGCAGGAGATACTATTTTCTTTATTGCAGATAAAGAGGACAGAGCAGCATTTTTCGCCGGCCAGATTCGTACAGAATTAGGTGAGAGACTTGACTTAATTGAGAAAAATGCATACAGATTCTGTTATGTTAACGACTTCCCAATGTATGAAAAGGATCCGGAGACAAAGAAGATCGGATTTACACATAATCCATTCTCAATGCCTCAGGGAGGCCTTGAAGCACTTAACACAAAGGACCCTCTTGATATTTTAGCTTATCAGTATGATATAGTTTGCAATGGTGTTGAATTATCATCAGGAGCTGTCCGTAATCATGATATGCAGATTATGGTTAAGGCATTTGAAATTGCAGGATATGATGAAGAAGTTCTCAAGGCTAAATTCGGAGCCCTCTACAATGCGTTCCAGTTTGGAGCACCTCCACATGCAGGTATGGCACCGGGTGTTGACCGTATGATTATGCTTCTTAGAAACGAAGAAAATATACGTGAGGTTATTCCGTTCCCAATGAGTGGTACAGCACAGGATCTTATGTGTGGAGCACCTAACGAAGTAACAGAACAGCAGTTGAGAGAGGTTCACATTAAGGTTCGCGACTAGAAGAAAGCATTGATTTCACTGTTACCCGTTAAACAATTATTGAATTAAGGAGATGCACTATGGCAAATGTAATTAGTGATGAGACAATAGAATATGTTGGAATCCTTGCTAAGCTTGAACTTTCTGACGCAGAAAAGGAAGATGCCAAGAAGGATATGGCAAGTATGCTTGATTATATTGATAAGCTTGGGGAACTTGATACATCAGGTGTTGAACCTATGTCCCATGTTTTTCCTGTAAATAATGTAATGAGAGAAGATGTTGTTACCAACGGTGACGGAAGTAAAGCTACACTTGCCAATGCACCTGAGAGCAACGATTCAGGATTTATAGTACCTAAAACTGTTGAGTCATAGAAAGGATTAGCGTATGGGTTTATTAGAATATACAGCCGTAGAACTTGCTGCTAAGATAAAGTCAGGTGAGACCACAGCAACGGAGGCTATGGAAGCGGTTATAGCCCAGATTGAAAAATCTGAGGATGAACTTAACTGTTATGTTACATTTGATAAAGAAAAGGCTTTGGAAGCTGCAAAAAAAGCTGACGAGGGTATAAAAGCAGGTAAGCTGACAGGTCCTTTAGCAGGGGTTCCTTTTGCAATTAAGGATAATATGTGTACAGAGGGAATGTTAACCACCTGTTCTTCTAAAATACTTGGAAATTTCGTTCCAACATATACAGCGGATGCTGTTGAAAGATTGACCCAGGCAGGTGCTGTTATCATAGGAAAGACTAACATGGATGAATTTGCCATGGGTTCTACAACAGAGACAAGTGCATTTGGTGTTACCAAAAATCCTAGAAATATACAGCATGTTCCGGGCGGTTCGTCAGGAGGTTCAGCAGCGGCAGTGGCAGCCAACGAGTGTTTTGCAGCTCTTGGCTCTGATACAGGCGGCTCAATCAGACAGCCTGCATCTTATTGCGGTGTTGTGGGAATGAAGCCGACTTACGGTACGGTTTCAAGATATGGACTTGTTGCTTATGGTTCGTCTCTTGATCAGATTGGACCATTATGTAAAGACGTTACTGACTGTGCAACAATCATGGAAGTTATAGCAGGCAAGGATGATAAAGATTCAACTTCTGTTAAGAGAGAGGACACATCATTTACAAAAGCACTTGTAGATGATGTAAAGGGACTTAAGATTGGAATACCAAGAGATTATTTTGGAGAAGGTCTTGACCCTGAAGTAAAAGAAGCAGTTCTTGCTGCGGCTAAGGTGTTAGAGAGCAAAGGCGCCATAGTTGAGGAGTTTGATTTGAGCCTTGTTGAGTACGCTATTCCTACTTACTATACAATAGCTGCGGCAGAGGCAAGTTCAAACCTTGAAAGATTTGATGGCGTTAAATACGGTTATAGAACAAGTGATTATGAGGGTCTTCACAATATGTATAAAAAAACCCGTTCGGAAGGTTTTGGACCGGAAGTGAAGAGAAGAATTATGCTTGGTTCTTTCGTATTAAGTTCAGGATATTATGATGCATATTATCTGAAAGCGTTAAGAGTAAAAGCTCTTATTAAGAAAGCATTTGATGAAGCATTTTCAAAGTATGATGTAATTCTGGGACCGGTTGCACCTACTACCGCACCTAAGCTGGGTTCCTCACTTTCAGACCCTATTAAAATGTATCTTGGTGATATATATACTATCTCGGTAAATCTTGCAGGACTTCCGGGAATGAGTGTTCCTTGTGGCAAGGACAAGAATGGACTGCCTATAGGACTGCAGATTATTGGTGATTGCTTTAAAGAAAATAATGTTATCCGTGCAGCTTATTCATATGAGCAGGCTCGTGGAAAATTTGAATAGGAGGTAGAGTTATGGCTAAAGAATACGAGACAGTCATTGGATTGGAAGTTCATGTTGAACTTGCTACAAAGACAAAGATTTTTTGCGGATGCTCCACAGAATTCGGTGGCGCCCCTAACTCCCATACATGCCCTGTTTGTACGGGTATGCCGGGTTCGCTTCCTGTTCTTAACAAAAAGGTAGTTGAATACGCTGCAGCAGTTGGTCTGGCTACCAATTGTACAATAACACAGGATTGTAAGTTTGACAGAAAGAATTATTTTTATCCTGATAACCCTCAGAATTATCAGATTTCACAGCTTTATCTGCCAATATGCAGGGACGGACATGTGGATGTTAAGCTTGAGGATGGAACACAGAAGGCTATAAGAATACATGAAATTCACATGGAAGAGGATGCGGGAAAGCTTATACATGATGAGTGGGAAGGGGTTTCTTTCGTAGATTTTAACAGATCTGGCGTTCCTCTTATTGAGATTGTTTCTGAGCCGGATATGAGAAGCGCAGAAGAGGTTATTGCTTATCTTACAAAGTTAAGAAATACCATTCAGTATCTTGGAGCATCAGATTGCAAACTTCAGGAAGGCTCTATGAGAGCAGATGTAAACCTTTCTGTAAGAGAAAAGGGTTCTGAGGAATTTGGAACAAGAACTGAGACCAAGAATCTTAATTCATTTGCTGCAATTGAGAGAGCTATTAAGGCTGAGACTGCAAGACAGATTGACATTATTGAGGCCGGTGGAAAGGTTGTTCAGGAGACAAGACGTTGGAATGATGATAAAGAATATTCTTATGCAATGCGTTCCAAGGAAGACGCTCAGGATTACAGATATTTCCCGGATCCTGATTTGGTTCCTGTCCACATAAGTGACGAATGGCTTGAAGAGTTAAAATCTAAGCAGCCGGAATTCAAGGATGAGAAGATGAAGAGATACAAGGAAGAATTTGATCTTCCTGATTATGATATCAATATGATTACTGACAGTAAGAAACTGGCGGACATTTTTGAGGAGACAACTGCTATCTGTAACAAGCCTAAGAAGGTATCTAACTGGCTTATTGCAGAAACTATGAGAATTCTTAAAGAAAAAGAAATGGACCCGGAGGATATCACATTTTCTCCAGAGAATCTTGCAAGAATCATTAATCTGGCTGATGAGGGTACAATCAATAGTAATGCAGCAAAGCAGGTTTTTGAAGCAATATTTACTGAGGATATCGATGTAGATAAATATGTTGAAGAAAAGGGCTTGAAGCAGGTTAATGATGAAGGTGCTCTTAAGGCAACTGTTGAAAAGGTAATTTCTGAAAATCCACAATCTGTAGCTGATTATAAGGCAGGCAAGGAGAAGGCAATAGGTTTCCTTGTGGGTCAGACCATGAAGGCAATGCAGGGAAAAGCTAATCCGGGTATGGTTAACAGTCTGCTTAAGGAACTTCTTAACAAGTAAAATGTACTGCGAAGGAGATAGGCATGAAGAAGGCTGATTTTGATGTTAAACTGCCGACCTTTGTTGACAGGGTAGTTTATGTTAATAACTATGGTGCAAGACCATATTGTTATACTATTGCAGATGCTGATAACAATGCAGATGCCATTAACAAGGCAATCAACTATATTTCGGAAAAAGGCGGCGGAACAGTTGTTATACCGGAGGGGATTTGGTTTACTGCTCCAATTGAGATTAAGAGTGAGGTTGAATTCAGGATTGAGAAGAACGCCATTCTGAAGTTTTCAAAGGATATTGACCAGTATCCTCTCATAATTACCAATTATGAGGGACAGGAATGTATAAGGGCAAAGTCTCCAATTACAGCAGAGAATGCGATTAATATTGGTATTACAGGCGAAGGAATAATAGATGGAAGCGGAGAACTCTGGCGCCCGGTTAAGCAGTTTAAGACAACCGGAAGACAGTGGGAAGCGCTTATGGAAAAGAGCCGGTACACCATTGATACTAAAGAGGGTGGAATCTGGATGCCGTCTGAGAGTGCATTTAAGGGTAATGAAAAGAATATTCAGCTAAATGCGGAAAATGCATTGGAGAGAGCCAAGGAGTACTATGATTTCTACAGACCTGTGATGGTGAGTTTAAGGCACTGCAAGAGCGTACTGCTTGATGGCGTGACATTTATGAATTCACCGGCATGGAATATTCATCCCTTTTTCTGTACGGACCTCACAGTAAGAAATGTTAAAGTAAGTAATCCGTACTATGCGCAGAATGGTGATGGAATTGATGTTGAATCCTGCAATAAGGTTCATATTCACAACTGTACATTTGAGACAGGTGATGATGCAATATGTCTAAAGTCAGGTAAAAATGCTGTCGCAAGGCAGGTTGAGGGACCCTGTGAAAATGTATATATCCACGATTGTGTTGTTAATAAAGGCCACGGCGGATTCGTTATCGGAAGTGAGATGAGCCGGAGCGTAAGAAATGTACTTGTTGAGGATTGTACATTCTTAGGAACAGATATTGGCATAAGAATGAAGAGCGCACTTGGCAGAGGCGGTGTGGTAGAGGGTATCACTGTAAGAAATATCAACATGACAGATATTAAAGAACAGGCTATAATACTCACAATGTCCTATGTTCTCAATTCTCTTAACAGGGATGAAGAGATAAAAGGCGTCGACAAAGAGGATATTCCGTACTTTAAGAATCTGAATTTCGAGAGGATTCACTGCTTTGGAGCTAAGGAAGCACTTGTGATTGAACCTCTGAAGGATATGCCTGAGACAATTTCTGATGTGCATATAAAAGCTTCTACATTTATTGCAGCTAAAGAAAATAGAATTGCCGGAGATTCAGTTATAAATGAAAACACGGTATATGCTATGTCATGATGAATAATATATTAAAGGGATAATCATTTGCATAATAATGAAAAGAATATTGCGGTAACTAATAGAGCAGAATTATGGACAGGCTCGTTAGTTACCGCATTAATTTTAAAAATTTAAATATAATTAAAAATAGCAAAAATATGGTTTAATTACAAATCATTAGGTAATTTTTCAGGGAAAATATTCTCATATTGTACATCCAATACATCTCTTATACCCTTAATTTCATCAGGATATATATGCCTCTGACCGACCTCAATTTTAGCGAGAGCGCTCCGGGTAACATCAATTCCTATGGTCTGAAGTTTTGCAGAGAGTTGTTCTTGAGTAAGTTCTCGATATATGCGAAGTCTTCTTATATTATCGCCTATCTGTTTTTCGAATTCTATATTCATTATATTAACTCCTCGTACAATATTTAACCTTATTATGATGAAATAATATAATAAATATGCACTTAAATAGGCGCAAAGAGAGAGGCGTTTTATGAAGGGTAATAGTCAGGAGAATTGTTTATTAATTGACATATATTGAGTAAAATGATATACTAATTGCACTTATATAGGTGCAATTAGAAACTTATGATAATACATTTTTTTCAGGGAAAATGTATTGGAAAATCGTTCTAGTGTTGTGAGTTGTAATGTAATTAATCATTCTTAAATTAACTATGTGTTTGATAAAAAAACCTTTACAACAATGAAGGACATATATGTATTAGTGGACAATAAATATAATACTGACATTTCTTTAATTGCACCCAAAAGATAGGTAAGTAATATGTATAGTTACTATGGTTATGGTAACCATTATGAAAAGGAGTTTAATTTCGGATTATTCTTTCTGTATTTATTAGTGGTTGCTCTTATTATGTTTTTTGAATATGTTACAGGAATAATAATGATTGCTTTTTGTGAGATGATGTCAGATGTGCATGATTTAAGAGATAAGTTTATTATAGAATCAGAACAGAAATACAACACCAGAGGGGTATTGATATCTGATGAGGATAGAAATAGGGATATAATTGCCAAAGGAGGTTGGAAATGTGCAGGATGTGGTAAGGTCCATCCGTCTTATGAGACATCATGTGTGTGCGGAATGCTGAAAAGTAATAACTAATAGAGTCTATAAGCATTTAGCAATATGGAGAACTCTAAGGGATTATTTGAGCGAATTCACAGCAGTGATGAAGAAAAACAGTTATGTGATGATTATTAAAGATGTAACTTATATGATATATTCATAAATCAGATGGATGAATTAATGTTGAGAATTGCGGTAGTTGGAATTTATAAACGGGACAGAGCTAATATTGCTCTGTCCCGTTTATACTCATACAGTGGTGATTTTCTATCGTGACTCCAATTATTACTCTCCTTCAATCTCTGCTTCATAATCATCAAATATATAATTGAGGACAGGAGCCATTCCTACAAACTCGCAACCGTAAGAGTAGAAGTCTGAGCCTTTAATAGGCTGGCAACGTACAATTTTAACAACGCAGAAAAGAACATCTTCCTGATTATCTCCCAGGCGAAGAGCTGCATTGAAATAGAAATCTATAGGCAGAATGCTCTTTGCCTCGAATCCTATGCCGCTCTTGGAAATATTAATAACTGTTATAGGGGAATCAATGTTGCTAATCTTTATATTGTCCTGTTTAAACAGTGATGAAACATTGAGTGTAAGATCTGCCTTAACTCTCTTATAGCGTCTTTTTTCCACAATTTCACTCATAACAACCCCTCCGTGATTTACGTATTTTAATGCGAATTACTACATCACATTTTACAAATTGTTTTTATAATCATACACTGATATATGAATTTGTGCAAGTAAATGTCTATTGATTTTGATACATGACTGTTATATAATTTCTGTTGTATTTGTTAGTGTTAGCGTGAGTGCGATACTTGAAATAATTTATTAGGAAAAGGATGGACAAGATCATGGAAAAGTTTGAATTACTTTATGAAGGAAAAGTCAGAGAGGTGTATGATATAGGAGATAAGTTAGTAATTTCCGCAACCGATCGTATTTCAGCATTTGATCATATTTTAAAAAATGTTGTCACAGATAAGGGCGCTATACTTACACAGATGTCTAAGTTCTGGTTTGATTTCACAAAAGACGTAATTCCTAATCATATGGTTTCTGTTGATGTTAATGATATGCCGGAATTTTTCAGAAATGACAAATATGCAGGAAGAAGTATGATGTGCAAGAAATTGACAATGCTTCCAATCGAGTGCATCGTTAGAGGATATATTACAGGAAGCGGATGGGCAAGCTATAAGGATAACGGTACAGTTTGCGGTATCAAGCTTCCGGAAGGTCTGCAGGAATCAGAAAAGCTTCCGGAACCAATTTATACACCTAGTACTAAGGCAGAGATTGGTGATCATGATGAGAATATCTCTTTTGAGAAGAGTATTGATGTCTTAGAAAAGAAGTTCCCTGGCAAGGGTGAGGAATATGCTACTAAGATTAAGGATGCAACAATTGCCATTTACAAGAAGTGTGCAGAGTATGCATTAAGCAAAGGAATTATTATCGCAGATACTAAGTTTGAATTCGGTCTTGATGAGAATGGTGAAGTAGTTATCGGTGATGAGATGCTTACACCGGACAGCTCACGTTTCTGGCCATTAGAAGGATATAAGCCTGGACAGGGACAGCCTTCATACGATAAGCAGTTTGTAAGGGACTGGTTAAAATCTAATCCGGACAGTGATTATCTTCTTCCGGAGGATATAATTGAGAAGACTGTTGAGAAGTATAAGGAAGCTTATAAGTTATTAACAGGTGAAGAATTTAAGAGAGCATAATACTATAAAGTGAGGTTATATATGAATAATAGCTACGTTGCAGAAGACGAGTTGCATGAAGAATGTGGTGTCTTTGGCGTCTATGATTTTGACGGTAATGATGTTGCGTCCACAATATACTACGGATTATTTGCATTGCAGCACAGAGGACAGGAAAGCTGTGGTATTGCAGTAAGCGATACAGAGGGACCTAAAGGCAAGGTACTTTCTCATAGAGATATGGGACTTGTTAATGAGGTATTTAATACTGAAAACCTTGAGAAACTTAAGGGTAATATAGGAGTGGGTCATGTCCGTTATTCTACTGCGGGAAGTTCTACAAGGGAGAATGCACAGCCGTTGGTACTTAACTATGTAAAAGGTACACTTGGTATGGCACACAACGGAAATCTCCTTAACGCAGTGGAGTTAAGGGAAGAGTTATCCTATACGGGAGCTATATTCCAGACAACAATAGACTCGGAAGTTATAGCTTATCTCATTGCCAGAGAGCGTCTTAACACTACAACGGTTGAGGCTGCTGTTAAAAATGCCATGATGAAGATAAAAGGGGCATATTCTCTTATTGTTATGAGTCCGAGAAAACTTATAGGTGCAAGAGATCCTTTTGGATTTAAACCTTTATGTATCGGTAAGAGGGATAATGCATATTTTCTTTCATCAGAAACCTGTGCACTTGATACTGTGGGTGCAGAATTTGTCAGAGATGTTCTTCCGGGAGAGATAGTTACCATCACCAAAGACGGAATTGAGTCTGACAGAAGCATGTGTCAGGAAAAGAAAGCAAGATGTATATTTGAATACATATATTTTGCCAGACCGGACAGCAGAATTGACGGAATGGGAGTGTACGAATCAAGAGTTAATGCGGGAAGAATATTGGCAAAGACACATCCGGTTGATGCTGATATTGTAGTTGGAGTTCCTGAATCGGGAAATCCTGCGGCTCTTGGATTTGCATTGGAATCAGGCATACCTTATGGGAATGCATTTATTAAGAATAATTATGTGGGTAGAACTTTCATCAAACCTAAACAGGCGCAGAGAGAGTCAAGCGTACAGGTTAAGCTTAATGTACTTAAGGAAGCAGTTAACGGAAAGAGAGTTGTTATGATAGACGATTCTATTGTGCGTGGTACAACCAGCAAGAGAATTGTTAATCTCTTAAAGGAGGCTGGAGCTAAGGAAGTTCATGTAAGAATCAGTTCTCCGGCATTTTTACATCCATGTTATTTCGGAACAGATATTCCAAGCGAGGATCAGCTTATAGCATCGGGTAAAACTGTTGAAGAAATCAGCGAGTATATAGGAGCAGATTCTTTAGGATACCTTGATACAGACAGACTTAGTGAGATGATTTGCGGAGGCACAGGCTATTGTGATGCCTGCTTTACCGGAAACTATCCAATCGAGCCGCCTACGATAGATATTCGAGGGGAAATGGGCTGATAAATAATGATAAAGAAAGGATGCTGATTATGATTACAGTCATAGTCAACATCCTTTTTATGTAAGAGATTAATCTTTTTGTACATTGATTAACATTTGTTATAACGAGGAGTTTTCTTATGGATAAGGAAAGATTGGAAAGACAGATTAGATTTATCGAGGAAATAGATAAAGAAAAGAAAATCGGAAGGCAGACCTATCTTGCAGACGGAAGCAGAAAAGAAAATGACGCAGAGCATGCGTGGCATATGGCCATTATGACATTTTTACTCAGTGAGTATGCCAATGAAGATATAGATGTCCTAAAGACAATGACTATGTTGCTGATTCATGATATTGTGGAAATAGATGCAGGAGATACTTATGCTTATGATGAAAATGGTGTGAGAACACAAAGGGAGAGGGAACTAAAGGCTGCAGACAGAATATTTGCCATATTGCCTGAAGACCAGGGTAAATATTTCAGGGAACTGTGGGAGGAATTTGAAGAAGGTAATACACCGGAGGCAAAATTTGCCCATACTATGGATAATTTCCAGCCTACAATGCTTAATAATGCATCAGGGGGCAAAAGCTGGGCTGAAAGAGGAGTAAGGATAAGCCAGATTTTAAAAAGAAACAGTGTTACCCATGAAGGCTCAGAGGTATTATGGGATTATTCATACAATAATTTTTTGAAACCAAACATTGAAGCGGGTAACATAAAAAATGATTAATTATTGAACATGAAAAATCCCTATGATATACTTTAGGGGTTGACAAAGAAAAATTTGTACAATCATAATTTCAATGACGAAAGGCGGATTTAAGGGATGAACGACAGATATCAGACACCACTTGGCGAAAGATATGCAAGTAAGGAGATGCAGTATATATTTTCTCCTGATATGAAGTTTAAGACATGGAGAAAATTGTGGATTGCTTTAGCAGAAACAGAGCATGAACTGGGACTTAATGTAACACAGGAGCAGATTGATGAGTTAAAGGCTCATCAGGATGACATCAACTATGATGATGCAAAGAAGAGAGAAAAGGAAGTAAGACATGATGTCATGTCTCATGTATATGCTTATGGACTTCAGTGCCCTAAGGCTAAAGGTATCATCCACTTAGGTGCAACATCCTGCTATGTTGGTGATAACACAGATATCATTATTATGACAGAGGGACTTAAACTGGTTCGTAAAAAGCTTGTTAATGTAATTAATGAGCTTGCAAAATTCGCAGATAAATATAAAGCACAGCCTACATTGGCATTTACACATTTTCAGCCGGCGCAGCCTACTACTGTAGGTAAGAGAGCCACACTCTGGTTGAATGAACTGGTTATTGATCTTGAGGATCTTGATTATGTTCTTTCAACAATGAAGCTGTTGGGATGCAAGGGTACAACAGGTACACAGGCATCATTCCTTGAATTATTTAACGGAGATCATGATAAGATAAGACAGATTGATGGAAAGATTGCAGAGAAGATGGGATTTAAGGAGTGCGTTCCTGTATCAGGACAGACATATTCAAGAAAGGTGGATACAAGAGTCCTTAATATACTTGCAGGTATCGCTGCCAGCGCCCATAAATTCTCAAATGATATAAGACTTTTACAGCATCTTAAAGAGATTGAGGAACCATTTGAAAAGTCTCAGATAGGTTCATCAGCTATGGCATATAAGAGAAATCCTATGAGAAGTGAGAGAATGGCTTCTTTGGCTGATTACGTTCTTTGTGATGCTCTTAATCCTGCAATTGTTTCATCTACCCAGTGGTTTGAAAGAACACTTGATGATTCAGCTAACAAGAGATTATCAGTTCCGGAAGCATTCCTTGCAGTAGATGGAATTTTGGATTTGTATCTGAATGTTGTTGACGGTCTTGTAGTATATGACAAAGTTATTATTAAGCATATGATGGCAGAGCTTCCGTTTATGGCTACCGAGAATATAATGATGGATGCTGTTAAAGCGGGAGGAGACAGACAGGAGCTTCATGAAAGAATCAGAGAATTATCAATGATTGCAGGTAAGAGAGTAAAACAGGAGGGTCTTGATAATAATCTTCTGGAGCTTATTGCAGCAGACCCTATGTTTGGAGTTACTCTGGAAGAACTTCAGGCTAAGTTAGATCCTATGAAGTATGTTGGACGTTCTAAGGAACAGGTTGAAGAATACCTCGCTGAGGTTATCAATCCGATTATTGAGGCTAATAAGGAATCCCTTGGTATGACTGCTACAATTAATGTCTAAGGTTAAGAAATTTCCGCAGGTACTCCCAGGAATGTGGCAAATTGCGCAAAAAGATAGTTTAAATGACTTTTGTGCTTATGGAAACGGTTAGCACAACGGAATGCAAACTATCTTTTTTTGCGCAATTTACAAAAAGCATTATTTTTTAAAAATTCTATTGACAAGAAAGTACAAATAATATTATAATAGCAAAGCGGTTTGCGACAGCAGACAGGAACACATGGGATCTTAGCTCAGCTGGGAGAGCATCTGCCTTACAAGCAGAGGGTCACAGGTTCGAGCCCTGTAGGTCCCATTTCAAGATGAAGATCTTGAAACAATACAATATGGCGAGATAGCTCAGTTGGCTAGAGCACACGGTTCATACCCGTGGTGTCGTGGGTTCAAATCCCTCTCTCGCTACTCTCATACGGCTGCAAGCTGTAATGCGGATAATGAAAGGCACGATGCAAGGACGACTTGTAATCGTGTTTTTTTTATAATTATGCACGAGGAGAAATGCGATGAATAATGTGATTAATAAAAAAGAATTGCTCAGTATACCAAACATTCTGGGGTATTTCAGAATACTTCTGGTTCCTGTTTATTTAATCATTTATTATAATACACAACCGGGACATAGTTACACGGCAGCTGCCGTGGTGTTGGGAATTTCAGCTATAACTGATATGCTTGATGGAAAGATAGCAAGAAGATTTAATATGGTAACAGAATTTGGTAAATTTCTTGACCCTGTTGCGGATAAACTTACCCAGCTTGCAGTGGCGGTGAGTTTGACATCCAGATTTCCACTGATGAGATATCTTATTATGGTTATTATCATTAGAGACATATTTCTTGGGGTGGCAGGATTTATTTTCCTGAAAAGAGGCAAGAAAATGAATGGAGCACAGATGCATGGTAAAGTGGCTACGACTCTTTTCTTTATTCTTATGGTGGTGCTTCTTTTGGATTCGGGAATTACATATTTCAAAGCAGGACTTTTCACATTGGTTTGCATAGTGGCAATGCTTTTTTCTTTGTTGTGTTATATGTATACATATTACAGGATGGCCTTGAATAAAGAAGTTAGAAAGATAAATAAGAGGGTGATACTGGTGGCTATCCCATTAATATTGGCTCTGGTTGTCAGTATCGTTGTATGTGCTCTTGTGTCATACAAAGATCAGCCTGTATTAAGTGATGAAGAACAATCTCAGTTAAGCAGTTGTGATATATGGAAGGAACAGACTGTTAAGGAGAGAGCTGCAATAATTGAGGATAACGAAGATGCCCTTACAGAGAGGCTTAAGATGATTAATAATGCCACTCAGGAAATAGTAATGTCTACCTTTGGCTTTCATGATGATGACAGCGGAAAGCTTATTATTGGTGCAATGTTGGATGCCGCAAACAGAGGTGTATCAGTAAAAATTCTTGTGGACGGTGTAGACAGCTGGACTTCAATGGAATGGAATCCTTATTTTTATGCACTGTCATCCAATAAAAATGTTGAAATAAAGGTATACAATAAGGCCAATCCTTTGACACCTTGGAAATCCATGGGAAGAATGCATGATAAGTATTTAATCGCGGACAAAAAGGTATATCTTCTCGGTGGAAGAAATACTTTTAATTTCTTTTTGGGGGATTATCCCGGACATAAGAATTACGATAGAGATGTTCTTGTGTATTGCGAAAATCCGGACTCTAACAGTTCTGTTATGGAGTTGTTGAATTATTTTGACAATGTATGGAACTACAAAGGGAGTAAATATTTTCATAATGATGAGAGAATAGGTAAGTGGAGTTGCGTTAAAAGTGCAAGAAAAGAAATAGAGGAAAACTATAAAACATATTATAACCAAAATCGTGTTGCATTGTCTGATAAGGATTATGTCTCTATGACAGTTGAGGTAAATAACATTGCACTTCTTAGTAATCCAATTGAGTATACAGTAAAAAAGCCTGTAGTGTGGTATCAGCTGGTGAATCTTATGGAAAAAGCAGATTCACGGGTGAGAATTCACACGCCATACATAATATGCAATGATTATATGTATGAGGGACTTAAGAAAATAAGTGACAAGGTGGAGGATGTGTCTGTTATGACCAATTCTGTGGGAAATAACGGGAATCCTTTTGGAGCAGCGGATTACTATGAGAATAAGCAAAATATTTTAAATACAGGAGTTAATGTATTGGAATATGAAGGGGGATATTCTTACCATGGCAAATCTGTTTTGATTGATGATAATATATCAATAGTAGGGTCTTTTAATATGGATATGAGGAGTGCTTATCTTGATACGGAGCTTATGCTGGTAATTGACAGCAAAGAAATCAACGAAGCCCTCGGGGCAGCAATGGATTCCTACGAGAAAATGGCAAGAAAAGCCAATGCTGATGGAAGTTATGATAATCCTAATAATGTAACTCCCGTGGAACCTGAGAAAAAAATAGAGAGACAGATGAATCTTATCAGAAAATTTATAGGATGGGGAAGATTTCTGTTCTAGCATACCTTGTCAATATTCATAAAATGTGGTTTACTAATATGGATTGGATTTAACAGTTAAGTATGGGAATTTGAGGATTCCCGGGTTTAGTTGTCTGTGGTGTTGACCATATGGAGGATAGTATGAAAAATCACGCTGATGCGCTGATTTTTCATACAGCTATTTGTGCCGCAGGCACCACAAATAGCATTTATCGCAGAGCCAAATCTGATATTTGACTCGCGATTCCTTCGGCACTAAAGTGCCTGCGGAATGGAGATTAGTATGAGAGTTGGAATGGGCTATGATGTTCATAAGCTTGTTAAAGATAGAAAATTAATACTTGGAGGTGTGGAGATCCCTTATGAGTTAGGACTTTTGGGTCACTCAGATGCGGATGTTCTTTTACACGCCATTATGGATGCATTGTTAGGTGGGGCAGCATTGGGGGATATCGGTAAACATTTTCCGGATACAGATGACAGATATAAAGGAATTTCAAGTATAAAACTGCTGGAGCATGTAGGAAAGCTTCTTAATGAGAATAATTATATTATTGAAAATATTGATGCTACAATTATTGCTCAGAAACCAAAGATGCGCCCATATATTGATACTATGAGGCAGAATATAGCAGATACTTTAAAACTTGATGTTGACCGTGTTAATGTAAAGGCAACAACTGAAGAGGGACTGGGATTTACAGGCTTGGGTGAAGGAATATCTTCTCAGGCAATATGCAGTCTTAATTCTGTTGACAATTATATATATGGAGATTCGGACATGAGTCGTTGTTGTAGCAGTTGTAGTGGTTGTAAAAAGAACCGGTAGTTGTTGCAATGAATATAATATAGTAAAGACGAATGGGAAGAATTAATCATGAAATATATTGAATTTATAAAGCAGGAGATGGCTGTTATCATGGACAGAGATCCTGCTATAAAGAGTAAAATGGAAGTTTTCCTTTACCCAAGTTTCTGGGCAATCCTTAAGTACAGGAAGGCTCACAGGCTATATGAGAAGGGACATTTTTACAGAGCCAGAAGATTGTCTCAGAAAACGGCAAGAAAAACAGGAATAGAAATTCATCCTGGAGCCACAATTGGGGAAGGCTTGTTTATAGACCACGGGCACGGTGTTGTTATTGGTGAAACCGCGGAAATCGGAGATAATGTAACGCTTTATCAGGGAGTTACATTAGGCGGTACAGGTAAGGAACAGGGAAAGAGACATCCTACTCTTGGAAGCAACATTATGGTTGGCGCAGGAGCTAAGATACTGGGATCGGTTACTATTGGAGATAACTGCAAGATTGGTGCAGGTTCTGTTGTACTTAAAAATGTACCCCCTAATTCAACAGTAGTGGGTGTACCGGGTCGTGTTGTTATTCGGGATGACGTAAGACTTATTGAAGATTTGGATCAGATTCATCTTCCGGATCCTGTTATGAATGATATTGAGGCTTTGAAGAGTGAGAATTCAAGACTTAAGAAGAGATTATCAATACTGGAAAGCCATGTCAGCCAGTTGGGAAATGAAGAGTAATCAGAGAAAGGATTAATTTATGAAAATATTTAATACATTGACAAGAACTAAAGAAGATTTTGTTCCTCTTGAAGAGGGCAAGGTTAAAATGTATGTCTGTGGCCCTACAGTATACAATCTTATTCATATTGGAAATGCAAGACCTATGATTGTATTTGATACAGTGAGAAGATATCTTGAGTATAAGGGATATGATGTTAATTATGTTTCTAACTTTACCGATGTGGATGACAAGATTATAAAGAAAGCAATTGAAGAGGGCGTTACTGCACAGGAAATTTCCGAAAGATATATTGCGGAGTGCAAGAAGGATATGGAAGGAATGAACATTAAGCCTGCCACAACACATCCCCTTGCAACACGTGAAATTGACGGAATGATTGATATGATAAGCACTCTTATTGATAAGGGCTATGCTTATGAAAAGAATGGAACTGTATATTACAGAACAAGAAAATTTGAAGGATACGGAAAGCTTTCTAAGAAGAATATAGATGATTTAGAGGCAGGACACAGAGATGATGACCATAAGCTTAAAGTGTCAGGAGAGGATGAGAAGGAAGATCCTTTGGATTTTGTTCTTTGGAAGCCTAAGAAAGAAGGAGAACCTTACTGGGAATCACCATGGAGTGAAGGACGTCCGGGATGGCACATTGAATGTTCTGTTATGTCTAAAAAGTATCTTGCAGATGAGATAGATATACATGCAGGTGGAGAAGATCTTATATTCCCTCACCATGAAAATGAAATTGCTCAGTCAGAGGCGGCAAATGGAGTTCAATTTTCAAAGTACTGGATGCATAACGCATTTTTAAATATTGATAATAAGAAGATGTCTAAATCATTAGGAAATTTCTTTACAGTAAGAGATATATCCAAGGAGTATGATTTACAGATATTGAGATTCTTTATGCTTTCAGCTCATTACAGAAATCCAATTAATTTCAGTCATGATCTTATGGAAGCAGCGAAAAACAGCCTTGATAGAATTATTACTTCCGTATCTAATTTAAGTCATCTTTCAGAGAATGCAAAGACAACTGATATGACTGAAGAGGAAGCAGAAATAATAGAGTCAACAAAGGATATATATAATAAATTTGAATCTTCCATGGAAGATGATTTTAATACAGCAGATGCAATATCTTCAGTATTTGAACTTGTTAAACTTGCAAATTCTAATTCCGGTGACAACAGTTCTAAAGAGTATTTAGAAGCCTTAAAGAGCAGGATTATTACACTTTGCGATATTCTTGGACTTAATGTTGATAAGAAGGAAGAACTTCTGGATGAGGATATAGATGCACTTATTCAGGAGAGACAGCAGGCAAGAAAGGAAAAGAATTTTGCCCGTGCTGATGAAATAAGAGATGAACTTCTTTCAAAGGGTATTGTTCTTGAAGATACAAGAGAAGGTGTCAGATGGAAAAGAGCATAATCAGTGATAACCTGACAAAGGATATATGGGAGAAGCTTGATCTTAAAGAGGTTAATCCAAAGCAATTATCACCTCTTGTTCTTGCATATATCGGAGATAGCATTTATGACCTTGTTATAAAGACTTATATTGTAACAGAGGGAAATACTCAGGTTAATAAGATGAATAAAAAAGCCAGCAGTATTGTTAAGGCAGAGACTCAGTCCAGAATTATAGGTTTTCTGGAGCCTATGCTTAGTGAGGAGGAGGAAAGCATCTACAAAAGAGGACGTAATGCCAAATCTTACACTTCAGCAAAAAATGCGTCTATAAGCGATTATAGAAGGGCAACCGGATTTGAAGCTCTTATGGGATATTTGTATCTGGATGGAAAATATAACAGAATGACGGAACTAATAAAAACCGGATTGGACTTTTATCTGGAAAAAGGAGAAGTATGAGATACAAAGAATTGACATTTGAGGGGAGAAATGCAGTATTAGAGGCGTTTCGTGCAGGAAAAACCATAGATAAGCTTTTCATTCTTGATGGATGTCAGGACGGCCCTATTAAGAGTATAGTAAGAGAAGCTAAAAAAACAGATACTATTATCAATTATGTAGATAAAGAGCGTCTGGACAGACTTGCGGGAACCGGACATCATCAAGGGGTGGTAGCAATTGGAGCAGCTTATGAATATGCAGAGGTTTCGGATATTTTAGATTCTGCAAGACAAAAAGGAGAACCACCGTTTATCTTTATTCTGGATGAGATAGAGGATCCACATAATCTTGGAGCAATTATTAGGACAGCAAATCTTGCAGGAGCCCATGGAGTTATCATTCCTAAAAGGAGAGCTGTGGGACTTACAGCTACAGTTGCCAAGACATCGGCAGGTGCACTTAATTATACTCCGGTGGCCAAGGTTACTAATATTGCCAATACAATAGAGGAACTTAAGAAGGAAGGTTTGTGGTTTGTCTGTGCAGATATGGGCGGAGAGACAATGTATAATCTGGATTTGAAGGGACCTATAGGTTTGGTTATTGGTAATGAGGGAAATGGTGTGAGCCGTCTTGTTAAGGAAAAATGTGATTTCATTGCTTCCATTCCAATGAAGGGAGATATAGATTCCCTTAATGCCTCAGTTGCGGCAGGAATCCTTGCTTATGAAATTGTGAGACAGAGATTGCAATAAAATTATAAAGAGGTATTCATGAAACATTACGAGATGCTTGAGGACGAAAAGCTTATAGATATGTATAAAAACGGTGATGACAGAGCCGTGGATACACTTTTTGAAAGATATAAGAATCTTGTAAGAAGGAAAGCTAATGCTATGTTTATAGTGGGAGGAGATAAGGACGACCTTATACAGGAAGGAATGATTGGCTTGTACAAGGCAGTCAGGTCTTATAATGGAAAAAAGGATGCCTCTTTTGCAACGTTTGCTTCGTTATGTATTAACAGTCAGATTATGAATGCTGTGAAGGCATCAAATGCAAAGAAGAATTCACCGTTAAATTCGGCTGTTTCCTTTGATCAGCCTGTTAACATGGAGGATGATGATAATTCTGAAGTTAAACTTGTAGATGTTCTTACTCCTCTCAAGGAACAGAATCCTGAGAAATTGTATATTGACCAGGAGATTACAGATGACTTGAAGGATAAAGTTTTTGAGTCATTAAGTGAGTTTGAAAAAGAAGTAGTCAATCTGCTTATGGCAGGTAATGATTACATGAAAATATCAGCAATTCTTGACAAATCACCTAAATCCATAGATAATGCAATACAGAGAGCAAGAAATAAGGTTGATAAATTAGTAAAAAGATGATAAAATACTTGGGTTGTTATAGATATGCTATTGTAGCTCAGTGGCAGAGCACTTCATTGGTAATGAAGAGGTCGGGGGTCCAATTCCCCTCAATAGCTTTACGGGTAAAGCCTCATCGGATTAGAGATAATTAATCCGATGAGGCTTTTTTCTTCCCTTTTTATTATTGTTTTGTTACAATAAAAGAAGTTTTTGAGTACGTGAAAAGGATAATCATATAAAGAAAAAATACATTTTTTTCGAAAATCGTAAAACCTAAATATCCTTCTGTTTGTTGTATTAATAGAAGCAGGGAATATAGCTTAAATAACATCAATAACAGTAATGACATCA
>JAUNPK010000015.1 GCA_030536855.1 Eubacteriales bacterium
AAAGAAGACGGATGGTATGATATATTTAATGTGCAGTTTTGAAGGTGCAATCCTTTTTAGGGGTGTGGTGAAGTGGTATCATAGGGGTCTCCAAAACCTTTGGTGGGAGTTCGATTCTCTCCACCCCTGTTTTTATAAAAGTGGTAATGTGATCAGAACCGTATTGGTTTTGGTCTTTTTTTATTTTAGTTGCTTTATAGGAGGCATTCCTGAAATGGAGAACAGCAATAAAAACAGTTACGAGCAAAATAGTGGTTATAATGTAGATATACCTGTATTCAGCAATATGACTACTCTTTGTTATATAGAGAAAGATGGGAAGTATCTTATGCTTCACAGAGTAAAAAAACATAGTGACATAAATAAAGATAAATGGATTGGGATTGGAGGACATTTTGAAAAAAACGAAACTCCGGAAGAATGTCTTCTAAGGGAAGTGAAAGAGGAAACAGGGCTTGATTTAATTAGTTATGCTCTTAGAGGGATTATAACCTTTATTTCTGATAAATGGCAGACGGAATATATGTTTTTGTATACATCCGATAATTATGAGGGAACTATTAAAGAATGTGATGAAGGAAATCTGGAATGGGTAGAAATTGATAAAGTATGTGATTTGCCTATATGGGAAGGTGATAAGATTTTCTTTAAGCTTTTAAATGAACGGAAAGATGTGTTTACTTTAAAATTAAGATATGAAGGTGATAAACTTGTTGAAACTGCAATAGATGGTCGAACTGTTTAGAAGATTTGGAGCAAATCGGATTTAAAGTTAAAAGGAGGTTTTTATGTTAGAAATTGGAAAAATAGCACCGGATTTTATTTTGCCGGATCAGGATGGAGTGACTCATACATTAAGTGAATATAGAGGTAAGAAGGTTGTTTTGTATTTTTATCCTAAGGATAATACGCCAGGATGTTCAAAGCAGGCTTGTGGATTTGCGGAATTGTATCCTCATTTTATAGAAAAGGGAGCTGTAGTTATAGGTGTAAGTAAGGATAGTGTATCATCTCATAAGAAGTTTGAAGAGAAATTTCAGTTACCTTTTACTCTTCTTTCAGATACAGAACTTAAATGCATCAAGGATTATGATGTGTGGCAGGAAAAGAATATGTATGGAAAGAAAACTATGGGTGTGGTGAGAACAACATATCTTATTGACGAGAATGGTGTAATTATTAATGCAATGGGAAAGGTTAAGGCTACGGATAATCCGGGACAGATGTTGGAGTTAATATAATTGAGTGAAAATACTTAAAAGGAGTGCTGGAATGGATAAATATGACGTTATAATTGTTGGTGCTGGACCAGGTGGGATTTTTTCTGCCTATGAACTTATAAATATAAACAGCAATTTAAAAATTGGTGTTTTTGAAGGTGGACATCCTCTGGATAAAAGACACTGTCCTATAGATGGAGATAAGATTAAAAGTTGTATCCATTGTAGCAGTTGTTCTATAATGAGTGGTTTTGGAGGGGCGGGAGCTTTCTCTGATGGAAAATATAATATAACCAATGATTTTGGCGGAAATCTCTGCAATTATATTGGAGATAATAAAGCTATTGAACTTATGAAATATGTGGATGAAATTAATCTTAAGTTTGGTGGCGAAGGAACGAAGTTATATTCCACAGCAGGAACCCAAATTAAGAAAGTCTGCATGCAGAACGGTCTTAAACTTTTGGATGCTTCTGTCAGACATTTGGGTACGGACATTAATTACATTGTGCTTCAGAATATGTATGATTTTCTTAAAGATAAGATTGAATTTCATTTCGACTGCCGTGTAGATAGTATTGATACTAAGGATGGTGGTTATATTATTAGATGTCATGAGGGAGAATACGAATGTGATAAATGTATTGTTTCAGTAGGCAGAAGTGGAAGCAAATGGATGGAGAAGGTATGTAAGGAGCTGGATATTACTACTAAGTCAAACCGCGTAGATATAGGCGTCAGAGTGGAACTGCCTGCAGAAATATTTTCTCATTTAACGGATGAATTGTATGAAAGTAAGATTGTATATAGAACTAAGCAGTTTGAGGATAATGTAAGAACGTTCTGCATGAATCCTCATGGCATTGTGGTTACAGAAAATACTAATGGTATTGTTACTGTTAACGGACACAGTTACGAGGGAACGGATAAGCAGACAGAGAATACTAATTTTGCTCTTCTTGTTGCAAAACATTTTTCAGAACCTTTCAAGGACAGCAATGGGTATGGTGAAAGTATTGCCAGATTGTCTAATATGTTAGGTGGTGGTGCAATTGTACAGCGTTTTGGTGATTTAGTCAGAGGCCGTAGAAGCAATGAGAAAAGAATTAAAGAAGGCCTTGTTAGACCTACTTTGTCGGCAACTCCCGGAGATTTGAGCCTTGTGCTTCCAAAAAGAATTCTCGATGGAATAATTGAAATGATTTATGCCTTGGATAAGATTGCTCCGGGTACTGCTAATGATGACACACTTTTCTATGGTGTTGAGGTTAAATTTTATAATATGGAGGTGTGTCTTGATAACCATTTGGAGACAAAACATAAAGGTCTCTATATTATCGGGGACGGAAGTGGCGTGACTCATTCTCTTTCTCATGCATCAGCTAGTGGTATATTTGTTGCAAGGGAAATAGCGGGTGAAGAAATTTAACAGGTATATTAATTAAGTATTAAATTATGTAATCATTTATTGAAATGTTTATGGTCATCTGCTATCCTTAAATAGTCCAAGGGACAATAAGAGTATCGTGAGGTATATATGGTAGATAGTAGTTATTTTAAGAATAGCAACAATAGTAATAAGGGTGGAGGAAAGCTAATCGAAAGACTTAAGAAGTATCCTTTTATCCCGCTTCTTGTTGTAATTGTGTTAGCATTTGCGCTTCTTGCACTTTCATATATTATGATTGACATTCAGCAGTATGCTTATAGCTTATATGAGTCAGAGACATCATCTATGATAGATGTTTTGAAGGATTTCACTGTTTAGAAAGAATGTTTCCACAAACAGGTTGTTAATTCATAGTTACAAATTAATCCATAGTTACAAATTTCAAAATATCAAGATATCCCCAGCCTTGTTGGTTTGGGGGTATATTTATTTTATTGCAGCAAGATTTCAGTCGCATTCTTATCTGTTCAGGAGTGAGGGGGTTATTCATAAGGACTCTGGCTATAGCTCCACTTACAATAGGGGCAGAAGTAGAGGTTCCGCTTTTTGAAGTATAGCCATTATTTTTGTTGCTGCATGCAATTATATTTGAACCTGTTACAACCAGTTCCGGTTTTAGTATACCTTCGTCGGTGGGACCACGTCCTGAAGAAAATGTGGCGTCATCCATGGAACCTACAGTGATAACCATTTTGCTGGTACCCGGTGCTGTGATTGTATTTGGTGAAGGGCCATTGTTTCCGGCAGCACAAACTACCACAATCCCATTTTGTACAAGGGTTTCCACATGATATATGAGGTCTTTTGTGTTGGATATATTATCAGTTGTCCCGAAGGAAATGTTTACAATTTTTATATTGTAATTATACATATTATCAAGTATCCACATTGTTCCTTTTATGACATCGCTTATATTGCCATTTCCTTTAGAATCAAGCACCTTGACAGGTATGAGATTTGCCATGGGAGCAATGCCACGAAAACGGCCTGAGGATGCATAGCCGCTTCCGCCTATTATGCCGCAGACATGAGTGCCGTGGCCACTGTCATCATAGGGGTGTGTTCTATGATTAACACAATCTTTGAAGGCAATTATTCTCTTGTCAAAATCTATATGCTTATATAAGCCGGTATCTAAAACCGCGACTCCTACTATATTATTCATAGACAAATCCAATTTTTTGTTACAATAAGTTGTTATAATAATATATTATTCAGAATTTTCTCTATGGTTAAATAAATATACTATGCAATGCAGGTTGCAGATAATAATATGGGTATTAAATGGGCTTATTTATTTGATTTTTAGGTGGGAATACATTATAATTGGAACATAAAATATTTCGTGGAAAAATGAGAGGTTTTTGTATGGAAAAGAAGAGAATTGTAGTAGCGTTAGGAAGAAATGCATTTGGAGAGACATTCCCTGAACAGCAGGCTAATGTAAAGAAAGCAGCAGTTGCAATTGCTGATTTAGTAGAAGAAAAGTATCAGATTGTTATAACTCACAGTAACGGACCACAGGTGGGCATGATTCAGACAGCAATGACTGAGTTTGCAAGACTTGAACCAGATGGTAGAACAGTTGCTCCAATGTCAGTTTGCGGGGCCATGAGTGAAGGATATATCGGATATGACCTTCAGAATGCAATTAGGGAAGAGTTGATTAACAGAGGTATATATAAGACTGTTTCCACAATAATTACACAGGTAAGAGTAGATCCTTTTGATATTGCATTTTCAGAACCGTCTAAGATAATCGGAAGATATATGACTAAGGAAGAGGCGGAAGCTGAGGAAGAAAAGGGAAATTACGTTGTAGAAGAGGAACCGGGTAAATTTAGAAGAATAATTGCTGCACCAATGCCTATAGATATATATGAGATTGATGCTGTTAAAGCACTTCTTGACGCAGATCAGATTGTAATTGCGGCAGGTGGCGGTGGAATTCCTGTACTTCAGCAGGGAGCACATTTGAAGGGTGCTTCTGCAATTATTGAGAAGGATTATACGGCGGCTAAGCTTGCAGAACTTACAGGAGCAGAAACTCTCTTGTTCCTTACAGCTTATGATAAGCTCACAATAGGTAAGGGAACACCTGATGAGAAGGTGTTTGACAATGTATCAGCAAGCGAGCTCCACCAGTATATTAAAGCGGGGCATTTCCCTGCAATAACAACATTTCCTAAGGTTGATGCATCAATAAGATTTGTTACGGCAGATTCTAACAGAAAAGCAGTAATAGCCAACTTGGAAAAAGCAAAGGAAGGTCTTGCAGGAAAGACAGGAACAACCATTACAGCGTAATATAAATGTCATAACATCTTAAAAGTATGATATTATATATGCATACGAAGATGAGTTTTAAGATTACAAATTTATAATAAGTATTCAAAGCAGTTCTAAATCGGATAATAATTGATTTGGAACTGCTTTTTTATGGTAAAATGTAATCAGATTAATGCATTAATTTAATATACTTTTTAAGGAGGATATCATAATGATATTGTTAGATACATCCTCAAAAGTACAACAAATTAATGTACTTGAGGAATACTTGAATAAAATGGATATTGTTCCATTAAATATTTTTGGTGATAAAAAATCGTTGTTGAAGTACAGTACAAGAGAGGATTGCAAGGCAATGATGGTGAAGCATCATCTCGTGGTAATTGTATTTACAAAAGAATCTTTTGCCAATCCGTATTTTGTTTATTATGCTGATGTTGCAAGGGAATTGTGGACTGATGAAAAGATTGAATTGCTGATTTCGTATAAGGGAATAACTCAGGATGATATTTTATACAGATTTAAATGGTTATCGAAAGAAACGATGTATAACCTTGAACCAGCAGGAGGAAATCATTTTTTTGCAGTTAAAGTTGCACATATTTTGGTTAATAAAATTTTCTACAGACATTTTAAAAATATAGAATTTAAGGATGTAAAGGAGGAGTACCTGCAGCTTCTTATTAGTGAGTTGGACAGTCTGAATAATTCAGATTATCACGGGAGAATAGTAGCCCTCAGGATGATGTTTGTAATGCTGGATTTTAACGAGCATATAAAGAATAGTTACTTGGAAAAAATCAACAAATACATATTTATGTATTCAGATAATTTCATGAGAGCTACTTCTGTGGAGGCTGATTTAATGGCTAAAACATTTTTACTTGCATTTAAGGGATATAACCTCTATAATTGATGTGTTTAACGTTTATGGAGGTTAGATAAATGATTAGTGCGAATAACGTAACACTTAGAATTGGTAAGAAAGCTCTTTTTGAGGATGTAAACATAAAGTTTACAGAAGGAAACTGTTATGGACTTATCGGAGCTAATGGTGCCGGAAAGTCAACATTTTTAAAGATTCTTACAGGACAGCTTGAACCAAGCAAAGGTGATGTAACAATAACACCAGGACAGAGATTATCATTCCTTGAGCAGGATCACTTTAAATATGATGATTTTACTGTTCTTGACACCGTAATTATGGGTAATGAAAGATTATACCAGATTATGAAAGAGAAGGAAGCTATCTATGCTAAAGAGGATTTCACTGAAGAGGATGGAAACAAGGCAAGTGAGCTTGAAGCAGAATTTGCGGATATGAACGGATGGGAAGCAGAGTCGGATGCGGCACAGCTTCTTAACGGACTTGGAGTTACAACAGATCTTCATTATAAGCTGATGTCAGAGCTTAATGGTAGTGAAAAGGTTAAGGTACTTCTTGCAAAGGCGTTATTTGGAAATCCGGATATTCTTTTGCTGGATGAGCCTACTAACCACTTGGATTTGGATGCTATTGCATGGCTTGAAGAGTTTCTTATCAATTTTGAAAATACAGTTATCGTAGTATCTCATGATAGATATTTTCTTAATAAAGTCTGTACTCATATTGCTGATATCGATTATGCTAAGATTCAACTTTATGCCGGTAATTATGATTTCTGGTATGAGTCAAGCCAGCTCCTTATAAAGCAGATGAAGGAAGCTAACAAGAAGAAAGAGGAGAAAATCAAGGAGTTACAGGAATTCATTCAGAGATTCTCTGCTAATGCATCTAAATCAAAGCAGGCAACTTCCCGTAAGAGAGCCCTTGAAAAGATTGAATTGGATGAAATCAGACCATCAAGCAGAAAGTATCCATATATTGATTTCAGACCAGCAAGAGAAATTGGTAATGAGGTGCTTACGGTTGAGGGAATTTCAAAAACCATTGATGGAGTTAAGGTTCTTGACAATGTATCCTTTATAGTAAATCATGACGATAAGATAGCATTTGTAGGTTCGAATGAGCTTGCGACTACTACACTTTTTAACATTATTACAGGAAATATGGAACCGGATGAGGGCTCATATAAGTGGGGAGTTACAACTTCACAGGCTTATTTCCCTAAGGATAGTGCTGCTGAGTTTAACAGAGAAGATACCATTGTTGAGTGGCTTACACAGTATTCACCGGATCCGGATCCTACTTATGTAAGAGGATTCCTCGGACGTATGCTTTTTGCTGGTGATGATGGAGTTAAGAAGGTTAAAGTTCTTTCCGGAGGAGAGAAGGTAAGATGTCTTATTTCTAAGATGATGATTATGGGAGCAAACGTTCTTGTGTTTGATGATCCTACAAACCATCTGGATATGGAGTCTATTACTGCTCTTAATAACGGTTTGATTAAGTTCTCCGGTGTAACATTATTTACATCACACGATCATCAGTTTATTCAGACAACAGCTAACCGCATTATGGAAATTGTTCCTTCAGGTCAGCTTATTGATAAGATTACAACTTACGATGAATACCTTGAAAGCGATGAAATGGCTAGAAAACGTCAGGGATTTGCACAGGCAGATGGGGACGACGAAGATTAATTGAATAATGAACAAAAGGTGGGTTGCCGGTGGATTTTACCGGTAACCCATTTGTTGCTTTAAAGGGTGTAAAATGTTATAATTAGCTGATATGTTGAAGAGATGGAGGAGTTGTAAATGGCTTCAGGAAATGGACGTTCGGATAAGTCCACGGAAAATAAAAGAAAAAGTTCTGATACTGTAAAAAGAAGCCGGACTACGACAGGCTCAAGAACTGCCACAGGTTCTTCAAAAATGACAAGAAGGACAGGCACTTCAGGAAAAGGCGGTTCTAAGACAAGACAATCATCAAATACATCTAATCAGTTGAGAGATGAGATTGTTCTTTTGATAGCATTTGCTGCGACAGTGATTCTGGTTCTTAGCAACTTCGGACTGGCAGGCAGCGTAGGAAAAGCTATTAAGTGGTTCATGTTCGGTCTGGTGGGAATAGTTGAATACATATTACCTATTGTTGTAATGATAACCATATTTTATATGCTTGCTAATAAGGATATTATGGGGGTTATCAAAATAAAATCAATTGCAGTGTATACATTCTGTCTGTTAATTTCTGCTTTGTGGATGAGGATAACCAATAAGCCGGAAATAGGTGGCAAAGTGAATTCTTATTTTCTGTATTGCGCAGAAAATAAAACAGGAGGTGGACTTCTTGGAGGTCTTATATGTTTTGCGTTAAGTCCTTTGGGAGCGATTGCCTCAGTGGTAATTCTCATAATTCTTATGATTATATGCATAATTATAATCACGGAGAGGTCATTTATCAGTGGAATCAGAGACGGAGGATCTAAGTTCATAAAAGAGGCTAGGGAAGATTATTCAGCCTATAAGGAACATTCCGCTGTAAGGATGAGAGAGACGGAAGAATCTGAGGAGGAATTCAGATTAAGACGTGAAGAGGAAAAATCCCAGGCACGAATTAAGAAACTTGAGAAGAAAGAAAAAGCTATTGCCATGAAAAAGGCAAAGGAAGAAGCCGCTTCGAAAGCAAGAATGAATAATATCGTAAGGGGAGTTACCAAAGATCTCACTATTCAGAAGAATTCTGAGGATGAAACCAATGATATAGATATTCATGAAATTAAACCGTCGGCTTCAAAATATGACGAATACAGTGATGATATTTATGATCCAAATTCTTCCGGCAGGCTACAGAAGGATGAATCTATTGTGTCAGGTTATATGAAAGTAGACAAAGAAACAGAAGAGATTATGGATGAGAATTCAGAATTTGACAGTTTCTTTGGGCAGCCGGACGATAACAATGCTGTGGATTACCAAAATACAGATAATCAGGATGGAAATATTTATGACAGTAACCTGATGAATGATGATGAAGATATAGATATAAATGAAAATGTGGATTTCTCCCGTGTTAATACTGCATCTGATACTGAAATGGATTTACACCATGAACAGGAGGAGAAAGCTAAAAAGATACCAAAACCCAAACCATACAGATTTCCTCCTTTATCTTTGCTTAGTAAAAGCACAGGTTCTAAATCTTCCAATATTGAGAAAGAAAACAGAAATACCGCTATTAAGTTAAAACAGACATTGCAGAGCTTTGGTGTGAAGGTGGAAATTACGGACATTAGTTGCGGACCTTCAGTTACAAGATATGAGCTTTTGCCGGAGCAGGGCGTTAAAGTTAGTAAGATTGTTTCATTGTCAGATGACATTAAACTTAATCTGGCGGCAGCAGATATAAGAATTGAGGCGCCTATTCCGGGTAAGGCAGCTATAGGTATTGAAGTTCCTAATAAAGAAGCCGGAAGTGTATCTTTAAGAGAGTTATTGGAAAATGACGCATTTAAGAATAATTCTTCAAAGATTGCATTTGCAGCAGGTAAAGATATTGCGGGAAAGACAATAGTGGCAGATATTGCCAAAATGCCTCATCTGCTCATTGCGGGAGCCACCGGTTCAGGTAAATCCGTTTGTATCAATACCATTATTATGAGTATTCTATATAAGGCAAAACCTGATGAGGTTAAAATGATAATGGTTGACCCGAAAGTGGTAGAGCTAAGTACATATAACGGAATTCCACATTTGCTCCTTCCGGTGGTAACAGATCCTAAGAAGGCAGCAGGTGCCCTTAACTGGGCAGTAAATGAAATGACTGACAGATATAAGAAATTTGCAGCTATGGGTGTGAGAAATCTTGCAGGCTATAATGCGGCGATTGCAGACATTAAGATTGAAGAGGGGCAGGAACCTGTATTACCTCTTCCACAGATTGTAATTATCGTTGATGAGCTTGCAGATCTTATGATGGTGGCACCGGGTGAAGTTGAGGATGCAATATGCAGACTTGCTCAGCTTGCAAGAGCAGCAGGTATTCATATGGTAATTGCAACCCAGAGACCTTCAGTCAATGTCATTACAGGACTTATTAAGGCAAATGTTCCATCAAGAATAGCATTTTCCGTATCATCAGGTGTGGATTCAAGAACTATTCTGGATATGAACGGTGCCGAAAAACTGTTGGGAAAGGGAGATATGCTTTATTTTCCATCAAATATACCAAAACCTATAAGAGTTCAGGGAGCATTTGTATCTGATAAGGAAGTTGAAAATGTTGTTAATTTCCTTAAAGAGCAGGCAGGTGACTCAGTTGAATATGACGAAAGTATAGCAAACACTACATTATCCTCTCAAAGTAATACAGCCGGAGGTTCATCTTCGGAAGATGAAAGAGATTCCTTGTTTGCGGAAGCCGGAAGATTTGTCATTGAGAAAGAAAAAGGCTCAATAGGAATGTTACAAAGACAACTAAAGATTGGTTTTAACAGGGCCGGAAGAATAATGGACCAGTTAGCCGAGGCTGGGGTTGTTGGACCTGAATTGGGAACAAAACCAAGAAAGGTTATTATGACACCTGAGGAATTTGAAAATTACCTTACAACAAACAATTCATGATTACAATGCGCAAAAAGCGGAAATGGAGACGACTATGAAAGTAAAGAGTGATATTGAAATTGCACAGGAAGCACAATTGGAATTAATTAAGGATGTGGCAGCAAAGATAGGAGTATCAGAAGATGAGTTGGAATTGTATGGAAAGTACAAGGCTAAGTTATCAGACGAGCTGATTGACAGAGTTAAGGATAATAAAGATAGCAAACTGGTACTTGTAACTGCAATTAATCCTACTCCTGCGGGAGAGGGCAAAACAACCATAAGTATTGGACTTACAGAAGGACTGTGTAAGCTTGGTAAAAATGCGATGGCAGCTTTAAGAGAACCGTCTCTGGGTCCATGTTTCGGAGTTAAAGGTGGGGCAGCAGGAGGCGGATATGCCCAGGTTGTACCTATGGAGGACCTTAATCTTCATTTTACGGGAGATTTCCATGCCATAACATCGGCTAACAATCTTCTTGCTGCAATGCTGGATAACCATTTACATCAGGGAAATGCCTTGAACATAGATACGAAGAGAATAGTATGGAAGAGATGTCTTGATATGAATGACAGAAGTCTCCGTAATATTGTTGTAGGACTTGGAGACAAACCTGACGGAGTTGTAAGGGAAGATCATTTTATTATCACTGTAGCTTCAGAAATTATGGCTATACTATGTCTTGCTGAGGATATGGCAGATTTAAAGAAAAGACTGGGAAAAATCATAGTTGCGTACAACAATGAGGGGAATCCCGTAACTGCGGATGATTTAAAAGCAACAGGTTCAATGGCAGCATTGTTAAAAGATGCAATGAAGCCTAATATGATACAGACACTGGAGGGAACTCCGGTGCTGGTTCACGGAGGTCCGTTTGCTAATATAGCTCATGGATGTAACTCAGTGAGAGCCACAAAACTTGCAATGAAATTATCAGATATCACTGTAACAGAGGCAGGATTTGGTGCAGATCTTGGCGCAGAGAAATTCCTCGATATTAAATGCAGAAAGGCAGGCTTAAAGCCGGATGCAGTTGTAATTGTGGCAACAGTTAAGGCCCTTAAATATAACGGAGGAGTACCTAAGGCTGAGTTGGGAGCTCCTAATATGGATGCGTTAAAGAAGGGAATTGTAAATCTTGATAAGCATATTGAGAATATGCAGAGTTACGGTTTACCTGTAATTGTTACTCTTAATTCATTCATAACAGATACAGAAGAAGAGTATGAATTTATAAAAGCACACTGTGCTGAATCAGGATGTGAGTTCGCCCTTGCCAAAGTATGGGAAAAAGGCGGAGAAGGTGGCATAGAGCTTGCTAATAAGGTACTTGAAACTTTAGATAAAAAAGAGAGTGATTTTAAGCCTTTATATGAAGACGAAATGTCTTTAAAGGATAAAATTGAAACGATTGCCAAGAACATATACGGAGCAGATGGTGTGACTTATGACGCCAAGGCAGCTAAAGAGCTTGAACATATAGAAAGTATGGGCTTTGGGAATCTTCCTGTATGCATGGCTAAGAATCAGTATTCTCTTTCTGATGATGCATCTAAACTTGGTAGACCTAAGAATTTTACAGTTAACATAAGAGAAGTTTACATTAATGCCGGAGCAGGATTTATTGTGGCATTAACAGGTAAGATTCTTACAATGCCGGGACTTCCTAAGGTACCTGCAGCAGAAGGAATCGATTATGATGAAGAAAATGACAGAATAACAGGGTTGTTCTAATTGGAATAGAATTCCCTGTATGTGGAAAGGGAAAAGTATGAAGTTATCAGACGTTTTAAACATTTGTTGCAGTAATGAAATAGAAAAATTCACTCCACGAATTATCCAGGGCAGTGATGATGTTTTCGTTAAGGGAATTACCGCAGATTCCAGAAAAGTAGATGAAGATTATATATTTGTATGTATTAAGGGCGCAGTGAGTGACGGACATAAGTACATTTCACAGGCAGCCGGAAAAGCATCTGTAATCGTTGTTGAAGAAGGCTCAGAATATGGTGAGATAGAAGCGGGAGTTACAGTTGTGTCCTGTGAGAATACAAGACTTGCACTGGCGCTTATGTCAGCTGCATATTTTGGCAATCCTGATAAAAAGCTGTTCACCATTGGTATTACAGGAACAAAGGGAAAGACAACTACAACTTATATGGTTAAAAATGTTCTTGAGGCTTGTGGAATAAAGACCGGACTTATAGGAACCATCGAGACAATAATCGGGGAGAAGACAATTCCATCCTGCAACACAACCCCGGAATCAATTCAGATACATGAATATTTTCATGAGATGGTAGAAGAAGGTTGTAAGGCTGTGGTTATGGAAGTATCTTCCCAGGGACTTAAACTTGACAGAACAGCAGGTATACTCTTTGATATCGGTGTATTTACCAACCTTGAACCTGACCACATAGGACCTAATGAGCACGAATCCTTTGAGGAATATCTTGAATGTAAGGCAAAGTTATTTTCCCAGTGTAAGACAGGAATAGTCAACGGAGATGATATGCATGTAGGGGATATTATTAAAAACGCATGCTGTGAGGTTGAAAGCTATGGTATTGATAATGATACGGATATCAGGGCTGTTGATGTAAAATTACTTCATGAACCGGGAAAAATCGGTCTTACATACACATGCAAGGGCCTTGTTAATATGGATGTGGAACTGGAACTGCCGGGTAAGTTCTCGGTATATAATTCACTTTGTGCCATTGCTGTGACAAGACACTTTAATGTGGATACGGAAACACTTAAAGAAACATTGAAGAAGGTTAAGGTTAAGGGAAGAATAGAACTTGTTAAGGTTTCGGATAAGTTTACACTTATGATTGACTACGCTCATAATGCCATGTCTCTTGAAAGTATTCTTACCACCCTTAGAGAATACAATCCTCACAGGCTTGTGTGTCTCTTTGGATGTGGTGGAAACCGCTCAAAGGACAGAAGATTCGAGATGGGTGAAGTGTCAGGTAAACTGGCTGACTTAACTGTAATAACTTCTGATAATCCTAGGTTTGAAGAACCTGAGGCAATAATAGAAGATATAAAGACCGGAATAGGTAAAACCAATGGCAAATATGTTGATATTATTGACAGAAAAGAAGCTATTAAATATGTGATTGCTAATGGGGAGCCGGGAGATATTATTGTTCTTGCGGGAAAAGGCCACGAGGATTATCAGGAAATAAAAGGAGTAAAGTATCCTATGGATGAAAGGGTGCTTATTGCTGAGGTTTTGGAAGAATTGAAGGGATAGAAATGTACGCTGATATAATAATTGATATTTCTCATGAACAACTGGATAGAACATTTCAATATGCGATTCCAAAGGAGTGGGAAAATGCAGTTGATATCGGCACTACGGTTAATGTACCCTTTGGAAAAGGCAACAGGGTTATAACGGGATATGTAATTAATATTACAGAAAAAGCCACTTACCCGGTTGAGAAGATAAAACCAATACTTGGAATTAACGACAGCCGGGTAAATGTGGCGGGCAATATGATAAAGCTTGCCTCCTGGATTAAACATAATTATGGTTCCACAATGAACCAGGCTCTTAAAACTGTAATTCCGGTTAAAGACAAGGTTAAACAAAGAGAAAAGAAGTCAGTGTGTCTTAATATAAGTGATGATGAAGCAGAAAAACTTCTTCCTACTCTTGAAAAAAGAGCCAGAGCAAGAGCCAGACTTTTGGAGGCACTAATAGAAGAACCTGTCATTGACAGCGAAATAATTTCATCCAAGCTGAATATCAGCTCATCTGTTGTGAATGCATTGGAAAAGCAGGGTGTTGTAAGTATCAATACAGAAAGTATGTACAGAAACCCGGTAATGGACAGTAATGTATTTGGAAAGACGGTAACTCTTAATGAAGAACAGCAGCAAGCAGCGGATAAGATAATCAGCGATTATGACAAAGGAATAAATAAGACATATCTGGTACATGGAATTACGGGAAGCGGTAAGACTGAAGTGTACATGGAGGTTATAGACCATGTTATCAGTCAGGGAAAACAGGTGATTATGCTTATTCCTGAGATTGCACTGACATTTCAGACGGTGCAGAGATTCTATCATCGTTTTGGGGACAAGGTTTCCATTATTAATTCTCGAATGTCCAAGGGAGAAAGATATGACCAGTTTATGAGAGCAATGAAGGGGGAAATCAGCATTATGATAGGCCCCAGATCAGCACTTTTTACCCAGTTTCCAAAACTTGGACTTATAGTAATAGACGAGGAGCATGAAAGTGCTTATCAGTCAGAACAGACACCAAAATATCATGCGGTGAATACTGCATTATATATAGCACAGCAGTCACAAGCTTCTGTTATATTGGGTTCGGCCACTCCTTCCGTAGACAGCTATTATAAGGCGAAAAATGGAGAATATGAACTTATTACACTGAATTCCCGGGCAGGACGGGGTGAACTTCCACAGGTGTATATATCAGATATGAGGGAAGAATTAAAAAGTGGAAATAGAAGTATATTTTCACGAAGACTCACAGAGCTAATAAATGACAGACTTAAGAAAAAAGAACAGATAATGTTGTTTCTTAATAAACGTGGCACAGCAGGATTTATTTCCTGCAGAAGTTGCGGACATGTAATGAAATGCCCTCACTGTGACATTTCATTAACAGCTCATCGTAACGGAAGGCTGGTATGTCATTATTGCGGATATGAACAGATTAATGTTTCAGTCTGTCCTGAGTGTGGTTCTAAGTATATATCCGGCTTCAGGGCAGGAACTGAGGCTGTGGAAGATGCAGTTAATAAAATGTTTCCGGGAGCCAGAGTCTTAAGAATGGATATGGATACAACAAAGGGAAAAGAAGGCCATGAAAAGATATTATCTGAGTTTGCCAATGAACAGGCTGATATTCTGGTAGGCACCCAGATGATAGTTAAAGGACATGATTTCCCTAAGGTTACGCTGGTGGGGATAATTGCAGCAGATATGTCCCTGTACGCAAGTGATTACAGAGCTACAGAAAAGACATTTCAGCTGATTACCCAGGCGGCAGGAAGAGCAGGAAGAGGAATCAGACCGGGGGAAGTGGTGATACAGACTTACACTCCGGACAATTACGGAATAAAATGTGCATCCCTTCAGGATTATGAAGCATTTTATCAGCAGGAAATTGCCTACAGAAAGTTGATGAAGTATCCTCCTGTTAATAATATGATAAAGATAAATATAAGTTCAAAATATGAAGACTTACTGGAAAATGCTTCCCGTAATCTTCTTATGTTTATAAAACAGAAATGTGACACGGAAAGGATGATTATATTAGGACCCTCCAATGCTAATATATATAAGCTTAACGACGTATATACCAAGGTGATATATGCAAGTCACAGAGAATATGATAAACTAACATCTGTTATGGACAATATAGAGGACTATCTACCATGCAATGAAGTTTTTCGGAATATATGTGTACAATTTGATGTTAATTAGAAATGAGGTTAAATATGGCAATTAGAAATATCAGAACACTGGGAGATGAAATTCTTAGAAAAGAAGCTAAGGAAATTACAGAAATGACACCAAGAATTGAAGAACTTATCGACGATATGTTTGAAACCATGTATGAAGCTAACGGAGTTGGTCTTGCAGCTCCTCAGGTGGGAATAAGAAAACGTCTTGTTGTTATTGATTGCGGAGACCAGCCATTAGTGCTTATTAATCCTGTTGTTCTTGAGACAAGTGGTTCACAGACAGGACAGGAAGGATGTCTTAGTGTTCCGGGAAAGGCAGGTATTGTAACAAGACCTAACTATGCGAAAGTAAAAGCTTTAAACGAGAACATGGAAGAAGTAATTATCGAAGGCGAAGAACTCCTTGCAAGATGTCTCCTTCATGAAATAGACCACCTTGATGGTGTTATGTATGTTGACAAGGCAGAGGGCGAATTGATGTCAACAGAAGAGGGAGATTAATTGATTAATAACCTTGAAAGATTACTGTAAATGTAAAATGTAATTTGTAGGACAGATTCCTACAGAATGGAGAAGCATAATCGGTATGAAAGTAATATTTATGGGAACACCGGACTTTGCAGTCGGTACATTAAAAGCAATTATAGAAGCAGGACATGAGGTTGTTGCTGTAGTAACCCAGCCGGATAAGCCAAAGGGCAGAAGTGGAGCTTTATCATTTTCACCGGTAAAGGAAGAAGCTGTATTACATAATCTTACGGTATTACAGCCTGAAAAAGCCGGAGAAGAGTCTTTTGTGGAGCATTTAAGAAGTTATGGTGCGGATGTATTTGTAGTTGTTGCATTTGGACAGATATTGCCAAAAAGCATTATCGATATGCCGAAATTCGGATGTGTCAATGTCCACGCTTCACTTCTTCCTAAGTACAGAGGTGCATCACCTATACAATGGGCAGTAATAGACGGATGTGAATATTCAGGTGTTACCACAATGAAAATGGATTACGGAATTGATACCGGGGATATTCTTCTTTGTGAAAAGGTTAAGCTTGATAAGAAGGAAACCGGAGGAAGTCTTTTTGACAGATTAAGCATTGTGGGTGCAAATCTTCTTGTAAAAACATTAGAAGAACTTGAAAAAGGAACTATTACCCCGGTTAAACAGGATGACAGTGAGAGTAATTATGTTAAGATGTTTAATAAATCTTTCGGAAAGCTTGATTTTACAAAGGACGCATATTCAATTGAGTGTCTTATAAGAGGGCTTAATCCATGGCCAAGTGCGTATACAAGCCTTAAAGGAAAAATGCTTAAGATATGGGATGCAGATGTGTTTTCTGATGATGATAAACAGTATGTATCAGAGTCAGGTGAAGTAAAACCGGGAGAAGTTGTTTATGTTGACAAAGAAACAATAGTTGTTGCCTGTGGTAAAGATTTTCTTAAGATAAATGAATTGCAGCTTGAAGGAAAAAAGAGAATGGCAGCAGATGCATTTCTTAGGGGATGTCAGATAGATAAAGGCATTATTTTAGGCGCTGAATAACATTTAATGCTCTGAATAATATTTAAGGTGGACAATAGATTGGATAATCAGATTAAAAATGTTAATCTTCGTGAAATTGTATTGGATATACTTACGGAGATAAATGATAAAAAAGAGTTTTCACATATTTTAATCAATAATGCTCTGACAAAATATCAATACCTTGACAAAAACCAAAGAGCTTTTATAAGCAAGCTTTCGTTAGGAACAATAGAGCGAAAAATAGAACTTGATTACATTATAAATCAATTTTCAAAAACTCCGGTAAAGAAGATGAAACCGCTAATCCGTAATATTGTGGAAATGGCGGTTTATCAGATTATGTATATGGAGTCAGTTCCTGACAGCGCAGCCTGCAATGAGGCGGTTAAGATTTCTGTTAAAAGAGGCTTCACAGGTCTTAAGGGATTTGTTAACGGGGTACTGAGAAATATTGCAAGAAATAAGGAATGCATAGAATACCCCGATGTGAATGAAAACTGGGAGGAATATGTATCTATAAAATATTCCATGCCAAAGTGGATTGTTGAGATGTGGGAAAAACAGTTTGATAAGGACAGTGTTGAAAATATTCTCAAAGGTATGAACGGTGACAGGAAAACCTATATAAGATGTAATACTTCGAAAATGGCAGCAGGTGATATTAAGCAGGTTCTTATTAAAGAAGGTGTTACGGTAAAAGATGTGGATGGGATAGGCTATGCTTATGAGATTTCTGATTATGATTATCTTGCAGCCTTAAAAAGCTTTAATGACGGGTTATATTTTGTTCAGGATATCAGTTCCATGATGGCGGGAGAACTGGCTGCTCCTAAGGCAGATGATTTTGTAATAGATGTCTGTGGTGCGCCGGGAGGCAAGTCTGCCAATGCTGCACTTAAGATAATGGAAAATGCTCACATTTCGGGTAAAGAAACATTTTCCGGCAGAGTAATATCCAGGGATGTAAGCGAATATAAGGTAAATCTTATAAGAGAAAATATAAACCGTCTTGGAATAACCAATGTGGAACCACAGGTAGCAGATGCTCTTGTAAAAGATGAGTCTCTTATAGGAAAGGCAGATGTCCTTATTGCAGACCTTCCTTGTTCCGGCCTTGGAGTCATGGGAAGGAAACCGGATATCAGGTATAATGTCAGTGCTGAACAGCTAGAGGATATTGTTAAGCTTCAAAGAGACATACTTAAGGTGGTATGCGGTTATGTTAAACCAAAAGGTGTGCTTGTTTATAGTACCTGTACAATCAATAAGAATGAAAATGATAACAATGCAGACTGGATATGCAGGGAAATGGGATTTGAAAAGGACGGGGAATATGTAACCATTCTTCCGGATTCCAAGAAGGATACAGATGGATTCTTTGTTGCAAGACTTATTAAAAAGTAAGGGAGTACATGTCTTATATAACGTGAAAATATATGAAAAAATTTTTAAATAAAAATATATTGGATGAAAAAATAGATATAAAATCTCTCGATTATGGGGAATTGTGCAATTTTTGCGAAGAAATGGGTGAGAAGAAATTCAGGGCATCACAGCTATACCAGTGGATGCATCAGAAGCTGTCCACGGACTATGACTCTATGTCTAATTTACCCGGTTCATTTAAGGAAAAGTTGAAAGAAAGTACACGATATACGTGTCTCGAGCCTATTAGAATTCAGGAATCAAAAATTGACGGAACTATGAAATTTTTATTCAGATTATATGATGATAACCTTATAGAGAGTGTTCTTATGAAGTATCATCATGGTAATTCGGTGTGTATATCCTCCCAGGTGGGATGTAGGATGGGGTGCAGATTCTGTGCTTCTACCTTGGATGGATGCGTAAGAAATTTGACGTCTTCGGAGATGCTGGACCAGATATACAGAATCCAGTCTATATCGGGAGAAAGAGTAGATAATATTGTAATTATGGGCTCCGGGGAGCCTATGGACAATTATGACAATGTTATTAAGTTCTTAAGACTGATTAACTCTGAGAAGGGACTTAATATAAGTCTGAGGAATGTAACAGTATCCACATGTGGAATTGTTCCAAAGATTAGAGAACTGGCAGATTTGAAGTTGCAGATAACACTGGCTATATCACTTCATGCACCCAATGATGAGCTTAGGAAAACCATGATGCCTATAGCCAACAAGTATAGCATTAGTGAAATTATGGATGTTTGCCGGTATTATATAGAACAGACAGGGCGAAGAATTTCTTTTGAGTACAGTCTGGTTAAAGGCGTTAATGATACACCAGAATGTGCAAATCAGCTTATAAGTCTGGTACGTGGTATGAATTGCCATATTAATCTTATTCCTGTTAATCCCATAAAGGAAAGAGATTATCGTCAGTCAGAGAAACAGGAAATCTTTGGATTTAAAAATAAACTTGAAAAAAATGGGATAAATGTTACTATTAGAAGGGAAATGGGCTCGGATATAGACGGAGCCTGTGGACAATTGAGAAAAAGTTATATGGAGGATAGCCATGAAGGCGGTAGCGTTAACTGATAAAGGACTTGAGCGTCCTGTTAATCAGGATTATGTATACGTTAATCTGGACGAAGTAGGCAGTCTTCCCAATCTGTTTATTGTAGCTGATGGAATGGGAGGTCATAAAGCTGGAGATACAGCATCCAAGTATACTGTAGAGACCTTCACATCACTTATTAACCAATCTGAGAGTAAAGACCCTATTTTGGCAATAAGTAATTCAGTGATAAGAGTAAACAGAATGCTTTTAGAGAAAGCATCTGAATCAGAAGATTATGATGGAATGGGAACAACACTGGTGGTTGCCACAATATCTGGTGACAGGTTGAGAGTAGCTAATGTAGGAGACAGCAGATTATATATTGTCAATGATGATATTGTTCAGATAACAAGAGATCATTCTCTTGTAGAAGAAATGGTTCAGCTAGGACAGATAAACAGACAGGAAGCAAGGAACCATGAAAAGAAAAATTATATTACGAGAGCTATCGGCGGTTGCGAGGATGTAGAGGCCGAGATGTTCTCTGTGGATCTTAAAAAGAATGACAAAATACTTATGTGTTCAGACGGTCTTACCAATATGGTGGAAGATAAAGATGTTTTGGACATTATTAATAAAAGTGACAGCATAGAAGATGCAGCTAGGACTCTTGTTGATACAGCCAACAGAAATGGTGGTAAAGATAATATTTCGGTAATTATAGTAGAGCCATAGTAAGAAAGGTAATTCGGATTATGTTAAAAGAAGGAATGTTTTTAGCCGATAGATATGAGATTATAGAGCAGATCGGTACTGGCGGAATGGCTGATGTATACAAGGCCAAGTGTCATAAACTTAACAGATATGTTGCTATTAAGGTTATGAAGTCGGAGTTCAGTGAAGATAAGACATTTGTATCAAAATTCAGGGCTGAGGCACAGTCAGCAGCAGGTTTGACACATCCTAATGTGGTAAATGTTTATGACGTTGGAGATGAGAATGGTATTTATTACATTGTAATGGAGATTGTGGAGGGAATCACTCTTAAGAAGTATATAGAAAAGCGTGGAAAACTCCCGTATAAAGAGGCTGTAAGTATTGCTATACAGGTTGCTAATGGTATAGAAGCAGCTCATAAACGTCATATTATTCACAGGGATATAAAGCCACAGAACATAATAATTTCAAAAGAGGGGAAAGTTAAGGTTACAGACTTTGGTATAGCTAAGGCGGCTACATCTTCAACGATTAATTCTTCTGCATCAATGGGCTCTGTTCATTATATATCCCCAGAACAGGCCAGGGGTGGATATTCTGATGAGAGAAGTGATATATATTCATTGGGTATTACAATGTTTGAGATGCTTACAGGTACAGTTCCTTTTGATGGGGATACGGCAGTTGCAGTTGCAGTACAGCATATTCAGAATGAAATTCCTGCACCATCTAAACTTGCAGAAGATATTCCTGTAAGTGTGGATAAGATTGTATTGAAATGTACTCAGAAGAAGACAGACAGAAGATATCAGACAGCTACAGATTTAATTGTGGATTTAAAGAGAGCCTTGGTAATGCCTGATGAAGATTTTGTAAAAATAGCTTCAGTATATGATATTACCGAAGATTCAGCAGCGTTATCCTCATCAAAGATTCGGAATATATATGGTTCTAACAATGAAGAAGATCTTGACCAATTAGATGAACTTAGTGATGATGACCTGGACGATCTTGATTTGGATGATCTTGACAATGAAAGAACATCAGGAAAGTATTCAGATGGTATCGATGTGGATGACGAAGGTAACGACAAACTGGATTTTATAGTGAAGTGTATAGGTGTAGGAATTGCAGTTATTATACTTATAATTACTATATTTGTAATTGTTAAACTTGTGGGCAGTGGTAAATCAGCAGGTAACAATAATCAGGGTACCACAGAACAGGCATCTTCCATTCAGGGTGAAAGTAAGTCAGAGGACAAGAATGCTGTAGAGGTTCCGGACGTGGTAGGTATGACAAAGGAGGATGCAGTAAAGGCTCTCAATGATGTGGGATTAGGCTATAAAGCTGTTAACCAGGCATCAGATACAGTAGCCAGCGGATGTGTTATTTCCCAGGGAAATGTTGCAGGAACAAAGCTTGCAAAGAATTCTCAGGTTGTGCTTACAATTAGTACAGGAAAAGAACAGATTGATGTTACTGTGCCTAATGTTACAGGAAAATCTGAAACAGAGGCAAAAACATCTTTAGAAGCTGTAAAGCTTGAGGTTTCTATAGATTATGCATATAGTGAAACAGTAGAAAGCGGAAAGGTTATAAGTTATAGTCCATCAGGAAAAGTGGCTGAAGGCTCTACAGTTACTATCAAGGTAAGTCGTGGTAAAGAGATTACTTATGTTACTATGAAGGATCTTGTAGGAATGACAGAGAGCGATGCCAGAAAGTGGCTTGATGATAATGGACTGAAAGCTAATGTTTCCTATATTACTACTTCAGGAACTTACGGCCAGGTAGTTTCACAGGGATATGTTGGTGGGGATACAGTACAAAAAGGTGCTACTATTGACATTGTTGTAAGTCATTATCAGAAGCCGACTGCAACTAATTCTCCAACAACAGCAACAAAAGCAAACTAATTACATTTATCAGGTATTATTTATTATATGCAGGGAAAAATAATTAAAGGAATCGCTGGTTTCTACTATGTACATGTAGAGACCAGCGGTATTTATGAATGCAAGGCAAAGGGAATATTTAGAAATAAGAAAATAAAGCCACTGGTGGGAGATAATGTCCTGATTGATGTTATCAGTGAAGAGGAGATGACTGGCAATATTACCGAAATTCTTCCAAGAAAAAATGAGTTGATTAGACCTTCATCGGCCAACATAGATCAGGCTTTAGTTATATTTGCCATAAAAACACCGGAACCTAATTTTAATTTACTTGACAGATTCATACTTATGATGGATTATCAGAGTGTTCCTACTGTTATAGCATTTAATAAGACGGATCTTGCCGGTGAAGAAGAAATTGAAAAGTTGAAACACATATATGAAGGTTGTGGCTGTAAGGTGATTTTTGTAAGCACATACAACAATGAGGGCGTTGATGAAATACGTAATGTGCTTAAAGGGAAAACTACAATCCTTGCAGGACCTTCAGGAGTTGGAAAATCATCTCTTACCAATCTTATTCTGCCAAATGATGTCAGTGAGACAGGCGGGGTGAGTAGAATAGGAAGAGGGCGCCACACAACAAGGCATTCAGAGATTTTTAATGTATGTGAAAGTACGTATATATGTGATACTCCGGGATTTACGTCTCTTATTTTGCCTGAGCTTGAAAAGGAAGATTTAAGATTCTATTTTGAGGAGTTCACTCCTTTTGAAGGGACTTGCAGATTTAATGGTTGTGTCCACATTAATGAGCCGGATTGCAAAGTCAAGGAGGCTGTAGAAAGTGGCACAATAAGTATCAGAAGATATCAAAGTTACACAGAAATATATGAGGAATTGAAGAATCAGAAAAAATACTGATTCCCAGGCGACGGAAAAGTCGTAGAAATGAGGTTATAATGGCAATTTTATCACCGTCAATATTATCAGCGGATTTTAAGAAACTTGGAGATGAGATACAAATAATAGATCAGGCAGGAGCAGAGTATATTCACGTGGATGTTATGGACGGAATGTTCGTGCCAAGTATTTCTTATGGAATGCCTGTAATTAAATCTATCAGGGAATCAACCAAGAAGGTGTTTGATGTACATCTTATGATTGAGGAACCAATCCGTTATATTGAAGAATTTGTGAAATCGGGAGCTGATATTATTACTGTGCATGTGGAGGCCTGCCAGGATGTTGTTGCCACTATCGAGAAGATAAGGGAATACAATATAAGGGCTGCCATTACACTTAATCCAGAAACTCCTGTATCAGCAATTGAACCTTATCTTCCGCTGGTTGATATGGTGCTTGTGATGAGTGTGCATCCGGGATTTGGAGGTCAGAAGTTTATTCCTGAATCGATTGAGAAGATAAGAAAAGTTAAAGAGTTGCTTGTGGAAAAGAATCTGGATAATGTGGATATAGAAATCGATGGTGGAATTAATATAGAGAATCTTGTTTCAGTACTTGAAGCCGGAGCCAATGTGATAGTGGCGGGGTCGGCAGTATTCAGGGGAGATGCGGCAGATAATGTGAAGAAGTTTAAGGAAGTTATGGCTGCATGGTAGATTAAAGAGAGGGTCTGTCGCATTAAGAAATTAGTGCGGCATCTCCAAAGACTAAAAAATACAACATATAGTTCATGTAGTTTCAGGTGCTTTGAGCCCGCCGGTACTTAATGAGCGCAACGCGCGAATTTAGTATCCGTTGCGAGGCGAGAGCAGCGCAAGCGTGCCTGAACTGCAGAACTATATGTTGTTTTTGACATAGAAAAAGAGGCGCCGCAATAATTTCTTAATGCGACAGCCCCCCTGTTTATTATACGTTAAAACGGAAGAGTATTACATCTCCGTCTTTAACAACATATTCTTTTCCTTCCATTCTCACAAGACCTTTTTCTTTAGCACCGTTGTAAGAACCGCAGTCAAGCAAATCCTGATAGTTAACAACTTCGGCTTTAATGAAGCCTCTCTCAAAATCACTGTGGATTTTGCCGGCAGCACCGGGAGCTTTGGTTCCTTTAGTGATTGTCCATGCTCTTGTCTCTGTCTCACCTGCTGTTAAATAACTGATAAGACCAAGGATTCTGTAGCTTGCAGCGATAAGTTTATCAAGACCTGATGAGCTTATTCCTAAATCCTCTAAGAACATTTTCTTTTCATCATCATCTAATTCAGATATTTCCTGTTCAATCTGTGCACAAATTACAAATACTTCGCAGTTATCCTTCTTGGAATATTCTCTTACCTTTGCAACATATTCGTTGGAAGCTCCATCATCCGCAAGGTCATCCTCACAAACGTTAGCGGCAAAGATTACAGGTTTTGCCGTAAGAAGATTATATTCTTTCATGAAAGCTTCTTCATCTTCGTCTTCACATTCAAAATTTTTTGCCAGATTTCCCGCTTCAAGGAAAGCTAAAAGTCTTTCAATGAGTGCACATTCTTTAGCAATATCCTTATTATTGTAAGAAGCACGTTTCTGTTTAGAAAGTCTTCTTTCAAGAACTTCCATATCTGAAAATATTAATTCAAGATTGATAGTTTCTATATCTCTGACTGGATCTATGCTTCCATCAACATGAACGATGTTAGTGTCGTTAAAACATCTTACAACATGTACTATTGCATCTACCTCTCTGATATTTGCAAGAAATTGGTTTCCAAGGCCTTCGCCTTTAGAGGCACCTTTTACAAGACCTGCAATATCAACAAATTCAATGACTGCAGGAGTGATTTTTGCTGAGTTATAAAGGGCAGCAAGTTTATCCAGCCTCTCATCCGGTACGGCAACCACACCCACATTAGGGTCGATTGTACAGAAAGGATAGTTTGCTGATTCAGCTCCGGCTTTTGTTAATGAATTAAAAAGTGTACTTTTTCCGACATTGGGAAGTCCAACAATACCCAACTTCATAGTTATTATCCTCATTTCTGCATATTAATGATCTGATTATCAAATCTATGCTTAAAATTATATTTCTGCTTATCAGGAAAGCAGAACAAAACATATTCTAGCATATATTTCCTCAAAAGTGAACTGTACCCTATAAGAAATATAATTATGGTAACTGTTACCTCCCCAGCCGGATTATTATTATGCAGTATGTGTAATATAGATAAACAATTCTATGAAACACGTTGTATTCTTCGTTTTTCTGCGCCGCCTATCAACTGCGCTCTTCGCAAACTCGCCATAAATGGCTCAAACATGCTGCGAGCACAGTAGCTATGCTCGAAAAACGTGGGAATACTGCCTAACGTTTCATAGAATTTGTTTATCTATATTTCAATACTAAACTGTGGTTATAATAATCCGGCTGGGGAGGTAACAGTAACTAATTATAAAAACTAATTATTCTAAAATAATTATAAATATACCAATAAAATTTATTGCAACATGATGTGTGGTACTTTAGTAGGAAGACACAATATATTGTGGTTTTGGGGTGGTATGGTCAGAAAAGTCAGTAAACATCGGCGTTTCCCAAGAAAAAAATTTTTAAAAAGGGTTGTCAAGTTATAAAAATGAGTATAAAATTGACACTAAAGTGGTGGAAAGTGGTAGCGAATGGATGAAAGTGGTAGATTGGAGGAACGATTGACATGTTTATGGGTGAATATAACCATACAATTGATGCCAAAGGCAGAATTATCGTTCCTGCTAAGTTTAGAGAAACTCTTGGAGACGAATTCGTAGTCACAAAGGGGCTTGATAACTGTCTGTTCGTTTATCCTAATGATGAATGGCATAAGTTTGAAGAAAAACTGCAGACATTGCCACTTACTAATAAGAATGCAAGACAATTTACACGTTTCTTTCTTGCAGGTGCAGCGAATGTAGAGGTTGACAAGCAGGGAAGAATACTTCTTCCGGCTGTGTTGAGAGAGTTTGCAGACCTCACAAAGGATGTTGTGTTTGTGGGTGTGGCAGGAAGAATCGAAATCTGGAGCAGACAGCGCTGGGATGAATCTATCAGCAAATATGATGATGATATGGATGAAGTAGCTGAGAATATGGAAAGTCTGGGATTCACTATATAGTAAAGCTTAAGATAATGCGAAAGCGGATATTCTTAGGTCTGTAAATCAGATACATGGCAGAAAGAAATGAGGGCTGATATGGAATTTAAACATAAGTCAGTTTTACTTTATGAGACTGTGGAAAATCTTAATATTAAGCCTGATGGAATATACGTTGATGGAACGTTGGGTGGTGGCGGACACTCCTATGAAATAGCCGGGCGTTTGTCAGATAAGGGAAGGCTTATAGGAATTGACCAGGATGAAGATGCAATTAAAGCTGCTACAGAGCGCTTAAAGCCTTTTGAAAATAAGGTGACAATAGTAAGAAATAACTATTGTAATTTTGGAAAAGTACTTGATGAACTGGGAATAGATAAGGTGGATGGAATTATCCTTGACCTTGGGGTTTCCTCTTATCAGTTAGATACCGTCGACAGAGGATTCACATATAACGTTGATACAAATCTGGACATGCGTATGGACAGAAGACAGGAAATGACAGCCAGAGACATTGTTAATACATACAGTGAATTTGATTTATACAGAATAATAAGAGACTATGGCGAAGATAAATTCGCTAAAAATATAGCAAAACATATTGTAGCAAAAAGACAGGAAAAGCCTATTGAAACAACATTCGAACTTAATGAAATTATTAAAGCAGCAATTCCAATGAAAGTCAGGGCAACAGGTGGACATCCATCTAAGAAGACATATCAGGCCATAAGAATTGAATTGAACAAAGAACTGGATGTTCTTGAAAATTCAATTGATGATATGATAGACAGACTTAATCCCGGGGGAAGGATATGTATTATTACATTTCATTCTCTTGAGGACAGGATAGTAAAGACAAGGTTTAGAAATAATGAAAATCCTTGTACATGCCCTCCGGATTTCCCGGTGTGTGTATGTGGTAAAAAGCCGAAGGGGAAGGTCATTACAAGAAAGCCTATTGTTCCTGCAGATGAGGAACTGGAAGAAAACAGTCGCTCAAAGAGTTCAAAACTGAGAGTTTTTGAAAGAGCTTAGTAATAAAAATCTGAAAACAGGGGGAAACATAAAGTGGTAAATAAAAGCAACGTAAGAAACGTAAGAAATGCACGAACAACCGCATCATCATATGAATACGGAAGCGCGGTAAGACAATTAAATACAGCAGAGCCACTTAAGAGACCTGACAGAAGAAAAGAAATTGATGAGCAGGAGAGAGCGGAAAGACGCAGAAGAGCAAGACAGATAAAGCGCAATAGCAGAGTGAATTTTCTATATACAATAATGCTTATTGGTGTTGCAACATGTGCATTTTTTGTATGCTATCAGTATCTTAACCTTCAGTCAAATGTTAAAACCAATTCAGATAAGGTAATAGAGCTTCAGAATAATCTCAATTCTCTAAGAGAGGATAATGACGTTTATGAATCATCTATTAAGACAAGCATTAACTATGATGAGATATATAATACAGCAGTAGAAGAACTTGGAATGGTATATCCAGACAGAGGACAGGTTATTAATTATGATTCAAATGAGAGCGAGTATGTAAGGCAGTATAAGGATATTCCTGCTGCAAATTAAAATGTGAAACGGTAAGAGGTACTTATGGCGGATAATGATGTAATAAAGAAGAATAAGTACAGAAGAAAAAAGGCAATGTTAAAGCGTATACATAAAAAGACGGGGGTAGCTTTTGGAGTAGTCATAGTACTCCTTATGCTTTTGGGTATTAAAGTTTTTGCAATTAACTATACTCATGGTGAGGAGTATTCCAAAGCGGTTTTAGACCATCAGTCCTATACGTCAACCACATTGCCATATAGAAGAGGACAGATATTGACCAGCGATGGAACTGTTCTTGCATATAGTGAAAAAGTATACAATCTGATTCTTGATGTTAAGATGATGACCTCTGACGAAAAATATATTGAGCCTACATTAAGTGCGTTGGTTCAATATTTTGATTTAAAAAGAAATGATTTGAATGAGATTGTAAACAAAAATCCAAATAGCCAGTATCAAAAGCTTGTTAAAGAGTTAAAAGCGGAGGAGATTGAAGAATTTAAGAATCTTATGGCAGATTCAACCAACGGAGCTAATATAAAGGGAGTATGGTTTGAGGACAGCTATTTAAGACTGTATCCTTTTAGTACTTTGGCCAGTGATGTGGTGGGATTTGCCAGTGCAGCTAACGGTGGAGAACTGGGTATCGAGAGTCAGTATAATGATGAACTTACAGGAACTAACGGAACGATATACAATTATGTTGATGAGGGACTGGATGTTTCTGAAACTCAAAAGGCAGCGGTTGATGGTAATAATGTAGTGCTGACATTGGATTATAATGTACAGGCTATCATTGAAAAGTGTATTAAGGATTATAATGCTGAAAAACCATCAAAAAATACAGCTGTGGTGGTTATGAATCCTAATAATGGCGAAGTATTGGGAATGGCAAGTTACCCTACATTCAATTTGAATAATCCAAGAGATCTTACAGGAGTTTACTCCCAGGAGGATATTCAGAAAATGTCGGATGAAGAATATACAGCATCACTTTATTCTTTGTGGAAGAATTTCTGCGTTTCAGAAAGTTACGAACCGGGTTCCACATTTAAGCCTATTACTGTGGCATCAGCTCTTGAATCAGGAGTTGCTAAGGATGGTGATACTTATGAATGTACAGGTTCAGTGACAATTGGACCGGATAGGATAAGATGTCATATATCAACTACCAGGGGAAGCCATGGTTTGCTTACTATCGAAGAAGGTTTGATGCAGTCCTGCAATCCTTATATGATTAATCTGGCAGTTAAAATGGGAACCAGTCAGTTTCTTCAGTATCAGTCACTATTTGGATATGGAAGAGTGACAGGTATAGATCTTCCCGGAGAAACAACAGGTATTACATATAAAGAGGATAATTATCAAGTGATTGATGCGGCTTGTAATTCATTTGGTCAGAACATAAATGTTAACATGATTCAGATGATTTCGGCATATTGTTCTCTTATTAATGATGGTAAATATTATCAGCCTCATGTGGTTAAAAGGATTGAAACAGATAATGGTGAGGTTGTAAAGGAATATGGAGCAACACTTATAAGACAGACTATAACAACATCAACATCAAAATATTTAAGAAGATATCTTAAATCTACGGTGGAATCCGGTCTGGCTAAAAAAGCAGGTGTGACAGGATACTCAATTGCCGGAAAAACAGGAACAGCACAGAAGCAGCCAAGAGCTGACAAGCGTTGGATAATCTCATTTATAGGGCATGCTCCTGCAGATAATCCGAAGTTTGCTATTTATGTCCTGATTGATGAACCGAATGGAACTAACGGTGTTGAAGCAGGTTCTAATGATGTATTGAACCTTTCCCATGACATTTTGGAGAAACTTCTTCCATATATGAATGTGTTTAAAGATGCAACTGATGAGCCGGAGGACACAAGTGAAAGCCCTGTTGAATCGGCGGTTGACGGAATACCGTCAGGCTCTCCAACAGGAGGAGGCAATAATACTGCAGGTAATAATTAAATGTTGTAAACATTTTCCCCAAAATAGGTAATAATAAGTATAAGTAGAATAACCCTACATATGTTTTCATAACAATTATTGAGAATATATGTGGGGTTATTCTCATTTTGTTGAAAAACAAAATGGGAAAAGGTTCATTTATGTCAATTAGAATGATTGAAGATGAGGATATGAGATTTAATGTATTTGTAAGGACAAGACATAGAAAGAAACTGCTTGTTATAGCAGTTTGTCTGGGACTTATAATGTCACTGCTCATAGTGAGAATAGGGTACATTATGATAATCAAGGCTGATTATTATATAGCCAGGGCAGATGAACTTCATGAAAGAGAAAGAAAAATTAAAGCAATGCGAGGACGTATACTGGACGCTAACGGAACGGTCCTGGCAGATAATAAAACTGTCTGCAGTGTTTCAGTAATACACAGCCAGATAACGGACAGCGACCAGGTGGTAGAAAAATTGTCCCAGCTTCTTGATATGGAACCGGAATTGATAAGAAAAAAGGTTGATAAGATAACCTCCATAGAAATAATAAAATCTAATGTAGATAAAGAAACGGGGGATAAGATACGGCAGTGTAATCTTAACGGAGTAAAAGTGGATGAAGATTACAAAAGATATTATCCATACGATACGCTGGCATCTAAGGTACTGGGATTTACAGGAAGTGATAATCAGGGCATTCTTGGTCTTGAAGCTAAATATGATAGCTATTTATCGGGAAATAATGGAACAATACTTACCCTCACGGATGCTTATGGAACTGAATTAGATAAAAGCAGGGAAAGCAGATTAGAGCCGGAACAAGGAAAAGATTTATATATTACCATTGATGCTAATATTCAGCAGTATGCACAGCAGCTTGCACAGCAGACAAGAAGTAAGAAAAATGCAAAGCAGGTAGCAATAATAGTTATGAATCCCAAAGACGGATCTATCCTTGCAATGGTTAATGAGCCGGAATATAACCTTAATGATCCATATACCTTAAATTATGAAATAGACGAAAGCAGTATAGGTAGCAATAAAATGGATTTATTAAATAATATGTGGAGAAATTTCTGTATCAATGACACTTATGAGCCGGGGTCTGTATTTAAGATGGTTACAGCAACGGCAGCATTAGAGACAAAGGCAGTAAGTCTTAGTGACAGCTATACATGTTCCGGTGCCACCATAGTTGCTGACAGAAGAATAAGATGTCATAAAACAACGGGGCACGGAACACAGGATTTTACCCATACAGTAATGAACTCCTGTAATCCGGCATTCATTGAATGGGGAAGAAGAGTTGGGGTTGATAATTTTTATACTTATATGGGGAAACTGGGACTTCTCTCAAAAACAGGAATTGACCTTTCAGGAGAGGCATCCACCATTATTCATAATAAGGAAAATGTAGGGGAAGTGGAGCTTGCAACAATGTCTTTCGGTCAGTCCTTTCAGATAACGCCATTGCAGATGTTAAGAGCAGCAGCAGCGATTGTTAATGGTGGGAATCTTGTTACACCACATTTTGCGGTAAAGACCTGTGACAATGAGAATTCCACATATATGGAATTTGAGTATTCAACTACGGAAAGTGTTATTGATAAAGAAACGAGTGATACAATGAAAAATATTTTACGCCAGGTAGTAGAAGAGGGCGGAGGAATAAAAGCATATATCCAGGGGTACTCCATTGGAGGTAAGACGGCAACTTCCCAGAAACTGCCAAGAGGTTCGGGAAAATATATATCTTCCTTTATTGGATTTTCCAGTGTGGAAGACCCTGAAGTTATTGCTATGTGCCTTATTGATGAACCGGAGGGAATATATTACGGAGGTACAATTGCGGCTCCTGTGATAAAAGAACTGTTTGCAAATATTTTGCCTTACCTTGAAATATACCCATCGGTAGAGTAAAATAAAAAAAGGTATGATTAAATACAATAACACATAGCCATATTAATGGCAGATTGGAAGCATATATGGATCTTAAAGGTAAAAAGGTTATGGTTGCAGGCACAGGTATAAGCGGTATTGGTGCCGTTGATTTACTTAATAAGGTGGGAGCTGATTGTATTCTCTACGATGGTAATGAAAAGCTGAATAAAGAGGATATAGCTGCAAAGTTAGGAAATAACAAGGCACAGATTGTAATTGGCGAGATTTCTGATGAACTTGTAAACAGTGTAGATCTTCTTGTTATAAGTCCCGGTGTACCTATTGACAGCCCTCTTGTAATCAGATTTAAAGAAGCGGGAGTTTTAGTCTGGGGGGAAATTGAGCTTGCTTATAATTATGAAGCCGGTAAGGTTATTGCAATTACCGGTACCAATGGAAAGACAACCACAACTTCCCTTGTGGGACAGATTGTCAGAGCATATAACGAAAAGACTTTTGTTGTGGGCAATATTGGTAATTCTTATACAGGAGAAGTGTTAAATACTGACAAGGATTCTTTTACTGTGGCTGAAATAAGCAGCTTTCAGCTTGAAACTGTGGATAATTTCCATCCTTGTGTCAGTGCAATTCTTAATATTACACCGGATCACTTAAACAGACATCATACGATGGAATGTTATGCATATACAAAAGAGAGAATTGCAGAAAATCAGAATAAATCTGAAGTGTGTGTTCTTAACCTTGAAGATGAGTATCTGTCAGAATTTGGCAAAAACTGCAATGCAAAAGTGGTATGGTTTTCAAGCGAAAGAAAGCCTGATGTAGGTGCTTACGTGGATGGAGATATGATTAAGTATACAGATGGCGTTAAAGAACAGGATATGCTCAATGTTCATGAAATGAATCTTTTAGGCAAGCACAATTATGAAAATGTATGTGCTGCTATAGCAATGACTAAGGCAGCAGGTATACCTGATGATATTATTATAGAGCAGGTAAAATGTTTTAAGGCTGTGGAACATAGAATAGAATATGTAGCTACTAAAAATGATGTATGGTATTACAACGATTCCAAGGGAACTAATCCGGAAGCGGCTGTTAAAGCTATAGAGGCTATGGTAAGACCAACTATCCTTATTGGTGGCGGTTATGATAAGGGTTCAGAATTTGATCTCTATGTTAAGGCTTTTAAAGATAAGGTAAAGCTTCTTGTTCTTATAGGACAGACAAGGGATAAAATAGCAGATACCTGCAAGAAATATGGATTCGATAATATTATATTTGCAGACTCTATGGAAGAGGTAGTGTCTGTATGTGCATCCCATGCGAAGAAGGGGGATGCAGTATTGCTTTCACCTGCATGTGCAAGCTGGGGTATGTTTGATAATTATGAGCAGAGAGGCAATATATTTAAGGAGCTTGTTAATAATTTATAAAATGGAGTTGTTTTATGGGGAAGAAGAATAGAAAAGACACCGGCTTTTATTTTGATTACAGTCTTTTGTTTGTATTGATTTTTATTGTAGGTTTTGGTCTTACAATGATTTACAGCACAAGTTCTTATACTGCCCAGATAGAGCAAGGGGATCCAGAATATTATTTTAAGAGACAGCTTATATTTACCATATTGGGAATGGCGGCTATGTTTTTTATAGCAAGATTTTTCGATTATCATCATTTGCTTAAGCTTTCTCCTTTTATATTTATTATTTCCCTTATTATTATAATCCTGGTTCCTTTTATAGGAAGAGAAGTTAATGGCGCCAAGAGATGGATATATATAGGGCCTGTAAGCTTTCAGCCGGCGGAACTGGTAAAGATAGCCGTTATTATATTCTGTTCTGCTAAGGTATGTAATGCAGGAACAAGCATTAAAAAATTCAGGAGAGTAGTAAGAATATTCTTAGGAGTAGGAGTTATACCGGCAGTAGCTATACTTGTGTGTACATCTAATTTGAGTAGTGCGATTATTGTGTGTGGTATAGCTGTAGTTATTACATTTGTGGCATATCCGGGATATAAGATATATGTTGCTATTGTTGCAGCTCTTAGTGCGGCTTTTTTGGCATTCTATACATGGCTTACAAATGTGGTTAATTCAGGGCGTACTTTTAAGAATTTTAGATTGACACGTTTTCTTGTGTGGCTGAATCCGGAAAAATATATAGATGGTAAGGGATATCAGACGGTACAGGGACTGTATGCAATTGGATCGGGAGGACTTTTTGGAAAAGGACTTGGAAAGAGTTTGCAGAAATTAGGCTTTATACCGGAGTCACAGAATGATATGATATTTTCAATCATATGTGAAGAATTGGGACTTTTCGGGGCTGCATGTGTGATTATAATGTTTGTTATACTTTTGTGGCGCGTTATACATATCTCCCAGAATGCACCGGATTTGTTCGGCTCCCTTCTTGCAGTGGGAGTGTTTGCCCACATTGCAATACAGGTTATTATTAATATTGCAGTTGTTACAAATGTATTTCCCAATACTGGTGTAACGTTGCCTTTCATAAGCTATGGAGGAACAGCATCAGTTTTTCTCCTTGCAGAACTGGGAATTGTGCTTAATATAAGTAGTCAGATTAGGTTGGAAAGATAGTAGGATGACGATAAAGGTAAAAAAGAAAAGAAATAAAAAGCTGTGGCTGATACCGGTGGTTTTTGTTACTTTTCTGGTGGCAGCCGCAGGGGTTATATATTTTGAATTTAAAGTTACTGAAATCACTTATGTGGGAAATGAACATTACAGTGATGAACAGATGACTGAAAAAATATTTGGCATATCAACACCTAATGCGGTAATTTTCAGCGCAGTGGGAAATAAGAACAAAACAATACCTTTCATTGAAAAGTATGATGTTGAAGTGGACTGGCCGGACAGATTTTATATAACTGTCTATGAAAAGGCTATTGTTGGCTATATAAAATACATGGGATGTAATATGTATTTTGATAAGGATGGAATTGTGGTTGAAAGTTCAACGGAATTATATGAGGGAGTTCCGGAAATAGTAGGACTTAGTTTTGATTCTATTGTGCTTAATTCCAAGCTTGAGGTGGGGGATGACAGTATATTTCAGCAGATACTGGACCTTACCCAGAGCTTTGATAAATATGAGTTGGGGGTGAATAAAGTATATTTTGATAGTTCTCTTAACGTAATACTCTATATGGGAGATGTTAAAGTGTGTCTTGGAAATAGTAAGGATTATACGGACAAGCTTTTTGAATTAAAACAGATACAGCCCGGGCTTGCAGGACTTAAGGGAACTTTACATATGGAAGATTATACCGGGAATAATTCATCCATAATCTTTAAGAAAGATAATTAAGAAATTTAAGAAAATTTAAAAATTGGTTGATATTTTTGACAAAAAATTATATGATAGTGAGTAGTTTAAATTGATATGAGAGTTAAGGAGGCAACAACCTTGTTAGAGATAATGACTAATGAATCAGAATCATCAGCTAAGATAATCGTTGTGGGCGTCGGCGGAGCTGGTAACAATGCTGTTAATAGAATGATAGATGAAAATATAAGTGGTGTTGAGTTTATCGGAATCAACACAGACAGTCAGGCACTTCAGTTATGTAAGGCACCGACTGTTATTCAGATTGGGGAGAAGCTTACTAAGGGCCTGGGAGCAGGTGCTCAGCCTGAAATCGGTGAGAAGGCAGCAGAGGAGAATATAGAAGAACTTACACAGGCAATCAAGGGTGCCGATATGGTATTTGTAACATGCGGTATGGGTGGCGGAACAGGTACAGGTGCTGCACCGGTTGTTGCAAAGATTTCCAAGGAACTTGGTATTCTCACTGTTGGTGTAGTAACTAAGCCTTTTACATTTGAAGCTAAGGCACGTATGGCTAATGCGGAACATGGTATTGAGAAGCTGAAGGAGAATGTGGATACACTTATTGTTATTCCTAATGATAAGCTTCTTCAGATTGTAGATAGAAGAACAACAATGCCTGATGCTTTAAAGAAGGCTGATGAGGTACTTCAGCAGGCAGTTCAGGGAATTACAGACCTTATTAATGTTCCTGGTCTTATTAATCTTGATTTTGCTGATATTAAGACAGTAATGGTTGGTAAGGGTGTTGCTCATATTGGTATTGGTACAGCTACAGGTGATGATAAGGCAATTGAGGCGGTTAAGAATGCCGTTACCAGTCCTCTTCTTGAAACAACAATTGATGGGGCTTCTCATGTTATTATCAATATCTCAGGTGATATCAGCCTTATTGAGGCTAATGAAGCTGCAAGCTATGTTCAGGATCTTGCAGGAGAGAATGCTAATGTTATATTTGGTGTAATGTTTGATGAAACTGTAACAGATACAGCAACAATTACAGTAATTGCAACAGGACTTGAGGATATAAATGTTAATAATGCTATGGCGAAGTTCTCGCCAAAGGCACAGGCAGCTGCAAATGCAGCCAGACCATCATATTCATATCAGCCTGCGTCACAGACAACAGCATCACAGTCATCTGTAACAGCAGGACAAGCTGCAACATCAGCACCTCTTCCGGGACTCAAGCAGCCAACACCGGTTTCACCTAGTGTTAAGGAAAAGGGAATTACTATTCCTACATTTTTACAGAAGACTAAGAAGTAATTATTTACATAATTTTCAGGGGGCTTTCGCTTTAATGATAACAAATCGTTGAGGCGAGGCCTCTTTTTTGTGTGAAAAATACTCTTTTCTAAATTTAAGCATTTTTTAACGGAAACAAATGTGTTCCAGTCTTTCCATTTTGAATCTTGTTATGAAGCTTATTTATATTTCTGGCAATTGCCAACAAAGTACTTTCAGCTAGTACATTTGAAGTTCCTTTGCTTAGATATCTTCTAAACTGCATATCTTGCTTTAAGTCGCCAAATGAACCTTCTGCTTGAATACTTTCGATTCATTCTATATAACGCACCTTCGTCCGATACAATTCGTTCTAAACCTTATTGTCTATGTTTTATAAATGTCTTTGATACCTGTAAGACTTTAGTTTTTTCTTCTAACGGTGTTTTGCAGTTATTACCTTTTATATAATCACTCTTATAAGGACATTTACTACAGTTCTCACATATGTAAATGGTTTTCTCACTGACATACCCTGTCTTAGATTTACCTGACTGAGTAATCGCACAGAATCATTCTCTGGAATAATTATTTCTAATTTAAGTGGAAGTTTTAGGCTTTTGTTCCCATTATGAAATGTAGATTGCAGCGCCTTCAAAGACTAAAAAAGAGGCGCGCGCACTAATTTTTTTAATTTTATTTTTTCTACTATTCTCTTTTGACAAATTTTGCAATTCCAAATGTCTATACTGATTTAGACAGGAGGTGTTGCTGATTGTAATTTATTTAGATGTTCTGTTTGCGGTTAATTTCTGCATGGACTTAATGGTTCTTACTATCCTTAACTATTTGATGCACTACCACGCATCGGTTATGAGATTGATTCTTTCTACCACATTGGGAGCCGTCTGGTCTGTTGCAGCCGTATTAATCCCGGACAGGTATAAGCTGTTAGTTAATCTATGCACATACATGATAATAACGTTTTTGATGGTGCTTATAATATGCATCAGGGGTAAAAATGCGTGTAAAGGTAACAGTTTTGTTTTCAGAAAATATATTGGACAAATACTAAAGGGCATGATTTTAATGATATCTATTGCTGTGTTTATTGGAGGAGGAATACATCTTCTTGTATATAACACTTATGCAGGCTATGTGATTTATGGCTTCATGTTAAAAAACAGGCAGTTTATATTGTTTTTATTGATAACCATTACTTTTCTTATATTACTTTTTCATTACATAAATACCACCAGGAGAGATGCAATTGTGGATTGTGATTTAGAAGTGGTTATTGGAAATGAACATATATGTACCAGGGGAATTATAGACACGGGGAACAGACTTGTTGACCCTATATACAACAAACCTGTAAATGTATTTGAAAAAATGTACTTTAGTAGCATCCTTAGTGAGATAAATAATTACGAAAACATAAAGTTTCATTTTATTCCCTATAATACAGTTTCAACTAAAGGGGGATTAATGGAAGTAATTACTGCAGATTATATGTACGTAAAGAGGTCAGAAGATTCTAAAGCTTATAAAAATGTGTTGATAGGGCTGTCGGAGGTGAACATTTCTTCCGATGGTGGATATCATGCGCTCATAAATGGGAAAATGATATAGAGAAAGAAATGATATAGGGAAAGAGAGGAAGATATGGTGTTAAAGGTTGGTGTGGCGGACCATTTTCAGTTTAAAGTGGTACCTTCATTTAAAAATTTTTATATGTTAGGACAAAATGATGTCCACTATATAGGAGGAGCTGAAATATTACCGGCGCCTTTGGAGACTGAGCAGGAAAATGAAACTCTTATGATGCTTGGTACGGAGAATGATAATGAGGCGAAAAAAACGCTTATTGAACATAATTTAAGACTTGTAGTATATATTGCCAAGAAGTTTGACAATACAGGAGTTGGAGTGGAAGATCTTATATCAATTGGAACGATAGGATTGATTAAAGCTATCAATTCCTATGACAGAGATAAAAATATAAAACTGGCTACATATGCCTCAAGATGTATTGAAAATGAGATTTTAATGTATCTTAGGAGAAATAGCAAGATTAAGGCAGAAGTCTCTATAGATGAGCCTCTTAATGTGGATTGGGACGGTAATGAGCTTCTTTTATCGGATATTCTGGGAACAGATGACGATGTATGCTATAAGGATCTTGAAACGGAAGTGGAGCGAAAGGCGTTAAAAAAGGCTATTGGAAACCTTCCGGAGAGAGAACGGGTGATAGTAGATTTAAGATATGGTTTAAGCAATGAGGACGGAGAGGAAATGACCCAGAAAGAAGTTGCGGATATGTTGGGAATTTCACAGTCATATATATCAAGATTGGAAAAAAAGATAATAAAAAGGCTTAAAAAGGAAATGGTAAGAAGCTGCTGATTTTTTTGCTGATTTTTTTATGATCATTTTACTTGACATTTTATCTGTCATTTTAGACAATAGTATACGTATATCTCTGCCGTAAAATTATACCGGTTAATTGTAGAAATTTATTTTTTATGAGGATATTGGTATGATTAGCGCAGAAACGGAGGGTACTATGAAAAGAAAAGATGATGATATAGATATACTGGAATTTGATGAGGTTGAAAAAACCAGGAAAAGAAAATTTGAAGAAACTGATTCCGGCAACAAAAAATACAAAAAAAGTAAAAAGAGAGATGTGGTAAGGCTGGATTATATTTTTGGAATTGCTACATTGATTGCGGTAGTTGTTGTTTCTATTATGATTTATTTAGATTATGGCAAAGTGTTTGGAAGTCTTATGGCTTCAGCAAAATATGAATCTGATATCTCAGAGGAGGATTATTCAGAGGATAATACAGAGGAAGAGTCAACTACAGTAAAGAGTTCAGTGGTTGTATGTATTGATGCTCCTCATGGCGGCTCAGACACAGGACAATATAACGGAACATCTTATGAGAAGGATCAGGTGCTTGAAATCGCAAAACTTGTGGAAAATAATCTCACCGGTTCCGGAGTCCGGGTTATAATGACAAGAACTACAGACACCGGTGTTAATTATGAGACAAGAACTAAATTATGCAACACGGGAAAAGCAGTATGTCTTGTTTCAATTCACAGGGATTACTCTTTAAAGAGTGGAAAAAGCTATGGTGCAGAGGGTTGGATTCATACTAATTCTCCGGCTAATTCAAAGGGGTTGGCAACAGCGATATTATCGGAAATTGAAAATACAGGTGCTGTGAACAGTGGTGTTCATACAGGAACACCTGATAGCGCTAAGCAGAACTATTATCTTAATCAGCACAGCACGGGAGCAAGCTGTATTGTGAACCTTGGAAACATGTACAGCACAAAGGATAATGAGATGATAACAACCAATAAGGAACAGACAGCAAAAGCAATTTCCGATGGAATTATAAAGTACTTGGGACAGGCAGGTTATTTTAATGGCTAACGTAAATCAGAATAATATTAGAAATTTTTGTATAATAGCACATATTGATCATGGAAAATCAACTCTTGCAGACAGAATTATTGAAAAAACAGGACTTCTTACAAGTCGTGAAATGCAGGAGCAGGTCCTTGACAATATGGATCTTGAAAGAGAAAGAGGTATCACAATCAAGGCTCAGACGGTAAGAACTGTCTATACGGCTAAAAACGGTGAGGAGTATATATTTAATTTAATAGATACTCCGGGACATGTGGATTTTAATTATGAAGTGTCCAGAGCGCTTGCAGCATGTGACGGAGCTATTCTGGTTGTTGATGCGGCGCAGGGAATAGAGGCACAGACCCTGGCAAATGTTTATTTGGCGCTGGATCATGACCTGGATGTGTTCCCTGTAATTAATAAGATAGACCTTCCAAGTGCCGAACCTCAGAGAGTAATTGATGAGATAGAGGATGTTATCGGGATTGAGGCTCAGGATGCCCCTCTTATATCTGCAAAGAACGGTATCAATATAGAAGAAGTGTTGGAACAGATTGTTTCAAAGATACCTGCACCTAAAGGGGATGAGAAGAATCCTTTGTCAGCACTTATATTTGACTCTTTATATGATGCATATAAGGGCGTAATTATATTTGTCAGGATAGTGGAAGGTACCGTAAAGAAAGGCACCAGAATTAGAATGATGGCCACAGGGGCTGTTGAAGAGGTTGTGGAAGTGGGATATTTTGGAGCGGGACAGTTTATTCCCTGCGAAGAGCTTACAGCCGGAATGGTTGGATATATCACAGCCAGCATAAAAAATGTTCAGGATACCCGTGTGGGTGATACTGTGACAGATAATGACAGACCTGTTGATAAGCCGCTTCCGGGCTATAAAAAGGTAAATCCAATGGTATATTGCGGATTATATCCTGCTGATGGGGCAAAATATCAGGATTTAAGGGAAGCTTTGGAAAAGCTGCAGCTTAATGATGCTTCTCTTCAGTTTGAGCCTGAGACCTCCATTGCATTGGGATTTGGCTTTAGATGCGGATTCTTAGGACTTCTTCATCTGGAAATTATTCAGGAGAGATTGGAGAGGGAGTATAATCTGGATCTTGTCACTACAGCACCGGGAGTTATTTATAAGATTCATAAGACCAATGGGGAAGTTATTGATCTTACCAATCCTTCCAATATGCCGGACCCTTCTGAGATAGATTATATGGAAGAGCCAATGGTAAGTGCAGAGATAATGGTTACTACAGAGTTTGTTGGCCCTATTATGAAACTTTGTCAGGAACGACGGGGTATATACAACGGTATGGAATATATTGAGCAGACAAGAGCACTCTTAAAGTATGACCTGCCTCTCAATGAGATTATATATGATTTCTTTGATGCCTTAAAATCCCGTTCCAGAGGATATGCTTCCTTTGATTATGAGATAAAGGGATATGTGAAATCAAATCTTGTTAAACTTGATATACTTATCAATAAAGAGGAAGTTGATGCGTTATCCTTTATAGTATTTGCCGGAAGTGCAGAAGAGCGAGGCAGAAAAATGTGTGAAAAGCTTAAAGGTGAGATCCCGAGACAGCTTTTTGAGATACCTATTCAGGCCGCTATAGGCAGCAGGGTAATTGCAAGAGAAACTGTTAAAGCTCTTAGAAAAGATGTACTTGCAAAGTGTTATGGCGGTGATATTTCCCGTAAGAAGAAGCTTCTTGAGAAACAGAAGGAAGGAAAGAAGAGAATGCGTCAGATTGGTAATGTAGAGATACCACAGAAGGCATTCATGAGTGTGTTAAAGTTAGATGATGAATAATAAAAAGCAATTGGGGATATATATACATATCCCTTTTTGTATGCACAAATGTGTATACTGTGATTTTCTGTCAGCCCCTGCTGACGACAATACGAAAAAGATGTATGTGAATGCTCTCATCAATGAAATTAAAAGTGTTAAAGAGGGCAAAGAAGATGAGGTTTCCTCCATATTTTTTGGAGGGGGTACTCCCTCTGTGCTGGCTTCATCCCTGATTGATGATATAATGGCGGTAATAGCCGGAGAATATAATATAAGTGATGATGCTGAGATTACCATAGAGTGTAATCCGGGGACTCTGGATTATGATAAGGCAGCCGGTTACAGAAAAAGCGGAATAAACAGGATAAGCTTCGGCCTGCAGTCCACTGATGATGATGAATTAAAGATGCTTGGAAGGATACATAATCTTAAGCAATTTGAGGAAAGCTTCCAGGCTGCAAGAAGAGCAGGATTTAACAACATCAATGTAGATATTATGGCGTCCCTTCCGGGACAAAGCTTTAAGTCCTTTTCTCAGGTGTTAAAGAAAGCTGTTTCATATAATCCGGAGCATATATCTGTCTACAGCCTGATTCTGGAGGAAGGAACATACCTTTTTGAACATATAGGGGAATTTCCTGAAGTTCCGGATGAAGATACTGACAGGAAAATATATGCATTTACAGGCAGCTTGTTAAAGGAAGCAGGATATGAGCAGTATGAAATATCTAATTATGCCCTGCCGGGATATGAGTGCAGACATAATTTGAAATACTGGGAAAGAGGCAATTATCTTGGATTCGGAATAGGCGCTGCAAGTCTTTATGACAATACCCGGTTCACCAATATAACCCATATGGGGGAATATATTAAATGTCTGGAAATGCCTTTGCGTGGAGATGCACACATAATTGCTGATATACGGGAAAATGTGGAAATGCTCACGAAAAACGACACCATGTCGGAATTTATGTTTCTTGGGCTTAGAAAAACCAAGGGGGTTAGTATGGATAAATTCAACACAACATTTAAAAGGGATATAATGGATGTGTTTGGGGATGTTATAAAAGAAAATGAAAGAAACGGACTTTTGGAGATTTCTGATGACAGAATATTCCTCACAAAAAGAGGAATGGATATAAGCAACAGGGTAATGGCTGATTTCTTATTGAATTAAGCCGGAAGGGAATGGGGGATTTCCGTAACCTGGAATGGCGAACTTATGCCATAGAGGGTGAAAACTTAAATTAGGCAAGCTGTTATTATTGAAAGATGAGTTTTTTTCATTACCTACTAGTTGGAAAGTTATTGTTGATTTAGTGGGTAAAAAAGAGGCATTTTAGAAGAATAATTTTATAAATTACCTACTAAATGCATTTTTAAAAACGCTTTAGTAGGTAATTGTGCGTATAAAAGTCGCAAAATGCAGGAAAAATAGAAGAACATTCGGTCTTACAAATCCCTATTGTAGGAACACACACAGATTAGAGGTCGCAAATTGCCACCTCTAATACAGAAACAGTAAATGTATCACTGATTCTTGTACTGTTTTATAAACTGTTTTGGAGTCATTCCGGTAAAAGACTTAAATTCCCGCTGGAAGTGAGCCTGATCGGAGTAACCTGTATTAGCCATGAATTCACTGTTTTCACGGCTTGGATTGGACATTATCTCGGATAATGTATTCTGGAATCTTATGTATTTACAGTAATCCTTTGTGGAAAAACCATATACACTATTAAATATTCTTGAAATGTGTCTTTCCGAATAGCCTAATTGCTCTGCAATTAAGGATATAGTAATGTTTCCCTTGTGTTTCTTGATAATATCCGTTATGGTAGTAACATTTGAGGGAACCTTTATGTATGATTTGCTGTCCTTCAGAAATTCATTGAATAATCTTAATCGTTCTTTAAATGATTTTACAGTTCTGAAACTGTTTATTAATTTGTATTCAAAGGAGTCTTCTTCCGGCGAATAATCAAATACATTGTTAAGCATGTTAACAGGATATGTATCATCAGGGACGTTATTATTAAAATAGCATCCCTTATCACCGAAACGCACACAAAAATAATTTTCAAAGGATTTAACTTTCACGGTGGTGAGCTTTGTGACAGCGCCTATACAATAGAAACAGGCCTGCTTATTCGAGGTATTGTAGCCGATAATCCATTCATTATAAGGGCTTGGTATAAGGGATATGGTAATATCGGATTTTTTGTCAGATGAAAATTCATAAATATACATTTCTGCAGGCGTGTTGACAAAGGTTTCGTTAAAATTATTCTTAGGTATATTGAATATTAAGGGCTGTATTAAATTATTTGTCATAAAAATGTACCTTCCTTTTACTTTTTCCTTTAGTCAGGTGATTTCAAAACTATACCTGTCTTAGTAAGATTATAATGTATATAATAAATGAAAAATAAAAAAAGTCAATAAAATATGTCCGATTTTTTCAATTAGAGAATGCTTTTTGAAAATTAGTTATAATATTGATTTTTTTGCCAAATATTGGTATTATTTCTATGTATATTTGAAACTAAAAATTTTTAGTTCAACATACATCTGGGGAAAGAGGATAGAATTTAATATGCAAGTATCGTTAATTAAGACAACAAGGATATTCAGCCTTGTTTTGCCACAAACAATCAATGGGGCTTATTGGATAACGGATATTGATGCTAATGGGCTTCCTAGAAAGCTTTTGTCTATAGAGGCATCAGAGGGAGGATGGGTTCTTAATAATACCCAAATAGCATCGGCGACTCCGTTGGGTAGTGAGGAAACCATTGCAATATTAAAGCCGTCATCATTTTATAATGTTAAGATTAATGGCGAATGTGAGAAAGTTCTTCTTTTTGTTGAAGAGGCAACTAAAGATAGGGAAATATATGACAAGTATGTTGTATTGAATCCATGTTCATTGTCAATAGGAAGACAGAATTGCAATATAACATATGATAATGCGTATACATCATCTTATCATGCAACACTTTCTTTTGATGGAAAGAATTGGTGTATTCAAGATAATCAGAGTACCAATGGAACTTATGTTAACGGGTTCAGAGTGGATAATCAGGTACTTTACCCGGGAGATGTTATCTTTATTTTGGGGATGAAGATAATTGTGGGTAACAGTTTTATTGCTGTTAATGATCCTGATGGTAAAGTCATTATTAATGATAAATCCCTTATGCCGTATATAAAGCAGGAGAATCATGATATTAGTGAGTGTTCTTTGCCTGCTAAACAATACTTTTACAGATCTCCAAGATTCAAGAGAGATGTTTCTAATGTCAAGATAACTATTGACTCCCCTCCTCAGTCACAAGTGAGGGAAGACGTACCTATTGCTATGGTTATAGGACCTTCTATAACTATGGGATTGGGTTCTGTTTCTATGGCGTTCTTTTCAATAATTAATACTGTAAGCACAGGTCGATCAATAATGAATGCACTCCCAACCGTTGTTATGTCATTCTTTATGCTTGTAGGTATGATATTGTGGCCAATCCTCACTCGTAACCTTAACGAGAAGAAATCCCGTAAAAATGAAGAAAAAAGACAAGAAAAATATAGAGCATATTTGAGTAGTGTTAATGATGATATTGTCAAAGAATGTGCTAAGCAGGCTGATATACTTAATGAAAATGGAATTTCATTAAAAGAGTGTGAGAATAGAATCCTCAATGGAAGCCCTAAGCTTTGGGAGAGAATGATTTCCCATGATGATTTTCTTAATATTAAGGTTGGTATGGGAAATCTAAAAGCAGATATCACTGTTGAGTGCCAGCGTAAGAAATTTACCATGGATGAGGATAATCTACAGGATGATATGTTGGCATTAGCTGGAACACCTATTATATTACAGAGTGTCCCAATAACCATATCGTTAAAGAAAGACAATATAATCGGATTTGTTGGAAGCAACTATAAGGAAATTCAATCGTATACAAAAGACAGTGTGATTCAGATTGCAGCATTACATAGTTATGATGAATTGAAGATTGTTTATGTTGGCGATGAGTTTAACTCTGATGAGTGGGAATTTATGAAATGGCTTCCACATTGCTGGGATAATGAGAAACAGGTTCGATATGTTATTGAGACAATCAGTGATTTTAAAGAAATAATTGGAATTCTGGAGAAAGAGTACGATGAAAGAGTTAATCAGGTTGGAGGAGCAAGCAGAGTGCCTGTTTTTGTTCCATATTATCTGATTATTATTAATTCAAGTAAGACTGCAAAAAAATGTGAGTTAATCAATAAAATGCTTAATGCTACGACTAATGTGGGATTTAGCTTGCTTTATGTGTGCAACATAAGAAGTGAACTTCCGAAAGAAACTTCCATGGTTGTCGAATTAAATGATGGGAAAGCAAAATTATATAATAAGAATGATCTTTCAGGAAATATAATAGAATTTGACAAAAACCCTACTATTAGTACCAGTTACGATGTACTTGCAAAGAAAATGCTTAATACTACGTTGGATTTGTCAAAAGATTTATATACGTTACCTAATATGTTAGATTTCTTGAGTATGTTTAATGTTGGAAAGATAGAGCAACTTAATCCGTTTGAAAGATGGAAATATAATGATCCTACATTAAGCCTTCGGGCACCTGTTGGAGTGAATACTTCAGGAGATATTTTTATGCTGGATTTGCATGAAAAATTCCAAGGACCTCACGGTCTTGTGGCGGGTATGACAGGCTCAGGTAAGAGTGAATTCATTATAACATATATACTTTCAATGGCGGTCAATTATCATCCTGATGAAGTGGCATTTATTTTGATAGATTACAAGGGTGGAGGTCTTGCAGGAGCATTTGAAGACCCGGAAAAGGGAATTAAGCTTCCACATCTTGCCGGAACAATTACCAACCTTGACGGGGCTGCTGTTAAGCGTTCATTAATATCAATACAAAGTGAATTGAGAAGAAGACAGGCAGTATTTAATGAGGCAAGGAAGCTGTCTAATGAAGGTACAATTGATATTTATAAATACCAGAAGCTTTACAGACAGGGAGTGGTTAAGGAACCAGTGCCACATTTGTTCATTATCTCAGACGAGTTTGCAGAACTTAAAACACAACAGCCGGAGTTTATGGAACAGTTAACAAGTGCAGCAAGAATTGGTCGAAGCCTGGGAGTTCATCTTATTTTGGCAACACAGAAGCCTAATGGCGTTGTTGATGACCAGATATGGAGTAATTCAAGATTCAGAGTCTGCCTTAAAGTACAGGATAGAGCTGACAGTAACGATATGATAAAACGTCCGGATGCGGCAGAAATTTCCAATACAGGTCGTTTCTATTTACAGGTTGGATTTAATGAATACTTTGATATGGGACAGTCTGCATGGTGCGGTGCTCCTTATGTGCCGGAGGATACAGTTAAAGACCATGTGGATGATAATATTGAGATTATAGATATGATAGGACATGTGCTTTCTTCAAGTCCTGCAAAGAAAGTTGAGAAAGCAAAGTCAACATCAAAGCAGGTTGTTGCAATAGTAAAATATCTGTCAGATATTGCTAAAAAGGAATCTATAAGTGTAAGACCTTTATGGATGAAAGAAATACCAAAGTTTATAAAAATTGATGATATTCGCGAGAAATATAATGTTGAATATCCGGAAAGGTTTGTTCTTAATCCTCTTATAGGTGAACTTGATGACCCGTTCAATCAAAGACAATTGGAAGTAAGAATGCCTCTATCATTAGAAGGAAATGCTGCTGTTTATGCTGCTTCGGGCGGTGGAAAGAGCTCATTCATAACAACTATGATGTATGAATTAATACTTCATCATACAGCGGAGGAATTAAATGCGTACATTGTAGATTGTGGAGCGGAGACATTGAAGATGTTTGAGAAGGCTCCGCAAGTTGGGGATGTAATCCTTTCAAGTGACACAGAGCGTGTAGTTAATCTGTTCAAGATGATAAAGAAAGAAATTACATATAGAAAGAAACTCTTTTCAGAATATGGTGGGGATTACGAAAGTTATTGTAAACGAAGTGATAGCAAAGTACCTAATATTCTTGTTGTTATACATAATTATGCGGGATTTGCAGAAAATTATGAATATCTTGAGGATACTGTTGCTTATTGCACAAGAGAGTGTACTAAGTATGGAATACATTTTGTTATTACGGCATCTGCACCTAATGCAATTAAGTTTAGAATTCTTCAGAATATTAAACTTTTGTACCCATTACAGTTAAACGATAACATGGATTATGTAAGCATATTAGGTTCAACCCACGGAATGTATCCTTCATCTTCACGAGGCAGAGGACTTTTGAAAGGGGATGAGATATATGAATTCCAGGTAGCAATGGTTGATAAAGACGATTGTATTCAGGATACCGTCCTTAGTTTATGCAGCAGACTCAGAGACGAATATAAGGGTCATGGAGCTAAGAAAGTACCGATTATGCCGAAGAAAGTGGATATGGAATTCCTTTCAGATACAGATTATTCATTATCGAAAGTTCCGGTGGGTATTGATAAGAGTTCTTTGGATATTGTATATCATGATTATCAAAACAGATGTCTGTCATTGATACTTGGACAGGTATATGAAGAAGTTATATGTACAGCACAGGCGTTAGCTGAAATCATAAGCAGGCTTGAGGATGTTGATGTTTGTGTTATTGATTCCAATGGTGATTATGCTGAGGATTCAGAGAAAAATTATACATATATTGATTCTGAATTTGAGAATGAAGTCGTACAAATGTTTAATCTTCTTGTAGAACGCAATAATGGATTTAAGCGTACTAAGGATAATAGCACTTATAAACATAAGATATATATAATTAATTCAATTGTAGATTTGATGAGCAAATTAACACAGGATGGAAGAGAAAAGCTTGAAATACTGATAGAAAAGACAGAGAAAGAATATAATGTACATTTCATTATAAGTGAACATCTTCCAAAAATGCCACAAATCAGCATGACAGCATGGTTTAAGAAACATTTCCTTATTACGGATGGTATATGGCTGGGAAATGGATTCGTCGATCAATATATTCTTAAGCTTAACAGAACACCTTCAGAGTTGTATAAAGGAATTGAAGATTGGCAGAGTCTTGATGTCACAAAGGGAAATTATCATTTGATGAAAGCGATACAGTCAGTAACAAAGAATGTCGATGAAGATATGTATTAATGTTAGGAGCAAGTTATGGAAGATAAGGTTTTGGTGGATATATATGTTCCGGCTTCAGGAAAACAGTATGATGTAAGAATTCCGTTAGTTAGTTCTATAAGCGATGTAATTAAAACCGTTTCCAAAATGATAACGGATATGTCAGATGATTCATTCACGGCATCTGAAGACACAGTGTTGTGTATCAGAGACACAGGTACAATATTAAATATTAACATATCAGTCTATGCGGCGGGTATAACCAACGGTACAAGACTGATGTTAATATAAATTAAACAAAAGAAAGGAGAATTAACATGGCAGTAGGTAAAATCCAAGTAGATTTTTCGCGACTCAGAAGTGTTTCTCAATCTGTATCAAACAAGGCAGCTGACTATGAATCAAAGTATACTCAGTTGTATAATGCAATTGACGAATTAAGAAATGCATGGTCAGGTACAGATAATGTAGCTTACACAGAAAGAATAGAAGCTTTCAGAAATGATTTTGAGTACATGAAATCATTAATGGATGAGTATTCTTCATATTTGTCAAAAACAGCCAATACATATGAAGAAACTCAAAATGAGATTGCATCAAAAGCAAAGAATCTTAGAATTGACAGATAGGAGGGGATAAAAAATGGCAGATATTAATATTACTTTTGCCGAGGTGCGAAATAAAGCCGCACAAATTAGGGGATTGAATAATGACTTGACTTCAAAGCTAAGCGACATTCAGACAGAAATTAAAAATCTTGAAGCTGATTGGACATCAGATGCATCTGTTGAAATCAGATCTAAGATTACAAGTTTACAGTCCCGTTTTGATGAATATAACCAGATCATCGAAGAATATGCTAAATTCTTGGATGATACAGCTAATAAGTATGAACAGACAGAACAGACATTAACATCTAATCTTAACGCTTTTGAATAAGTGATGATAAGTGTTCTGATAAATCGAATTACAAGCTGGTTTATGTTCCGGCTTGTAATTCGATTATTAAAATATGATTAAGAGAATAAATAATAGACGTAAATTCTATTATTTTCATATAAAAAATACAAATAAGAGGAGGTCTTGAATATGGCAGTTGGAAAGATAGTGGTAACACCTGAGAGATTAGAAACGGTATCCACAAAGGTTAATACACTTGCGGAAGAATATAAAAAAAGTTATGAGGGAATCTATAATACTATAGAAGAACTTACATCTTTCAAGGAATGGGAAGGAAAAGATAATGTTACTTTTGTTGAACAGGTAAATCAGTTTAAGGATGATTTAGAGTATATGTATAACCTTGTTAGGCAATATGCAACATATTTGAGAAAAAGTGCAGCGGCTTACCGTGGTGTTCAGGCAACTGTAAAGGGAGAAACAAAACAGGTATTAAAGGAAGATGCTACCTACTAGAGTTAAAATGTTGTATGGGGGAATAAAGTGGGGGAATTGCTTATGAAGAAAATTAAAAGATGTCTGTCAATATTATTAATAGTATGTATGATTTCAACATTATTTACAGGGTGCTCCAATAAGAAAGTATCAAATGAAGCATTCCAGGTGACAAGGGCTGACTGGATTAAAATGTTAGGTCAGGAATTTGGATTGGGTTCATATGAGAATGATACACCATACTATAGCGATGTTGATTCATCTAGTGAGATATTCCCATATGTTCAGGCTGCATATGAATGGGGAATTATATCAGATTCATCCGAGCAATTTAATCCTAATGATGTTGCGACAAAAGGGTTTGTTGCAACAACGTCTGTGTTGGCTTCAAATGTTGATTATAATCAATTTGATGTTAATGGAGACGAGAATGCGAATATTATATTTGCAGCAGGAGTAAGTAATATTTTTCCTGGCTTAAAATATGATAAAAAAGTTCTTAGTAGTGCTGTGACTTATGATGAAGCATTTTCAGCGGCAGAAAATGCGTTGAAAGCATATTTGTCAGATTCAAAAGAAGATAAAAATGAAAGCACTCTTAGCGAAAATGTCAAGGATTTCAGATCAGATGAAACAACTGTTATATCCCATGAGGGATCAGATTATGTCGTTTCATCAGACTTGGGAAGTAAACTGAAGGCAGGAGATGTTTTCATTGCAAATGGTGAGGGGATTTATGCGTCAGGTATAGCGAGAAAGGTGGTATCTGTTACATCAAATGCAGATGGTACATATTCAGTGCAGACTACAGACCCAACTTTGGAAGAAATATATACAGATATTGATGTTCATCAAACATTGGAAATGGTTCCCGAAGCAATAGAATGTTATGAGGGCGCAACTTTGATCAGTGATGATTCAAAAACCCAGACCGGTTATGTGAATGATAAATCAAATAACGCTGAACTTTTGGGTAACTATATTGAATCGGATAAACAGTTTACCAAAGAGCAGTCATCAGATAAACAGTCTTTAAAGTTTCAGGTGTCATACGATTTTGGAAAGAAAGAAGCGGTATTTGACACTTCAGCTACAATTGACGGAATGACATTTGACTTTGGGATAAATCAAAATGATGATGGAACAAAGAAAATTTCGGCTGGCGGAAGCACAGGAAATACTAATATAAGCGGAAATATAAATGTAAAAGATGCACCTGAAAAGAAAGAAGAAAAAAAGAAGGTAGAGAATAATTTATTTGGAGAAAAAACAAAGGGTTATTATGATGTAATGGATAAATACATTAACGGAAAAATAACCCGTGACCAGATAAAAGAAGAAACAGAAAAATTAAAAAAGACCAGAATTGAAGCCGGAGCAAAGGATAATTTATTTACTAAATTGTCTTCAAAATATAATCAAGGTAAGGGAAGTGCTAAGATAACAGGAACAATATCGTTAGATGATATAAGACTTGTCAGTGACATTGACTGGCATGTTTTTGGCAACAAAAATATTAAAGTAAATATGTATTGTGACAGGGAATTTTCTGTAAAAGTAGCAGGTTCTTATTCAGGAGAAATAGGTATTGCATCAGTTCCTTTTGTGTGTCCTTTAGGAATTGTTATAGATTTAAAGCTTGTTTTGAGTTACAACCTGGATGGAAGTGCTGAGTTGAAATTCGCGTTTTCAGATTCAGTGACCTTTGAATCAAAAGGTTTAAAGATTACTAAGGCGGCCTTCCAGTCCATTGATAAGGGAGTAAGCTTTAATCTTGCCGGTACATTTAAAGCCGGACCTAAGTTTGAATTAGAATTGGCTTTGTTAGGAGTTAGAGTTATTGATTTGGGAGTTGAGGCAGATGCTGTAATTAACGTGAATATGGCATTGGAATGGGTATGTGAACCAACAATTGATGAGGCGGCACAACAGTTTATTGTGGATAATATATGGCGTTTAAAGGCAGGATATGGAATCAAACTGCAATTTTACTTGTCGTATGGATATGGGAATAATCTGGCTAATAAATTGGGATTAAAGGGAAAAACGCAACTTGGAAGTGATATAACGCTTGTTCCAGAAAAAGAAATAGTTATTATGGAGTGGGCCCATAGTCAGGATAGAATTGATATCGATGTAGAGCAACCAACCAATACAATTGCAAGCGGAACAATGGATTTGTCGGATTACTTTGTTAATATTGCTGCTGGAGAGTCAAAAGTGTTATCTGTATCACAAATTCCGGAAGGATACGATAAATCAAAGATTGTATGGTCATCATCAGACGAGGAGATTGCAACTGTCAATGAATCAGGTACAGTTACAGCTAAGAAAGAGGGTGTATGTATAATAACCGCTCAAACAAGTGATGGAAAATACAAATCGGAATGTACAGTATCTGTAACAAAAGAATATATATATATAGGTGTTATGAATTAAGGGAAAGGGAGAATCAGTATGAATGTAGATGCATCAAATGAGAAAAGAGAAAAGCTGAATTCATGTGCAGACAGGTTGGAAAATATCAAGTGGAGGCTTAATTTATACAAGAATGATTTGAATGCAAATTGGGATTCTATTGAAATGTTAGAAATTAATAACTGTATTGATGCAATATTGAACAGAATTCAAAGGGATATCAATAGTCTGCATTCTATCGATTCTGATATTTCTTCTGCTATAGATGAATATTTGGAAGAGGAAGAGGAAGAAGAGGAAATTATAATAGACACAAATACAAATTATTAGGGAGTTAAAAAATGGGGATTGAAATTATTATGCTGGTTGTCTTTCCGTTTTTGTTTGGAATTCCAATCTTATTGATGGCATGGGTAGGCTTAAAAGATCATAGAAAAGATAAGAAGGCATTAAAAAGTGGTAATTATAAGGAATTTACAATTAAAAGTTATTCTTTGAAAGATTTAACTGATTACGCAGAACTAACAGGAAGAGATAATAAAGAGAAAATATTTGTGTGTGAAGATGATAGCGGAAATGTTATTGAATATGAAAATTATACAATGTTGAATGTGGGGAGTAAGTATAAGTTCAGGATAGAAGATGGTAAGTATATATTAATGAAATATTGTAAGCTGTCTCCCGGGGATTATGGTTTTATTGCAGTGGGACTTGGATTTATTTTATTAGGTTTTATATTATTATCCATTCTTGTATTAGATATGCCTGTAAAACTCATGATTAAGCTATTTGGTGTATTTATAATAGGTATTCCATGTATTATAGCCGGTATGTTTAACATAACAGAAAATCACCGTATATGTAACCGCCGAAATCTTGTTTATGCAAGAGTTACAGCCTACGAATGGAAAGATTTTTTTGATTTTTCAAGTAATTCATCAAAAACAGTTTCACATGACTTGTGCATGTATGTTACATATATGTTTCAAGGTCAACAAGTAACACGAATTGCAGAAAAAGTTGCCAGTAATGGACCGCTTCAAAGAAAATATCCTGTAGGTTCAGAAATAAAGGTATATATTAATCAGAAAGATGATTATGTGACCAATAATGGTAAGAGTAATAATATTATTATCGCAAATAGGAGATTCAGAGGTTACCTTATAGGAGCAATGCTTGTTATTGCAGGTATATTTTTAACAGGACTGATGTTCTTTATATAAATTAATGAAAACCATTGTAAATCAGAACAAGAAAACTTTGAGATAAGAGGTGAATATACATGAAGATTAATATTAGCGAAATAAATCATATAAATACTTCTCTTTATTATATAATCAGGGATATAGCTACAATCCAATCGGAAATTAATGATGTGCAATGTTCGTTGGATAGTGATGTGCTTAATTCGAGAAATATCGGATACAACCTGTCTAAAACTAATAACAGTGTAATTAAAGCTACACAAGAGATGAGAGATTTGTATTCTTTTGTTGAGGATTCTACAGACAAGTATACTTCTTTAGAAGGAAAACTTACAAATACAGCTTCCGGATTATAGAGAATGTGGAGATATATGGTATGAAGGTAAATAAGATACAAGTAAAAACAAAAAAAGGATGTCAGAGTATTAACATTAAATTGTTAAAGGGGCAACAGATTAATTTTAGAGAGGTACAGATTATCAATCAGCGTGCAATTACGCAATTGATGCCTGTGAATTATGATGATAAAAACAATATGATATCGTTCAATACCACGGGGTGCTATTCCTTAAGAGAACGGTTTAAGGGCGTAATGAATAAGCAGCAGTTTATTGAGATGCTTTTAGAAATAATAGAATTAATGAAGAATCTGCAAGATAAGGTTATGTATCAGAAGAATCTGCTTCTTGATTTTGATAAAATATATTATGCTCCAAATCAAAATGATAAGCAGTTATTATTTCTATATGTTCCTATTATGAATTATGACAACCATGTTAATATGAAAGATTATTTCATGAGAATGCCATATACGATTGCATTCAATAATGGGGAAAATCTTAATTATGTAAATGAGTTTATTGGCTATTTCAATAATAACATAAACTTTTCAGTTTATGATTTTGAGATGTTTGTGCATAAAATGGCAGGTGATGTTTCGTTTTCCGGTGGAACAACCAATGGTCAGGCACAGAATAATAATTATGCAATGGAACAGCAGCATTCAGGCAAAATATGCCCAAATTGCCATCATACAAATGCTAATGATTCATTATTCTGTGAATCTTGCGGAACCAGGCTGGAACAGTCGTCGTCAAATGAATATAATCCTGTTCAGGAAATATCCAGAAGGTTGCAGGAAAATGAATATTCTCGAAAAGCAGAACAGAAGCCGGCACATGGTAAAAAAGTCGGGCTTACCGGGGGAACAACATTTTTAGGAGCAGTTAGTGGCTCTGATTCAACTGTTATCCTTGCTCCGCAGGAACCGGAGAAGAAAGCGGTATTAATCAGAAAAAAGTCTAATGAAAGAATTATTATATCGAAACCTCAATTCATGGTCGGTAAAGAAGTGGCAAAGGTCGATTATGCAGTAATGAATAATAATACCGTAAGCAGAACACATGCTTTGTTTGAGAATGTTAACAAGGAGTATTACATAAAAGATATGTCATCAACCAATGGTACGTTCATAAACAATATAAAAATAGAAGCAGGTCATCAGATAAAGATAAAAGATGGAGACCTTATCCGCTTATCAGATGAAGATTTTATTTTTGAATACAAATAAGAAGGAGACAAAAGATGATATCTAATTTCGTATGTGCACAAATTGAATATGATTATGCTTTCCAATCAGGAGGTACATCAAGTTCAACAGGTGAAACATCAATTTCACTTGGAATATTAGGAATTGTGTTGTTTGTAGTGGTGGCAGTTATTGCAGTTGCAGCTTTGGTTTTGTCAATAATTAATATGATAAAAATCAATAAGCAGAATTCATCAATAATTGCACTTGGTAAAAATGCAGCTATTGGCGCACAGGATCGCAGCGCTAATTCCGGAAGTAATACAGGGGTTGTATTCTGTAAGAATTGTGGTAATCAGTATGGTATGGGGTTGTCGGTATGCCCGTATTGCGGTGCAAAGAGATAATTATTCGGATGATGGTAAACAGAAACTTCATCAAATGACAAGTAATGTGATGGGAGAGAATTTATGAAGTATATTATAGGTGCAGAGACTGATATAGGAACAAGTAAAGATACCAATCAGGACAGCCTTATGTGCAGAGTGGCAGATACTGATTATGGACAGGTAGCACTTGTTGTGTTATGTGACGGAATGGGAGGATTGGCTAAAGGAGAACTGGCAAGTGCAAATGTGGTCAGGGCATTTTCGGAATGGTTTAAAAATGTGTTACCTACCATGATGACTGATCAATTCACTCCGTCAGTGGTGCATAATTCATGGGATAATTTGGTCCAGTATCAGAATGAACTGTTGTTTCAATATGGAAAGAATAATTATACGCAGCTTGGAACTACATTAGTTGCAGCATTGATATATAACGGACAATATTATGCTGTTAATGTTGGTGATTCACGAATGTATAAACTTACATCATCTGCAATAGAGAAAGTTACAGAGGACCAATCACTTGTTTCAAAGGAGGTTGCACAGGGGAAACTTACAGAGGAAGAGGCTGAACATGATTCAAGGAGAAATATTCTTCTCCAGTGTATAGGTGCCACCGCAAAGGTGAGTCCGGATTATTATGAGGGAAATCTGGCGTTAGGTGAAGCATTGATGCTGTGTTGTGATGGTTTTAGACATGAAATTACCAAGCAGGAAATGTTTGATGAATTAAAACCGGATTTATACAACAATAAGAACGAGATACATGACCGTATTGCACATTTAATAAAGGTTAATATGCAGAGGAAGGAAACTGATAATATTACGGCGTTAGTTATCAAAGCAGTTTAGGAGATAGTATGGCACAAAGAGGAGAGTTAATTGATAATAAGTACGAAGTACTTATGGAAATAGGACGTGGAGGAATGTCTGTCGTATATCTTGCGATGGATAAACATTTGAATAAACAGTGGGCAATAAAAGAAATTACCAAGATAGCTAATGATGCTAATAATGAGGTGGTTGTTCAGAGTCTTCTGGTTGAAGCAAATCTTATGAAAAAACTGGATCACCCTGCACTGCCTAGAATTGTTGATATCATAGATAATGCAGATAAGATATATGTCGTTATGGACTATATTGAGGGAGAATCTTTGGATAAAATCCTGCAGAGAAATGGTGCACAGCCACAAGAACGTGTAATTGAGTGGGCTAAGCAGCTTTGTGATGCGTTGGGATATCTGCATAAGCAGAATCCACCGGTTATATATAGAGATATGAAGCCTGCTAATGTAATGTTAAAACCGGAAGGTAATCTTAAGGTTATAGATTTTGGTATAGCAAGGGAATATAAGCAGAAGAACCTTTCTGATACGATTAATCTTGGAACAAGAGGTTATGCTGCACCGGAACAGTTTGGTGGAAAGGGACAAACGGATGCAAGAACGGATATATATTGCCTGGGAGCTACATTATATCATCTTGTGACAGGTCAGAATCCGGCAGAAGAACCTTATGAGATGTATCCTATAAGGACATGGAATCCGTCGTTATCGGCAGGTCTTGAATATATTATAGAAAAATGTACCAAAGCCAATCCTGATGAGCGTTACCAGAGTTGTGACGAGCTTATGTATGCATTGGAACATTACAATGAGGTAGATGACGATTACAGAAACAGGTCAAAACGAAAATTAAGAGCTTTTATAGGTGTTGTTGCAATGTCTGTGGCTGCACTTGCAGTTGGAATAACATTTAATCTTTTAAAGACTAATGAGAACAATCAGAATTATGATAAAAAGATATCAGTAAGTACAGCCACTTCATACGATGAAAAAATACAGACTTATAAAGAAGCAATAGAGCTGTATCCATATAGAACAGATGCTTATATAAAGATATTGGAAGCCTATGATGCAAACGGCCAGTTTGGTGAAACTGAAAGTATGGAGTTTATGTCTCTTTATAATTCAGCTTTTAGCGGAAGTAACAAAGGAAAATATGACAGTGATGGAATTGAATTCGCAGAATTGAATTATAAAATAGGAACAATGTATCTTTTATGGTACACAACATCAGAGATGGAGGGTGACTCGCTTAGGGTCAGAGCACTTAAGGCAGAGCCTTTCTTTGCTAATATAGTTTCAAATAATGTTTTAGAAACGGAATTTAAAGATTATGGTATTGTAAAAAGTTATTATGCTTTGTGTTCATTTTACAAGAATTATGTTGTAAGTTCTAACAATGTCAAAGAGCCTACATACGAAGAGTATGAATCACTTTTAATTACATTGAAGGAATGTATTAATAATTTAGATGATTATGATAGTTCAGATAAGGCATATATTAAGCTGACAGTTTATCAGTCATTATTAAATCTTCTTCAGGGACAGTTAAAGAGTATGGCATCAATTGGAATAGATAAAGCAGACATTCTTTCAATTATGTCAACAATATATGATAACAGTGAGAAGATTAGAAATACTATAACCAGAGATGCCACAATTAGTATATATGACAATATTATGAAGAATCGGAATTCATATACAAAAAATGTGGATACGGTGTATAAGAATGTAGAGGAGAGGAACTGATATGGCTGGTATATATTCAATTATATCAATGGTAGGATTCATAGTTGCTGCTTTGCTGTTTATAGTAGCCATTGTTTTATTCTTTGTGTTCAGAATAGATAAGATTATTGGAGATCTTACAGGCTTGAATGCAAGGAAAGCAATGAAGGAGAGGCAGAAGAAAGAGGAAGAAAATAGTAAGAATAATGAAAATGCCTTCTCTTATGATGACTATGATGTTACAACAGATGAACTTAGCACGGAGAAACTTAAAGTTAAGGATGTGCCGCAGACAGGTACACCGTCTTTACATATTAATGGTAATTCAGACAGCACAGAAATATTAAAAAGTAATATATCGGCAGGTTCAGAATTGACAACAGTATTGAATGGCAATATTACAGTGGGTTCAGGAGGTACTGAAATTCTTTGTAATAATGATGAATATACGGATGGTGTTGTTAGTAAGCACTTCAGTATAGTGGATGAAATTACGTTGGTTAACACTGATGAATATATATCAGTTGTTCAAGATAATTAGGAGAAAGAGGAGGAAAATGAGAAAATGAAGAAATTAGCCGAACTATGGGTCACAAAGAAAGGATTATGTGTGGGAATTATTGCCGGAGTGGCGGTACTGACAGCAGGAGGTATAACAACTGCTGTTGTTGTTTCCGGTCAGTCAGGAAGGAAAACGGAAGTTCAGGTAGCTTCTGATGAAACCATAGAATATACCAGTAAGGACAATCAGACTACCAAAGCTACTGAAATAAAGGAAACTACCCAAAAGGCTTCTGAAGCAACAACAGAAGAATCAAAGGAAGATGGCAGTAGTGAAACACAGGGGGAAGTAAAGAGTAATGATGGTGAAATCGCTGTGGATTCCGTAACATTAGGAAATCCTACTGAATCAGATAATAGGTCATCAAATAACACACAAGGTTCTAATAATCAGAATGTGCCGGATAGTTCTAACCAGACTGAAGCAGATAACTCAGGAGGAAGTAATAGCACAGAGAATAAGAATACTGAAAGCAACAGTGAAACACAGACATCTGCAGTTGTGCATGGAGCTAACGGAGTAATTCTTGATACTTTGACGATGTATAAAAAATCAGGATATATACCAGTTCCTAAAACTACAGATGAAATACCGAATAGTGATACTTTTGCATATGGAAGTACTATAAATTCCAGTGAAACTGCTTCTGTATTTAGAGATGGAATTAATTTTGGAACATCAACAAAGACGGATGTTATAAGCAGGTATGGAGAGCCGTATAAAACCATAGTTCAAAGTGAAGCGACTTGTTTGCTTTATAGATATGGAAATTATACTTCTGATGATAATAAAGTAGTATATATGGTGTATTGTTTTGGAATAGATAATATTTTATACAGAATTAATGCAGGGGGGTATAAAGCAATGTTTGATTAATCAATATAATAACTAAATGATGAAAAGGAGTTGAGGGTACATGGAAAATAAAGTGAAAAAAATATTAGCTGTGATAGCAGCGTTTATCCTAGTAGTTGTTTCAGTGCCATTATATAATATAGTGGTTTACGCGGAAGCTGCTAAGGGAAATATTAATATTAATGTAACTGTAAAAGATCCTAAAGGAAATGAAATATGTCCAACTAATCAGGGGGAGGATTTGGTTGGTGGTGCTGTTATAACCATTGAACCTAAGGATGTTAACGGTGTAGTTTCTAATTTAACTGTTAATTATGATGTCAATACAAAGTCGTATAATGTTCAGGCTGAAATAGTAACCAAAACATCGGACAATGTTGTTCCGGAGTATAGTATTAAGGCTGAGTATAATAATCATATAAAGTCAGAGGCTTATGTTCCCGGTACATTAATTTATGGAATACAATACGAAGTAACTCAGCTTAAGATTGATGATTCAAGTGAGAATTATGATGAAGGTACATATACTGAGGTATATAATTCATCAAAGACAATGATGCCACTGGGAGTCACTAATTATCAGGAAGAATTACAATACGAGATATCAGGAGAAGCGGAAAATACCTGTGAGGCATCTGTAGAAAATGGAGTTATAAAATACAATAAGTTAGGTAAAGCTACAATAGTTGTGAAACCAAAGGAAGAAGATGCCTTTTATTCCGAGACATCATACGTTATAAATGTTACTAACAAGCTTTCAACTAAGAATATAGTAAGTAATGGGGAAGTGTCCTATGAAAATGGAATTACAAAGTATACATTCAAATGGACAGGAACCAGTGGAAGTGCAGATTCTAAAAGAGTTAAACTTGATGACTTAATTAATAAAGCTTATGAGGAAGATACAGTAAGCTATTCTTTAGTAAGTCAGAACAAAGTTTCTCTGGATTCTTCTAATAATATTCTGTCATGGACCGGAGCTAATGCTTATGCAACAATAAAGGCTACTACTCAGAGTGGAGCAGAACTGGAGTTTAAAATTGCTGTAAGTAGGAGAGACATCAGTCTTGCTGTTGAATATGAGGACTCAGATGGTTCAAAAGGTCTGAGTAATAATGGAACCATGAATTTATCATACGCAGATCATTACAATGGCAAAACATCAAAGCTGAAATACAACTATACGTCTTCAGACGGATATGCGGGGGAACAGGTTGGCGTTAAGATAACATACAGCAAAGAGGGAATTATAGAAATTAAGAATGATGGTACAATTACTGTTAAAGCAGTTGGCAGTACTACGGCTTATTTTAAAGTTGAAGACGATAATTACAATTCCAACACCTTCAGTTATACATTTACAGTAACACCTGTTAATGCGACTCCTCATGTTATGGTTGGAGATGATGATTATACCAATAATACCACAGCCTATGAAATTGGAGAGGATAAAATAACGGACGACGCAATATCAAAATGGTGGACAATAAAATATGACGGATTGTTAACTTCCGGGGATGCGAATATTCTTAAGCCGGAATATTCATGTTCAGATTCTACTCTTACCATTAATAAGGATACGGGAGAGATTACTAATGCCGATAATATTGAAAGAAACAAGAATTATACCATTACAATTAAATGGACCAATAATATATATGAGCTTGCACAGGTTACATATACATTTTATTTAAAAGGTGTAAATTCAAACAATGAGAATATAAAGTTCTCAGCAATGGAAGTAGCAGATCCAACTAACCCTACAGAAGAAGAAGCTAAATCTCCTTTTATAGAGGGAAATGACAGCAGAGACGGTAATAAGTGGGTAACGGTAAATAAGATATATGTGTATAGTAGTACTTTAATGTTTGGTTCACAATCTACGACATCTAATGCAGTTAATCCTTATAGCATAACAAATTTGACAGAATGTGAGGGAAATCAAGAACACTCATATTATAGTTTTGATCTAAATGACAGTCCTAACAAGGAACGTGTATATTTCGGAGTTGACCTTGAAGAACCTAAGGTTAACAGTGTTACATATTCCGGTAATATCAAGATAAACGCGGATAACAGATTTGCTACAGCAAGCGGAGACTGGAAAGTCACTGTGGACTGTGCTGATAATTTCTTTTATGGTGTTGAGTTGTACGATAATAATGTTTTGTTAACAGGTGTTACAACTAACGAAATCAGTTCCAGTGGCAATCGTCATAAAGTTGAATTAACTGTTCCGAAGAGTTTTGAAAGTTCAAGCAATCTTGAAATCAGGGTATATGAGAAATCGGGAAGATATACACCGGTAACAATCGGAAATTTTGTACAGGATAACGGGGAGCAGACTACAATAGAGGATATTACATTTAATACAGATGGTGTTACTTCATATGAGAATGGTAATAATGTTTTTGTAAGTGGAGATGTAACATTTTCTGCAAAAGTACAGAATACTAAATCCGGTATTAAGTCTGTAAAGATTAAGATTAATGGTCTTGAGGTGACTTCTGAGGGGAGTCATAAGGAATTCTCGCTTAATGGGGAGGATTCATCAAGAATGTTAACACCTGTTGCCGTAAGCTGCAGTACAGAAGGTTTCAGTAGTTCCGGTAAATGTGAGATAGAAATTATTGCAACAGATAATTATGAACATGAAAAGACAATAAAAAAGACAATTTATGTTGATAAAGTAGCACCAACTGCTGAATCAGTTATAATTAAGGCTTCCAATAATAAAACTAATAATACATCCTACGGAAATTTTTATAATGATGTAGTTAAGGTTGATTTATCTGTAGCTGATTCCGGTTCAGGAGCAACCGGTGCAAGGATGGTGATTTCAGGAGCTGTTGATTATACATACACATCACAAGTGATTACAGGAGTTGCAACATTCAGTGTGCCGGTGGGCATTGAAGGAAATATTTCATTTTTCATAAAGGATAATGTGGGAAATGAGAATGAAGTTGCTATTAATCTTGCAAATATAGGCTCATTTTACAGAAGCAATTATATAGTGACAGAAAAGGAGTCGGCTGCGATTTCTGTTAGTCCACAACGTAAGGCCGACAACGGAATCTGGTATAATTCAGAAGTTGTATGTGATGTTGTAGTTAGCGAGACAGGTATTGTATCAGGTGTAAAATCTGTGGAAATATTAGTTAACGGAAGCAGATATTTATATGATGACAGTAGTGACAGTATAGTGAACAGTAAGTCATATTCTGTAAACTTTAACAACAGTTATATTCAACAGCTTATAAATCAGGATGGCTCATATAACATTCAGGTTAAGACTGTTGATAATGCAGGTAATGAGGCTTCAGTTGAAAAGCAGATATATATTGATACATTGTCTCCCGTTATTTCTGAAATAACAGGTCCGGCAGATGGCGCAAGCTATTCTGAAGATGTTAACATATCATTCAATGTATCCGAGACACCGTATAATGAGAGTGGAAATAAGACTACAGTCGAAGTAACAAGAACATTAGACGACACATCGGTTAATGACAGCATTGAATTTAACACTACAGATAATTCGTCAGATAAAGTTTACAGGTTTACAGAGGATGGTACTTATAAAGTAAATATAAGTGCAGTTGACAATGCGGGAAATAAGAGTAATACAAGAACTATTTCTTTCACAATTGATAAAACAGCGCCTGCTGTCAATGTAACAGGTGTAGCACAGGATGTGTACTATGACAGATCTGTAACTCTAGGTCTAAATGTGGTTGAATCTAATTATGGTGACAGTACAGTAACCATAACAGCTGTAAGAGTTAATGATAATGTCACAAGTAATGTTGAATTGGAAGCATTTACAAGTACAGCAAAGTCCACAGACAAGAATTATACATTTGCAGAGGATGGAACATACACGGTGACAGTTAACGCTGTGGATAGAGCCGGAAACAGAGCCGTTGAACAGACTTATACTTTTACGGTTGATAATACCATTCCGGATGTTAACATTACCGGAATTGATTCAAAAGCTAAGAATATTGAACCTATAATATCTATTACAGATGACTATTTTGATTCATACTCTGTAAGCTTATATAAGAGAGGAATCACACTGAGTGGAAGAACTGTGGCAACACCTACAGGCTTGTTAAATGTAACTGATAAGTTTGCAAAGAATGTTGTTACTTCGGATAAAGGTGTTACTGTATCTTTCTCTGCATTTGAAAAAAATCAGGATATAGATGGTTTGTACACACTGGTTGTTGAGTCTGCGGATAAGTCCGGTAATAGACATCCGGAATCATACACATTTGTTGTAAACAGATTTGGGTCAGTATATACATTTAACAGTGAACTTGATAATTATATTAGGAATTCTTACATAAAGAAAATTGATAGTGATCTTGTAATAACAGAATATAATTCTGATGTATTAGCTAAGGATTCAGCAACAGTAAAGATTACAAGAGATGGGGCACCTCTTGGCAGTGTGGATTATGTAGCTCCACAAATAACAGAGTCCGGTGCACTTAATTCAGATTCTGACTGGAACAGTTATGAATACACTATTAAATCATCTAACTTTGCACTTGATGGTGTGTATGAAGTTATTGTTTCTTCAACAGATAATGAGAATAATGTATCAGAGAATATTAACTATGATGAGATGGTAATCAAGTTCAGCGTTGACAGTACAGCTCCGTCACTTGTATCAGTTTCAGGACTTGATTCATCTTCAATTAACAGTAATAAACAGACAGTTACTTATAATGTATTTGATGCAATAGGTCTTGCCAAAGTAATAGTATACAATGGCGATGAGGTTATAAGTGAAATCAGCGAGTTTGATGATAATATTAACTATACAGGTACATTTGAGTTAGAAGAAGGTTCATACAGAAATATCGGTTTCTACCTTGAGGATTTGGCTGGAAACAAGACTGACAGCCGTAATTCTGATGACAGTGTAAATGTAGCACCATTTAATTCAAATGTTACCATATCAACCAATTTCTTTGTACGTTTGTACAGTAATAAACCTGTATTCTATGCAACTGTTGGTGGTGGAACAGCAGCAGTAGCAGGCGGAGGCGGTGCGTTAGCATTTTTCTTAAGAAAGAGAAAACTTCTGGCAGCGGCAAAAGCTATGATAAAGTAATGATAAGTATTCATCCCGTCCAATTGGGCGGGATGCGGTATAAAAGTGCAATATTAAATATAATTGTTTAAACTATTTATATATGTTTAATGTAGAGAGGAAAAAGAATTTTGGAAAATAATAATGTTACGAATGAACGGGAGATACCATTGACAATGTCAATGTGTCTAAAAATTGACAAACATATGAGAAAAACAATGGCTGCTTTTGCATTTGTTTTACTAATATTATTTCTTATACCTACAGCAATAGAATATTTTCTGGGTAACTTAATTCAAGGTATAAAAGCAGGATTGGCAATAGTAGTATTTTTCTTATTTGCATTTTTTAACAAGATTAGAATTAGAGGTAAGTACAAATTGTATGAGGTTGTGTGCGAAGGGAAAACAAAGGATATTGTTAACACGCCTATCTTGGGGGATTCACATGATCATTATATCGGAAAGCAAGAAGAATATAAAATTGCATATCACTTAAATGGTGTTCCTAAATTCACAGAAATTGATGAAAAGATGTATGAAAATACAGAGGTGGGGGACAAGTTTTATGTAGTAGTTTACCCGGACTCGCAGTTTAAATATGTGCTGGAACATGATTTTTTTGACAGATAAAACACAGATTGTTATCACAAAGAAAGGTGAGAGGTGAACTTATGAAAAAGGCGAACAGATATATAGCAATAATTATGATATATGTTCTTATGCTAAGTACAGTTTTGGGATGTGGTAAGTCAACAACAACAACTGATGATGGAAAGATATATTTAACAAGAGCAGGATGGATTAAGATGCTCTGTGAAACGATGAATCTTGATACATATGAACAGGAAACATCATATTATAATGATGTGGATAAAGATAGTGAGATATTTTCATATGTTCAAGCAGCACGTGAGTGGGGCGTATTATCAGACGCAGATTCGTTTAAACCCAATGATATAGCAACATTTGGATTTATGGCGACTACAGCAGTTTTGGCATCAGAGGGGGATTATGCGGAGTTTGATGCAGGAAATGAGAATGATGCAATCATAGCTTTTGCAAAGTTGACGAATATTCTTGCAATTGATTTTGATGAGCGTAATCTTACACAGGGAATAACATCTCAGGATGCGGAAAATGCATTATGTGCAACTCAGAAAGTTTACCTGGAGTTGGAAAAAGAAGAAGTAGAGAACATACAATTAGATAAAGATGTGGTGGATTTGAGAAATAAGCCTTCTGGTGTAACAAGTGCTAATGAATCAGATTACACGATTAGTGCAGATATAGCATCTGGTTTACATAATGGAACAGTGTTTATCGCACCGGGAGATGACGAAAGTCCATATGGAATTGCAAGGAAAGTAGAATCTATAATTGATAACGGAAACGGTACATATAGCTTAGCTACCAGCCAGCCGGAAATAGAAGAAGTGTATCAGGAATTTGAATATTATGGAAAAGTTGTTCCATCTGCTGAAAATGTAAAAGTTAGTGACGGTGTAATTTTATCTTATGCTGAAGATGATAATAAAGCTTATACTAATAGTGTTAATAATTCAAATAAAGCATCATTTATAGGAACAACAAATAATTCAGTAAATAAAACAGTTGCAGATAGAAACACTACATCCAAATTTGTATTCGAGGTAAATTTTACCAATGGAAAAGTTTCTGTTGATAATGGTTTTCAAAAATTAGAAAATGATTATCTCTTATATCTTGCAGGAAATAGTACAGGGGTTGACAAAGATAATCTTGGTAAGTTTTTTGAAAAGACAAGTTTTATTCCATCACAACAAATGAAAAAAGCAGAGAAAGAGCTTGATGATAATATGAATCTTTATAAAGAAGGCGAAATTTCTCTGGGAGAGTTACAGCAGAGGTGTAATTTAACTAATAAAGGAACAGAAAAAATAGCGGCAGAAAATCATTTTTCAGGCGGTTATGAAATTACGGGCAAGGTTACTTTAGAAGATTTTTATATAACTCCAGATATTAGTTTTAAAAAAGCATTTGGTGTCCCATACTCAATTAAATCACTTTCAGTTGGAGTGGGAAGTTCAATTACAAGTGAATTAAATATTAAAGGGAATCTAAAAGATGAACTTACGATTGCAAGCATTGATATTCCGGTTGGAACATCAGGATTTAATGTAAAAGTAGCTATTAAGTTAGTTGCAGAATTAGATGGTTCAATAGCAGCTAAGTTAGAGGTAGAGAATACACAAAAATTTTCATATGAAGATGGAAAATTTAAAGCGACAAATACAAAATCATCTTCTGTAAGCGGAGAACTTGCGATTGAACTTTCAGCAGGAGCACGACTGTCAGTTGTTCTTGATTACATGAAGGTAAAACTAGGAGATGTTTCTGTGGACTGTAAATTTGTTACAAAAGCATCTGGAGAGGTAAAAGATACTGTCAGCACAGAAGTAAATAAAGCTGAAAATACGGTGACAGTTACTCGAACAGGAGAATTAATACCAAATGTTGAGATGTTTTTCCCGGTGATAGATTTAAAAATAGGATATGATAAGAGTACATTAATGGGGAAAATGAATATGGCCACAACATTTCATTTGGTAAAAGAAGGTGATGGCTGGTCAAAGACATTTGCAGATGATAAAGATAAAAGGGTTATATATATACTTAGTAGGACGGAGCCGTTGGTTGAGGAAAAAGAGACCCAAACCAATAAAGCAACAGAGGGAAATACTGATAGTAAAACTGGTACTAATATAACATTAGATATATCGGATTACTATGCTTCTATTAAAAATGGAGAAAGTAAGACAATAACAGTTGACTCAATCCCTTCAGGATACAGTAAAGATCAATTAAAGTGGTCTACATCTGATTTAAAAGTTGCTGATGTAAATAATGGTACAATAAAATCCAACGGGGTTGGTACATGTACAATTAGTGTTGCAACAGCAGACGGTAAGTATAAATGTCAATGTACGGTGGTTGTAACAGAGTAGTTTTAATAAAATAGGTTTCTAAAAAGCCTCCGGTCAATTGAGATGTCCGGAGGCTTTTATAAGTTCGTGTGATATGGATACGCTCTAACGGATGTAGGTAATGAATATACCTAGGAGGTGGTACGCATATAGCTGAACAGCAAGTTCAACCACTGTGATGCGGAATCTGAAGGAAGTTGTAAGTGAATTTCTTGTCTGACGGACTGAACTCACATATAAGTTTTTTCCATGAGAGATAAGTGGAATTAAGGTAATAAAGACAAATTATTACTACATTTGTTGTAATGGAGTAAATGCGTCATATAAGTGGAGTAAAACAGAATTGCATTGGCCAGATTACTAGACTCTTAAAAATAATAGGGTATGTAGTACTAAAGCGACTAAAGTCAACATCCGCTCTCTTGGAACAACAAAGAGTTGTAATGCGTTCGTTCAAAAAGGGACACGCTAAAGTATCTACATAAAAAGTGCTCTTAAACAGTAATTTGTATTTGACATT
>JAUNPK010000016.1:0-27764 GCA_030536855.1 Eubacteriales bacterium
TCCTTTCAAATCTCATTTTATATGACTTTTGCAAGCTGTTAAGCTAACTTGTGGAACATATGCCGAACCTTATCTATACGGCTATTCGGGCGGCGGGGTTGGCAAATAAATTTACCAATAGCTGGCTGGTATCCTTTTAACTCTGTCAAGCAGACTCCCTGCCCATTTGTGAAATAAGTTAAATCGTTCCTGTATTCTTGAATACATCTAGCAGGGCTTACTTCGTGGTGAAATACTATTTGCAATAGACCATATGAATGAAGTATTACGTCATGAACTTCTTAGGATGATTAGTTGGTATGTCGGTACTGAAAAAGGATTTAATTTCAGTTTGGGTAAAAACTATAAATTTTTAGATAAGCATATTTCAAAAGAATTGTGGGATAACTTACTAAATACATATTCAATGAGTTCGTATGAAGAAATGTGGAAATCGTTTGATTTGTGTCTATGTTTGTTCAAAAAAATATCTAAAAAAGTGGCAGATTCACTTGGTTATAATTATCCTGATTATGATGAAAACGTTACAAAATATTTGGAAACACAAAAGAGAATTTCAAATAAATATCTTTATGGTAATAGGTATTGACAAATTCCAATTTGTCGAACTTACTCTAAATTGGCAAAGACCGCTTACATCGTGTAGGCGGTCTCTTTTCGTGTTCAGATATATTTGATTTTGAACTTTCTTCTCTTAGCTGAAAGCACCTTATAAAGAATATCATCTACTGCATCGGTGCATCTGCCTTGTGCTGTCAGGCTGTTCTTCAAACGAATAAGTGATTGTATCAATCTGCTATATTCGTCATCATTTAGATAGATATGGAACTTTTCTTCTCTCATAGTCGTTTCCTCCATTCATCGAATCTTCTTTTGATTACCGAAACATCTACTTCGACATCAGAATAAATAAAGATATGTACGCTTTTGAAAACTGCTTTTACTCTGTCGGCATACTCCGTTTCCGTTTCGGTTGTCTTAAAAGGGAGTTTTACGAGTTTTATATTTCGCTGCTTGCAAAGGTGGCTTTTGAGAACCTCCATATGTTCTGAGCCGTTCGTAAATTCTATCGCCAGCTTTTCTGACGGAATGTAGGTTTCAAGTGGTATTCCTAATAGTTTATCCGAACCGAGCTGCACCTTTAGTCCTTTTTGCTTTGCGTAATAGGCAACAGCCAAGCCGGGGAATACGGAGCGATATTCGCTTTCGCATACGTCGCATTTTCCTTCAAGAATTGTTCTGTCGCTGATTTTTGCTTTCCAAGAGTGTCCGAGTGAACATTTCCACCACACACTTTTCATCGACTTTCTTGATACTTGTGTCGGGAGCAGAGAGTTTTTTTCATAATCCCATTCAGCAAGCAGTTTCCTGTCCGTTGTGGCTAAATCATTGTACCCTGCAAGAACCGCTCTGTCCGCACAGACCGGGCATACCGTTCCTTTTACACGGGCATTTATTACGGACTTCCACTCATTGCCGCAGGTCTTACACTTCCACCAAACATTGCGTCTTGATTTTGCGTTTACCTCATCAGGTAATAGAGGATAATTTCTTTCTGACCACTCGGCGGCAAGGTCAGGGTGCGTAGTCGCCAAGTCATTAAATCCTTTGAGCAATGTATATCCACTACAATACGGACATCTGCTCCCACCGGAACGGGTTGAAATAAGAGTGTACCACTCGTTTCCGCAATCTCTGCATTTCCACCAAGCCTTACTGTTTGCAAAGGCTGTTACCATTGTAGGCTGCAACGGAAGATTTCTGTCAGACCATTCAGCAGCAATATCGGGATACTGTGAAGCAAGGTCATTGAATCCGGCAAGGACTTTATTATGTGAGCAGTATGGACAGCCTGTGCCGTTTACCGTTCTGCTTTTAACGCTTGCTTCCCATTCGTGTCCGTGTTTACATTTCCAAATAATCTTCTTATGAGAAGCGACAGATACCTCGGTAGGCTTTAATTTGTTCTTTTTAGACCACTCCTGAGCCAACAGGGGCTTCAATGTGGCTAAATCATTGATACCCTCTATTACTCTCGCTCCTGAGCATATCGGGCATTTCTCGCCCTTTGAACGAGCTTTGACGCTCGTTTCCCACTCGTGTCCGCAAGCACCTTTCCACCACACTCTTTTATTTGAACCGAAGGTTATCTTATCCGGCGTTAGCGGTAAGTTCTTCTCTGACCATTCAGGAATAAGCTCCGGATGAACGCTTGCTAAACTGCCCGTCATAGTACAACCACCCCTTCCTTTGTGATTATCCCAATTATATTGAGAAAATCGGGATTGGTGTAGTTTGCGAATAATAAGAAAGACCTTGGGAGAAAATATCTCTCAAGGTCAATAAGTGATTCCTCAGTTAGAATTTTATCTTTCCTGTCGGGCAATAAGAGTGGTTACACTATAATAAATCATCACTAAACCCGCACTTAAAATTGCCCCGCCAATAATATCAGTAATCCAATGAACACCGGATATCAACCTGCCAATTACCATAAAAGCAGTAAATGCAATTAAAGCAAAGGCAAATGCTCTTTTCATTTTTGTATTTCTAATTCTACTGTTTAGCTGCATAACAGCTGTCGGCATAACACACATAACAAGCAAGGTTGTCGATGATGGATACGAAGCTTCAAGAAAACCGTTAATCAATACCGGGCGGTAATTGACAACATAAAATTCAAAAAACAAATATGCCGCCATTACAACAATATAGAATGCTCCCAACACCAAAATACTGGAATCGACCTTGAATAAGCTTTTTCTTTTAATAAGCTGTATAAGTCCAAGCAACGCAAATCCCAAAATAAAGCAAAGCGGTATCAGTCCTAACCAGTCCGTAACGGTATATATTGCCATATGCACACCTGTCAGGCTGTGGATAAAGCCGTTCAAGGTTGCAAATCCAACAGAAGAGTTTTGTGGCCCGATGGGCTGAACATCAATAAGGCTTATTGCCACTGTCCACAAAATAAATAACACTACCATTGCTATTCCTGAAAGCAATACTTTTTGACTTTTTTCTTTTTTCATTTTTATCAATCCTTTGCCATAATTATTTGGCTTTCGCCTGTTTACAATATAGGTGGAATGAATAAAAATGAAAAGAATTTCACCGTCACATTGGCGACACGCTTCGTATCATCGCCATTTTATCAGCATCAGAGACTTTATCGCCAAGAAAACAAAAGTGAAAAAGGCTGCATAAGGTTGAAGTGTTATCATAAATTCTATTGTAGCAACTGTGCTTAACACAATGGATATTTGATGTTTGTGTTTCAACCAAAACACTGCTTCATAATTTTGTAGAGCGAGAAGCAAAACACCTGTAAGTACAATTCCAAATACAATAATTAAATACGGTATTTTGATATACTGCGGGGTACCTGTCAGCGAAAGTAAAGATACCTCTTTTATAATCTCATCACCCTTTTGTCCAAAGAAAGGCAGAAACAGAAACATAATCAAACTGCAATCGAGTAAACCAAACACTAAGTCTCTTGTATGTTTTTCCTTTTGCTTATTATCCTCGTCAGCAATTTTAAGTATTTCTTCACCGGACAATAACTCATCTATTGACACTGAAAAAAACTTTGAAATTGCTTTTAATGACTCGATATTGGGAACTCCTCTGCCGGATTCCCACTTAGAAATTGCAGTGCGAGACACAAATAACGCTTCCGCAAGTTCTTCCTGCGTGAGTCCTTTTTCTTTCCTCAACTCTTGTAATTTTTCACTTAATTCCATAATAAACATTCCTTTTGCACTCAGATACGAATGTATCCTTTATTAGAAATGGGCAATCCCACTATGGGACTGCCCATTCATTCCGTAAATTATGCGATTTTTTAGTCTCTGCACCGTTTTTAGCACCGATTGGTGTAAATTTGGTGTAAAGAGGTAAATTTATTCGGTTTGGAAAGTCCCGAAACCCGCATAAATACTGGGGTTTTCTTACTTGTCGTTCGGTAAGGACTTCATTGTCGGGAACAACAAGACATCCCTTATGGCTGCAGAATCCGTAAGGAGCATGACAAGTCTGTCGATGCCGTATCCGATACCACCTGTTGGAGGCATACCTACAGCAAGGGCATTAAGGAAGTCCTCATCTGTATGCTGAGCTTCCTCGTCGCCATTTTCTGCGTTCTTATCCTGCTGAGCAAAACGCTCTCTCTGGTCGATTGGATCATTAAGCTCTGAATATGCATTACACATTTCCCATGTGTTAATGAACAGCTCGAATCTCTCAACCTTCTCCGGATCGCTCGGTTTCTTCTTTGTAAGTGGAGAAATAGCCAGTGGATGATCCATAACAAATGTAGGCTGGATAAGATTCTTCTCGCAGTACTCCTCAAAGAAGAGGTTGATGATGTCGCCCTTAGTGTGGCGAGCCTCAAACTCAATTCCTCTCTCCTTAGCTAAAGCTTTTGCTTCCTCATCAGTTTTAATTGTATCAAAATCAACTCCGGCATATTTCTTGATACAATCAATCATGGTGATTCTTTCAAATGGTTTTCCAAAATCAATCTCAATACCGTTGTATGTTATTACAGAACTTCCACAAACCTTTTCAGCCAGATATTTAAACATACTCTCAGTAAGTTCCATCATTCCGTAATAATCTGTATATGCCTGGTAGAGTTCCATAAGTGTAAACTCCGGGTTATGTCTCGTATCAACACCCTCGTTACGGTAAACTCTTCCGATTTCGTAAACTTTTTCAAGACCACCAACAATAAGTCTCTTAAGGTAAAGCTCTAAAGAAATACGAAGTTTAACATCCTCGTCAAGCGCGTTGTAGTGTGTTTCAAATGGTCTTGCAGCAGCACCACCTGCATTAGAAACAAGGGTCGGAGTCTCAACTTCCATAAAACCTCTGCCATCGAGGAAGTTTCTGATCTCCTTAATTATCTGTGATCTCTTAATAAATGTATCCTTAACCTCAGGATTCATAATAAGATCTACATATCTCTGACGATATCTTGTGTCGGTATCTGTAATTCCATGGAATTTCTCCGGAAGAACCTGAAGACTCTTAGAAAGAAGGGTGATTTCCTCAGCATGAACTGAAATCTCACCAGTCTTAGTTCTGAAAATAAACCCCTTGATTCCATAAATATCACCAATATCAGACTTCTTAAAGTCTGCGTATGCTTCTTCACCGATAGCATCCCTGGAAATATATGCCTGAATTCTACCCTTAAGATCAGCAATGTTACAGAAAGAAGCCTTTCCCATTACTCTCTTAAACATCATTCGGCCTGCAAAGCTGACATTAATTGGAGAAGCATCCATAATAGCTCTTCTCTCATTGTAATCAGCATTGACTGCCTCTCTTGCCTGCTGCTCATCCATGCCATCCGTATTAACCGCCGGTCTGTCTCCAAGGAGTTCCTTCTCATGAGCTTCATATATATTTCTTATCTCATCTGTATGATGTGTTACATCATACTTTGTAATCTGAAATGGATCTTTACCCTCTGCCTGAAGATTCTTGAGCTTTTCCATTCTGTTTCTGATCTGCTCATTTACGTCAGGCTGCTGTTTCTGATTATTCTGTGCATTATTATTATCAGCCACTTGTTTTCTCTCCTAAATCTCTATATTTGTTAATTAATTCTGAACAGCAACAATCTTGTATTCGATAATACCTGCAGGTGCTTCAACCTTAACTACATCACCGACTTTTTTACCAATCATGGCAGCTCCAAGAGGTGATTCGTTAGAAATCTTGTTATTAAGGCTGTCGGCCTCTGAAGAACCAACGATTGTATACTCAATATCCTCATCAAATTCGATATCATGAAGTTTTACAACGCTCTCCATTTTAACCTTATTCTTATCCTTCTTACCTGTATCCTGGATAATCTCGCAGTTGTTTAAGATAGCTTCAAGTTCAGCAATCTGAGCCTCAATATCTCTCTGCTCATCCTTTGCTGCATCATACTCAGCATTTTCTGATAAATCGCCCTGTTCTCTGGCTTCCTTTAACTTCTGAGCAACTTCTTTTCTTCTGACAACCTTAAGTTCCTCCAATAATGCTACTCTCTCATCATAACCTTTTTGTGTAAGTAACTGTTTCTCTGCCATTGTTTTGTCACCTTTCTATTTATATTACTGTTTTAAATATTATAAGTCTTAATAATAATTAGCCGTTTTTTGCAGGAAAATCTATAATTTTTCCTAAATTGGACACACACAATTATTGTCCGTGTCTGCTCAAGATTCAAGATATTATATCCTATGAGCCATCTTCTGTCAATGTGGAAGCCAGTTCTACAAGCTCAGAAAATGTTGTAACTTTATTCACTTCATTTCTTAAAGCTGCCGCATGCTTTATTCCCGCTGTATACCATGCAAAATGTTTTCTCATCTCGCGTATTCCTGTGTATTCACCTTTGAATTCACATAACATTTTACAGTGCCTGATTATCATTTCTGACACTTCTGATGGCGATGGTTTGTCAATAACAATACCATTATCAATGTATTCCTTAACCTGTTTGAATATCCATGGATTGCCCTGGGCTCCCCTTCCTATCATCACTCCGTCACATCCGGTTTCCTGCATCATTCTGGCAGCATCCTCACCGCTTCGAATATCCCCGTTACCTATAACCGGAATTGAAACTCTGTCCTTAACCTGTTTTATTACAGACCAGTCGGCTTTTCCTGAATAGTACTGTTGTCTGGTTCTACCATGAACAGCAACTGCTGCCCCTCCTGACTCCTGTATTATATGAGCAATCTCAGGTGCATTAATGCTGTTTTCGTCAAAACCTGTTCGTATCTTTACTGTAACAGGCTTATTTACCGCCTTTGCCATTGCTTCAACAATTCTTCCCACAAGAAGCGGATTCTTAAGAAGGGCCGAACCTTCCCCGTTGTTCACCACTTTTGGCACCGGGCATCCCATATTAACGTCTATTATGTCAAATGATCTCTCCTCCATGCGCTTGGCAATATCTGCCATTATTTCCGGATCTGAACCAAAAAGCTGGACTGCACATGGTCTTTCTGACTCTTCTGTCTTTAACAGTTCTTCAGTATTTTTATTATTGTAAAGAATGGCTTTAGCACTTACCATCTCAGTATATACAAGTCCGCATCCCATTTCCTTGCACAACAAACGAAATGGCAGGTCTGTTACTCCTGCCATCGGTCCTAATGCTATATTTGTTTCTATACTGACATTTCCAATCTTCATAATTTTCCCCTGTCATATATTTACAATTATTCATCTAATCCCAAAAAGAACACTTTGTAAAACATCTCTAAAGATTCCAGAAGGTCTCTTTTTTCATATTGATTCTTCTTTATGAGCATTCCGCATGCAATTTCATCATATAAAAGGTCTTCTTCGTCTGCGGATGACTTAAATAGTAGTGTTCCGTCTTCATCAAACTCAAGGTCAAGTATTCCTCCCACCTCTTCCGTAAAAAGAACACACATAATTTTTAATTCATTTTTTATATCTTCCGGAAGCTTGTCAAAATCCGGGTTAAAATAATATTTTTTCTCGTAGGAGTTAGATGCACAAAGCACAACATTTTCATTAAACATATCCGTATAATCCTCTCACTGAAACTTCTCCCGATCTTATTGTCATCACTTCTCCATCATCAGTCTTCACAAGAAGTTCCCCTGCATTATTAATTCCCATTGAAGTTCCCACAATTTCTTTATCAGAATACAAAGCCTTAACTGTATTACCCTTATTGATAAGCATTCGATTATAATCCTCAATTATCAATGACAAATCATTGGTCTTTGTAAACATATTATAGTACTTCTCAAAGCTTCTTGAAAATGCAGCAATAATATTGCTTCGTTTTACATTTTTTCCTGTTTCAACATAAATTGAAGACGCAACATCTTTGATTGATTCGTCAAATTCGGTAGTGTTAACGTTAATTCCTGTCCCTATTACAACATAATGAATACTGTCCATCTCGGCACTCATTTCCGTAAGAGTTCCGCTTATTTTCTTCTTATTAAGTACTATATCGTTAGGCCACTTAAGGCAGCATTCTGCCTCCGAAACTTCTGTTCTGATTGCTTCAACCAAAGCTACTGCCTGCACAAGTGTAAGCATGGATGCACTTTCCGGGGTCATATCCGGTCTTAATAACAGTGTCATCCATATACCGCTTCCCGGTGGAGAAATCCAGCTTTTTCCTCTTCTTCCCCGTCCGCCTGTCTGGCATTCCGCTATAAACAATGTTCCATGCGGTGCCGGATTTGTAACAGAATCCGCTGCAAGCTTTGCCTGGTTATTGGTTGAATCGGTATCATCAAAGTAGACGACTTTGTTTATTATGCCGTCTAATGTTCCATCATCATTAAGCAAAAGACTTTCTATTTCTGAACCGGTTATGACATCCGGATATTCTGTTATTCTGTAGCCTTTATTCTGGACAGAATCTATAACATACCCTTCTTCTTTTAATTGATTAATAACTTTCCAGACAGCAGTTCTTGATACCGAAAATGTTTCACACAATGACTGTCCCGACACATAAGAATCTGCATTTCTTAACATGCGTAAAATTTCTCTTTTCATCTTGTCACCACCATCAGCGTAAGAAATGATAAAACAAGCAGAACAACAGTAACAACTATAAGAAGAATTCCGGATAATTTATTGTCATTCATAAACTGCTTTGCAGATGAAAGTCCGTTTACCAATGCTCCCATGAATAATTCAATTGGAAACAGCAACCCGCTCCTGCTTCTTAGGAAGAGTATTATTATAAATCCTATTACTATGGCAACTGTAAGCACAATATTTGCATAGTCAATAAACATTTTGGACTTTCTGTAAGCGCCCCTCATTGTGTAATACATTTTATAATCTCCATTCTCTCTCTTTCCGGCGAAGAAAAATCCATGTGAAGTCTCCGGCAGGCACATATTTTTTCCATCCCGGCAGGTAATATTTTAATTAGTATGCTCCAAGAGTTGCTGCCATAACAGCCTTAATTGTGTGCATACGGTTTTCAGCTTCTTCAAATACTACAGACTGTTCTGACTCAAACACCTCATCTGTAACTTCCATCTCATCAAGGCCGTATTTATCATGAATTTCTTTGCCAATTGTTGTCTTAAGGTCGTGGAAAGCAGGAAGGCAATGCATGAATATTGCATTCTTATCCGCATTTTCCATAACTGCCTTGTTAACCTGGTATGGAGATAATGCTTCTATTCTCTCTTTCCATACTTCTTCAGGTTCACCCATTGATACCCACACATCTGTGTAAAGTACTTCTGCGCCTTTAGTTGCTTCTTTAACATCATCAGAAAGAGTAACTGAACCGCCACTCTCCTTGGCCCATTCTCTGCACTGTTCCACAAGTTCTGCATTAGGAAAGTATTGCTTTGCTGTGCATGCTGTGAAATGTAATCCCAATTTGGCACATACAATCATGAGGGAATTTCCCATGTTGTATCTTGCATCACCCATATATACGAACTTGACACCCTTCAATCTTCCAAGCTTTTCCTTTATTGTAAGCATATCTGCCAACATCTGTGTAGGGTGATATTCATTTGTAAGGCCATTCCATACAGGGACTGAAGAATATTTTGCCAGTTCTTCAACAATTTCCTGACCGAAACCTCTGTATTCAATTCCTTCAAACATAGTGCACAGTACCCTTGCTGTATCGGCTATGCTCTCTTTCTTACCAATCTGTGACCCCTTAGGATCAAGATATGTAACACCCATTCCCAGGTCATGAGCGGCAACTTCAAATGAACAACGTGTTCTTGTACTTGTCTTTTCAAATATCAGTGCAACATTTTTACCAAGTAACGGTTGCTCAACAACCCCATCCTTCTTCATCTTTTTTAACTTAGCTGCAAGCTCAATGAGATACTCAATCTCTTCCGGTGTATAATCCTTTAATGTTAAAAAATCTCTTCCTTTAAGATTCATGCTAATCCTCCATTCCTAAGCGTTCGCCATATAGCAAAAATCTGCCAAAACATTTTCTCTTCTGCTATCATCTGCCACCTGTGGCTCTCCGACACAAATAGCTATGTGCCCTATTTTACTTCAATTTGGATTATTATACAAGTGCGTGGGGTCAGACCCCATAAAAAATTTATAAACAAATAGTTTATAAAAATTTTATGGGGTCTGACCCCACGTCTCCCCCAAACCATATCTCTGCCACTATAAAAAAAAGAATACCACACCATTTTTTTGGTATGATATTCTCCATTTTTATTTTGATATTTATTTAGTAGAACACGTGGTCTCCGATTATCATGAAATCAGACATTGCGTTTATATTTGCTGATGCAACCGTTCTAAACGCTGTGTAGTTACCAACATTATTTTTTCCTGATAATGCTTCAAGAGCCGCTGTCATACACTCATCGTTACGTGGGCCGTTATTGAGTCTCGCCTGAAATCTTGATGATGGTCCGCCGGCACCGTCTGATGCTCCGGAGAACTGTGATCTCTGATATACAACAGCTGAAACTGAGTTAGGATATCTTGAACTTCTAAGTCTGTTTAAGACAACATTTGCAACAGCAAGTTTTCCTTCGTATGGCTGATATGCTGCCTCCCAGTCAATGATACATGCAAGAATATAAATTTCTTCATTGCTTAAGCTCATTGTAGGATTGTATGTGAAATCTGTTCCTGAAACAGTTTTATCTATAATAGCCTGTATTCTTGCTTCCTCAGCCAGTCTTGCTGCCTCTGCTTCTGCTGCAAGTCTCTCTAATTCAGCCTGTCTTGCCGCTTCTTCCTCTGCTTCTTTAATTTCTGCTTCTTCAAGTGTATAACCTGTAAGAAATTCGCTAATTTCCATGGCTTCAGCTAACTGCTCTGCCTCTGCTTCAAAAAGGAGGCTGGAGCTAGGTACATATCCCATGCAGTTGCCTGAACTTATCTTTGTCCATCCATTATCAACTTCCAGGATATCCACAAGTGTATTGGAATACAAACGTCCTGCTACATCTGCGTCATCTTTGCATTCTGTAAATACTTCAAGATACGGCTCACTGACTGCTAACGCCTTCTTGTAGAACGCTCCATGTTCCTCCTGGTATCCTAATGATACGTGATCCTCCACATTGGATGAAAATGATGCTACTTTTATTTCGGTATCAGTAATTGTACTTTCGTGTTGCTCATAGGTAGACTTGGCATCTGTCACCGTTGGAAGCACCGGTCCCATTGCTAAAACCAGCACAACTCCAAAACAACAAGCAGCTTTGCTACTTCTAAGTTTCATAAAGTTTTTCCCTTTCCGGCGCACTTGCGGGAGCGCCTGCAAACCGAACATTTTGTATTTGTTACAAATTTGTTACGATTTGTTACGAAAGTATAATATCAAAGTTACATATTTTTGTCAAATTGATTAAAATTCAGTACAGTTAATAGATTTTTAATGGGGTCAGACCCCCTAAAAAAAATATAAACAAAAATTTTATAAAAATTTTAGGGGGTCTGACCCCATTACCCCCCATTAACTCCATAAAAAAACCGGACAGAAACTTTTTCATGTTTCCATCCGGTTATCTTCTTTGTCTTGCTGCCTCAAAACTGAGGATAGTGCATGCAATTGCCGCATTTAGTGACTCTACCTGCCCTTCCATCGGTATCTTTATGAAGGTATCACATTCTGATGCAGTTTTTTCTGTAATTCCGTTACCTTCATTTCCTATAATGAATGCTGTAGCTCCCGTATAATCCTCTTCCGTATAGCAATTCCTGCCATCAAGGTGCGCCGCATATACTTTGACTCTCTTATTCTTAAGTTCCATTATCCCCTGCTGAAAATCTTCCACAACGATAAATGGAACTCTGTACAAAGAACCCATAGTTGATCTTATGGTTTTGGGATTATAAATGTCTACGGAATTACTGCTTATCATTACACCCGTAGCACCGGCAGCCTCACCCATTCTTAATATAGTTCCCATATTACCGGGATCCTGAATATTTTCCATGCCGATAATAAGAGGGTTCTCTCCCATCAAATCTTCAAGAGAATATTCTCTCATCCTGACAACAGCCATAATTCCCTGAGGTGTCCTGGTGTCCGACATTCTGTTAAAAATATGGTCACTTACAAGTTCGATTGCAGATTTCTCAATACATTTATTCCTGATAAAATCTTTCACAAACCCCGGATTGGAATCTGCAAACTTTTCAGAAATATAAGCCTTTACCAACATCTCTGAGGGAATCTCCGATACCATCCGGACTCCCTCTACTACATATTCTTTATACTTTTTTCTTTCTCTGGCTTTCCCAAGTAATGATATCACATGTCTTACCTGGGAACTGCTTGTGCTTGTTATCATATATTCCCCTTGTTTTTCAAAGAAAATCTCCGTAGTCTTATCTTGAAAGCAGATTGCTTACATTAAACTCATAATCATTGATGTCCTTAGTCATAGCAAGAGCTTCATCAATATCATAATCTGTAAATCTGCCATCCTTGTATGCCACAAGCCTGTTGCTCTTACCTTCTGCAAGAAGATCCACTGCATAGGAACCCATAATTGATGCATACATTCTGTCTTTACAGGTTGGAGAACCACCACGCTGCATATAACCTAAAATCGTTGCCCTTGTCTCTATACCTGTAGCTGCTTCAATTCTTCTTGCCATACCCGTAGAATGACCAATACCTTCTGCATTAATAATTAAATGATGCTTCTTACCCTTTTTACGTCCTTCTATGATGTGGTTTATTATTGCCTGTTCATCACCGTCGTATCTTTCCGGAAGCAGAATATCCTCTGCACCATTGGCAATACCACACCATAAAGCGATATATCCTGCATTACGTCCCATAACTTCAATAATACTGCATCTTTCATGGGATGTTGAAGTATCTCTAATCTTATCTATAGCTTCCATAGCTGTATTAACTGCTGTATCAAAACCTATTGTATAATCGGTACATGCAATATCAAGATCGATTGTTCCGGGAAGTCCGATAGTATTAACCCCAGCCTCCGCAAGCTTCTGTGCACCTCTGAAGGAACCATCTCCTCCGATTACCACAATACCATCAATCTTATGCTTTTTGCATATTTCTGCTGCCTTCTTCTGTCCTTCCTCAGTCATAAACTCAAGACATCTTGCAGTATAAAGAATTGTACCTCCACGCTGGATAATATCTGCAACACTTTTCTTATCCATATCTATAATTTCGTCATTAATAAGACCATTGTAGCCCTTCTGTATTCCCTTAACCTTGAGGCCTTTATTAATAGCTGTTCTGACAACAGCTCTTATGGCCGGATTCATACCCGGAGCATCACCACCACTTGTTAATACACCAATTGTTTTAATTTCCTTTGCCATAACTACTTCCCCTTTCGCCTAAAGTATATGACAGACGCATGTGCCACATATCTTCTTTTTATGCAACCTCTTTGTTGCGCCACATATCTGATGTTTTTCGCCAAGTTCCCTTCTATACTACCACAATTAATAAAAAAAATCCCCCTTTTAGGGAGATTTTTTTAAAATTATTATTTCAAAACTAACAGAATGCCATTTTCCCCAGCCTATATCCCGGTTTATATCCCTGCCGGGTTTCAACATAATCTATGAAAAATTTATGAAAAAAATGCTTAGGTTGTAGTAACATTCTTCTCGCCATAAAGATTCTTAAGAGAATCCAAAAGCTCTGATGTTACCTTAATTGTTTTGCTGTCCGGAAGGGCAAGTCTTACATTTTCCTTTGTGCAATAGATAATCACTTTGTCCCTGCCGTCGGAATCCTTAAGAATATTCTGCAATTCATTTTTCTTGGATTCATACTCCTGTGTACTTTCAAATCTTATCCATAAAGTCTTCTGAACCGCATCAAAATCAATCACGCGCTCACATATAAGTTTAGCAGAATCATCACCGTTAGTCTGTATTCTTCCTGATACGAAAACCTTATCAGCATTATCAATTACAGCCCTGTTCTCTGCAAAATTCTTAGGAAATACCACTACCTCAACAGTTCCCACTATATCTTCAATAGTAAGATATGCCATAAGCTGTCCGTTCTTGGTAGACTTCACCGTCTTATCTTTAAGAAGGCCGCCAATGGTAGCCTTATCACCATCCTTTACAGGCCCACCAAAATTAAGTCCTTCAACACTGGTATATTCGTCAGGAGAAGCAAAATCTGTAGACACATTGGATATATGTTTCTTCCATATACCAACATACTCGTCCATAGGATGCCCGCTGACATATACTCCAAGCACTTCTTTTTCAAAATTCAAAATCTCTTCCTTTGAATACTCCGAAACCTTAGGAATCTGAATTTCAAAATCTTTTTTATCTTCCTCTTGTACCAGGTCAAAAAGGGACATTTGTCCTGACATGGAATCCTTTGCCTGCCTTACTGCATTATCCAGAAGCTTTTCATATATAAGCATCATACTTTTTCTGTTATTGTTAAATGTATCAAAGGCTCCGGCTTTTATGAAATTCTCAATAGCTCTCTTGTTAACTTCCTGTGCCATTCTTGTAACAAAATCCTGCATGGAAAGAAAATTTCCATTCTCATTGCGCTCTTTTATAAGGGCACTGATAGTAGGCCTGCCCAATGACTTAATGGCACTTAAAGCAAACCGTATCTTCCCGTCTTCAACGGAAAATTCCATCTGGGATTCATTAACATCCGGAGGAAGTATATCAATACCCATCTGGCGGCTGGCAAAAATATACCCCGAAACCTTATCTGTATTATCAATAACAGATGTCATAAGAGCCGCCATAAATTCCACAGGATAGTATGTCTTTAAGTAAGCTGTCTGAAAAGAAACAACCGCATAACAGGCTGCATGCGATTTATTAAATGCATATTTAGCAAAATCTATCATGTTATCATATATCTTGCCTGCGGTCTTTTCATCAATTCCGTTATTAACGCAGCCAGTCACCCCTTCTTCCGGGTTTCCGAAAATAAAATTCTTTCTTTCCTGCTCCATAACATAAGCTTTTTTCTTAGACATTGCACGACGCACAAGGTCGCTTCGTCCCCATGAATATCCTGCAAGATCTCTTACTATCTGCATTACCTGCTCCTGATACACAATACATCCGTAGGTAGGCTTAAGTATAGGCTCAAGCTGTGGGCAGTCATAAGTTACTGCCTCCTGATTATTCTTACCTTCTATATACTGAGGAATAAAATCCATAGGACCCGGTCTGTAAAGGGATATACCCGCAATTAAATCTTCCAGATTACGCGGCTTTAGCTCTTTCATGAAGGACTTCATACCGGCACTTTCAAGCTGGAATATACCATCGCATTTTCCCGTTCCTATTGCATCAAATACCTCCTTGTCACTGTAGTCAATTCCATCTATGGAAAACTCAGGATTTTTTTCTTTTATAAGATTTTCCGCATCCTTAATAACCGTAAGAGTTCTAAGCCCCAGAAAATCCATTTTAAGAAGTCCAAGTTCTTCAAGTGTTGTCATAACAAACTGGGCAACAACCGAACCATCAGAGCCTGTAGACAAAGGAACATATTCTTCAACAGGTTTGCCGCTTATAAGCACACCGGCAGCATGCATGGAAGCATGTCTCGGGAGTCCCTCAAGCCTCTTACTTTTATCTATCAAATCTCTTACAGTCTCATCATTTTCATACTGTGAGCGCAAATCCGGATTTTCAGCAATTGCCTTATCTATTGTAATTCCGATTTCTCTCGGAACCATTTTGGCTATATTATCCACCATGGCATAAGGAAGATCCAGAACACGTCCCACATCTTTTATTACGGCTCTCGCCGCCATAGTTCCAAATGTTACAATCTGGCACACGCAATCCTTGCCATATTTATCCACAACATAATCTATAACTTCCTGACGTCTCTCATAACAAAAATCTACATCAATATCAGGCATGGATACACGCTCAGGATTTAAAAATCTCTCAAAGATAAGGCTGTAATGTATAGGGTCCAAATCTGTTATTCCAAGACAATAAGACACAATACTTCCTGCTGCAGAGCCTCTTCCCGGTCCTACCGGAATATCGTGGGTCTTTGCATAATTAATGTAATCCCACACAATAAGAAAGTAATCCACATATCCCATTGAATAAATAACTGAAAGCTCATAAGCAAGTCTTTGAAAAATGTTGTTGGAATCCTCTGCCACCTTGATAACCGCATCTTTTCTGTCACTGACAGCCTCACTCTCTGCTATCTTGACAAAATCCTCCACAGAAATATCAGCAGCTTCATCAGGATATCTCTTCTTCAAACCGCTGTAGCAAAGATAATTAAGATATGTCCATGAAGTATACCCTTCAGGCACTTCAAATTTAGGAAGCTTTGTAACCCCAAACTCAATCTCCACATTACATCTGTCTGCAATTTTATGTGTATTTTCAACAGCTTCAGGAACATATTTAAACAGTTCCTTCATTTCCTCCGGCGACTTAAGGTAAAACTGTCCCCCTTCATAACGCATGCGGTCCTCATCCGAAACTTTCTTGCCGGTCTGAATGCACAGCAAAATGTCGTGAGCATCGGCATCTTCTGCATAGGTGTAATGAACATCATTAGTACATATCAGTTCAATGCCCGTTTCCTTGGACATACGCATAAGTTGAGGATTGACATACCTTTGGTCAGGAATTCCATGATCCTGTAACTCCAGAAAGAAGTTACCCTTACCAAATATTTCTTCATACTCCAAAGCAGCTTTCTTGCCTTCCTCGTACATTCCTTTCATAAGGAATCTCTGGACTTCACCTGCAAGGCAGGCGCTGGACGCAATTAATCCTTCACTGTACTGTCTTAAGAGTTCTTTATCAACTCGCGGTTTATAATAAAATCCTTCAGTAAATCCTCTGGAAACAATCTTCATGAGATTCTGATATCCCTGATTATTCTCAGCCAGAAGAACAAGGTGATTATACTTATCCTCCCCGTTTCCCAGGGACTTATCAAACCTGGAACCCGGAGCAACATAAACCTCGCAACCAAGAATAGGCTTTATTCCCGCATCCCTGGCCGCTTTGTAAAAATCTATAACACCATACATGACTCCATGATCGGTTATGGCAAGACTGTCCATGCCTAACTCTGCCGCACGTTTGGTAATCTCTTTAATTTTACTTGAACCATCCAGAAGTGAATACTCCGTATGGACATGTAAATGTGTAAAAGCCATGCTGTTCCTCCCTAAACACCCCATTTTTCCTTTCACTGCCACTTGGTATTGTACCATATCACAGGTGATAAATATACTTAAAAATCAATCTTTTAACCTTACTTTGTCTGTCATATATACTCCTGCGAAGCTTAATCCCGGTGTCAACCGCAAGTCCCATTTCCTTCATGCCAATGTTACCTCTTCCAAAGGATATTTTTTCTGCCGGAGTGATTATATTTCTTACATCACACTCTTTAAAACAGTCAAATTTCTCTTCAACAAGTCTTACATGTTCTTCGTAAGACAAATCTTTTCTTAATGGAACACCTAAAAACATACATAATCTTGTAAAATATCTGTATAAATCCATTATCTGTGCACTGTCTTCCTCAGGGGTCTGCCCTTTGTTCACAGATAATAGTCTTTTAACCTTCCTAAAGCTTATTTCCCTTGCAATAACAAGCATCAGTCCTATTACAAATATTATTGCTGAAACAATTCCAATCACTCGTAATATCTTAATTAACAAATCAAGAGTAAGTCCCCAGACAATATCAAACTCTATAATACCTTCGCTCTTACCCAGGTACTCAAAATATTGGGAAAAACTGTAAAAATGTTCCGGTTTTGCATATCCTGCTATTCCGTCATTGTCCACATCTGAATTTAAAGGAGTATCGCCTCCTTTTTCATCATCCGATTCCAGATTCCCACTATTAACCAACCCGTCAGAATTATCCTCATTCTGACCACCTTCCATTACCTTCCGGTCTCCATCTATGATTACTTCATTGTTATAACCCGGGGTAAACTCCACAGGAATCCATCCAAATCCATCCATATAAACTTCAACCCATGCATGGGCATCTGAGTCCATCACATCTACAGTACTCACCTTATATGTGTCTTCAACAGTTTTACCCCCTATATTAAGCTGGGATGTTTCAACAAATACATCATTGCTGCGGGAGGTATCAACCAGATAGCCGCTTACATACCTTGCCGGTATTCCAAATTCTCTTAACAGTACTGTTCCGGCCGTGGCAAAATGCGTACAATATCCGGCCTTCTTCTCATTTAAAAACACGTCAACAAAATCCCTTCCTGAAGGTATAGCTCCGGGACTTAATGTATATGTATAATTTTCATTGAGATATTTTCTTACAGCCTCTATTACAGACACCTTATACCGGGCATTCTCATCACAATCCAGGTTATTTAATTCAGATTTAATTTCATTAACAGCATAAGAAGTGCTTTGTTTTTCCTTCTCTTGATTCACTGTATAATTTTTATACACAAATTCTCTGTATCTTTTCTCCCACCGTACATATTTATCAAAATCAGATACATCTCCTGAATAAGAGTCCACCACAGCCTTAATCACGTTAAAATCGGCAGCAGAAAACTTATTTGAATATTCCGTACCATAAATTTTCCCCGAATCACATTCTGTGGGATATCCGTCATAGCTGCTTTTTCCGCTTGAAAAATATTCGTTTCCATAAGGAAGATACCAATAAAATGTCTCTGTACGTTTTTCATAGGTCACACTATACTTCCTTTTAGATACATTTGATACATAATTATCCAGACCGGAAAACAGACTTTTAAGCAGTTCTTCATCTTTTTCAGCATATCTGAAAAATGCAGCCTGCTGGTTATAAACTTCAAAACCTATATCTCTTTTTGTAAAAATGTCACTCTTACCGTTATAGCTTTCTGAATCAAGTTCATTCCAGGAATTATCCTTATAAACGCTTCCCACGTATCCACGCAGATATATGGTTCCCTGATTACCGGTCATAAGGGTAAGCATCTTTACATTTTTAGTGTCCACGGAATCAACCTGTCCCAATTCTCCGCCACTGACGCCTCCTGCCGCCGTCAGCTTTTCATTATCCTCCATAGTAAAAATGCTGTTAAACATTTTCTTTATGAAATTGTCTTCCCCTCTTTTTTCGGGAATAAACAGCACCAGAATCCCAAATGCTATCATCAGTGTAAGAGCTGTAACCATGGGATAAAACTTATCTTTAGGATTCTTTTTAAGCATCACTTCTATTAATACAAAGATAATAAAAAGCACAAGATAAAAAGACTTTGGTATGCAATTAAACGATAATGATATGGCTAGAGGAATGGCAAATTCTGCAATTGAAGGCAGCATATATTTTGATAACACAAGATAAACAAATACTATAATTAACCCTGTAGCTATCATAATGTAAGCCATATCCGGTTTAGCCAAATCTGAGTTTACTTCCCCCTTATTCATTCCGTATATGAGAGCTTCCATACTTCCGCCCACATTACGATACATAAGGCTTGCAATCAATCCTTCTATAGCAAGAAGCCCTGCCATGACAAACAGTCTATTCTTTTCACTAAAGAATGAAAACAAAATAAACAAAGCACATGACAATATTATGAAATATACAACGTCAAAACCCTTCAGCATTTTTAAAGAAAATGATGAAGTAAATATACCTGTTATTCCCATGCTCCCTATTATTGAGAGAAACATGTATATCCAGTTGTCACGCAACTTATTTATCATACCCATCTCCAATTTCTTCCATTTTCTCTACACATACCTCTTTAATATATCCATTTCCCCAGAGGGAAATTTCCTATGGTAAATTTAAAGAACTGTATTATCAATAGCCCATCTCACATCATTGTAATTAACAGACAATACAGACACATTTCCCAAATTAATAATATTGCCCTCATTCTCTTCATCACAGATTGAGTAAACAGTGGCATCACAGGTAAGACTGCTCACTCTGTCAACAAGACCACCATCTGTATCAGAGGTAATATAATACAATCTTCCGTCAGCAGTATTCTCTGCCAGATAATAATCAAGGGATTTTAACTCATTTCCCACCTTATCACTTATCAGTACTCCCAAAGCCTCTTCATAAGTGGTTTTTCCACTGACATCAAGACTCATTAAGCACTCTCTTTTCTCACTGTAATATACAAGACTAAAAGATGTCTCCTTTAAAATAGCAAGATTACTAAGGGAATGTACCATATCAAATATTCCGTTAATAAATTTTTTATTGCCTGTATCAATTAAATCTACAAGAAATATATTAGGACTCTTAATTGGCTGAGAAAATTCTTTCACCATAATATTGTCTGATTTTGCAGTAAGTTTCCAGTGAACCCTGTTTAATGAATCTCCATTCTCGTATTCCCTGTAATCAAATACTTCAGAAGGGTCATTACCCTTTCTTTTCTTTGAATATTCGCTAGATTCCTTTATCTCCTGTCTGTAATCATTAAGGGAATAATAATCAAACTCTGCAGATACCGGCATTACAATCTGCTCTCTGCCTTTCACTTCCCTTAATCTTATCCTGAATAAATTCAAAGGATCGGTAAGCATTGTATTAATAACCACAGACTCTATCTTTCCCACATACTCCAGCTTAAATTTTTCCCGAATAACAAGCTTATCATATCCTGCCACACTTACTCTTTTATGTTTTATGTCAACGACACCGTTAATCTCATATCTGATACCTATGGAAAAACTAAGATTAACGATAGGCAATCTGGAATTATTATTGACAGTTATTATCTGCTCCAACCGCTCACCGCGAATCTGTGTAATATTAGTACAATTAATACTAATCTCTGATTTATTGTGCATTATGGAAATATATATAATTGAAAGTATAGGAATCAACAGAAGAATAATGGCAATAATCAAAAAACTGCCACTGCTTGTAATTGCATAAGCTGCAATATCACCAATCAAAACCAAAATGTATATAAGTCTGTTAACCAACATAATACTCCCATTAATAAATCTTTAACTCCGGCACCTTCACCGATTTAACGATATCATTTATCACATCTTTAACATCAACCTTGTTAACTTTGGCCATGGCATTGAATACAAGTCTGTGATTCATGGTTTCATAAAGAATCTCCTGCACATCTGCCGGGACCACATAATCTCTTCCTTTCATAAGAGCCGCGCCCTTGGCAATATTAGCCATGGCAACAGTTCCTCTAGGGCTTATTCCCAAGGAAATTGATTCGTGTACTCTTGAAGCCTCTGCAAGCTTTGCAATATATTCACATACAGCATCCTCAATAAATACCTGTTTCACTGCATTTCTCAATGTTATAAGCTGATCCAGGGAAATTACAGGATTGACCTTCTCCATGAGATTAAATCTCTTTCCCTTAATGATCTCCACTGTTGACTCTAAAGACGGATACCCCATACTTGTACATATCATAAATCTATCCAGCTGTGATTCCGGAAGCTTTTGTGTACCTACTGAACCCTCCGGATTCTGTGTTGCAAGCACAATAAATGGATTTGGTAAATCATATGTATTACCATCCACACTAACATGTCCCTCTTCCATTACTTCCAGAAGAGCAGACTGTGTTTTAGGTGAAGTTCTGTTAATTTCATCCGCCAGGAAGAAATTACACATAACAGAACCTTTCTTAAACTCAAATTGTTCTGTGTTTCTGTTATACATGGAAAATCCTAATATATCTGAAGGCATGACATCCGGCGTAAACTGAACCCTTTTCTTTTCCAGTCCCATAGCTCTTGCAAATGCATTTGCCATGGTAGTCTTTCCCACTCCGGGAATATCATCGATAAGTATATGTCCGCTTGAGATAATAGCCATTAAAACTTTTTCAATGACTTTCTCCTTACCAAACACCACCTTTTGAACTTCCTTCTCAATTCCTTCTATCCAGGAAACGTACAATTCTATATCTTTCACTTTAACCCCCTTATTTTGCGTAAGTCAATTACCTGTCCTCAAACAACTATTCTAATTATAAATGATATCTCTTAATATTGCCATACAAAGAAATCTACACATAAAAAAATATCAGGTAACCATACACTTTGTATAATCACCTGATAAATATGACATTAAGAAATTTATTTATTTTCTTCTGTTCCAGATTCTGCCTGGCTTTCACCATTTACAGGGACTTCTATATTTCCCTCATTGCCGATATTTTTCCAGATATCACTTTCTGCCGGACCTTTAACTGTTGAGGAATAACTTCCGTCTTCGTTAAATGTTACACTCTCAGCAACTTTCTCTGATATGGAAAATTTAGAGGTGTCAACAGGTTCCGGAATGCCTTTAGCCTCCCTGAAAATTCTCATAAATTCCTTACCTGTAATAGTTTCATTGTCATACAGATAATGAGCAATTTTATCAAGAACATCTCTATTCTCTGTAAGAAGCTGTTTTGCCTCCTCATAACAACCCTTTAACATCTGCTTAACTTCTTCATCCACCTCAGCCGCTGTCTTATCAGAGCAGTCAAGTCTTGCAGTACCGTTTAGATATCTATCCTCTACTGTAGCCAGTCCCATAAGACCGAATCTTTCTGACATTCCATACTGGGTTATCATTGCCTTGCATATCTTGGTTGCCTTCTCAATATCATTGGCAGCTCCTGTTGTTATTTTCCCAAATACCACTTCTTCTGCCGCACGACCTGCTACAAGAGTAACAAGCCTTGTCATAAGTTCATCCTTATTTTCAAGGTATTTTTCTTCCTCTGGTACCTGCATAACATATCCAAGAGAGCCCATTGTTCTCGGAACAATAGTAATCTTCTGAACCGGCTCTGAATTCTTCTTTAATGCTGCCACCAATGCATGACCTACTTCATGATATGCCACAGTCTGCTTCTCTTCTTTGCTAAGAACTCTGTCTTTCTTCTCCTTACCGGCGATAACAACTTCCACTGCTTCGAAAAGATCCTTCTGGGAAACAACCTTTCTTCCATCTTTAACTGCAGCAATGGCTGCTTCATTAATCATATTGGCAAGATCTGAACCTACAGCACCGCTGGTTGCAAGACCAATTGCATCAAGATCAACTGTATCATCCATAAGCACGTCTTTAGAATGAACCTTAAGAGTTTCAACTCTTCCCTTAAGATCAGGTTTGTCAACAATTACTCTTCTATCAAGACGGCCTGGTCTTAATAATGCCTTATCAAGTACCTCAGGCCTGTTTGTGGCTGCAAGTATAAAAATACCCTTAGATGAATCAAAACCATCCATCTCGGCAAGGAGCTGGTTAAGCGTCTGCTCACGCTCATCATTACCGCCTCCATAGCGGGAATCCCTGCTCTTACCAATAGCATCAATCTCATCAATAAATATAATACAAGGAGCCTGCTTTGTAGCTTCCTTGAAAAGGTCTCTTACTCTTGATGCACCTACGCCTACAAACATCTCAACAAAATCTGAACCTGCAAGAGAGAAAAACGGAACATTTGCCTCTCCGGCTACAGCCTTTGCAAGAAGTGTCTTACCTGTTCCGGGAGGTCCTACCAATAAAGCACCCTTAGGAAGTTTTGCACCAATCCTTGCGTATTTATCAGGATTATGAAGGAAATCAACTATTTCCGTCAGAGATTCCTTAGCTTCATCCTGTCCCGCAACATCTTTAAAGGTAACACCTGTTTTTTTCTGAACGTACACCTTGGCAGTATTCTTTCCTACTCCCATGCCGCCCATCATTCCGCCGCCCTTGGAAATCTTTCTGTAGACAAATGCGAAAATAATGTAAATAAACAGGAATGGAAGGACATAGGCAACAAGAAATTCTACAATTGATGAACTTGAGCTTGGAATATATCCCGAAAATTCAATTCCCTTCCTCTTAAGCAAAGGAATTAGACTCTCATCATCAACATATCCAGTATAATATGTGTAACTTACGCCACTGATTTTTCCGTTCTCCTGTTCTGACTCTACAGGAGTAATAAGAATTCGGTCCTGTTCTAACTGAACCTTACCAACCTCACCATTGTCAATCATTTCTATAAACTTGTCATAAGAAATTTCTTTATATGTGGCATTTTTCAACATGCTGTTAAGCATTGTCAAAGCAATAAATGTAATAACCGCAGCAATAATAATAAATATTATCAGGTTAACATTCTTAGGTTTTTTATCATTGCCTCCCCCGTTATTTCTATTATTATTGTTTCTGTTATCGTTGTTATTAATTCCGCCGTAATTATTACCGTTGTTGTAATTATTATCCATGAATATCCTCATTTCCTCAAAAAGCTTTTATTATCCCACCCGGTTAAATGTATTTTTCCCTTCCGGATAATAAATTAAGCTAATTATAAAAAAACAGAAATTATAAATCAACCTAAAAATAAAACCTTTATAGAATTTATATACATTTTAGGATTTCTATGAAGTAAAAAGAGGGGCAGTCCCGGTATTACACCGGTCTCCCCTCAATATAACCCAATTATTAATGATTATTCTGATAATCAAGAGCTGCTCCGATAAATCCTCTGAATAACGGATGAGGTCTGTTAGGTCTTGACTTTAACTCAGGATGAGCCTGTGTTGCAACAAACCAAGGATGATCCTTAATCTCAACCATCTCTACAATTCTTCCGTCAGGGGATATACCTGAGAGAACCATACCATTTTCAACAAGAACCTTTCTGTAGTCGTTATTAACTTCATATCTGTGTCTGTGTCTTTCGTGAATTGTCTCTTCACCATAAACCTCATAAGCCTTTGAGTCCTTATCAAGTACACAAGGATATGAGCCGAGTCTTAATGTTCCTCCTATATCATCAATGCCTTCCTGATCCGGCATAAGATGAATAACGGGATGTGTTGTATCCGGCTTTAACTCTACGCTGTGAGCATCTTCATAGCCGATTACATCTCTGGCAAATTCTACTATAGAAAGCTGCATACCAAGGCAGAGACCAAGGAACGGAACTTTATTCTCTCTTGCATATTTTATTGCCTGTATCTTTCCTTCAATACCTCTGTCTCCGAAACCACCCGGTACGAGGATACCTGATACATCACCAAGTATCTCAGATACATTCTGTGCAGTTACTGTCTCAGAGTCTACCCACTTTATCAAAACTTCTGCTGAGTTAAATACTCCACCGTGCTTGAGGGCCTCTACCACAGAAATATATGCATCATGAAGCTGAATATACTTACCTACCAAAGCAACTGTAACCTTCTTAGTAGGATTTTTCCAAGCCTTACACATAGCTCTCCATTCTTCAAGGTCAGGCTCCGGACAATCAAGGTGCAGACACTCACAGGCAACCTGTGCCAGATGTTCTTCTTCCATGGCAAGGGGTGCATCGTAAAGTATCTCAACATCAAGATTCTGCAGAACATGTGACTTAGGCACATTACAGAAAAGTGCTATCTTATCCTTAATTCCCGGTTCAAGAGGATGCTCAGTACGACATACAAGAATATCAGGCTGAATTCCCATTCCCTGTAATTCTTTAACACTTGCCTGTGTAGGCTTTGTCTTCATCTCTCCTGATGCCTTAAGATATGGGATAAGTGTAACATGGCAAAGAATTGCATTTTCATGTCCCACTTCATGCTGGAACTGTCTTATAGCCTCAAGGAATGGCTGTGATTCAATATCTCCTACAGTTCCTCCCACTTCGATAATCGCAATCTTAGTGTCTGTAGTAGAATAATCTCTGTAAAATCTGCTCTTAATCTCATTGGTGATATGAGGAATAACCTGAACTGTTCCTCCGCCAAAATCTCCTCTACGTTCCTTTTGAAGTACTGTCCAATAAACCTTACCTGTTGTAACATTGGAATTCTTATTAAGACTTTCATCAATAAATCTTTCATAATGACCCAAATCAAGGTCTGTCTCAGCTCCGTCATCTGTTACAAAAACTTCACCGTGCTGAATTGGATTCATAGTACCCGGATCTATGTTAATGTATGGATCAAACTTCTGCATTGTAACAGAAAATCCACGTGCTTTTAATAATCTTCCCAATGAAGCTGCTGTAATTCCTTTACCAAGTCCTGATACAACACCACCAGTAACGAATACGTATTTAACGGACATCTTCTCCTCCTTCTGCCATAAGGCAACCACCTGTAATAAAAAATCGAGCAGGTGGTGGCTACACCGCCTACTCGTAAATTATAAATTCTGTCTTATTATACAGCTTAATACAATAAATTTCCACCCTAATTTTTAAAATTATGGTACTTTTTTAGTGTAAATTTATATGCTTATATAATCAGTATCAACTATTGCACGTCAACGCATAAGTCTAACCTTTATAAAGGCTTCTGAGTAACGCAATCTCTTTTGCATATCCCTCAAGCTCATTAGGCGTTTCAAGATAAAATGGTAAGTGTTTTAATTTATCATGGTTAATTATTCTTTCAAATGCTTCTCTTCCTATGTTACCCTCGCCAATTTTTTCATGTCTGTCTTTATGGCTTCCCATAGGATTTTTACTATCATTGATATGAATAGCTTTTAATCTGTCAAGGCCAATAATTTTATCAAATTCATCCAGTACCCCATCAAGATTATTAACAATGTCATAGCCTCCGTCAAATACGTGGCAGGTATCAAGGCATACTCCAAGATTAGTATTATCCTGAACTTTGTCTATTATTGCTCTTAATTCCTCAAAATTTCTTCCGACTTCGCTCCCCTTACCGGCCATTGTTTCCAACAGAACCGTTGTCTTAAATCTGCCTGTTTCAAGCCTGTTAAGTACCTCCGATATATACTGCACTCCCACTTCACTTCCCTGGCTCACATGACTTCCCGGATGGAAATTATACATACAACCGGGAATAGCCTCCAGTCTTTCAAGGTCGTCTGCCATTGTTTCATACACAAACTGTCTTGCATCTTCATCCTTTCCACAGGCATTTAAAGTATACGGTGCATGAGCAAGTACCGGTCCGAAATTATTTTCTACTGCAAATGCATTGTATTTCTCTATATCTTTAGAATCCCATTCTTTCTTCTGACTTCCTCTTGGGTTGCGGGAAAAGAACTGAAATACATTGCCTCCGATGCTCTTAGCCTCTTCACCCATATGATAAAATCCTTTGGATACGGATAAGTGACATCCTATCATTAATTCTGCCATAATAAACTCCATTCCTGTTCATAATATAATTCAGAGCCCGCAATTACGGGCTCTGATTCTTTTTTACTTGATTAAGCTGGTTAAGCCGCTGCCATTCCACTCTTTATATACTCTTTGTACTTCTTTCTCTTATTGAGCTTGATTACAAGTATAAGCAGCAAAATAACCTCAACCGCTCCCAGACATATAATTGCAATAAACATAACCTTCTGCAATGTCTTGTCTACAAGTTTGCCTTCCTCATTCTCTCCGGCAACATATTCATTCTCATAATGGCCGTCACCATTTTCATCTACTCTGAGTATGATTTTTCCATAATTCTTAGCAACTGTATCTATCATAGTTCCTGCTTTAACAGCTATATTCTTAAACACTCTTGTGTCAACATACTCTCCCTCTTCATTCATGATACTAATACTGTACTGTACGGTTCCAGCCTGTGTACCCTGAATACTAATGCTGTATTCTGTTCCTTCTTTAAGTCTTATTATTTTGGTCTCATTAGAATTAGCATTTGATGTTGAAGTGGATGATGAACTTCCGCCAAATGCGTTTCCACTTGAGCCTGAACCACCAAGTCCGGTACTTCCCGAGCTTCCAAAACCTGAGCCTCCGAAGCCCGAACCACTTGAACCTGAGCCTCCGAAGCCCGAACCA
>JAUNPK010000016.1:27774-67778 GCA_030536855.1 Eubacteriales bacterium
TTGAGCCTGAGCTGCTTGAACCTGAACTGCTTCCTGTTGATTCCTGGTAACTGATTGAACCAAAGGATGTTCTTGAACTGTTTGTGGAAGAACTAAGAGTTTCTCCACCGCTTGTTACAGTAACATTAGTAGGTCCCTGAACTTTAATATACATATATTTCTGACCGTTAATCTGAGCAGCAATGTCATCGAAGAAATCCGTAAGATCTTCTGCCTTGTTAACCTCATAATTGCATCCCGGTGATGCAATTCTATTCATAAGGTCCTGAGCTCCGGCTTTATCAGAACCGCTAAGTGAACTGAAAAATCCAACCGTATAAATAGTATATCCCTTATCCTTTAATGTCTGTGCATAATCAACCAGATCATCCCCATCCTTACCTCTGTTAGGGAGACCGTCACTCATAAGGACAATTATCTTGTCATCTGATGATGATGTTGAAAACATTTCTGCTGCCTTTGCCAATCCTCCCTCTGTGTATGTTGAGCCACTGGCACTAAGGGCATTTATTTTAGACTCCAGTGTTGTCTTATTAAGAGAAAAATCACTGGCCATTGTTACATTTGTTGCATATGTTACAAGTCCTACTTTTGCGCTGGCTCCAAGTACAGTTTCCACGAACTTAACAGATGCATTCTTTGTCTCTGTTATAGGAGTTCCTGACATACTACCCGATACATCAAGAACAAGTGTTACTTCTTTGTCAGTCTTTTTGTGACTCTGATACCAGTCAAGAGTAAAATTCTTATCTTCATCTTTCTTGGTAAACAGCTTAGTTTCTGTTGTTCTTAATTCTCCTGTATCATAATTACCATTGATATTCTTTGCATAAGTTAATGCTTCTGATACTGAATTATAAGCGCCTGTTGAATTTTTCTTTGTAAGTCCTTCACATACCGACTTTATCATTGAAAGATTGTAAGTTGTGTGGATTGTTTCTGAATTGGCATAAACCGCAACAGCACCTTTGTTAAGGAAAGCATTTGCAAGCTTTGAATCCTTACCACTCTGGCATGCTCCAAGATAAACCACTGCATTCTCAAGGCTGTCTGATGCCACATACTTATTTATAAATGCTGCTGTTATTACATAACTGTCTGCAGTCATAAGAATTTCTTTATTTTCTATTGCTGCAGATAATTTCTTATCATTTTCTTCTGTACGCTTAACACCTGTAAGAAGGAATGAACCTACACTGCTGTCATATCCGCCATGACCATGCCAAAGCAGCATATAATACTGACTTACAGATGCGCAGGCATTAAAATTTACCTCTGAATCGTTATAATCGTCATCTGTACTGCTGCCATCCTTCTTGAAAGTATATTTGTCAAACTCATTATCAATTAATACAGCTCCATCATCAATGTATGTCATATATTTTGAAATTGATGTGCTGTATCCTGACAGGCAAGGCTGATAAGTTGCAATCTTAATATCATCACTATTATCGCCTTCATCTGTACCCTCAACATTTGGAATAATCATATAGCAGCCACCATTGGTAAGGGTCACTCTGATATTATCTGCATTTTTTGTATATGATACTTTTGTACCTGACTTGCTTAATTCATCAAGGCTCTTAGAAACATCATTTAAATACTCTGAAATCTTAGAAATCGCAACTGTTGTATATGATTCCCCTGCTGAGTTCTTAACACCGCTGACGGCTGCCTGAATAGTAGCGATTTCAGCATTTCTGGCTTTTACCTTTTCATCGCTTCCCGGTGTAAGATTATTTAATGCAGTAAGATTAAGGGGCGTCTTTGAAAATGCATTTTCCTCATAACCCAGATCTCCCACTTGTGTGCTTTCTTCCTGAACAGCCGGTTTACTCTCTTCCGGTTTCTTTCCATCTCTGTTTAACAGGATGAGTCCTGCCACAAGACCTGCAATTCCAATCGCTACAACGATCATTAAAACTACAACAAGTCCGATTTTCTTTGGCTTTTTAGGTACTTTAGGCTGTTTTACAGGCTTTGGCTCGTTTGCAGCCGGATAAGGCTGTGAAACGTATTGCTGATTCTGCATATTTTGCGCCTCTTTTGTTACCTGGGCAAAAGACTGCACTCCCTGCTGTTCTACAGCAGTGCCGCAATTAGGACAAAATACATCTCCGTCTGTAAGTTGGTTTCCACATTTCTTGCAAAACATAAACTTGTTCCTCCTTTGTGTGTATATATGTGTAGAATTTAAGGTAATCAAAACATTAACATTATATAATGTATTTTTTTATCTCCGCATATATTCAAGAGCAGCGATTCTGTAACCTTTCAGGTTGTATTCATATATATTTATGTTTTTCGATTCTCCTCCATATTGGTTACATTTTACTACATCTTCCACTATAAACTCAATAGATGAAATTACTTTTGCAATACCTTCTCCGGTGAGCTTTGCATATGCTTCCTTTAAGGTCCACATCCTGAAAAACCTGTCTTCATCCTTTCCAATCCAGGATTTTTCTTTATCCGAAAAAAACTTTTCAGATACTCTGAAATTTATTTTTCTGTTACCTTCTATATCAACTCCCACAGGATTATTCCCTATCCCACACAGGGCATATTCTCCGCTGTGAGAGAGACTGAAGTTAATATTACGATAATCTTTATATACGGGTTTTCCATTCATAATTGTTTCAATTTCATAATCGTACTCCGGATTATAACTATCTATAAGTGATGCTACATCTATCTTCCTTAAGGATGGGATTCCCTGGGATGTTTCCGCCTCTTTTTCAAAGAAGTCTCTTGTAGCATAGTTAAGGAGCAATCCTGCAGCCAGACTTCTTATTTTGTCATCTTCATTTTTAAGGCTCTGCACTTTGTTGTAACGGTACATGTTCACAATCTTTAGCCCTTCATCATAAAATGTCAGATCTGACGCAGGAGTTCTGAAATTCTTCAACTGATTTACATCTGCTACATAGATATCCATGGTATTCCCCTTTCCAAAACTCCTTTCCTTATACACCGCCGGTGCGGATAAAATCACATCATATAATATGGCAATAATAATTTCTGAATATACTTAACTCCCGGCAGGTAAACCGTAAGATTAATAAACACAGGACACAGTACCATACAGGCAATCAGCAATACAGGAATTACGGAAATCATTCCCTTTGCAGAATGTATAACTGTACCAAGAAGCCATGCAAAAAGTGTAACCCCTATAACATATAGACACATTTTGACTATATCCCCCGGAAGATTAACATCTCCGGTTATAATCAAAGTAATCTGGGATGACAGTGCAAACAGGCCGGCTCCGATAAAAGCATACAATGGTTTTCCTGCGATTCTGTATCCAATAGACAATGTAACAAATGTGCCTTTTTCCTTATCCATGTAATATTGAACCACACCAAATAATGCGGCTGTGTATATAAGTATTGATAATATCTGCCTTACAGGAAACCTTGCGCTCTCTTCCTCCAATACCACAGTTTCCTCCGGTGATGCATCATCCAGCATTTTAAAATCAATATAAAATGTGGAGTCATTGGAAAGATATTTTGAATAGCTTTCTTCTATACTATCTATGGCATCTCCCTGAATTTCCTTGAATAAACTATTGCTTTTAATATAATTAACTGCAATATCATCAGAATATGCTCTAAACATTGATGAGAATACAATTTCGTTGGTCATTGAACTGATAAAATTGGACTTATTAATAATAACCTCTATAGCCCCTTCATAATTTCGTTTGTCCAATTTTTTCTTGAGATTATCACCAAATATGTAACCACACTCTGCCTTTCCGTCCATTATGTCATCTTTAAGCTGTGACACATTATGGCATATATAAAATCTGGCGGAATAATCCCCTTTAATCAATCTGTTAACAGTTTCCCTGGTTACCTCATCCCCGTCAAGGACAACCAGTCCCACCTTTGGTTTGTCCGATTTATTCAATTCCGGAACATTTACAATAATTGTTGATGCTACCGGAATTGCTATTAAAAACAGTGTTATGGCAGGATTTTTCAATTGTCTTTTTATAAGCAGATAAAACCAGAATAAAAATTTTTTCATTGAATAAATCCTTTCACTAATTATTTCTCTGAACCTTTTCAGCCAGGGATGCAATTCCTATGAATATAACATCATACAACAGATTCACCAAAACAATTGTAGCGGAGAATCCACCCTTAATTATCTGTCCCGTAAGTCTGAAATACCATGATGCGGGCAAAATTTCTCCCACCGTTCGGATCGGTTTTGGAAGCAGGGCTGATGTGACAAAACAGCCTGATGCAAACATTTCACACATACCCACAAGGAATAGGATAAGTACTGCATAAACAGGATTTCCCACCAGTCTGAACACACAATATGTAAATGCAAACACAGAATATATTAACACGAACATCTGTAAGAATGATGTAATGAATTCCAAAGGATTACTTATTCCTATTACACTTGAAAGGGAAGGTATCAGTGATGCCACTATCACCGCTACAATCATTATAAACGTGCCAATACACATAAATACCAATGTTACACCAAGTGTCTTTGCAACTCCAAGAGTTCCTGCATGAATTCCCTCTCTTTTCAACGCAGTACTTATAGCATTATTATCTCTCTTTAACAAATCCGCACAGGTTATTCCGCTTAACATAAGAAGAAGAATAATGGCAGTACATGTATAATACTGGATTGTGGACAGTCCCTCCTTCTCGGAAAGATCTGTCACCTTAAAATATATGGATCTGTTCAATGCATAGGTAAAATATATTTCATTAAGCTCATTCTCCGCATCCGTCATATATTTCTTTTTATTTTTAAGAAGGGTATTAAATATATCATCCAATGAATATACACCGGCTTCAGCGCTGCTAAGATCCGAAGCACCGGCATTAAGCATTTCCCTGAAAAGCATGGAAGTATTGTTAACACCTTTTTTACTGTAAACAACCTCTGCCGGGGTATTTATTCCCACCATGATATCATCAATAAATCCTTTAGGAATAATTACCGCTGCAGTATATTTTCCGTCTTTTAAACCTCTGTAGGCTGTATCCTTATCCACCTGTTCAAAGGCACATACTTCACTGACAGTATCCATACTGCTTATCATATTAAAGGCCATTTTTATGTAGGTATTGTCATCATCCTGAGGATATACAATGGCGACTATCATTCTTTCCTCTCTGTCCCCGGACTGTGAAGCCATATTAATGCCCATCGAAACCAAAGCCACCAGGACAGTAAGTCCCAGAGTTCCCAGTATTATCTTTCCAACAGAACCAAATGCTGCTTTAATCTGCAGCTTAAATAACATAAGACTTTTTTTCATAAATTATCCAATCTTAAAAATCTATTCTATACATTTACGCCCTGATTATACTCATCAGTTGATTTCCTACAGGATTTCCGTTAAGTTCTTCCAATATACCATTTTTCAGAAGATACATCCTGTCGGCAAGTTTAAGTTCACCCTCTTCATGGCTTGTAAGAATAATAGTTCCGCCGCTTTTCTTATAGGCCTCCAGGTAATTGAGTATATCCTGCTTGCATACCACGTCCAGAGATGCTCCGGGTTCATCCAGAATAAGCACCGGAGGATTCTTTGCAAGAGCACATGTAATACTCAGCCTTTTTTTCATTCCTCCCGAGAGAGCATTTACATTTTTATTGAGGTATTGATTAACTCCAAATACTGCAGGCACACCGTTTACCAGATCCTGCTTTAAATCTCTTCCCGTTCCGCTATACCAGAATTTAAGATTATCAAGCACCGTAAGATTTTCCATCAGGGGATTTTCCTGGGGAATAAAGCCTATATATGAGGAAAATATTTTTTTATTCTTAAACGGCGACTGCCCGTTAATTGACATACTTCCGCCATCCGCCTTATGGCTTCCGGAAAGCACTCCAAGAAGCGTGGATTTTCCGCATCCGTTGGCCCCCACAATGGCCACGCACTCTCCCGGATTAACATAGAATGACGCACCTTTAAGCACGCCCGTTTTTCCGTAATTCTTAATTATCCCATTAACCTCAATATAGGCCATACATATCCTTTCCTGCACTAAACACACTGCATTTTGAACATTTTAAACTGTATTGATTGTATCCTTCTGACTTAATATATCTTACTAACTTGCCGTATCAAACTGGCTCTCATACAGATTTTTGTAAAATCCGTTGGCTGCAAGTAATTCTTCATGATTTCCCTGCTCTATTATATGTCCGTCCTTCATTACAAGTATAACATCTGCCGACTGTATTGTGGAAAGTCTGTGAGCAACTATAAAGCTTGTTCTTCCTTCCATAAGCTTGGCAAATGCGTTCTGAATCTTTATTTCTGTTCTTGTATCAATTGATGAAGTTGCTTCATCAAGTATAAGCATAGGCGGCTTAGTGAGCATTATTCGTGTAATACATAACAACTGCTTCTGCCCCTGTGACAAATTTCCGCCATCTTCACCGATTACAGTATCAAATCCATTGGGAAGCCTTTTTATGAAGCCGTAGGAATAGGCCGCTTTTGCTGCTTCTATTATCTCCTCTTCCGTAGCATCCGGTTTACCCATAATTATATTCTCTCTTATGGTTCCTGCCTTAAGCCAGGTTTCCTGTAACACCATACCAAATCCCTGTCTAAGAGAAAAACGCATCATATCTTTTATATTCACACCGGAAACATCTATACTTCCTGAATCCACATCGTAAAATCTCATAAGAAGGTTAATAACCGTAGTCTTTCCACATCCTGTTGGTCCAACTATTGCAATTCTCTGGCCCTTCTTAACGTGAAGATTGAAATCCTCAATGAGCTTTTTATCCGGTGTGTAGGAGAAGTACACATTTTTAAGTTCTACTTCCCCATTGTAATCAGTGATTACTTTAGCGTGGGAAGAATCCGGAATTTCAGGCTCCTCCTCAATAAGCTCAAACATTCTTGATGCACAGGCAATAGCATTCTGAAGTTCCGTGACAACTCCAGATATCTCATTAAAAGGTTTTGTGTATTGATTTGCATAACTTAAAAAGCAGGACAACTGACCAACAGTTATTCCTCCGTTAATGGCGATAATTGCTCCCGTAACAGCTACACCTGCATACACAAGACTATTTACAAATCTGGTGGATGGATTGGTAATTGATGAGAAAAATATAGCTTTTAATGAGCATTTCTGTAATCTGGAATTAATTTCATCAAACTGCTCCAATGCATCATCTTCATATCCGTATGCCTTAACTACCTTCTGTCCTCCAATTATCTCATCGATAAATGCAGTCTGCTCACCTCTTGTCTCTGACTGTAGCTTGAACATGGAAAATGTTCTCTTTGCAATAAAACTTGCCACAAGCAGCGACACAGGTGTTATCAACACTACTACAAAGGTAATCTTTATATTTATCGTAAGCATAAAAATCAAAGTTCCTAAAATCGTAAGTACACCTGAGAAAAACTGTGTGAATCCCATAAGAAGACCATCTGCAAACTGGTCCACATCTGCAATAACACGGCTGACAATCTCTCCGTAGGAATGACTGTCTATATACCTAAGAGGAAGCTTTTGTATTTTCTCCATAGCCTCATCTCTTATATCTCTTGTGACATGATAGGTGATTTTATTGTTGCATATATTCATTATCCACTGGGATACGGCCGTAATTACTACAACTACGGCTATTTTTACAAGTATATACGTTATTGCTGTAAAATCCACATTATCTTTCCCGATTATGCAGTCTATTCCGTTACCCACAAGAATTGGAACATACAGGGTTGATGCTACCGTTATCGCAGCCATTAATACGGAAATGAAGAGGAATATTCCATATTTCTTTATTCTTTTTAACACTTTAAGCAATGTTTTCTTCTGAACTTTTTTTGTGTCTTTGCTCATACTAACCTTCCATTCTGACTATTGGGTCTATGCATTCTTTACTGTATCAGCCGTCTTAAATTGTGATTCGTAAATTTCTCTATATACATCGCAAGTTTCCAACAGTTCCTTATGAGTCCCTTTACCCACAACACATCCGTCATCCAGCACAATTATCATATCAGCATACATAAGAGAGGCTGCTCTCTGGGATACTATGAAGACTGTAGGATTATCGGCCATATTTTTTATAGACTTTCTAAGTGCGGCATCTGTGGCAAAATCAAGGGCCGAGGCGCTGTCATCAAGAATAAGTATTTCAGGCTTCTTTACTAAGGCTCTGGCAATCGTGAGACGCTGTCTCTGCCCACCTGAAAGATTCTTTCCGCCTTGTTCTATCATGTAGTCAAGTCTGCCTTTCTTCTGGTCTACAAATTCCTTTGCCTGGGCTATTGATAAAGCTTCATCTATTTGAGAATCCGTTGCATTTCTCTTTCCCATCTGCATATTTTTTCTTATGCTTCCCTTGAAAAGAACTGCCTTCTGCATAACAATTCCCACTTTGTCTCTTAGCTCACTAATTTTTATATTTTTAACATTAGTGCCATCTATAAGGACTTCTCCCTCAGTGGCATCGTAAAATCTTGGAATAAGACTTACAAGACTTGTTTTACCGGAACCGGTACCTCCTATAACTCCCACTGTCTGTCCTTTGTACACTTTGAAATCAATATTATCTATACTTGAATCTCCGGCTCCCTTATAGGTAAGAGAAACATTTTTAAATTCCACCACAGGTACATCATTACTGCTTTCATCTGCACCCGAAGTTCCATCTTTCATACTTGATTCTACATCAAACACAGTCTGTATTCTTCCTGCACAGGCAAGAGCTTTTGTAATATTAATTACAAGATTTGCCAGCTTTATGAGCTCAACTAATATTTGAGACATATAGTTATATAATGCTACAACCTGCCCCTGAGATAAGACGCCTGAGTTAACTTTTATGGCACCTACATAAATAAGAGCAATAATTGATATATTAACTACCCCATAGGTAAGAGGATTCATAAGACCTGATATCTTTCCCACAAACTTCTGTGTAGAATTAAGCTCTTCATTTGATTTTTTAAAATGTGCTGTCTCATCCTCCTGCTTGTTGAAAGCCCTGATAACACGCACACCAGTAAGATTTTCTCTTGTTATCTGAAGAATTTTATCAAGACCTGACTGAACTTTAGCATAAAGAGGTCTTGTTCCTATCATTATGCCAAATACGATAATGGCAAGTACAGGAATTGCTGCCACAAATACAAGGGCTGAGGTGATATCAATGAAAAATGCCATAATCATCGCACCAAATACTATGAAGGGAGAGCGCAAAAATAATCTTAACACAAGATTCACGCCATTTTGTACCTGATTAATATCACTGGTCATTCTGGTGATTAAGGTGGCGGAACCTATTGTATCCATTTCGGTAAATGAAAGGCTCTGTATATGCTTAAATAATGAATGTCTAAGTTCTGTAGCACATCCAACGGCCGCCTTGGCGCTGAAATACTGGGCAGTTATGGAACAGACAAGACCGATTACTGCCAAGATAAGCATAAGAAAACACATTTGCACTATATATTTTATATTATTATCAGCAATACCTTTATCAATAATTGAAGATACTACCAATGGAACAAATAACTCGAATATTGCTTCCAGCATTTTAAATAATGGTGCCAGAACACATTCCTTCTTATATCTGCTAAGATACTTAAGAATCATTTTCATAAAAATAATCACGCCTTTCTGTTTCAGTCAAAGTACCCGATATATTTAATCCTATCTTTATCATCAGGGAAGATGTGGTTGTACAAATCCACAAAATAGTCATCTGTCATGCTGGCAATGTAGTCCACAACCAACTGATTTGGTTCCGTCTTCTCATAATCCGGAACATTTATGCCGTACCTGTCATTGTCCTTTACAAGTTTAACATGGTGCTTATACAAGTAAGAATCTGTATTATGTTCCTTCGCATCTTTCAGGAATGTGTAATACAATCTTTCCATCATTGGCTTAACGCTTTCCTTGTACATATTGTTAATATCAGCATTTCCATATATTTGCATACCATTCTCTTTCTTTGCTTTTACGAGAGTGTCAAAATGTTCCTCATCCATAGAAAGATATGGTTTACCGTAACTATTTTCTATAATATTCACCACAAGATTGTTAATTATCTCACTGTTGCTCGTTCCGATTGAACCGGTTGTAAATGTATCATTATTACTCAGGATTCCCAACTTCATTGCATCCTGTCTGTCTTTTCCCAGGTATGCTATTATATCGCATATTCTCATTACACAGCCTTCAAGAGTACAAGGCACCAGTTTTTTTATGTTGCTCTGGTCAACAAAACAGCTTTCTACTCTTTTGTCAAATTCCTCAAAACTATTCAGTCGTGAAGGCCTGTATTCCTGCTGTTCCATTTCCCCATTGTGGCATATTATTCCATCAAGGGTCTGAAGGCTTATGTTCCAGTGAGTCATCTGATCCAACACCCTGACACTGTGGACATTATGATTAAAGTACCGTCCTGTTTCAGCGTGATAAATCTCGCTTAGCTGTCTTTCCCCTTCATGCCCGAAAGGAGTATGTCCTATATCATGTCCCAGAGAAATTGCCTCTATAAGATCAATATTAAGATTCAAAGCTTTTCCTATATTTCTGGCAATTCTTGAAACCAGCTGTACATGATATGAACGTCTGCTTATATCATCATTTTTATAAAATGAAAAAACTTGGGTCTTATCAGCATACCTGTTGTAATATGGCACATTCATAATCTTTTCGATGTCTCTTACAAAGGAGGGTCTCCACAGGTTAGCCTTATCTCTCTCCGGATTTCTTCTTATAACATCCTCATCCCTGAATGCATAGGGATTTATCCTGTTATTTTTCCTGTCCTCCGTTATTCTTTCCTGTATTTCTGGTGATAATTTATGGTAATTTGCCATATACATTTCCTTTCATTGCCTTTTGTATTAGATGTTTGTGAAACTCTTTATACTGTACGTTGTGAAAATATACTATATTACCGCCAGGCACGCTCTCGCTGCTTGCTGCTCACAGCGGTGCATAAGCGGCTAAAGTACAGCCGCTAAGCACCGGCGGCAGCAAAGCACCTGGCTTGCAATATAGTATATTTTCACAACTGCTCAGTAATATAAAGAGTTTCACAAACATCTACATTTTTATATGCTTAAAAGTATTGATATCAGATTTGAATACCCATATATTTTCTTACTGCAAAAGAATTCTCTGTACACTTCAAAATTATAATAAGAATGCTCAAATTGTCTTGAGTAAAGATGGGCAAGATCTACGCGCCGTTCAAATGTAAGTTTCCCGTCATTTAAATAGCGGTCTGCTATCTCCATTATTTTCAATGCAATATATCCCACCGCAGCATTTTTCCCCTTCAGAAGAAGGTTGTAGTCATATACGGCATCAAGAAAATACCTGTAAATATAGTACATCAATAACTGCTCATATTCAAATTCTTTATCTTCCATGAAGCTGTTGAATTCCTTGAAGATTTCCTTCAATTTTTCATTAGATTTAATGCTATTGAAAAATTCCTTAACCTCTCTGCAGTATATATTCCAATCCGGGTTAATTACTTCCATACCTTTGAATGTATTGAAGAATTTTGGAATATTGAAACATTTTTTGGGATTGTAGTATTTTGCCTTAAGCTTTTTTATCTTGTCGTCCCTATACTCGCAACTTGCATATCTCCTGCTTACATTAATAATCAAGTCATCTCTTTCCTTATCAAGGTAACCCTGAATGTCCTTACAAAAAGATAGAAGAAGAACAATTCGTTCCCTGATAGAATAGCCTCTGTCTGAGACTATTTCATAAGCAATATTTCTGGCAGTTTTTAACTGGGTATAGGTAAGAGGATCTATGTCATTGTAACTGCTTATCTTTTCATCGCTTTCTACCTGATTAAATGTAAGATTGTCTCTGTAGCTGAACATCAACTCTCCCGCTGTTTTACAAGACGGAGCAATTCCAATTTCCCTGATGTTACCATACTCATTAATAAAACGAGGAAATTCATCACAGGTGTCACACAACTTATCTTCTCCCAACGCAATGTACAAATCGCAGAGATTCTTATCATTAAGGAAAGGGCATCTTCCGTCATTAAGGGTAAATGTGCATCCTCCATCCTCTGAAGGCACCATCACACTCTTAAGTCTTTTTCCAAAATCTCCCGTTACACTTTTATAATATCTGTAGGATTTCTCATCCACATCCACGTCCCAGCCTGCACAGCATGTATCCGTGCATTCTCCCGCTATACACTTGAAATCCTTATAATAATCCGGCGTTACTGTAATCATACTATCCTCCATTCCGCAGGCACTTTATAAAAAATTAATGGAAATTTTATAAAAATTTATTGGGGTCTGACCCCATTAAATTTTTATAAAATAAATTCTGCCACCGGAGTTTTCTCCATGATGGCAGAAGTAATTCTAATATCTCTTATACTGGTTATTATCATTCTTTTTATCCTTATGCTGTTTAACCAGAGATATAACTGATGTAATCGTCAATCCCAGGAAAATCACAACAGAAAGCATGTAAGTGTAAAATAAATATGGATTGTCTATTAAAAATCCACTTATTTTCATGGAATAAACCTCATCAAGGGTTAATTGAAATCCAATACTGGACAAATCTTCCGGAACCTTCGCCAATCCAATGTACACCATCTGTACAATTGCCGGAAATGATGCAAAGGCATCCATCATTGCCACTCCTATTGCCACTGTTCTGATAATGACTCCATTCTTTTTTTCACCTTTTCTTAAAAGAATGCTAAACACCATAGCTACAACCATAAGGACCACAAAAAACATGTAACTTTCTGCCATTGCAAAAATCTGTGTAAACAGGGTATCCCCGTCCATTAATTCATAATTAGCAAGCGTCCTTAAAAAATTTATAGCAAGTCTCACTCCTATAAAAAATGCCAATATAATAACTGTTCTAAACACAATATTGAGTATTCCAAAATCTTTCTTAGTCATAAATCAATTCCTCTGTCAAATTAACCTAACTTCTTAATTTTACAATATTTTAAAATATTTTCAATAATAATTTAGAAAATAAAGATATGCTAAGAAACTGCAACAAATAGGAAATCAATCCACATTTTTAATTGAAATAAACACAAATGTATGTATATAATTGTTGAGATTGCAAAATGTCAATTATTATCTTGCATTTAACAACATATAAACAACTCAGAAAGGATAAATTTAAGACATGAAAAAACACTACTCTATAAAACAATTCTTTACACTGTGTCTTATAACGGTAATAGGGCTTTCCTGTGCACTGCTTCTTGGCGGTTGCGGAAATAAATCCCTAAAGAACACTGTATTTGGTGTGGATGACCTTCCGGGAAAGACTCTTGGTGTTCAATTAGGAACAACCGGCGACATCTATGTTTCTGATTACGAGACAGATGGTTCCGGCACAGTTGTGGAAAGATACAACAAGGGAAATGATGCCATCCAGGCATTAAAACAGGGAAAGGTTGATGCCGTTGTTATTGATGAACAGCCGGCTAAATCTTTTGTAAGTGCAAACAGCGAATTAAAGATTCTTGAAGAGGAATTTACCACAGAGGATTATGCTATATGTATTTCAAAAAATAATTCATCTCTCACAGCATCTGTAAATGAAGCCATTAACAAACTCTTGGCAGATGGTACTATTGAGGCGATTATCAACAACTATATAGGTGAAAATGCAAGTCACGAATCTTATGTATCTAAAAATACATCCAAGACAAACGGCACTCTCACAATTGCTCTTAATGCTTATTTCGAGCCTTATGAATATTATAATGGTGGTAAAATTGTTGGTATTGATGTTGATATTGCCAATGCTATCGGCGATTATCTTGGTATGAACATCTCTATTGAGGATATGGAATTTGATTCTATTATCACAGCTGTTTCATCCGGAAAAGCTGATATGGGTATTTCAGGAATGACTGTTACGGAAGAACGACTGAAAAACATTGATTTTTCTATTCCATACACTACCTCAAGTCAGGTTATCATTGTCCGGGATGACGACGCAGCAACATCTTCCATGTCATTTGTTGAGAAATTCAAGACTGATTTTATCAAGGATGGAAGATATAATTATCTTCTCACAGGTTTAAGAAACACTCTTATAATTGCTTTATTTGCCGCAATTATAGGTATTATTCTCGGTTTCCTCATTGCTGTGGTTCGTTCAAATCATGACAAGACCGGTCATATGAAAATACTTAATTTCATTTGTAACATTTATCTTACTGTAATACGTGGAACACCAACTATGGTACAACTCCTGATTATATACTATGTAATCTTTAGTTCTGTTTCAATCAATAAGATTATTGTTGCCATTTTGGCTTTCGGTATCAATTCCGGAGCTTATGTTGCTGAAATTTTCCGTTCAGGTATTATGTCAATTGACAACGGACAGTTTGAAGCCGCACGAAGCCTTGGTCTTAACTACAGGCAGACAATGATTACTGTTATACTTCCTCAGGCATTTAAAAATGTATTACCTGCCCTTGCCAACGAGTTTATCGTCTTACTTAAAGAGACATCTATCAGTGGTTACATAGGTCTTAACGATCTTACCCGTGGCGGTGATATTATACGAAGTATAACATATGATCCAATGCTTCCACTTTTCGGTGTGGCAATTATATATCTTGTACTTGTTATGATTCTTTCGGGACTTGTAAAGAAATTGGAAAGGAGATTAAGAAGCAATGAACGACACTAATATAATTCTTGAAGTTAAAAACCTAAAGAAATCTTTCGGTAATCATCTGGTTTTGAACAACATAAATACCACTGTAAGAAAAGGTGAAGTAATAGCAATTATCGGTCCATCAGGATGCGGTAAATCCACATTTTTAAGATCACTAAATATGTTGGAAACACCAACAGAGGGACAAATTATCTATGAGGGCACAGACCTCACTGATAAAAATGTTGATATAAATAAATTAAGACAACATATCGGTATGGTTTTCCAGCATTTTAATCTTTTTCCTAATATGACTATTAAGAAAAATATAACTATGGCACCGGTTAAGCTGGGACTTATGTCAGAAGCTGATGCTAATAAAAAAGCTGATGAACTCCTGGCAAGAATAGGGCTTTCAGACAAGGCAGATTCTTATCCTGATATGTTATCAGGTGGTCAGAAACAGCGGGTTGCCATTGCAAGAGCACTGGCTATGAATCCTGATATTATGTTATTTGATGAACCAACATCCGCTCTTGATCCTGAAATGGTAGGTGAAGTTCTAAGTATCATGAAAGAACTAGCTTCATCAGGTATGACTATGATTGTGGTAACACATGAAATGGGATTTGCCAAGGAAGTTGCAACCAGATGCATGTTCTTCAATAACGGTGTAATTGATGAAGAAAATGAACCAAAAGAATTTTTTGAAAATCCTAAAAGCGCAAGACTTAAGGAATTCTTATCTAAAGTTCTGTAATATGAAATAGGAGGGGTCAGACCCCATAAAATTTTTATAAACTTTTTCTCCAAAAAAGTTTATAAAAATTTTATGGGGTCTGACCCTGTTTTATCCCTTCTTAAGGTTTACGGCCGCCAGCACCAGCATTCCCACTGCATTAAAGCTAAGTACAAGCATTGCTGCCGTCATACCTGTATAATCAGCCACAGTTCCCACAATCTGAGGAGTTACAATTCCTCCAACTGCTGCCAGCGCAAGAAGCATAGACATTCCGGTTGTGGAGCCGCTTACTGCTTTTCCTGCACATGAAATACATGTTGGATAAATTCCTGCAAAAAAGAAACCAAGCCCTGCTATAGCTATAGTAATCACTGCAAGATTCTCAGTAGCTGTCAACATAAAGAAAAATACAGCAGTTGCAATACAATAAGCCATTACGAGTTTTCTCTTGTCCACAATTGTTGAAAGTCTTGCTGTTAATAATCTTCCTATCATTACCATAATCCATGTTATGGACACAAGATTAGTGGCATAAGCATCACTCATGATTCCCATTCCCTTGAAATATGTAACAAACCATCCATTTACACAGTTCTCAAGTCCAAGATATAAAAGAAGTAAAAATCCGCAAATATAAAATGAAGAATTCTTATAAAACTTCTTACTTTCTGTATTTGTTCCTTTTTTAGAATCCTTAGGCCAGTTATAGTCCATTATCATAGAAGCATACCCTGCCACTGCAAGGGCAGAGGCAACTACCATGGTATATACTATAGCTTTCCAGTTAAGTCCGGCTCCAATATAAAGGGACGTAAGAAAAGGTGCTAAAAATGCTCCCACCGCAAAAGTCATATGAAGAAGATTCAATGATGCAGGTTTTCCATTTGAATTATCATTCACAATAGCATTGTTAATAATACTTACCGAACCTCTTCCAATACCTGCAAAGATAAAAGCTCCATATATTACCGGAACAGGCGGTACAAATGTAATTACTAAAAATGAAACAGGAACTAAAGATGACATTATCACTGTTGCTGCTTTTCTTCCGATTTTGCTTACAATCAGAGGATTAATAAAACTTGCCATCAGATTTCCTATTGCATAGGCTGATAAAAAACTTCCTGCAATACTATAGTTTATATTGGCCTCTTCAATCAAATATGGAAGTATAGCTCCAACCAAGAGCACCACTGCTCCACTTACAAAAAAGGCAAAATAACATGGCGCCATTAATCTGAATTTATTTTTGTTCATCTCTGATAATAACCTTTCAAAATCCTTACGTATCTTCTACTCTTCACTATTCTCTTCGTTGCTCTCATTGCTACACTCTTCACTGCGGATTTCTTCCACTGTCTTAAGCTTAACAACTTTTCTTGTTAACACCATTACAACTATACCGAATACAACTACAATCAAGGAAATGAACTGGGATGTTGAAAAAATACCAATTTCGCCTCTGTAATCATTTCTTAAGAATTCAATGAGAAACCTTCCTATTCCATATATGAAAATATAGATGCATCCTATATCTCCCGGATATAAATGCTTAACATTATCCTCCCCGGCTTTAATTCTATTCTTCGCAACTGTATAACTGAATTTGGATGCGATAAAAATGAGAATCGCCATATTGAGAAAATCTCCTGCCGACGATATAAGCTGTGTTGGAATAAGTTTAACTCCCGCAGGTGCATAACATCCTTCCGGAAATACAACACCCCACACTCCATCCGTGGGTCTTCCGTAACAGCATCCTGCCAGAAAACATCCTATACGTCCAAAGCCCTGGGCAAGGGCAACTTCCGGCATTACCAGATCAAAATATTCAAGAAACGACAGCTTTTTAATTCTGGTATACAATCCGCAACATACAGTTCCAATTATAATACCGCCATAAACAACAAATCCTGAAGAACCGATAACTCCCATAGGATCCGCCAGAAAATCCTTGAATTCCACTATAATATATAACAGTTTAGCCCCAAGAAAGCCTGTAACTCCCGCAATGATCGCTAAATCAAGAATTGAATCAGCATTCATTTTCATTTTCTTAGCTCTGAGTTCTCCCACAATCCAGGCAAGAATAAATCCGATTCCAATCATAAATCCGTATCCGTGAACCTCAAATCCACCTATATGAAACAATTCAGTTTTCATAAACAATTCCTCCCAAACATTTTCTGTATACTAAAACGATTTCTATAACCAATTATTTTCTATAATCTATATCCCGAACATTTCTCTCGCTTTTATTATCCTGTCCGAAAACTCCATTCTAAAATTCTCCATTCCGATGTATGGTGTCTGGTAAAATGTCCTTAAATTGTACATATTAAGAATTTTCTTCTGCTCATCATTGAGATTTTCCATAGATTCCCTAATAGCAGCCATATAACTGTGCCACATAACAACACATTCATTGTATGTAGAAATATCATCTATTCCAATCCATTTTTTCACTTTAATCTTGGCCAGTTCTTCCTTATTACATTCCCCTGTCTGAAAAATGTATGAAAATTTTGTTTCATCCTCCCAATATCTTCCCAAAGGAAACATTCTGCATATTCCCGGTCTTATACTGTGAATATTGCACAGATTATCTTGTCTTAAAAAATAACAGGCATTATCTTCTTCTCTCATTTTAAGATTAGGAAGGATACACCCATCCACAACATTTAACTCCAAAGCACCATTTAGCAATTCTTCAAATGTTGTGTTAAGACCACAAGTAAGCAGGCATACATCATAAGGGTCAAGTATAATCGTCTTTCCCATTCCTATACAGCATACCTTCTTACATCCCGAACAATTGCAGGTGTCAGTACGCACCATATCATTCTCTTTATACAATTTTCCATCCGAAATATCTTCCAGTCTCACATTTCTTAACATACTGCAACCCCACAATTTCAACGATGCTTTCTTAATAATCTGCAACTGATGACGATTATAACAAAAAAATGTGAAGTATTCAAAATTTTCTGTTTCTTTTTCCTTTTTTATGATAAAATACGTAAATGTGTATATTAAACAGGAATATATCACCTCTGCTTTGCAGTTTACAATCCTGTTCATAACTTAAGAACGGGTCCTGAATTTTTAAATTTAGAATCGAGGTTACATAATGAAACAGAAAATAATAACATTTGGTGAGCTGATGCTCAGGCTCTCTCCGGAGAACAACGAAAGATTTACACAGGCTCATACTTACGAAGCCGTTTACGGCGGAGGAGAAGCCAACACAGCCGTATCTCTTTCAAATTTTGGTGTTGAGACAAGCTATGTCACAAAACTTCCATCACACACTATCGGACAGAGTGCCGTTAATTCCTTAAGAAAATATGGTGTTGGTGTTGAACATATTATAAGAGGCGGAGAGCAGATTGGTATCTACTTTTTAGAGAAGAAGACAAGCCAAAGACCTACTAACGTTATATATAACCGTTTAGGTTCAGCTATTGCCCTTGCCGAGGAATCAGAATTTAACTGGGATGAAATATTTGAAGATGCAACCTGGTTCCACTTCTCAGGAATTACTCCTGCAATAAGCGATACAATGGCTAAGGTTACACTTAACGCATGTAAAGCCGCTAAAGAAAAAGGGCTTACAATAAGCTGCGACCTTAATTACAGAAGCAAATTGTGGTCAAGCAGCAAAGCCCTTAGCGTCATGAGTGAAATCTGTAAATATGTGGATATTTGTATTGCAAATGAAGATGATGCAGTTGGAATTTTCGGTATGGATGCTTCTAATTCCAACGAAGAAAAAAATGCATATATTGCAAAAGAACTTACTAAGATGTTCCCTAATTTCAAAATGGTTGCCTCCGTATGGAGAACTGAGACTTCAATTACAACATTTAAGCTTCAGTCAATGATTTATACAGAAGGCAAGGCATATTACAGTAAAGAATACTTTATGAACATTCTGGATTATATCGGTGCCGGAGATGCTTACTGTGCAGGTATAATCTACAGCCTTATAAATGATTTTGACCCACAGAAAGCTGTTGAATTCTCTAATGCAGCAAGCTGTCTGAAGCATACTGTCAGCGGTGACTTTAATCTTGTATCCGTTGACGAGGTTATGAAACTTGCATTCTCTGCTGCAGGTAATGAAGTATCAAGATAATATCGTTGAAAAATATAACGAACTTATGAAAATTACCGTTTAATACCGGGAAGATGCATTAAAATAGCGTGGCAAATTTATGTAATTTCACATAAATGCCACGCTGTAAAATACTAAATATTTATATCCGTTTACTGATATTCATTTATTATTATAAGCTTATTCATATAGAAACATTTCGTCATAAGCCTCTTCTACAAGCCATACTGACACAGAGCCATCAATAACCATAAACTCACCAAAGCCCTCTTCATCAATGGTAACAGGACTGTTAATATGTCCTAAGGCATCATAGAAATTTTTGCCCGAAAATTGTTTTCCCACCTTCATGCGCTTCGTTCCTGCGGTTTCATCCGTAACAATAAGAGCCAGTCCCGAATTAGGGTGTTCCTCATCCCCTAATCGTGTAAAGCCTACCTGATTACAATTATCAAAATAATCAATCTGCTCACCATAGGCATACTTTTCTCTTATTTTTATGAGTTTTCTTAATCCTTCCACAGGTTTTACATGATCATGAACTATACCATAATAATCCCCATAAAATATACAGGGAATTCCATCCTTGTGAAGAAGAATCAATGCGTATGCTGAAGTCTTAAACCATTCCGGTATAAAAGAATACAATGCCTGTCCCGGCTGTGTATCATGATTATCAACAAATGTGACTGCATTATCAGGCCGTGCTTTTACCAGTGAGTCCGCAAATAATGTACTCATATCAAAATTGCCGTTAGAGGTAGCTGCTCTTAAAAATGAATAATGGAGAGTTACGTCAAATAAACTCATGGAATTATCCACTACATCAAGATAATGAGTCATTTTGTCCACTTCTCTTGCCCAGTACTCCCCTACTGCAAAAAGCTCCTTACCTGCATGCTGCCTGATATTTTTCAGCCAGTTTTTATAAAAATCAAAGCTGATATGCTTCACAGCATCAAGCCTTAATCCATCCATTTCCACGGTATCATAATACCATTTTCCCCAATCTGTTACAGCCTTAACAGTATCTTTATTATCTGTATCAAGATCTGCACCCATGAGATAATCATAATTAACATTCTCCTGATCTGTTTCTTTATTCCAGTTCTTTCCCTCAAAAAGAAATATTCCGTTACGCTTACTATCATTGTCCCAGTCTGTTCCACTGAAATTTGATGCATCCCAGACCTTCTTTGAATACTTTCCATTTCTTCCCGGAAAATCAAATTTTGTCCAGGCGCTTATTTCGAAACTGTCACTTATACAACGTTCTCTGTTACTGCTGTCGTCCTCTGTGACAGTAACCTGCTCACAAGCATCTGCTCCCATCATATGATTGAGAACAATATCTGTTATTACCTGTATATTATTTTCTTTGAGAGTCTTAACCGCCTGAAGATAATCCTGTCTTGTACCATATTTAGTTGATACGCTGCCCTTCTGGTCAAATTCTCCCAAATCGTATGTATCATAAACATCATAACCCACACTGCTTTTTCCCGATGCTCCCTTATATGACGGGGGAAGCCAAATCATATTAATTCCTGCATCCTTAAGCCCCTGTGCATTATTTATAATTTTTCTCCAAAGCAATCCATTGTCCGGAAGATACCATTCAAAGTATTGCATCATCGTCTTATTATCCATTTTTAATCCTCTTAATTCATGCAAAACATTTTGAATATTATTCTGTGTTCTTTGAATAATCCACTTTAATTAAACTCAATCCCTTAGCCGGTGCTGTAGGCCCTGCCTGAGATCTGTCCCGTGCCTCCAGAAGTTCCACCATACTTTCCGGTGTTCTCTTCTTATAACCTACTTCCAATAATGTTCCGGATAAAATTCTTACCATATACTGCAAAAATCCGCTGCCATGATAAGTAAGATTTAGAAATGATCCTTTTAAAGAAATACTTATGGAATATATTTCCCTTACTGTAGATTTTTTCATCTTGGGATTTCCGCAGAAGCTGGCAAAATCATGTACTCCAACGAGATATTCTGCTGCCTTTTTCATACTCTCCACATCCGGCATTTTTTCCGTAATATGAACGTATTTCCTGTTAAATACCGGTTTTTTATCTCCTACATAACAGGTATAACAATAAGTTTTTCCCATTGCATTATAACGGCTGTGAAATCTGTCTGAGGCAATCCTTACCTCCATAACACAAATATCTTCCGGTAAGTATCTGTTCATATAATCGCAGATTTCCTTTTCAGACATATCTGTCTCCAAATGAGCATTGGCAACCATACCCTTTGCATGCACTCCTGCATCTGTTCTTCCTGCCCCGATAACCTCTACTTCCTGTCCTGTCATTTCTGAAAGAACAGATTCTAATTTTCCCTGGATAGTCATATCCGTATTAGGCTGATGCTCCCATCCGTAATATCTTGAGCCATCATAGGCAATAATCATCTTATAGTTGGATTTCATATATAACTCTCTTTCCCCGGGCACCTCTGCCAAATTTTTCATTACTTACACAGATCTGAAACAACCTGATTAATAACTTTACCGTCAGCTTTTCCTTTAAGTTCTCCCATAACAGCCTTCATAATCTGACCCTTATTCTTAGTAGCCACTACATCTGCAAATTTTTCTGTAATAATGGTCTTAACCTCTTCCTCGGAAAGCATTTTAGGTGCGTATTCTTCCATAACTGCCAGTCTTGCCTTATATTCTTCCAATAATTCTGTCCTGTCTGCCGGACATGTTTCTATCTGCTCTTTAACACTCTTTATTTCCTTTAATATAGCTGCATCCACCATATCCTCAGGAATTTCCTCTCTGCATCCTGCATCTATGGCGCTCTTCTTTGCTGCTGATACAAGTACTGAAATGGTATCCTTTCTTGCCTTATCCCTTGCCTTCATAGCTGCTATCATTTCTTTTTGTAATACCTCAAACTGCATTTCCTTTTCCTCCTGAAAAATTAAATATTATCATACGGTTATCCGCCGTTGATGTCTGATTTTTTCAATAATATAATTAACTTCTGTCTTCTGAATTCTGTCTGATTTATTTTACACCCTGTTTCTTACATATATCATTAAGGCAGCATTTTTCACAGTAGGGCTTAGTCCTTGCAGTGCACACCTCTCTTCCGTGATATACAAGTCTGTGACATAATTCACTTCCCTCTTCCGGAGGAATTATTTTCCATAATGCCATCTCTACCTTCTTAGGGTCCTTCTCATCTTTAACGAGACCAATTCTGTTAGAAAGCCTTATACAATGGGTATCTGTTACTATCGCGGGTTTTTTATATACATCTCCCATTATAAGGTTGGCACTTTTCCTACCCACTCCCGGGAGTTTCAAAAGCTCGTCAAAATCATCCGGCACCTTATCATTATATTGCTCATGGAGCATTTTCATACAGGCACTGATATCTCTCGCCTTACTTTTTCCCAATCCGCAGGGATGAACAATCTTTTCAATGTCCTCCACCGGGGCCTCTGCCAAATCTTTAATCCCCGGATATTTATCAAACAATCCCTCAACAACCACATTAACACGTGCATCTGTACACTGGGCCGCCAGCCTGACACTAACCAGTAATTTCCATGCATCATCAAAATCAAGAGTGCACCCGGCATCCGGATATTCCTTTGCCAGTCTGTCTATAACCTCTAAAGCAAGCTGTTTCTTTGTCATAACAGTACTCCTTTTCACAACCTGATTCCCGCTAATCTTCATATAGTATTTTACAAATGATTTTATATCCTATACCATGTTTCCTATTATATCACCACTAATCACCCAATTGCAAAAATCCGGCTTCATATTATTGATTTTCTGAAAAATTTTCCGAAAAAAATCTTATTCTATATTTATTTTTTTATACAGTAGCCGATATAATCAAACAGGAATGTTATTATTCTGTACAAAAATTTTGAAAGGAAATGTACTTTAATGAAAAAATTTATTAATGAATTCAAAACTTTTATCAGCAAAGGTAATGTGATGGATATGGCTGTAGGTCTTATCATCGGAAGCGCTTTCACATCAATTGTTTCATCATTTGTTTCTGACATTATTAACCCCTTTCTGGGATTATTTGGCGGCGTCAATTTTGATCAGTTGTCTGTAAAACTCATAGGTGATACAACTCTTTACTATGGCAAATTTATTACCAACGTTATTAACTTTCTAATCGTTGCTCTTGTATTATTCTGCATAATAAAAACATTTAACAAGGCCGCAGAAAAAATTCACAAAAAGGAGGAAGCTGCTCCTACTACCAAAAAATGCCAGTTCTGCTTCAGCGAAATAAATATTAAAGCCACCAGATGTCCTCATTGCACTTCTGAATTAACAAAATAGATTATTATATAAAAGGGGTCAGACCCCATAAAATTTTTATAAACTTTTTTCGAAAAAATTTATAAAAATTTTATGGGGTCTGACCCCTTTTTCACCTTTTTTCCTTTTTTATTCCGTATGCTTTCTACCAATATCCCAGGCTTCTGCCCTTTTCGTAAATTCCCTGTGCCTTTGCATAATATCCGTAAGCGTTAAAATGAGTCCAGTCAGCTCTTAACTGAGGTGAAATATCACCCCTTAAATAATAATCCAAATCCTGTCTGTTTGCATCTAATCCGCATATACTTAATCCGTTCTTTATAAGATACACTCTTGTATTAAAGAAATGTTCTCCGTAGGCTTCCCGTAGTGCAGCCTCCCAGGATGTATCACCAATACCTACATAGGAGCCCGAATCATCAAATTCTGTCTGATTGTTGTCCCCTATTGATGTTCCGGGATCATCTGTATCACCCACAATAATATAATACTTACAACCGGAATTATTAATAATTGAGTCATATTGTGCTATAAGCTGTCGATAATCACTATCCCATCCTCCGTTGCTGCCAATCTCAAGAATGAGTATATCATCCTGATGATCCACCGACACTTTAGATTTTGCTACAGTTCCAGCTTCAAACATCACACTTTCAATTTTTGGAATCTGAGTTGTTGTTTCAGGAACCTTTGTTGTCTCAGGAACTGTTGTTGTCTCCTGTGGCTTCGTTTCCTTTGTTGTCTCTGTAATTGAACCGGTCTCACCATTAGAAGATGTTGATGTTGTTTCATTATAATTTCCAGTGGCTGAAATATCCACCCCTGTTGTTTCCTGCTGTCTTTCTTCTATGTCATTACTATAAGTAACATTATTGTATGCTGCATAACCTTTTACAAGTTTTATCCTTACCAGATCATCTTCAACATTTTCTACATTACAGAGATATCCTCCAATATACATAGTGTTAGGATAATTATTACCCTCAATTCCATATCCGCTGTATTCAGCCCTCGTAATCCTGTTCCCAGAAGAGTCCAACAGTGCAACAACTGCAGATACATCTTCGCTGATTGTCACACTTCTGTCTATATAAAGGAGTTCTCCTCCCGCTCTGTAGGTAATCTCTAGTGAATTTTCACCACTCACTCCGAAATTGTATGTCCTGATTCCCGTAAAATATTGTAATGAATATGGTGTGGTCCAACCCGTAATATCCTTCCCGTTAACAACAGCCTTAACATAATCACTACATGCACCCTGCATCATACTGTCTCCATAACAGGAAATAGTTCTCTTTTTTCCATCATATGGAATAACTCTGTTATCAAAATCTCTTGGTGGAAGTTCCAGTGCCTCCTGGTCTTCTGTTGCAATCTCTTCTTCAAAAAACTTCTCCAATTCCTCTTCAGGAACTTCTTCTGTAGCATCCTCTGATGTTTCTTCCTGTTCTTCCTCAACAATGTCTGTTGTTGTCTCTATATAATTAAATGTAGTAGTTTCCTGACAGGTTGTTTCCTCTGCATCTGTCTCAATAGGTTCTGTATTATAGAAATTATGCATTGCAACAAATATAACAGCCACAATCGCTCCTACTACAGTAATTCCACCTATTATCCTTAACAAAATTTTTTTGTTTACCTGTTTACTAATTAACGATATTTTCTTTTTAAGCATTTTGTTCACCATTTCAATCAGGGTCTTTTTTCATACCTGCTTGTCCCTTGTAAGTTTCTCATCTGATTATATATACGAATTTAAACCACTTTTTGTCTTCTATTTAGCATAAAAATTTACATAAAGAACAGGTAATTTGTTACTTTTATTGCCAATAACCTAATTCTACACCTTTTTTATAAATTGCCAAGCCTTTTGAATAATATCCATAAGAATTAAAATGTGTCCAGTCACTTCTTAATCTTTCCGGTATTAATCCATTTCTTGCCATCCTTCTTTCCTGTTTCGTGCGTGCAAGACCTACGTCCTTAAGTCCATATTTTATTAGGTAAGCACGCATATTAATAAAATGTTCCCCATAGGCTTCTCTTAAAGTTGCTTCCCAAGATGTATCTCCTGTACCAATTCTTGTACCATCTTCGTTGCGTTCTCCCTGATTTGTATCTGCCAGTGATGTTCCCGGGTCATCCGTATCTCCCACAATTATATAGTACTTACATCCAGAATTCTCAATTATGGCATCATACTGTTTTATAAGTTCCTGATAATCATTCCAACCACCATTACTTCCTATTTCCAGAATTAATATATCATCTTTTCTCTCGTAAGATGCCTTAGTGTATACCTGTTCATTTTCCTTAATTACAATATATTCATCATTTTCTACAGATTCCTTTGAATATCTCTGTATGTGTAGCCCTTCCTCTTCCGTACCTGTAATCTTAAACAGCTGCTTATCAATGTACACTAAGTCGGGTTCCTCTAATTCCACATAACCATAAGCACTAAAATCAGCCATAAATATTTCATTATCATATTCATCTAGAATTGTTACATTTACGGGTTCATTATACCCCACGGTAAATCCATCCTTGACACGCATCTTAATCCCACCTGCTCTTAAAGCAATATCATAGGAAGTTTCCCCCTCAACTCCAAGATTATATGTCTTTATACCTGTTAAAGTCTCTATGGTTGAAGGAGACGTCCAACCTGATATATTGACCTCTTCTCCTTCATTATTCACAAATATTGCATAGCCTGCTCCGGTTCCATACGTCATGGAATCTCCCCAGCAGGTTATAGTTCTTTCAATTCCATCATAAGGTATAACACTACCATCAAGGGTTCTGCGTGGCAATTCATACGCCTCTTCGTCCTCATCAGGAATTACAATATTTTCTTCTGTTTCATTTTGTTTCTCAATATCTGACGGACTCTCCTCTAAATTATAGACTGCCACCGTAATAATAGCAGTAAAAAATACAAGAAACATCAATCCAATAATGGCTTTTCGATTTATATTATATTGTCTTTTTTCATGCATATCCTTATATTTCCTCATAACTATCTCCCTATGATGTTATCTTTATATTTTCTGTATATATAATTGTTTTAATACTTCAATTTTCTAGCATAATACTATATTTTTGTGTTAAATATGTGAAAAAAATAGATTCGCCAAATATCATTATGTTTCCACGATACTTTGGCGAATCATCTTTTTTATATTAATTATGTGTATTAATTATTACTGAACAATGCTGTAGAGAGATATCTGTCTCCTGAATCCGGAAGAAGAACTACTATATTCTTTCCCTTGTTTTCCGGTCTATTTGCAATTATTGTTGCTGCCTTAAGAGCGGCACCTGAAGAAATTCCAACTAAAACGCCTTCGCTTGTAGCAAATGCTCTTCCTTCTTCAAATGCATCATCGTTGTCAATAGCAATAATCTCATCGTAAACCGATGTATTAAGAGTTTCAGGAACAAATCCTGCTCCTATACCCTGAATCTTGTGAGGACCAGGTGTTCCTTTTGAAAGTACCGGGCTTCCTGAAGGCTCCACTGCAATAATCTTTACATTTGGATTTTTCTCTTTCAAATATTCACCAACACCTGAAATTGTACCACCAGTACCAACACCTGCAACAAATATATCAACCTTTCCTTCTGTCTGATCCCATATTTCCGGACCTGTAGTAGCTTTATGTATTGCCGGATTAGCTGGATTTACAAACTGTCCGAGAATAATAGAATTAGGAATAGTCTTATTAAGCTCTTCAGCCTTGGCAATTGCTCCCTTCATTCCCTTGACACCTTCTGTAAGAACAAGTTCAGCTCCGTACGCCCTCAAAAGATTTCTTCTCTCAATTGACATAGTATCAGGTAATGTAAGTATTGCCTTATATCCTTTTGTAGCTGCTACTGCTGCAATACCAATACCTGTATTACCGCTTGTTGGTTCAATAAGTGTAGCCCCTGGCTTAAGTTTTCCACTTTTCTCTGCGTCTTCTATCATTGCTAAAGCAACTCTGTCCTTAACTGAACCCGCCGGATTAAAATATTCAAGCTTTGCAAGTATTGTAGCATCTGTAACCCCTGCTTTTTTAGCATATCTTTCAGCATTTAATAAAGGTGTATTTCCCACTAATTCCAATGCACTTCCAATAATTTTACTCATAATAAAATCCTCCTGATTATTACATTTTCTATATTTATTTCATCGTTAACTTATCTTTTTTATCGTTGATTGTCATTTTCAAAAGCTGTTAAATGTAATGTTTAGCAACAACACAAATATCTTCCGCTGTAAAACTCGTCTTTTATCATAAACTCGACTCCTTTTTTAGTGCTTGCGTTTATTCTACCTATATTTCTGATAGGTTTAATTTGTTTATGTATCGAATTATACACACACAACTTTTCTTTGTCAATATTTTTTTAATATTTCATTCATGCTTCCTGTTCTGTATCCTAATAAATCCATAGTTACATAATCAAAGCCATATTCTTTCAATTTTTTATATATTAAGTTTCTATTGCATTCTTCCATCAGCTTTTCAAACTCTTCCGGCATTATTTCAATTCTTGCTATTTTGCCGTGAATTCGTACTCTCACCTGGTGGAATCCCATATCCAACAGAAGCTGTTCAGCCTTATCAACCATGGATAACTTCTCTTTTGTTATAGTCTCTCCGTATACAAATCTTGATGAAAGACAGGCAAAAGACTGTTTTCCCCATGTTTTGAGTCCAAGATATTTCGACAATACCCTGATATCCTCCTTGGTCATATCACTGTACTTAAGGGGACTTTTAACATTCAGCTCTGCCACTGCTATAAGACCCGGTCTGTAGTCCCCGTCATCGTCAATATTGGAGCCCTCTATAACCTCTGCAATATCATTATCCTTTGCAATATTTGTTATTTTAGTAAATAACTCTTTTTTGCACAGGTAACATCTGTTTGGCGGATTATGAGAAAAGCCTTCTATTTCCAACTCCTCCGAATCGCATATAAAATGTCTGATTTTTTCAATTCTGCAAAAAGCCTTTGCCTCATCTAATTCTCTTTTGGGAAACGAACATGATTGTGCAGTAACAGCAACCGCATCATCCCCCAATACTTCGTGTGATACTTTTAACAAAAATGTTGAATCCACACCTCCTGAAAAGGCAACTGCCACAGAGCCCAATTTCTGCAGATAACTCTTAAGGTTATTCAGTTTATCCATTTGCTGTTTAGTTGGTTCAATAACATTTTTCTCTTCCATATATTGTTCCTTACTTTAGATTTCTATTCCTGACATTTTATTTGCATTGCATTAAGCATTGTCATTTTCGTTATATCTTGCACTGTCTTTTGTGAGATCCTTTACAATCTCACCTGCGATAATCAAGCCTGCCACTGATGGTACAAATGCGGTGCTTCCCGGAATAGCTCGTCTCTCTGTACATTTATGCTGTGCTCCCGGAGGACATACACAATTTGTGCGGCAACTCACTTCCATATTTTCAATTGGCTTTATAGGCTGTTCCTCAGAATAAACCACCTTGAGTTTCTTAACCCCTCGCTTTTTCAATTCTCTTCTCATCACTTTAGCAAGAGGGCACACCTTGGTCTTATATATATCTGCCACTTTAAACTGACTTGGATCCAGCTTATTACCTGCTCCCATGCTGGATATAACAGGTATATTCAGCTCTTGTGCTTTCATAACAATAGATATTTTGGCTGTTACGGTATCAACCGCATCTACTATATAATCATATTCCTGAAAAGGAAATTCATTTGCATTTTCAGGTAGAAAGAAACATTTGTATACCCGCACTTCCGCTTCAGGATTTATGTCAAGTATTCTTTCCTTCATAACATCTACCTTATATTTTCCTATAGTTTTCCTGGTTGCAATAATCTGCCTGTTTATATTAGTCAGACATACCTTATCATCATCTATCAGGTCAAATTTGTACACCCCGCTTCTGGCAAGAGCTTCACATACATATCCACCGACTCCTCCTATTCCAAATACTGCAACTCTCGATTTACGAAGCTTCTCCATTGCTTCATTACCCAATAAAATTTCTGTTCTTGAAAATTGATTCAACATATACTAATCCTCATTCCAAAGTGACACTCTATTCTCCATTTTTCACAATGAATTATAGTCCCATAACATTATAGTTTCAATATAAACCTATTATTTTTATATGATTATGCATTTTCTCTCTTCTCAAGATTTTGCAAAAAAATTCTTGCAAAGAAGACACTTATCACAAAGGAAATAGCAAATGCTACGGGCTGAGCCTCCTGGATTCCCATTATTCCCCTAACGCAGGCAAGTATTATAAGTGTGGGAATAAACACGATTCCGCTTCTGAGTGAAGAGCTTATTGTAGCATATATTTTCTGTCCTGTACTTTGAAATCCCATCTCTGTCATCATGGACAGAGGTATAAGGGGGCCGGTTATGCATTGAAGCCGTAATGCTCTCACACCATATATGACAACTTCACTGTCATCACGAAATATCCTGATGAGGGACGGTGCGTTGAAAAATACCGGTACTACTATAATGCATACCAGAATTTCAGCAACAATAAAGGTAAACCAATAAGCTTTTTTTACTCTCTCGTATTTACCGGCTCCATAATTGAAACTGCTTACAGGCTGGAATCCCTGACCCATACCGATTGCCAACGACATTACAAAGAAGCTTATTCTTGAGACTATACTCATAGCTGCAACCGCTGAGTCTCCGTATCCTGCCGAAAAACTATTAAGAAGCATTGTTGATATACTGTTAAGTGACTGTCTTACAAGGCTCGGAAAACCTGACGCAAGAACATTTCCAATCTGACCCATATTATTATAAGCCCTTTTTACGGAAATCTTCGTCTGGGTTTTACCTGAAAGAAACATAAATAAAAGAATGCAGAAACTAATGATTTGGGCTATGGCAGTTGAAAGACCTGCCCCTGCGATTCCCATGTTAAGCACAAACATAAACAATGCGTCACCGCAAATATTAAGTATCGCACCGGTCATTAACCCTGCTGTTCCAAGTTTTGCCCTTCCTTCATATCTTAACAGGTTATTTAGAGACAGACTGGCTGTCATAAACGGTGCAGAAACAATGATAAACTTAATATAGACTTTTGCATAAACACTTATTGTACTGGTGCTTCCCAAAACCACCAATAGAGGTTCCAGAAAAATGTAACTTAAAATGCCTATAATTGCTCCAAGGCCCAAGGACATAAAAAATCCAAGAGAAGAATAATTGCTGGCGCTCTCAACATCCTTAGCCCCCAGTCTCCTCGACATAATACATCCCGAACCCATACCACACATAAAGCCCACTGCCTGAAGAATGGACATATATCCAAACACTATACCTACAGCTCCCGACTGACTCGTTCCCAATGTACCTACAAAAGCTGTATCCACCATATTATATATATTGGTAACCATCATACTGATAATGGTAGGTACCGCCAAAGAGCCTACAAGTCTCTGGACTGACACCGTGGTCATTCTTTTAAACTGTTTATCCTGTAATTCTTTCTGCTCCATAATAATCTCCATTCCACATATGTAAAATATAGATAGAGAATATATTACCATAAAATAAAAGGAAAGGGGTCAGACCCCATAAAATTTTTATAAATTTTTTTACAAAAATTTTATGGGGTCTGACCCCTTTTTTCCTTTTTCAAATTCCCTGGGTGATTGCGATTGTTATCACCATCAAAGGTATCATTAGTATTGTTGTCACAGGATTTAAAGCTGCCGCAATATCAGTTGATACGCCCAATTTTTCATTATAAATAAGTGCCACCGTAGGAACTGCAGCAAACAATCCTGCTGATAAAGTCTGTCTCATAATGAGAGGTCCCGGAACAAAGCAGAATATTACAACCGCTGCCACAGCACTTATTGTGTATCTCATTCCCAGAATTCTTAACACCTCTTTAATAGCACTTTTCTCCATTAAATAAAATCCGGATATAATAAATACATTTGTCATAAACTAAACTCCCATAACTAATCTTTGAACTTATTCTTTCCTTTAGTAAAACTAAGGGTGTATAAACGGCAAAAAGCGTCATCTACATATAATCCGTAGATGACGCCTTTGTCTTCTTCCCAATTAATATATCACTGTTTGTAGTAGCTGGATTGTAAATTTTACTGTAATTCTGACATCTTTTCCTTCTTCAATTCTTCAAATATTTCACAGACCTGTCCCACCAGCTCAACGCATGGTCTCTTTTTGTAATAAGTCTCTGTTCTTTCTTCCGGTGTTGTTTGTGTAAATCCCTGAGTCCCTGTATTCTTGGACAAGCCCAGCAAATCCCTGCAATATATTGACCCGTTACATTTTCTGTACTTATCGGCTATCTCCTGAACCAAGTCATAATTAGCCTTTTTCCCCTCAGCATCTTTTCCATCAGTAGCACCTGTTTCAAGACCTGCTACCATAAATATCCCGGAAAGTGCTCCGCACACTTCCCTCATTCTTCCCATACCACCGCCAAATGATGCGGATAACTTCAATGCCGTCTCTTTATCAATTCCGTAATCATTGGCATAGGCTGTAAATACTGCCTGGGAACAATTATATCCCTGTTTAAACAATTCCTGCGCCAATTTGCTTTTATCACTCATACTAATCTCCATTCCTGCGGGTTTACATAACGGGTAAAGCAATGCCCCGCATTATAATTTTCCAAGAATTGAATCAGCCAATGCCAGAATATCTTCCATTGCAACATCTGCTGATGCAATGGACAATTTTTCCATGTCTTCCTTGCAGTCATCTGGAAGTTTGCAGCTTTCTAATTCCTGAATTGCAAAATCTATTGAATCCAAATCAAAAGAATTAACTGCCTCCTTCAGACTTTCCAGCACCTCTTTAAGATACTCTATGGAAACTTCCTTTTTCTTGCTATCACTAACTATTGCATATGGCTTAAGTATCTCCTTAAAACTGCTGAAATATTCCATAAGTTCAGGGTTATGTTCTTTTAAATAACCCTCATCTTCTTTATTTCCATGCTCTTCCATGTCTTTAAATGAATCAGAGAGCTCATAAGCACCTATCATCCTTGCTGAGTTCTTAAGAGCATGTACTTCAATTGTATAATCATGCAGAAGTCCATCCTCCAAACATTCTTCTATTTTATGGATTTTTGTATCAATCAGTCTGTAAAAATCTCCAAGAAGGTTATAGTACAACTCCTCCGAACCAAGATACTCTATTGCACCTTTCACGTCAAGATTTTCCAGCTCAGGATATTGTCCGACTTTACCTATTCCTTCATTTTTATTTTCTGTTTTCCTGCTTTCAGCTTCTTTTCCAGTTGCGCCCTTACCACTAATGTCTGTCTGACTACTTGTCTTTTTAACAATAAGACTATCCGGAAGCCATACTCTGATCTTAGTTGTAATTTCATTAAGGTCTATTGGTTTTGCAACAAAATCATTCATTCCTGCTGCAATAAATTCTTCCTTTGCCTCAACAACAGCATTGGCAGTCAGCGCAATAATTGGTACATTTTTATAATAATCGCCATCCATCTGTCTTATTGCTTTAGCCGTATCAACACCATCCATTACAGGCATCATATGGTCCATAAATATGATGTTATACTCTTTTTTCTGAATCATCTCAAGGGCATTCATTCCACTGTCACAAAGATCAATATTCATCTTCAGAGGCTCAAGAAGTCCCTGTGCCACCTTAAGATTTATTTCACTGTCATCCACGATTAGTATATTTGCTCCGGGAGCGATGTAATTAAAGTAATCTTCTGTAGTTTCATTATATGCTATTTTTTCATGGTTAATAGTTTGACAGAAATTTAAAGTAAATAAAGGCTTGTTAATCAATGAGCATGTTTCACAATCTCCTCCATCTATGAGAGGATTGCGCAGTACACACGTTTCTCCCACATTGTCTTTGCATTTCTTTGCAATTTCATCATGCTTTCTTCTGTGAAAATGTGTATCCATAAACAGATAATCAGCATGCCTGCCTTCTTTTACAATATCCTCATAGCTTATTGTTTCAATATTATAATCCGCCACAAGTTTAAAGAACTGTTCATTGGCATATTCATTATCAAATGCTCCGCATACCACCAATCCATTTTCAATAACTGAATTATCAATCCTGGTAGAAGGTGTACTATCCACAACTTTTTGGTGAATTGTAAAGTAGAAATCACTTCCCTTTCCATATTCACTTTCAAGTTTAATTTCCCCTCCCATCATTGCAACAAGCTGCCTTGAAATAGAAAGTCCAAGACCTGTACCTTCTTTTTCATGGTTCTTCCTGCTGTCTACCTGCTGGAAGGATTCGAAAAGTTTCTCTTTATCTTCATCTTTTACGCCTTGTCCCGTATCTTTTACTGAAAAGAATATAGACATATCATCATTTGTCACATTTTCAATTCGAACAGTAAGACGGACAAATCCTTTCTCCGTAAACTTTATTGCATTATTAACTATATTGATAACAACCTGTCTGATTCTTAATGAATCTCCGTATAAAACCTTTGGAAGATCTTTATCTATATCAAACAGGAGCTCTATATCCTTATCCCCAATTCTGGTGAGGAAAATCATTCCTATATCATTAAACAGAGACATAGGTTCATACTCAGACTCAACAAGTTCCATTTTTCCGGATTCAATTTTAGAGAAGTCCAGAATGTCGTTAATAATTCCCAAAAGCGCTTTGCCCGAATTCTTTATGTTAAGAAGGTATTCCACATCCTCCTTAGGAAGATCCTCTCTCAACAAAATATCTGTCATACCTACAATTGCATTCATTGGTGTCCTTATCTCATGAGACATATTGGAAACAAATGCGGATTTCGCTTTATTAGCATTCTCAGCCTGCTCCTTTAAGGATTTCATAATTTCGGATTGTTCCAAAAGCTGCTTTGTATTCTGATGATTCTCAGTAATATCTGTTAAAACATACATTTTACCGTAAAATTCATTATCCTGGGTAATCATTCTTCCGTTGGCTTTTATGTACCTTGAACCTTTAAGTAAAACATCTTTATCTACAATACTGTTATCCAGTTCTTCAATAATATCTTTAGCACCGTCTTCATCTATATCCGGGTACAATTTCTTTGCTTTTTTGTTATAATATATAATCTTATTTTCATTATCTACCACTAACAGTCCATCATTCAAATCATCAACTGCCAGATCTTTAGCCAATGCAAGGGTATCAAACAGCTTATCCTTAAACATAGCAAAAGAAAGAATTATAATTCCAACAAAAAATCCCAACAATGTTGTATCATAACCGGATGTAATCCCACTTAAATATGTAATCTGTCCCACCGCAACAACAATACAGATTGCTATTAAACGTATAAGCTGTCTTTTTACTACTGCAGCACTGACTTTTCTGTATCTGCACACACAGGCTGTAAACATTGCAACCAGATAACAAATTATTACAAATAAATATAAATGATATAAAATACCATATTTCACTATTATATGAGGAAAAAGCCCTTCTTTAACATAAGTAATACCCTTATAAAACAAGGTATTATTTTCATAATTGAATACCGATACTGTGATAACAAGTGAGATTCCGACCAAAATTGCATAAACAGGTTTAGGAATCCTATAATTACAATATTCTATAACAAATAAAAACATTGTAAGGCTTATCATCGGTTTACCGATATATATGAATTTTACAGCCTGCATAGCCAAATCCATGCTATCCGACTTCATCTCCAGAAGATGACCAAAGAAATTTATAAACAGTGCAATATACATAATCAGGCATAGCTGCTGCTGTCTTGAAGGTCTTTGCTGGGATATAAATATTATTCCCACTGCCAAAACTATTATTGCGATAATTTGAATAGTTATAAATACTGTAGTCATAACCTTCCTCCCATAACCTCAGGCTTTTATGCATCTGCCTGTACTCTTCTGGTAAATTCTTCTGCCGGAACAGGTTTTGAATAATAATAGCCCTGAATCATATTACAGCCTTCCTCCGCAAGAAAATCACGCAGTTCTTCCGTCTCTACGCCTTCAGCCACAACCTTCATTCTCATGGACTTTGCCAGCTTTATTACGCTACTGACAATAATTCTGCTTCTTTCCATGTCTCCTTCGTCGGTTGCCCTAAAGAATTCTCCATCGATTTTAACAATATCCAACGGAAGCTCCTTAAGAGAATTAAGAGACGAATATCCTGCCCCAAAATCATCCATAGATATTGCAAAGCCCTTTTCTCTAAGCTGCTTAACAACATTTATCATAAGCTTCTTATCGTCAAGAAATGCACTTTCTGTAACTTCAAATTCAATCATTTTTCTTTCCGTTCCATAAGAATCAACCATATCGCAGAATTCCTTTACAAGGTCCTCCTGTACAAAGTGCGCCCTTGAAACATTTATGGAGACCGGAACTATCTTATTGCCGGCAATTTTCCATTCAGCCTGCTGTTTCGATACCTCCCTGATCATATAATCGTCAAGCTTTGTAATAAATCCGTTTTTCTCAAATATAGGTATGAACTTTGCCGGAGAAATCATCCCTTCTGTAGGGGAAAGCCATCTGACAAGGGCTTCTGCCGCAACAAGCCTGTTACTTACCGGATCATATTTAGGCTGATAAAATGCAACAAATTCATGATTAAGAAGAGCCTGTTCCATAGTATTTTCTACCTTTCGCTCCCACTTCTCATCATCCAACATCTCATTTGAGAATATTCCCATAACACCATCATTTAATCTCTTATTTTTGACAGCCGCCTCACAGGCAAAATTATATATCTGCTCTATATCAATATCCTGTCTGTTCTGCTTTAGATACTTATCTTCGTCCACATCTGCCACAGCAGGAATTATAAATACACCGGTTGAAAATGAAATCTTCTGCTCCGCCTTTAAACTCATAAGCTCCGCAACAATTGTCTTAATCCTCGCGTTAAAAGAATCCTCATCCTTATACTTTAAAAGCAATGCAAAATCTGCACCTGAATGTCTTGCATACACCTCCCCCATATCTATCTTAATTCTAAGATAGCCGTTGACCGATTTAATAATCTGTTCTCCTGCTTCAACTCCGTAATATGAGCAGTAATCCCTGTATTTATTAATGTGAAGATTAATTACAGCATAAGCCCTTTTCTTATTTCTTCTCCTGTTAATAATCCTTAGACTCATGGCCTTATAATAAAGCCAGTTATTATCCTCTGTTACAGGATCCTTATATAAAAGCATGAGCATTCTTTTTTGATTTATGATTCCCAGTATCATATTAATAAATAGCACTGTCATTGGTATTAACAAAAAAATTACTGCCAGAATACCAACGGCAAAAATGTAAAATACATCCTGTCTCTGAATAACAAATACACTTCTTATGTAGACACTTCCATCATATCCCGGAATGGTTTTCTTAATCCAACAGCCGATGTTAAGCATGTCTGCCTTCATCCACTGACCTGAGAATCCTTTATTATTTTTACTACCCATATCCCCCTTATCAATCACATTACCATCAGAAGGCCGTTCCACATTAATATTCCCTGAAATTCCTTTAAAAGATTGTACAAGAAGACGATGCATGGAACCCATAAAATCATCATCAAAGACATGGAGTCCTTCTCTGTCCTGATATATTTCATATATTTCCCCTAAATCCATTACAATACAATTATCAATTTCCGGAACATTCTTACCTGATCTGGCTGCTATATTTCCCTCAGAGTCTACAAAACATATCTCCTCATCTAACTCAACATAACGCTTCATTTCATCAATAGTAATGCCAATATCCTGCGTTGTCTCATAAGTTCTTTCAAGGTTAAAAGCAATATTTGCATTGTTGTTCCTTATCTGCTCCAGTTTTGAGCTGGCCATATAGTACATGAAAATACTTACAAATGTTCCCACAAGGGTTACTGTCAATCCAACCATAACGAAGAACAAGCACACATAAGGCCAAATTCTTTTCTTTTGAAGTTTTCCAAACTTTCTGTTTCTGCTGTCCTTTTTCATATTAATCCTCTTTTCAGCACATTAAATCCGATTAACGACTAAAATATTCTTCTGTCCGTACTACCCATACACCTTTATTATATTTTGATACGTGAATAATTACAAGAAAAAATTCCCATAAGACAGTTTATTTTCTTCTGCCTTATGGGAATAAATTATATTTCATCCTGTTATTATTTAGTTTAATTTCATATCACCGTCTTTAACCCAGCCTATCTTCTTTAACAAAACATTAATAAGAGGACATATCACAGCAGGGAGAATAAACGAAATCAGTATAAGCCCCGTCCAGTCAAAGGCAGTGATTGCTGCCTTAGAGCCTGCGGCGACATCATTTACCCATCCTGAATATACTCCTATTTGCCCTACAAAACCACAGGTACCCATACCTGATGAAACAGCAGTTCCATTCATCTGAAGCTTAAACACACATGTTGCTAACGGTCCTGTTATAGCTGAAGTTACAATAGGAGCTATCCAGATTTTTGGATTTTTAATGATATTACCCATCTGAAGCATGGATGTACCTATTCCCTGAGAAACAAGTCCACCCCACCTGTTTTCCTTAAATGACATAACTGCAAAACCTACCATCTGTGCACAACAACCTGCAACAGCTGCCCCACCGGCAAGTCCCGTCAACCCGAACGCGGCACATATTGCTGCTGAGGATATGGGAAGGGTCAATGCAATTCCCACTAATACAGAAACCACAATCCCCATAAGAAATGGCTGAAGATTCGTAGCAAGCATTATCAATTCTCCTATCTTCATGGCAGCTTTGCCCAGTACCGGTGCTATAAGAGCTGCAGCTCCTGTACCTACGCCAATTGTTACAAGGGGTGTAACCAGAATATCAACTTTCGTTTCTTTGGAAATTGCCTTACCGAATTCCGATGCAATTATTGCTATAAAATATACTGCCAAAGGGCCACCGGCTCCTCCCAAAGCATTGGAGGCGAATCCTACAGTTATAAGTGAAAACAACACAAGAGGAGGACATTTCAATGCATAACCTATAGCAACAGCCATAGCCGGACCACTCATTGCCGAGGCAAGTCCTCCAACAGTATAGTTAACTCCGCTTACGGTTGCTACCGTATTTTTCAGACATTCTATGTTAAGTTGTGTTCCAAGAGTATTAAGTATGGTACCAATCAGCAAAGAACAGAATAATCCCTGTGCCATGGCACTAAGAGCATCAATTCCATACCTCTTTACGGATATTTCAATATCCTTTTTCTTAAAAAAATTTTTAATCTTCTCTTTCATCTAAATCTCCATTTCTGATAACATCAGTCTTTGCACATCTATTTGTCGAAATCTTCCTAAGTATACAGTATCCCTGTTGTTACCGCAAGGCTCCATAATATATATATTGCACATTTATATTGCATTATTATTTCATAATTTATACATTATGCACAAGGTATTGTTTTAATCTTTATTATTATTGTCAATTTCCAAAGTTTTGCTATTGTGATAAGTTTAGGTCGATAGGAACATATTCCGCAAAATATATTCTTATCTGTTGTTAAAACTAAATATAACGGGAGGATTTTACTATGCTAACTATGTTCAAAAAAGCAAAAAGGGTTTTTGCATCTTTATTAGTAGTACTTTTGGTAAGCGTTGCAGCATTACCATCAGTATCTGCTCAAGCCTCAACTTCTACTTCATGGAACTTCAAGAACAGTAATTTCAAAAGTCTTGGAACCATCAATTCTTCAATTACAGTTGACGGACTGGGACTTATTGCTACAAGTTCCAAAACTATGCGTGTAAAAGCTGAATCAGTAAGCGTAAACGGAACATCATACACCTATTGTCTTGCTCTTGGAGGAACCGGTTCTGTTTCTTATCGTGCTGTTAAAGTTCCTGTTTCCGGTTCTGACACTATCAAGGTAGTTTTAAGAAGCAGCGGAAGCTCAACACGTACTCTTGTAGTTGCAGATTCTAAAGGCAACCGATTAGGAACAATAAGTGCTAAATCAAGCGCATCCCAGGGTACATACTCATATTCAGGCTCTTCTGGTTATGTATATCTTTACTCATCAGGCAGCGGCATTAATATTTACAAGATTCAGGTAGACTCTAATGGTTCTTCTGGAAGCTCAAGTTCTTCTTC
>JAUNPK010000017.1 GCA_030536855.1 Eubacteriales bacterium
GCTGTCTTAATTATCATAGAAGTTTGAATTTACAGAGTTTTTTTCATAGTCTCAATTTTATAAACTTTTTCAAAAAAAGTTTATAAAATTTTTATGGGGTCTGACCCCCTCTTTTTATACAATCTATAACAATTCCCGAAACAATTCCAATTACCACTCCTGTTATCACTCCCGACAGGATAAGTACGGGAAGGTAGTAAATAATTGCAGCACTTCCCATAATAAATACTGCAGCAATTATCTGTCCTATGTTATGAGCCACACCACCGGCTACACTGACCGCAACTCTGGAAAACACATTTGTATGTTTTAGTATAATCATAACTGCAATACTTAAGACTCCACCTGCAATACTGAATAAAAAGCTGTTGAAATTTCCAAACATAAATGACGCAAGGATTATTCTTAAAACATTTACAATTACAGCCTCTCTCCATCCTATTGAATATAGAACCGCTATAATGGCTATATTAGCTATTCCCAGTTTAATCCCATATACAGGAATTGGTATAGGAATAAGACTTTCCACATAAGAGAATATCATCGCAAGAGCCGTCATTAATCCGCACACTGCAATGTGTGAAGTACGCAGACCTCTCTTTTTCTTGTTATTGAACAATATCATCCACCTCTCTGTCATTACCTTTTATCTCGACTACAATTCTATGGGGAAGACACACTATTGTTTCCCCGGTTTTACTAATGTTCCCAGTTTTAACGCAAAGCTTATCCGGACAGTCTGCCTCATACATTGATACTTTCCCATCCTCTATTACAACAACATTGTAACCGCCCTTGTAGCCTTCCACGGTAACTGACTTGTTAACATTAAGAGGGAGCTGGCAAATCACCTCTCCATCCGACTTTATTAAAACCTGGTTATCATTTCCACTCTTTTTTACAACAAATTCTATAATGAGCCATAAAATAATAACAGACAATAATATAAATAACACCAATATAATGTCAGCTTTTCTTTTTTTAATCATCTATCTTTCCTTATTAAGTCTTAATTAAGTCTTATATATTTTTACCAATAAATGCAAAATCAAATAACACTCTGGTATTATACACTGATACACCCAAAAAAGAAACACATCCCCGGGTTAAATTATGTGTTTAATTTCTTATAAACTTTCTTATATATTTTTTTAAATTTCTGTCACCTTTTATCATTTATTTCCCTCTTAATATTAGATGCACATAAAACGCAACAAATTTTCTCGCAATATACTGCTTAGCTCCGAAAAGATACAGAAATATGTGTTTATTTATATTCAGTCTCATTTTCTATGCTTACGGAACCCTTGAACAACCTTATTATATTTTACTGATACTTATATCAATTACTGTAAATTACATTATAGGCAGATTAATAGATTCCTGCCGGAAACAAAAAAAAACTATATCTTATCTGCATTAATCAATATCCTCCAAAGCCTCTGAAAAGCTGTTGTATCTCTTTGTATTAGGATCTTTGCTGATTCTCTTTGCTTCTTCCATTGCCTATAATACTTCCGGCTTATACTGTGGCAGTTCAACACTAAAAGGAAGTCCTCCTTAATGTGATTTATGAAACTATTAACCACCTTTACCCATCTCCATCCAAACTCATCTAACTTGTCAAACAGGTATCTCATGGAAGGCTTTTATGGAATATCATATGGCAAAACTTTAAAATGCAGCATAAAGAAACCCGGTGCATGAAGCACCGGGAAAGAAATATTTTCGTTATTTAATTTGTCTACTTGACGGGTAGCACACCAAAATACAGGCTTTCAGCATTTCTGTCCGCTACTCAAACTCTACAAGTCAAGCTCTCGTAAACTATGAAAGCTTACTTATAATCTTCTTAGGACACTTCTCGGCACACTTGCCACATCCTGTACATTTTGTCTGATCTATATGAGCAATGTTATTTTCTACTGTAATAGCTCCGAATTCACACTGCTTTGTACACATCATACATCCGATACATCCAACTGAACATACAGACATAACGTCTTTTCCCTTATTTTTTGAAGAACAGTTAACTGCATAAGATGAATCATAAGGAATAAGTTCAATAAGATTTCTAGGACATGTTGCAACACATTTGCCACAAGCCTTACATTTTTCCTTATCAACAACAGCAACGCCGTTAACAACGTGGATTGCATCAAATGGACATGCCTTCACACATGAACCATATCCCATGCATCCGTATGTACATCCTTTAGGACCTCCATTAGGAGCAATTCCCATCATTGTACAATCTTCTACACCTGAATATACATAGTTATTCTTTGCCTTATCACAGTCACCACCGCATTTAACATAAGCTGTCATACGTGTTGACTCACCTGCTTCTGAGCCCATAATAGCAGCAATCTTAGCTGCAACAGGTGCTCCACCTACAGGACATGCACCACAGTCTGCTTCCCCTGCTGCAATAGCCTTAGCTAAGGCATCACATCCGGCGAAACCACAACCACCGCAATTGTTACCCGGCAATTCTGCTCTCACATCTATTTCTTTCTGATCCACTTCAACAGCAAACTTCTTTCCCATTACTCCAAGAAAGAGTCCAAGAAGAAGACCTGTAACACCGACAACAACGGCTGCAATAATAATACCTGTCATTTTTCTATATCCTCCTTCTTAGAATATTCCTGAGAAGCCAAAGAATGCAATTGACATAAGACCTGCTGTTAAAAGTACAATTGGCATACCCTTAAAACTTTCCGGAACATCATTATCTTCAATACGCTCACGAATACCTGCTATTATGACAATAGCAATTGTAAAGCCAATAGCTGTACCTAAACCACTGACAAATGATTCAATAAGGTTATATGAATTCTGAACGTTTGTTAATGCAATACCAAGCACTGCACAGTTTGTTGTAATAAGAGGAAGGTAAACACCCAGTGCCTCGTAAAGAGGTGGCATACACTTCTTAAGTACCATTTCAACAAACTGAACTAATGTAGCAATTACAAGAATGAATACAATTGTATTCAAATATGTTAAATCGAGTGGTGTTAAAATAAAATCATAAATCAAACTACATATAATTGATGATATTGAAATAACACCGATAACAGCTCCACCCATTCCGGCTGCTGTGTTAATTTTCTTAGATACACCAAGGAAAGGACACAGACCGAGGAACTGGCTTAATACAACGTTATTTACAAGCGCTGCGCTAATAGCTATAACTAATAAACTCATTTTCTATCTCCTCCCTTAATTAGTTTCTGCACCGTCTAAAGCAGTTTCTTTGTCATCACCTATATAATCAGGAACCTCCGCCTGCTTCATTCCGTGTTTTCTCTTGATTCTGTTCATCAAAGCTACACACATAGCCAATACAAAGAATGCTCCAGGAGCAAGGATAAATATACTTGCAGGTGTGTAACCCATTGTTGAGAAATCAACCAAAGCTGAACTTCCTGTTGAAAGGATTGTTCCTCCACCTATAAGCTCTCTGACAGCACCTAATATTGTGATTGCAGCTGTAAAACCAAGACCCATACCAAGGCCATCAAATACAGAAGGAATGGCTGGGTTCTTAGATGCATAAGATTCAGCACGACCTAAAATAATACAGTTAACAACAATAAGAGGTATATAGATACCAAGCGAATCATAAAGAGATGGCAAAAATCCCTGCATAAGGAACTGAACCATAGTAACAAAGGATGCTACTATTACTATGAATGCCGGCATTCTTACACCATCAGGAATAACCTTACGAAGTAATGAAATAATAAGGTTTGATAATACTAAAACCACTGTTGACGAAAGTCCCATACCAATACCATTAATTGCTGATGTTGTAACAGCAAGTGTTGGACACATACCAAGTGTTAATACCAATGTAGGATTTTCTTTAATTAAACCGTTATAAAGTCTTTCAATACATTTATTCAACTAAAACACCTCCTACTCTGATTTAGCAATATCTGCATATATAACTAATGCAGCATTAATACCTTTAGTGATAGACTTAGATGTTACTGTAGAACCACCGATTGCATCAATCGCCTCATCTGACGATGTTCCTGTTCCATCTGTAACAACCTTGTATTCATCCACATTAACACCGTTAAATTGGTTAAGGAACGATGGATCCTGTTTAGCTCTCATACCAAGTCCGGCTGTCTCATTAATTGAAAGAATTGAAGTGCCAAGATATTCCCCATCTTTAGAAATTCCAACTGAGAACTTTATATCTCCGCCGTAACCATCATGAGCAACAACTGTTATAACATAACCTACAACAGTACTTCCGCTCTTACCTACAACAACCTCTGTAATTTCATCCTTTGAATAATCTGCTGAAGATGCATCAAGGAGAGCCTTTGTTGTTTCTGCAACCTTATCTTCAGCATATTTACCACCAAACGACTCAAACTTATCAGCTCCGGTAACTACAGCCTTATAAGCTTCCTGTTTTGCTTTTTCATTCTGATTAGCAATTGGTGTTTTAGTAACATCATATACAATACCCAGAAGAATTCCGGCAATGAGTGTTATTGCGAATAATATGCATGCGTCTTTAATAATCTTTTTCATATTATGCAGCCTCCTTTGCCTTTTTCTCAGGTTTCTTCTTACCAAATGACTTAGGAACCGTAATTCTTTCAATAAGCGGAACTAAAAGGTTACAGAAGATAATTGCATAAGAAACACCTTCTGCTGAGCCGCCGTACATTCTGAAAATAAATGTAAGTAAACCTAAACAAACACCAAATACAATTTTACCGTTAGGTGTGATTGGAGATGTTACATAATCTGTTGCCATAAAGAATGCTCCCAGGATAAGTCCGCCGCCGCATACTTCCTGTAACATATATATAGCATCAAACTGATGCCCCGGTGCCAGTAAGAAAATAAGTACTGCAAATGTAGCAATATATGTAGCAGGTATTCTGAGAGAAATAACCTTTCTTACCAAAAGATAAACTGCACCAAGTAACAGACAGATTACAGATGTCTCACCAATAACACCACTTGTCTTTCCAATGAACATATCAAGAAGAGATGGAGCACTCTGTCCAACCACCTCTGAACCCGGCTTAAGAATTGCAAGGGGAGTTGCTCCTGAATAAGCATCTACAGCAAAACTTGAGTCACACACAAAATTTGTCATTGGTCCTGTGTAACCGATAAGAAGGAAACATCTTGCTGCTAAAGCAGGGTTCATAAAATTCTGTCCAAGTCCGCCAAATAATTGTTTAACAATAATAATGGCAAATAGACATCCTACAATTTCAAAACCAACATTCAATGATGATGGTATGTTCAATGCAATAAGAAGTCCTGTAACAGCTGCACTTAAATCCATAACTGTTATCTTCTTATGCATTAAATACTGATATAAAGCTTCGGCAGCAACACAAGTTACAATACCAATAATGATACGCACAAGTGCCGGAATACCAAAATTATAAATTCCAAATATACTAGCAGGAGCTAAAGCTATAAGTACATCTCTCATAATTGTCTGAGTAGTATCCTTGCTTCGTACATGTGGATTAGTTGATACGTTAAAAATCTCGCTCACTTTTAATCCTCCTTACTTCTTTTTTCTGTTAGCTAAAACGATACTTCTCATAGCCTTAATCTGCTGTGTTAACGGTCTCTTAGCAGGACAGACGTACGAACAGCTTCCGCACATAACGCACTCCATACCATCAAACTTAACAAATCCGGCTTCATCATTCTTTGATGCAAATCCGGCAAGTTTAGCCGGGAGAAGATGACTAGGGCAGCCTGCTCCGCATCTTCCGCAACGGATACATGCTGAAGGCTCAATCTTACTAACAACATCTTCTTTAAATACAAGTAATGATGAACTTCCCTTTACAACAGGTACATCAAGACTATACATGGCAAATCCCATCATAGGACCACCTGAAATATACTTCTGTGGCTCACCTACAGGACCTCCTGCTGCTTCAAGAAGCTGTCTGTAATTAGTTCCCAACCATACATAGAAGTTACCCGGATTCTTAACTCCGTCACCTGTAACAGTACAAATCCTCTTTGTCAAAGGTTTTCCCTCAATTACAGCCATATATATGCTGAATATTGTATCAACATTATGTACAATACAACCGGCATCAGCAGGCAGCATAGATGAATTAATACTTCTACCTGTTGTTGCGTAAATAAGGCAGCGCTCACCACCCTGAGGATACTTTGTCTTTAATGGCTTAACTTCAATATCAGGCTCATTAGCTACAGCTTCCTGCATAATCTTTATAGCATCAGGCTTGTTATCCTCAATACCAATAATACCTTTAGCATGATCAAATATGCTTAATGCAACTTTAAGTCCCATAACAACCTTATCAGACTCTTCAAGAAGACGTCTGTAATCTGATGTAAGATAAGGTTCACACTCAGCACCATTAACAATAATATAATCAATTGCCTCAGGGTTCTTAGGGCTTAACTTTACGTTAGTTGGAAAGCCTGCTCCACCCATACCTACAACTCCGGCAGCCTTGATTCTCTCAAGAATTTCCTCCTTGGAAAGTTCCTCAAATTTCTTAGGAGTATACTCAACTTCTTTAAATTCTCCATCATTCTCAATAATGATAGAATTGCACTTACCACCTGTTGCAAGTGTTCTTGGCTCAATAGCCTTAACAGTACCGGATACAGATGAATGGATATTAGCAGATACAAATCCACCGGCCTCTGCAATCAACTGGCCTGCCAGCACATAGTCACCCTTAGCCACAACAGGGACTGCTGGTGCTCCAATATGCTGTGAAAGTGGGAATACCATCTCCCCTACGGCAGGAAAAAGCTCTTTAACAGGCTTGTCTTTTGAAAATTCCTTGCCGTCATAAGGATGTATTCCACCTTTAAATGTACACTTTCCCATGACACATTTCTCCTTATAAAATTAATATAGTAGTATTTTATATCAACAAAGCCTAAAAATCTACTTTTTTTTGACTATACATTCGTATATAATAAACAAAAAATGATAGAATTTTAACATCTTTTTGTTAAATATATAACAAAATCACGAGGTGAATAATGTACAATATCTGTGAAAAAATATGTATTAATAATATGAATAATATAACCCCCTATCTTCCCGATGAAAAAAAACAGATATTCTTTGATATTGAAACCACAGGTTTTTCCTCTAATTCTGATATATGCTACCTTATAGGAGTTGTATATAATGATAAAGGCACCATTAAATACAACCAATGGTTTGCTGACACACCCCGTGAAGAAGAAGAAATAATCCGTTCGTTCTGCATTTTTTTAGACAGCTGCACCTCTGTAATTCATTTTAACGGGGACGGTTTTGATATTCCTTTTATTACAGAACGCGGGAAAAAATATGGAATCGCCCTTGACTTTTCCCGTTTAGAAAGCATTGATTTACTCAAACACACAAGAAACATCAGAAATCTTTTGAGACTGGAAAATTATAAGCAGAAAACACTTGAAAGATTCCTTGAAATAAACCGGGAGGATAAATATTCCGGCGGTGAACTTATCAATATCTATAAACGTTACAATGCATTTAAAGAGCCCTCTGACAGGGACCTTTTATTATTACATAACCGTGATGACATATTGGGCATGCTCCCCCTTTACAGTATTTTATCCTATGAGAATATAACAAATAAAAATTTCGTTCTTAAAAATATCACACTTAGCAGTTTATGTTCCAAAGAAGAAAATATTACCAAAGACGGTGTTACAAACTTTCTTGATTTTACCCTTGGTTTATCTGTTTCTGTACCAAAACAGATAATTACGGCAATACCGGTTAACAATATGTTTTCCTCAAAAAAAGACACTGATTCATTCTCAACGGGAAATGAGATGATAAGTATCCTGATAAAAGACGACTTATTAAAAATTTCAGTTCCTGTATATAATACAGAACTTAAACATTTTTACTCTGATTACAAGAATTATTTCTATCTTCCCGAGGAAGACAAATCAATTCATAAAAGTGTTGGAGCTTATGTTGATTCTTCGTTTAAAGAAAAAGCTAAAAAAGAGAACTGCTATGTAAAAAATGTTAGTTCTTACATACCGGTTCCCCTTAGTTACGAAGACAAATTTCTCACTTTCCGGAAAAGCTATAATGATAACTCCAATTATCTTGAATTAAACAGTGCTTTCCTGAATGATAAAAATGCCGTATTTAATTATATTTCTGATATAATCGATGCTATTTAGCCTGTCTCTTTCTGTAGAAGAACAGCTCGTCAAAATCATAACCCAGTTCCTTATGATTAATAATCTGTTCTGTATTGCCTACAAAGAGGCAGCCATTCTGCACCAATGAATTATTAAATTTTTTGTAAATTTCCAATTTAGCTTCTTCTGTAAAATATATCATAACATTTCTACAGACTATCAGATGGCATCCTGTAGGATAAGGATCCTTTAACAGGTTAGATTTCTTGAATTCAACACATTTTTTTATTTCATCGGAAATCTTGTAAAATCTGTCACCCATTTTTTCGAAGTACTTATCCTTAAACTCTGCCGGAAGTCCGTTCAGACTGGCTGCTCCATAAACGCCGTCTTTAGCTTTTTCCAAAACAGTTTCATCAATATCTGTAGCATAAATCTTGATATTATTCATAGGAACTTTTTTAGCTAAAACCATGGCTAATGAATATGGTTCATCCCCTGTGGAACAGGCAGCACTCCATATCTTAAGTCTTGGTCCGAACTCATTAATTAAATCAGGAAGAATAACATCTTCTAACTTCTTCCATAAGGCAGGATTTCTGTAAAATTCAGAAACATTAATGGTAAGATAATTAACAAACTCGTCCATCAATTTAGAATCTGTCTTTAAGGCTCTGCTGTAGCTATCATATCCATCATACTTATTACGGGAAATAAGTGTATCAATTCTACGCTTCATCTGCCTTTCCTTATAGGCATTCAAATCAATACTCGTACTGTCTAAGACAAATTTCTTAAACTCCTCATAGTCTTTTATCATTGTTGTTCCTCATATTCTTTCCTGTACCGGTTCACGACCCGATGCATATGTTGTAGTTATATTTGCTATTAATATAACACATTTTCAAGAAAAATACGATACCATAATAAATTTTTTACTATTTTTTTGACAATTGTTTTAGACGTTCAATTATCATATAATAATCCTGTATTTGTAAAATATAAGAAAGGGAAATCCCGGCACTATTCCTGATATGGGATTATACATAATAATGAACGAAGAACAGATAACTAAGCATAAAATAATTGATATTGCCAACCGGTCATACAAGCAGAATATTTATACTTTTTCCAATTTTTTAAGCATTACGGAACTATCCATACTTTACAGCATGAAAAAAGAATTAAGCTTTATATCCTTTGATACATTCGGAGGATATGATGGCTGTGAAAGAGCTATGGTTAGATTTGGCAGTGAAGAACTTTTTGGTTATACAGAGGATTTTCCCATTACTGTAATAAAAATCTCTCCCCTTATAGAAAAGTTTTCGGAAGAACTGGGACACAGAGATTATCTGGGTGCACTAATGAATCTTGGTATTAAACGAGAACTTCTGGGAGATATAATCATTAATAACAAAACTGCCTATGTATTATGCGTTGAACATATCGCAAATTATATAACAGATAATCTTAATACAATAAAACATACACATGTACAATGTGAATTAAGCAATCTTCCCCAAGACAGCCAGGCCAAAAAACTTGAAGATATTGAAATAATATCTGCATCTCCCCGCATTGACGCAGTCGTTGCAGCCATCACACATCTGTCAAGAAGTCAGGCTTTAAATTACTTTACTTCAAAAAAAATATATGTAAACAATCTGTGTATGGAAAATAACAGTTACCAGTTAAAATGTGACGACATCCTGGTAATAAGAGGATATGGCAAGTATATATATAAAGGATTCAATAAAGAAACAAGAAAAGGCAGAGTTTATATACAACTACAACACTACACATAAATAAAGGGACTGCATCACTGGAGAATACTACAATTAGCATTATCCGGTACCGCAGTCCCCTATTTTTTATAATCCTATACTATAATTCATATATTTACATACAACCTGCTCTGTACAGTTGATTACTCCTGAGTTTCCTCTGTAGTCTCTGTTGTCTCTACTTTCTCTGCTACTTCTGCATCATCTGTAGAATACTCAACAATCTCCTCTGCAGGCTCTTCATCAGCAAGTAAAGCTTTAATACTTAAGCTAATCTTCTTATCAGCTTCGTTAAGATCAACTACCTTAGCCTCAATCTGCTGGCCAATCTTAAGAGCATCCTCCGGCTTATTGATATGTTCCTTTGAAATCTGAGAAACATGAAGCAATGCATCAATTCCCTCTTCTAACTGAACAAAAGCACCGAAATCTGTCATTCTTGCAACTGTACCTGTTACAACATTACCAACCGCATACTTTGTTGCAGCATCATTCCATGGATTGAGATCAGGATACTTAACTGAAAGTGCAATCTTGTCACCGTTAATCTCTTTAACAAAACATTTTACAGAATCGCCTACTTTATATACTTTCTTAGGATTCTCTGTTCTTCCCCAAGACATTTCTGAAATATGAAGTAATCCGTCAACTCCTCCAAGGTCAATAAATGCACCAAAATCAGTAACATTCTTAACTGTACCTTCAATAGTGTCACCTTCTTTAATCTTAGAAAGTAATTCCTTTGATGCAGCTTCCTTCTTTGCAACAATTAACTGCTTGCAGTCACCAATAATTTTTCTGTTCTTTGGATCATATTCAGTTAATACAAATGTTACTTCCTTTCCTGCATACTCTGAGAAATCCTTAACGAAAGTATCAGATACAAGACTTGCAGGAATAAATACCCTGGACTCATCAACAACAACTTCAAGTCCGCCCTTTATAACTCTGGTTACAGTAGCTGTAATCTCCTCTTTGTTATTGAAAGCTTCTTCAAGCTTCTTGCTTCCGTTATCTGCAACAAGCTTTCTGTATGTAAGAACAACCTGTCCTTCTCCATCATTAAGCTTAAGAACCTTAGCTTTCATCTCATCACCAACAGAAACAACTGTTGTAAGATCCACACCCGGTGTAGATGTATATTCACTTCTTGTTATAACACCATCAGCTTTGTAGCCTGTAATGCTAAGGATAATCTGATCTTCCTTAACCGCAATAACAGTTCCGTCAACAACCTCTCCTGTATGAATTTCTTTCCACTCTTCGTTAGCTAACATCTCTGCAAAATTCTCTGACATTAGTATAAACCTCCTCAATGATATTGTTCGGGGTTGATGCCCCAGCTGTAATACCTATGCTGTCTGCCTTTTTGAGTTTTTCTAACTCAAGGTCATCTAGAGTCTGGATATAAAACGTGTTTTCGCATTCACCTTTACAAATCTCATACAGTTTACGTGTATTAGAACTACTCCTACCGCCAATGACAATCATTGCATCCACTTTCTTTGCAATGTTTCTTGCCTCCGTCTGGCGCTCTTCTGTGGCATTACAAATAGTATTTCGAATACTCACATTGTAACTCTTTTCCTTGATAATTTCAACTAATTCTTCAAATTTATTGTAATTAAATGTCGTTTGTGAGACAATGACGATTTCTTTGTCAGGGTCAAGCTTAATATTATTAAGTTTTTCTGCAGAGTCAATTACAAAAGCTTTGTTATGACTCCAGCCCATAATTCCTTCCACCTCAGGATGATTTTCATTGCCAATAATGATAATCTGTTTTCCCTGTCTGCTTTCCTCCTCAACAATTCGGTGTATTTTTAAAACAAATGGACAAGTAGCATCTACTATATCGCATCCCTTATGCTTAATCTCATCATACACATTTTTTGATACACCGTGAGACCTTATAATTACTGTAGAATTCGGGGCATCAGAAATCTCATCCACGCTTTCTATTGATTTCACACCTTTATTTTCAAGATCTTTTACAACCTCTTCATTGTGAATTATTGGCCCATAGGTATATATATTCTTCTGTGATGCTCTCTCATAAACAGTATCCACGGCTCTGTGCACTCCAAAGCAGAAACCCGCAGACTTAGCCAAAACTATCTCTTTCATAATCAACCGGCCTTCTCATTAATTATTTCTTTTAATCTTACAATTACCTGCTCAATACTCATTTCTGATGTATCCACAAGCACTGCATCATCAGCCTGTTTCAAAGGTGATATGCTTCTATGCATATCCTGATAATCCCTCGCCTCAATATCCTTTTTAATTGCTTCTAAATCACACTGTTCTCCCTTTGCCACAAGTTCATCAAAACGTCTCCCGGCCCTTGCGTCACAACTGGCTGTAAGATATATCTTAACTGTAGCATTTGGCAGTACCGTTGTGCCAATATCTCTTCCATCCATAACAACATCTGCATTTTCAGCAATTTTCCTCTGCAAATCAACAAGCTTGCTTCTTACTGCACCATACTTGGATGTTTTGGAAGCCATATTGCCAATCTGTTCTGTTCTTAACAGCCCTGTAACATTAACACCGTTAAGAATTACCTGTTGTACGCCATCTTCATACCTGATTGTAATATCTACATTTTCAACTGCACTGTTAATTTCATCCTCATCATCAGGATTAATATTATTCTGTGCAAAATATACTGCAATTGCCCTGTACATTGCACCGGTATCCACATAAATATATCCCATTTCCTTTGACAATAATTTAGCTATTGTACTTTTTCCTGCTCCTGCAGGTCCATCAATTGCAATTGAATTACCCATAATTATCTCCTATCTTTTTCAGATTACACATGTAATTCTTTTTTCTTTAATTACTCACCAATGTGAGATGCGGCAGCATAAGCTGTAGACCACGCAATTTGCAAATTAAATCCCCCTGTAACTGCATCCACATCAATAACCTCTCCGGCAAAATAAAGACCTTTAACTATCTTTGACTCCATTGTTGTAGGATTTATCTCTTTAACATTAATTCCACCCTGAGTAATTATTGCCTCATTAAAGCCTCTTAAACCTGTTAACGTCAAGGTAAAATGTTTCAAAAGATAAACCAGCTTTAAACGCTCCTCCTTAGTTATTGAATTAACTTTTTTATCAGGATTAATTTCCGAAAGTTCAATAACTACAGGAATAAGTTTTTTAGGAAGAAGCTTATCCAACGAATTTTTAAAGGCTTTATTTTTTTCTTCTTCAAAATCCCTAAGAATCCTGTCATCTAACTGTTCTTCTGACAGTGCCGGTTTCAAGTCAATTACCAGTTTAAGACTTTTCTCTCTGATAATCTTTGAAACGAAACTGCTGGCACTAAGAACCACAGGGCCGCTCACACCGTAATGGGTAAACAGCATCTCCCCAAAATCACTGTAGAGTTCTTTATCCCCATCCATAACAGAAATACTTATATTTTTTAAACTCAAACCCTGAAGTCTGCCACTCCACTCTTCACGTGTAACAAAAGGGACAAGGGCCGGAAGAACAGGCGTAACAGTATGTCCCATTTTTTTGGCAAATCTGTATCCGTCTCCTGTTGAGCCGGTACTCTGATAAGAATTACCGCCTGTTGCCAAAATGCATACATCACCCTCAACAAATTCAGTCTCTGTTTCGGAAGTGGCTTCTCTGCCTTTTCCACCCTTAGGTAACGTGCTTACTTTAACGCCTTTAAAAGAATCGTTTTCTTCCACAATATCCACCACAGCTGTATTAAGATGAACTTCTACATTGAGTCTGTTCATCTCCCTGCTTAATGCATTTATAACATCTGAAGAATGATCAGATTCAGGGAACACCCTGTTTCCCCGCTCAATCTTGAATTTAAGACCCAGCTCATCAAAAAAACTCATAGTGTCATAATTACTGAATCTTTTAAATGCAGAAAACAAGAACTTCTGATTGGTAACCACGCTGTTTCGGATATCCTCCTCGTCACCACTGTTGGTAAAGTTGCATCTGCCCTTTCCGGTAATAAACAACTTCTTTCCCAATTTTTCATTTTTTTCAAAAAGTACTACTTTATGTCCTTTTCCGGCAGCCACAATGGACGCCATCATACCTGCGGCTCCGCCACCTATTATTATCACCCTGCTCATGTAAACTCCGTTATAGATTTAAGTTCTGCAATGATATTGTCATCCAGCATATTAATTTCATCATTGCCTTCAAAGCTGTAATCTTCCACTGTATTTTTTAAATTTTCAAGATAAGCTGCAACCTGGCTATTCTTTCTTACACACATGGAAACAATCAGTGCATTAATAAGACTCATGGGTGCCACCATGGATTCCACAACTGATGCCATATCACTGCTGGCAAATAAATTACAGCTTGAATACATATTCATGGGTGAATGTTTGCTGTCAGTTATGGCAATCACCCTTGCGTTGCGGTTATTTGCATATTCCATTGCCTTAAGGGTTTTCATAGAGTATCTGGGGAAACTGATTCCCACAACGACATCCTTTTCAGATAGATGCATCATATCCTCAAACATTTCATTAAGTCCGCCCATTTTTACAACCGTAACACCCTCTCTTATCACCTTAAGATAATATCCTAAAAATGCTGCCAGAGGTTCACTGTTTCTGACTCCGATAATATATACATGATTAGCTGAAAGAATATCATCAATAGCTATTTTAAATGCATCTCTATCCACATTTTTTATAGTATGCTCAATTTTTTTTGCATCCATAGTGAGAATATTGTCAAGAATAACGTCTTCCGTAAGATTACTCTGGAGAATATCTATCTTGTCAAAAGATTTAATTTTATCCTGTACCACCAGAGCCAGTTTCTGCTGAAACTCAGGATAACCTGAAAGTCCTATTACTGCAGGGAATCTTACCGCCGTGGATTCGCTCACCCCGGCTTTTTCCCCCAACTGGGTGGCAGTAAAAAATGCACACTGATGAACATTTTTAAGGACATAATCCGCTATCTTTTTATGTCCTTTACTCATAGATGCTTTTTTAGTCCTGATTGCATTCAGCACGTCATAATCTGATTCATTATCCATATTACTATTATTAATTTTATTATTCTGCTTCATCTTTCTACCATCTTATATATCAGACTCTGATTTCTATATTTTTAGATATTATCAACAAATAATTCTCTGAAGTAAGGAAGATTTTCAATCCATTCGCAAAACGTGTGCCATTCCTCAAGTTTATGATTCTTTCTTGAATTATAAATATTTACAAGAGTCTCATAATTTAAGGTACAGGTTCTCATTTGATTATAGCTTTCCGGTAAAAGCTGAATCATACTATACCACTTATCCTTATCTTTAGTCTCCACATAGTCAAGTCTGATTTTTTCAAGAAAATCGATATTAGCCTGCATCATCTCAAGTGCTTCAGGTGTACAGTGATCCACGCTGAAATCGCTCATTTCAAAAGGTTTGCTGTGAATCTTGTGCATGGTACTTGTAGAATTGGCAACTGTTGCAACTTTATATGTATCATATTCCTTCCACCAATAGATTGGCGCTGTGATATCAACCGATACAAATATCATTCTGATAAACTTCCTATGATCGCTTCCCGCTTTACATAATCTTTTTGCCAGGTCCAGATCATTAGGTCCCATAATAAATTTTCCATCTTTTGTTTCACTATCCATTCTATTCCAGCTATTCAAAGGATTTCTTGATCCTCTGACAGCATTTTCAAAATTCATAACTTCAAAACGTTCTAATTTAATCATAATTCTATCCTTTCAAAGAAATGCTACTGGTAATTGTACCAATAAAAATCTTGTTTGTAAATTGCAGCTCTAAAAAAACAAAAGACTCTGACCGGGTAATTCCCGGTCAAAGCCTAAACCGTTTATATTTAATTTATTCTTCAAAACAAACAGATTTTTAACTGCAGGAAAAATTACTTAGAAAGATATTCATCAATTCCCTTAGCCGCAGCCTTACCTGCACCCATTGCAAGAATAACTGTCGCTGCACCTGTAACAGCATCTCCTCCGGCATACACGCCTTCTTTTGATGTCTTTCCTGTTTCTTCCTCAGCAACAATACATTTTCTCTTATTAACATCAAGACCCTTTGTTGTAGATGAAATAAGTGGGTTAGGTGATGTTCCCAGAGACATAATAACAGCATCAAGTTCCATCACAAACTCTGAACCCTGAATTTCAACAGGTTTTCTTCTGCCTGATGCATCCGGTTCCCCAAGTTCCATTTTTACGCACTTAATTCCTGTAACATTACCCTTTTCGTCAGTTATTACCTCTACAGGATTGGTAAGAAGATCAAAAATAATACCCTCTTCCTTAGCGTGATGTACCTCTTCCTTTCTTGCAGGGAGTTCTTCCTCACTTCTTCTGTATACAATATGAACCTCTGCACCAAGTCTTAATGCAGTTCTTGCAGCATCCATGGCAACGTTACCGCCACCTACAACTGCAACCTTCTTAAATCTTGCAATCGGTGTGTCGTAATCATCTCTAAATGCTTTCATAAGATTACTTCTTGTAAGATACTCATTAGCTGAGAATACATTGTTAGCATTCTCACCAGGAATACCCATAAATCTAGGAAGACCAGCTCCTGAACCGATAAATACGGCATCAAAACCTTCCTCTTCTATTAACTGGTCAATTGTCATAGATTTTCCGATAACTACGTTAGTTTCTATCTTAACACCCAGTTTTTTAACATTTTCAATCTCTGAAGCAACAACACTCTGCTTTGGAAGACGGAATTCAGGAATACCGTAAACCAATACTCCTCCCGGCTGATGAAGTGCTTCAAATATTGTTACATCATATCCCTTCTTTGCAAGGTCTCCTGCGCATGTAAGACCTGAAGGACCTGAACCAATAACAGCAACTTTCTTTCCTTTCTTCTCTGTAGGCATCTCAGGCTCAACTTTGTTTTCTCTTGCCCAGTCAGCGACAAATCTTTCAAGTTTTCCGATTGAAATAGCTTCACCCTTAATACCTCTTATACACTGGCCTTCGCACTGATTTTCCTGAGGACATACTCTTCCGCATATTGCCGGGAGTGCTGATGACTTTCCAATTGTCTTATAAGCCTCGGCAAACTCACCCTCTTTTACATTATGTATGAATTCAGGGATATTAATAGAAACAGGACACCCCTGAATACACTTTGCATTTTTACAGTTTAAACAACGTGTAGCCTCTTCCATAGCTTCTTCTGCGTTATATCCAAGACAAACTTCATCAAAATTTTTATTTCTAACATTAGGGTCCTGTTCCCTAACAGGAACTTTCTTTAAAACGTCCATTATATTTACCTCTTTTCTAAAAAATGTTAATTACAATGACCACAGCCTCCGTGATGAGTATCACCTTCCTGAAGTGCAAGCATAGCTCTGCCTTCTTCAGTCTTATATGTCTGCTGACGTTTCATAGCCTGATCAAAATCAACCTTATGTCCATCAAATTCCGGTCCGTCAACACAGGCAAATTTTATTTCATCACCAACCTGGAGTCTGCATGCTCCACACATACCAGTACCATCTACCATAATAGGGTTCATACTGACAATAGTTGGAAGTTCAAGTTCCTTAGTTAAAAGACATACAAATTTCATCATAATCAATGGTCCGATAGCGATACACTTATCATATCTCTTTCCTTCAGCATAGAGATCTTTAAGTACATCTGTACCCATACCCTTTCTCACATAACTTCCGTCATCTGTGGTAATATAGAGATTACCGGCAACTGCTCTCATTTCATCCTCAAGAAGTATTAAATCTTTATTCTTAGCCCCAACAATAACGTCTGCTTCAACACCATGTTCGTGTAGCCACTTTACCTGAGGATAAACCGGTGCTGTACCAACACCGCCCGCAATAAAAACTAATTTCTGTTTTTTAAGTTCTTCAATATCTTCATTAATAAGTTCTGATGGGCATCCTAATGGTCCAACAAAATCACAGAATGCGTCTCCGGCCTTAAGATGTGACATTTTCTCAGTAGATGCTCCTACAATCTGGAATACTATTGTAATAGTTCCTGCTTCTCTGTTGTAATCACAGATTGTAAGCGGAATTCTTTCACCTTTCTCATCCATCTTCACGATAACGAACTGGCCAGGTTCACAGTGTTTAGCAACTCTTGGTGCTTCAACGTCCATGAGAAAAATCTTTTCTGCTAATTTTTCAGCCTTAAGTATTTTGTACATTATAATACCCCTTTCAATTATTTATTTATGAAGTGTATAAACACATCCAAACTAATTAGTATTCTGTAACGGAATATGTTCCCCCGGATAAGTTCACCTTGTAACATTTTCCAGTTTTAGTTGCGACTCCGTAATATCCTGATGTTGAAGTTGTACCTCCCTTAGTTACATCCATTCTTGTAATATACATTTCCACAGAATTAACAGTTGTCTTAGTATGATAAACAAATGTAACCTTCGAACCATCTGTTGTTGTTTCTCCATCAGCTTTAAGTACTGACTTAGAAATAAGCTTTGACCTAAGTAAACTAAGAGTTTCATCATAAGTATATGTTTTTGAAGCATTTACCACATAATTTCTCTTTGCTACCGAGCTTTCCTGGTCATGAGAACTTATGATTATGACAGAAACCACTGTATTACCCACTGGCATATCAAATTCTCCGGTATACTCTGTAGAATTCTTTGTAGGTGTTGTTCCATCTAATGTATAGTACGCTTTGCTACCCTCTGGAATATTATCAATGGTGATCTTCTGTCCCTCAGAATAATTACCTGATGCCGGACTTACAGATGGCAAACCCGGCTTCTTATAATCTACCACGTAAGTATATTCAACAACATTACTATACACATTATCCTTATTCATAGCCACAACCTTTACTGTAGTTGTACCATTGATAATTTCAATAGGTTCCCCTGTGTAAATAGTGCTCTTATTAGTAGGTTCCGACTTATCTGTAGTGTAATATATGAAATCATCATCATTACCTGATGCAAACTGTAACTTAACAGTGTCATCATAATTACCTGATGCTACATTCGCAACAGGATCAGAAACCTTATAATCTGACAAATACTTTAAAGAAGGTGAATCCTTGTAAGACCTGAGTAGTTCCGTAAGTTTATCACCATTCTTATTATCAGAATAAATCTTAGCAAGAGCTTTTAATGCTTTTTCATTATCTTTATCATAAGACAATATATCTTTGAGCATATCAGTGGCACTTGCTGTATCTCCTGTATTATAGTAACACTCATACAGCGCATATTTTAAATCAAGATTCTTCTTTCCATCCGCTTCATCGGCAGCTTTTTTAAGATATGTTAAAGCATCGCTGTAATCTTTTTCGTTGTAATAACTCATACCCTTATCATAATTGTACTTATAGGATTTCTTGTTATTATTACTTACAACTGTCACTACTATAATAACAATTATTAAAATGAGTGCTGCCACTCCACATATAGATGCAATTATAATCTTTTTCTTTTTTTCTTCTTTTTTCTTTTCTTCAATCTTAGATTTATATTTATTACCAGGCTGCCTTGCAGGTGCTACAACAGGTTCATCATCCTCTTCCATAAGAATATCTTCCTGTTCATACTCTTCCGGTATTGAAGGTATAACCCTTGTCTTGTCTAACGAATCATCTTTACTATCTTTTTCATCCCTTTGATTATCTACAAATGCTTTTGCAACATTTGTTTCTTCCTCAACCATTTTTTCAAGGGATTTTAGAAAATCCTCATCGAGAGTATCATCGTTATTTACATTTTTATTATTATCAAGCATAAAAAGCCCCCATTTTTCATAACATACTTCTAAAGTTTAGCATATTAGCATTAAATAATCAATAAATTAAGGTATTTCTCCTTAGTATAATTTAGTATATGTTAACACAAATCAGTATCTTTGAATAAAACATCTAATTAATTATTAAACACTTATTAATTACTTTATAATATTTATATTTCTTTTATAATTTTGTCATATATTGAACATATTTAGCATGTATATTAATAATCGGATAGCAAAGTTAATTCTTTCTATCTCCCCCTCATATTAATATAAAAAAGTTCCCAGTGTTCACAGACATTGGGAATTTTTTTATTTCAATATTTATCAACAAAAAATCAGAGTCACCGTCCTTGTTGACCCCTGTTTACTTGACAGAGGTCGTATCATTGACCCAGAGACTCTGATTTTTATTTTTACTTAACTGACTGAATTATCTGAAATTTGTAACCTTCACAACACAGGATAATGTCTTATTGTCTACAACTGCTGTTACAGTTGCTGTTCCTGCTCTTCTTGCCACAACCTCACCTGATGATGAAACCGTACAAACCCTCGGGTTACTGCTTCTCCATGTAATATTGTCATCTGTACCAATAACATCTAATGTGTATTTATCATATTGTTCAAGTGTTATACTTGAACGGCTCATTGCAAGAGAATGAACAGTACATGAAGCTTCAACACTGCTATTCCTGCTTATTACAAATACATCCGCCGTACCTGGTCCAACAGTAGTAATAACACCGGACGGACTTACCTGAACAATTCCCGTATCTGATGAATACCACTCATAAGCATCGGTATTATTTACCGGTCTTACTATTACAGATAACTGTCTTGATCTGCCGGAAAGCATATATATTTCCTTAGAGTTAATTCTTAAAGATGAAATGTTAACTACAGGTGTTACATAAACCCAACATACACCTTTTATATTATTACCATCCTGAGATGTAGCTGTAATCTTAACTTTACCTGTACTTAAAGCAAATATTTCTCCATCCTCATCAACAGTAGCAATGGATTCGTTTGATGAAGTCCATTCAACGTCTTTAATTGTAGCATTTTCAGGTGTTACAACAGCTTTAACCTTAGCAGAATCTCCCACTAACAATCTCACTGTATTCGGCTCTATTGTAATTCCGGTTACCGGATTAACAACTCTCACTATGCAAGAAGCTGTCACGCCGCTTCCATCCGCTGCAGTTGCTGTAATAACAACATTTCCAGGAACCTTAGCAGTTAAATTGCCCTGATTATCAACACTACATATCTCATTATTAGATGATGACCATACAATGGTTTTATTGGTAGCTGTGCTGGTTCCCACAGCTGCTTTTAAAGTACCCGTGGCACCTACGTTCATAAATTTGTCTGTTTCACTTAAAGTAATAGATGAAACATATTCTTTAACATCAATGGTACAAGCTGCAGTTAGATGACATTCCTCAGTTGTTACCTCTATTATACAACTTCCACCTTTGAGCGCTGTTACAACTCCATATTCATCTACAGTTGCTACACTTGTATCACTTGAGAAATATGTAACATTTTTATTTTCTGCATCAATCGGCTGAATATTTGGAATAATGGCATATTTTGCGCCAACCCATAATTGCTGATATTCTGAATTCAATGTAATTCCTGTCACCGGCTGAGTTACAGTAACAACACAATATGCTGTAAGACCTGTATCAACATTTGTTGCAATAACTGATGTAGTTCCTGCTCCTGTTGCAGTTACTTTACCATCATTTTCAACAGTACATACATCGGTATCTCTGCTCTCCCATGTAACAATCTTATTATCAGCATTCTCAGGAAGACAGGTTGCATTAAGCCAGAAAATCTGTCCTTTCCTTACAGTAATATCTGTTGTGTTAAGAATAACCTGCGTTACAGGCTGCTTAACATAAATATTACACATAGCTGTACATCCGCCATCCAAAGACTTACAAAGAATTGTACAGCTTCCTGTTCCAACAGCTTCTACAAGTCCGTTAGAATCAACAATACATACATTTGTGTTGGATGATTCCCACGAAACAGTTCTGTTTGATGCTGTCAACGGAAGAACTTCCGCTGTGATACGAAGTCTGCCTCCGATTGACATTATTTCATCTGTATAATCAAGTTTAATAGACTCAACAGGAATACTTATAATAAAGTTACAGGTTGCAATAAACGCTCCATCCTGTGTCTTACAAACAATTGTACAATATCCCGGCTTTATAAACTTTACAAGTCCGTTGGAATCAACAGTACAAACTGATTCGTTAGACGAAGACCAGATTACATTTCTGTTTACACCCTCACCTGCCGGCGTAACGGTAGCTACCAGTTGGAATTGTCCTATAGCCATAGTTGACTCAACCGTAGTCTCATTAAGAGTTATACCTGTAACAGGTTCCCTTACGTATACATCGCAGGTAGCAACCTTCAATCCATCCTCTGTTATAACCGTAATTGTTGTAGAACCACCTGAAACACCTGTAATAGTAGCTGTATAGCTGTCTCCTTCCACTGTTGCTACAGCTGGATTTGACGATGACCACATTACCTTACTGTTTGTAGGTCCTGCAGGATTAAATAGCAACTGAACCGTATCTGATGATCCTCTGTCAATAGATAAAGATGAAGGATTAATACTCACTTCACCCACAGGAGTGGTCACATATATTACACATGTTGCAGTTTTCATTACTCCGTTAACATTCTGGGTAACCTTAATCTGAACTGTACCCGGAGCCACACCTGTTATTGTAAATGTCTTTCCGTCATCTGACTGGGTGACTGTTATTAAATTTTCTGTAGGCACAACACCAGCTGCATCTGCCTGATTTTCAACGACATAAGTTATATCTGATTTTGATGGATTATTGGTTACAAGTGCCTGTAACGTCTTTGTCTCTCCTATATTAACTGACATATTGGTAAGACTAAGACCAAAACCATCTATTACTGTTATCTCATAAGCAAGCTGTGTCTTCTGATGATATACCGTACTAAGTTCATCTTCAACTCTTGTAGCATATATTACAGCTTTACCTGCACCAACTGCAGTTACAAGACCCGTAGTGGCATCCACCTGTACAACACTGTTATCCGATGTTGACCATGTTATCTCAGTTGGCTTTGATGATGTTGATAACTGTAACTTATCGCCAACATTCATATTACTTACATTATTTCCAAGCTTTTTAAATGGAACAACAACCATAACTTCATCTCTTGTTGTCCAGCTTATATTACCTGCAACATCAATAGATGACAATCCTGCCGTAGCTTTACCTACCCCCGCCTGTTTAGCAAGCACACTTCCCGCTGTAATTGTAAATACATCTGTATTACTTGATAAATATGTCACCCTTGACGTGGCTGGGAATTTTACATTTGAAGGAATTAATTCATTGGTAAAAGGAACATAGTCCGTATCATCCAAAACGATATATTTTGTACCATCAGCAAGCTGCTGTACATAATGTCCCTGTTCATTAGCCTCCCCTGTACTGAATTTAACATCTGAAGATATTGTATATGTGGCTGTAAGCGAAGGTATTCCATCACCATCTGCGGTTCTCACCTTAAGGTTAGTCTTACCACCACCAACAATCTCAAGTTCTACAGTAGATGCATCCGCTCTTCTCTTCTTCACTATTCCATCATTTGAAAGATTACCAGTATTATCATTGTCTGTTTCAACAAATATTCTGTTAGTATCACATGCATTAGATGATATCTTAATTATATCTCCCACCTGATAGCAAAGCATTTGCTCCTCTGTCATTTCAATACCATTACGATATGCCTTAAAACTTGTAATTTGAAGAGGCACATATACACTTACAGAATCGCTTCCTAATACTTCTGAAGAAACAACTTCTCCACCCGGTCCATATACTTTGGATGTATAAGTTGCTGTTACAGTTGCTCTTCCGGCTTTATTGCCGTAAATTGTAGGGCCTGCCACGCCTTCAACAGACTCAGCATGTTTTATTCCTGCACTGTCACTTACAACAAAATCTACAACGTTAGGATCAGATACTGTCCATTTAAGATTCTTTATATTAGGCTTATAATTATCCGGTGAACCTTCACCTACAATATTATTCTCATCTGTACCACTTAATGTTGCAATTATAGCATTAGATGTTGAGCCCTGATTAACAACAGAAGTTGTAGTTGTAACCTTGACTGAAACTGAAGATTCAGCACTGGCATAAACAAAAAAGCCTCCAAATCCCACACACACCAAAACTGTTGCAATAAGAATTTTCCATTGTAACTTTAGCCTTCTTAACTGTTTTATCTTCTTCATATATATTTCCTCATCTCCACCTTTAAAATAGTGCAATATAAAATTAACTCCACGCTCTAATGTAAAACCTTCGCCTGTTATTTTACTTGTTCAGGCAGGATACTACAATCCGATAATTTCTCTTAACCGGATATAAATATCCGTATCAAAAACTATATCGGTCAATTCTTCCTAAAGTTTACATTATTTATGTTATTTTTTCAATAAAATATACAATATTTTCTAATTCAGCAGTTAATCAACACTACAGATTGTGGAAACAGGGTATAAAAAAGGAGACATTTTTCAATGTCCCCTTTAAATCAACAGATATTAAATTGTGAGATACTGTACAAATATTATCTCTTAACTCTGGCACCTGCGCCACCCATAATAGCTTCAACTTCCTTCTTAGAAGCCATTGTTGTGTCACCAGGAGTTGTCATAGCTAATGCACCATGAGCTGCACCATAGTTAACAGCCTTTTCAGCATCACCAGTTGACATAAGACCATAGATAAGTCCTGAAGCGAATGAATCACCACCACCAACACGGTCCATGATTTCAAGTCCCTTATAATCCTTAGCCTTGTAGATTTCTCCATCAGCCCAGCAGATTGCAGACCAGTCATTAACTGTAGCTGTCTTAACTGTACGAAGTGTTGTAGCAACAGCCTTGAAGTTAGGATATGTCTTAGCAGCTTCGTTAATCATCTTCTTGTAACCGTCAAGGTTAAGTTCCTTAAGATCAGCATCGTTACCTTCAATTTCGAAACCAAGGCAAGCTGTGAAGTCTTCCTCGTTACCAATCATAACGTCAACATACTTAGCAATTTCCTTGTTAACTTCCTGAGCCTTAGCCTGTCCGCCGATAGCACTCCACATAGATGGACGATAGTTAAGGTCGTAAGATACTACTGTACCATACTTCTTAGCTGTCTTAATAGCTTCAATAACTGTCTCGCATGACTGCTCAGATAATGCAGCATAAATTCCACCTGTATGTAACCAACGAGCTCCTAACTCACCAAAGATATAATCAAAATCAAAATCAGCAGGTGAAGCCTTAGAGATAGCTGTATTAGCTCTGTCTGAACAACCTACAGCACCACGGATACCAAATCCTCTCTCTGTAAAGTTAATACCATTACGACAGATTCTTCCGATTCCGTCTGTATCCATCCACTTAATAAGAGATGTATCAACGCCACCCTGAAGGATGAAATCTTCCATAAGCTTACCAACTTCATTATCAGCAAAAGCTGTGATAACGCCTGTCTTCATACCAAAACATCTTCTAAGACCACGTACTACGTTATATTCTCCGCCGCCTTCCCAAGCACGGAATGATCTGGCTGTACGAATTCTTCCTTCGCCTGGATCTAAACGTAACATAACCTCACCTAATGATACTGCATCAAACTTGCATTCGCTCTCTGGTCTTAAATTCAAGTTCATTTTAAAATACCTCCATTCTTTGACCATAACGGGTCAATCGTAAAATATAAAAATTAATTGTAATGTGTCTAAGACACAATTAGCATTAATTGCTAATTACTTCTGCTTAAGATGAATAGCGAAACCGCCGAAATCACCTTCAAGATAAACAGCTTTTAACTTGCCTTCCTTGATAACCTTAGAACCTTCCTCAAACTTGAAGCCTCTCTTCTCAAGGTGATACATTGCTCTTTCAATGTAATTAGTTGCAATGGCAATATGTCCGTTAGTACCACGTCCGCCGTTCTTCATAAGTTCAAATCCCTTGCCTGAGAATACTGAGCTGTTACCAACCTTCTTCTCAAAACCAAATGCTTTAGCAAAAGTATCTGCAAGACCTTCTGCAACATCAGCACCATTAAGATTAACGCCTACATGCTCAACCTCAAAACCAAGCATAGTATCTACAGCTTCTCTTGTAAGCTTCTCAATTCCGGCGAAATCTCCTGCTGCAACCATATCCTTCTTTACCATCCAAGAACCACCACAGCATACAATCTTATTAAAATCAAGGTATGACTTTAAATTTGCTGCATTAATTCCACCTGTAGGCATGAACTTCATCTGTGTATAAGGAGCTGCCATAGATTTGATCATATTCAATCCGCCTGCTGCTTCTGCAGGGAAGAATTTAACAACATCAAGACCTAATTCAATAGCCACCTCAACATCTGAAGGATTGCTTGTACCAGGAACAATTGGATATCCTTTATCGATGCAATGCTTTACAACCTTAGGATTAAGTCCCGGACTAACGATGAACTTCGCACCAGCATTCATAGCTCTGTCAGCCTGCTCTGGTGTAAGTACTGTACCGGCACCAACTACTAATTCTGGGAATTTAGAAGCCATAATTCTGATTGATTCCTCTGCTGCAGCAGTTCTGAAAGTAACCTCTGCGCAAGGAAGTCCACCATTAATAAGTGCCTGAGCAAGTGGCTCTGCATTCTTAGCATCATCAAGTGCAATAACCGGAACAATACCTATCTTACCAAGTTCTTCTACAACTTTGTTCATTTTAAATTTTCTCCTTTTATATTTTATAAATTTATTATAATTTTGTACAAAAGCTTTGTCAATGAAACAATTCTATAATGTTACGCCCTGCTTAAATATTGCCAAATCATGGAATCCGGCATCTTCAGCTTTAACCTTCTTACCTGAAGCAACATCAAGCACAAGCTGGAATAACTCCTTAGCTGCATCTTCTAATGAAAGGTCATCTGTAACAATTCTTCCTGCATTGAAATCTATCCAGTTGCTCTTGTTGCCCGCAAGTCTTGAATTTGTTGCAATCTTTACTGTTGGTACCGGAGATGCAAATGGTGTTCCTCGTCCAGTTGTGAAAAGTACAAGCTGTGCTCCTGATGCAGCACATGCTGTTGAAGCAACTAAATCATTACCTGGTGCACTAAGAAGATTAAGTCCTTTATCAGAAACTCTTTCACCATACGCAAGAACACCCTTAACAAGAGAAGAGCCTGACTTCTGAGTGCAGCCTAAAGACTTATCTTCAAGTGTTGTAATTCCGCCATCCTTATTTCCTGGAGATGGATTTTCATAAATTTCCTGACCATTCTTAATGAAGTATTCCTTAAAATCATTAATGAGATGAACTGTCTTATCAAATAATTCTTTATTGGCACATCTATCCATAAGAAGAGTTTCTGCACCGAACATTTCCGGAACCTCTGTAAGAATTGTAGTACCACCCTTAGATACAAGCATATCTGAGAAAAGACCTACTGTAGGGTTTGCTGTAATTCCTGAAAGTCCATCAGAACCTCCGCATTTCATACCTACGATAAGCTCCTTTGCGCTAACCTTCTCACGTTTAAATGCTGCTGCGTAAGTCATAAGTTCTTTCATTATGCCTTCAGCAACTTCCTGCTCATTCTCAACATCCTGAACCTGCAAGAATTTAACTCTGTCAGGGTTAACCTCTCCGATATATTCCTTCAAAACTTCAATTCTGCTGTTCTCACATCCAAGACCAAGTACAAGAACTGCTCCTGCATTAGGGTGATTAATAAGGTCAGCTAAAATTGTTCTTGTATTTTCCTGATCCTCTGTTGTCTGGGAGCATCCGTAAGGATGAGTGAAAGCAACTACCTCATCAACTCCCTCAGGCTTATTAGCTCTGGCAGTTGTTTCAATAGCTCTGGCAATTGAGTTTACGCAACCTACTGTTGGAATAATCCATACCTCATTACGAACTCCCACTTTACCATTTTCTCTCATATATCCATCAAAAAATGCTTCTTCTGTAGGTTCAACATCCTTATGACCTTCAGGATTGTATGTGTATTCAAGAAGTTCTCCCAAAGCTGTCTTTAAGTTGTGAGTATGAACCCATCCGCCGACTTCAACATCAGCCTGGGCATATCCTATTCTGAAACCGTACTTAACTACATCGTCACCTTTTTTAATAGGTTTAATAACGAACTTATGTCCCTGTGGAATATCCTCAATTGTTGTAACATTTGTTCCGGCAACATTAAGAGTTGTTCCCTTTGCAATTGGTTTTAAAGCAACTGCAACATTATCATCTTTATTAATTCTGATAAAATCCTGCATATCTGCCTCCTTTAAGTTATTTTCCCATACGTCAAACAAGAGCGGATGAAATATCACCCGCTCTATTAAGACATATAAAATGCTCATTTTAAGAATAATTACTTGTTGTTAACCACGTCTGTTACAACAGCTCTCATTCCTCTAGCTCTGATGTCTGTGATGTAAGCTGTGATAGCATCTTCAAGGCCTGCAACCTTAGTAAGGTCATTGCCACCGAAGAACTTTGTATTGCTTAAGTAAGCATGTGTAAATTCTGCAGGTGACTTACCTGAATTATCCTTGAAGAAATCAAGAACAGCCTTATCATCCTGAATAAAATACTTTTCACCGTCTCTGTCACCCTGTAAACAGATACCACCATTATTCTCTACTTCTGTCTGTGATGTATAGAATGACATTAAAGCTGCAATTGAGAATGTAAGGTACTTAGGAAGCTTACCAAATTTGTCTACATACCCAAGGAATGAAGGCATACATCTTGCTTCCCACTTAGATACAGAGTTAAGTGAAATACTAAGCAATCTATGATCCACAAAAGGATTAAGGAATCTGTCTATAACAGCCTTTGCAAATGAATCGCAATCTTCCTTTGAAAGTGAAAGTGTAGGAATAACCTCATCATAAAGAGTCTCTTCCATATACTTTCTGATTGTTGCATCCTTCATAGAATTCTCTACATTGTCGTTACCTGCAAGGAATGATGCAAGTACAAATGATGTATGTGATCCGTTAAGGATTCTAACCTTTCTTTCCTTATATGGATGATGATCCTTGGTAAATACAACATTAAGACCGGCTTCCTTAAATGGAAGTTCCTTCTCTAACTGCTCAAGAGGAAGATTTGAATCTGATTCAACTACCCAGAGACCAAATGTTTCTGCTCTGTCAATAAGCTGATCCTCATATCCCCACTTTTCACAGAGTGCAGCTGCATCATCTCTTGGATAACCAGGAACAATTCTGTCAACAAGTGTTGGGCAGAATGAACAGTTTGCCTCAACCCAGTTCTTAAAATCATCTTCCAGCTTCCAAAGTTCAATGAACTTGAAAATACATTTCTTCAGCTCAATACCATTGTCAGCTATAAGTTCACATGGAAGTAATATAAGACCCTTATCAGCGGCTCCATTGAACTTCTGATATCTCTTATAAAGAAGCTGTGTAAGCTTTCCAGGATATGTCTTTGGAGGACGTGCGTTAGGATCGTTATCACTCTCGTCATAAACGATACCAGCCTCTGTAGTATTAGACACGATGAAACGAAGTGTCTCGCATGTACCGTATTCAATAAACTTGTCATAATCTTCAATAGCTGCTACAGCATCTACAACTGAAGTTATCTGACGTGTAATTTCCTTAGGCTGACCATTTTCAAAACCTCTTAACTGAAGTGTATACTGACACTCCTGATCATGAAATCTCTCAAGTGTACCAAACTCAATAGGTTTAACAATTACTACACCGCCGTTGAAATCTGTCTTTTCGTTAGTTACATCAAAAATGTAATCTACGAAAGCTCTTAAGAAGTTTCCTTCACCAAACTGCATAACCTTTACAGGTCTGTCAACTGCATGTGTAATGCTCTTGTTTAATCTCTGCATTTTAAATCTCCTTTTTCTTATTAGGGATAGCTCCCATATTGTGAACCACTAAATGGCACTTGTTTTTATAATAATACCATTGTATAATTCTTTTATCAATATGTAAGTGCTTACAATTTTTCAATTTTGACAGTATAACACTTCATAAATATCACTATATTAGGAGGATTAATAGACATGAAACAATTCATGGACAAAGATTTTTTGCTCTCTACACCTACTGCTCAGCATCTGTATCATGATTACGCAGCTAAGATGCCTGTATTGGATTATCACTGCCATATCAACCCAAGAGAAATTGCTGAAGACAGAAAGTTTGAGAACATCACACAGGTTTGGCTTGGAGGCGATCACTACAAGTGGCGTCAGATGAGAACTAACGGAGTTGATGAAAAGTATATCACAGGAGATGCCTCAGATCGCGAAAAGTTCCAGAAATGGGCTGAAACACTGGAAATGGCTATAGGTAATCCGCTTTACCATTGGAGTCATCTTGAGCTCCAGAGATATTTCGGTTATAACGGTATCCTTAATGGTGATACAGCAGAAGAAGTATGGAATATCTGTAATGCTAAGTTACAGGATTCATCTATGTCGGTAAGAAATCTTATCAAACAGTCAAATGTTACATTAATCTGCACAACTGATGATCCTGTCGATTCCCTTGAATGGCACAAGATTATTGCTGAGGATGATACATTTGATGTGCAGGTACTTCCTGCATGGAGACCTGACAAGGCTATGAACCTTGAAAAACCTGAGTATCTTGATTATTTAAAGACTTTATCTGACGTAAGTGGTATTGAAGTCAACTCTTTTGCCACCTTTAAGGCCGCTTTACAGAACAGAATGGATTTCTTCGCTTCTATGGGATGTTCAGTTTCTGACCATGCTTTGGAATACGTTATGTACAAGCCATATACAGATTCTGAGATTGAAGAGATTTTTGCAAAGAGATTTGCCGGAAATTCTGTTACAACAGAGGAAATGAATAAGTTTAAGACAGCATTCATGGTATTTGTGGGCAAAGAATATAATAAGCGTAACTGGGTTATGCAGTTACATTACGGAACAATCCGTGATAACAATGTTTTAAGATACAACCAGTTAGGTCCAGATACAGGTTATGATTGTATTAATACATACGATTGCTCAGCAGAAATGGCTCAGTTCCTTAATTCCCTTAACAGCACTGATGAGCTTCCAAAGACTATTATTTATTCACTTAACCCTTCAGTTAATGCAGCTATCGGTACTGTAATTGGATGTTTCCAGGACTCTAAGGCAATTGGCAAGATTCAGCAGGGTTCAGCTTGGTGGTTCAACGATCATAAAGTTGGAATGACTAACCAGATGACAAGCTTAGCTAACTTAAGTCTCCTTGGCAACTTCATCGGTATGCTTACAGACTCAAGAAGTTTCTTATCTTACACAAGACATGAATATTTCAGAAGAATTATGTGTGAGCTTATCGGCGGATGGGTAGAAAATGGTGAATATCCAGCTGATGAAAAGGCTCTTAAGAAGATTGTTGAAGGTATCTCTTACAACAATGCAGTAAGATATTTTGGATTTAATCTCTAAAATATATCTCTAAGATAAATTAATTTCTAAAAGAGAGGCTGTCGCATTATGAATGAAAATTAGTGCGGTGCCTCTTTTTTAGTCTTTGAAGGCGCCGCAATCTACATTTCATAATGGGACAGCCCCTTTTTAATATATAGCTTTTCTTCGTATATTATTTTATTTATTTCTTGTTATGCATGGTGTGCATTCTACTGCCATTATTACCACTAGGTTTGATTTTTTCGCCGACAAACATGCCTTTTTCACCTGTTCTACTCATCTTAGCTGCACATTCAGAACATATTTTTCCGTACCTGATATCCGCTCCGCAAATCTGACATTTAATATAAACATCTGAACTTTCGGAAATCTCTATTCGTCCCTCATCCAGATATGACTGTATTTTTTTTACATCTACACCTGTATCTCTGGAAATTGTTACAGCTGTCTGAGGTCCGTTAATTTCCAGATACTCTCTTATTTTTCCAAAATCAGTCAGTTTCCTGTTTTTACATTCCGTACATTCAAATGTTTCCCCAAATACATAAACCATTTTTCCACCACATTTTTCGCATACTTTGGTACGGTTAAAAGGATTTCTTCTTTGACTGATTCTCTCCTGTTTTTTTTGTTTTTCCCTCTCTTCAATCTCTTTTAAACTAAGATGTTCTCTCACAATCACACCTTCCTTCCGGGATGAATATCTTTAAAAATTTCTCTTCTTTCAACTCTTCCCACTGAACCAATATTTCTGTTGCTATGTGTACCATCATTCTTAATCCGCTTCTTTAATTCAGCCTCTTCTTTTTCTTCCTTTGTAGGTTCCTTAAGAGACTTTTCCAACATTTCCTTGGTCCTTGAAGCTGCATTATTTCTGTTAATTGAAATCATCTGTCTTTGCTTTTCATTAATGTACTTTGGCAAAGATGCATTTTCTACACTAATACGGCATCCGTATAAAATCTTATTTTCTTCAAGAACAACCTTCCTGACAACAATGCCCATAAGACTGAATTTATATTGCATATCTGCGAACACAAGTCTCACAGGGAGGCCATCAGCTTGCATATCCTCAGAACTAACAAAGGAGAATCCTGTCTCACTTACATCTTTCACGATAACATCCACAGCCTTTTTATTTATTCCAATCTGGGCAACACCGTTTATTCCCAGAAAAAGTCTGAAAGCTTCACGGCGGTTTAACTCAAATCCTTCAGTGGCGCACATGATTTTATACTGTGTAGCCCCTTTATTCAGTACTGTGGCAATGGAAACTCGCTTCCATACCATTGGAGCTTTGTCAGTTCTGATATTTACAAGATTAACTTCTAATTTTTCATCTTTTCCAAACCCCAGAACCTTCCCCTTAATTCTTACAGGTTCGGCAAGTATGTAATCCTTTTCCTTTCCCAGAACCTTAGAAGGAAATTCATACTTACTACCGCTAATATTTATTTCAATTATTAGTTTATTATTTTCCTCCAGTTCAATTAACAGCATAACAACTCCCCCAAAAACATACTGCCTTATCCTTAACAGTCACGTACAATAATTGAATAAATCAGATCTTCTGTAAATCATAAATACATATACTTAAATCCATAATATCATTGTTAACATAAAAATTCAAGAATACCTTAAATATGTTGTTTTTAACGTCATTTTATATAAAAAACGTGCTCCGCAAGGCGCACCATTAAAAAACTGTAACCGGCAGACACACTACCGGTTACAGTCTATAATAATCTTTTTATTCAAACTCGATAAACTCCACCCAGCAAAGGGTAAGTTGTAATTACTCTTCATTCTGTTCAGGTTCATCCCAATTGTGATATACATTCTGCACATCATCATCTTCATCAAGAAGCATAAGTATTCTTCTCATTTTCTTGATGTCTTCCTCTGAGGTAAGCTCTACAGAGGTCTGAGGAATCATTGTCACTTCCGCAGATGCAAATGTAACTCCTGCTTCAGAAAGAGCATCACTTACTGCCCCAAAATCATCAGGTGCAGTTGTAATCTCAAAGCAATCATCCTCTTCATTGAAATCTTCTGCTCCGGCATCAAGTGCTATCATCATAAGATCATCTGCATCCTTGTCACAATCTTCTTTCGCAACAATAATCTGACCCTTATTATCAAACATAAAAGATACACAGCCCGGAGTACCAACATTACCGCCGCCCTTTGTAAATGCATTTCTGATATTAGAAGCTGCTCTGTTTCTGTTATCTGTTAATGCCTCTACAATTATTGCAGTTCCGTTAGGACCATATCCCTCGTATGTAACAGTTTCATAATTAGACATATCAGTGCTGGCAGCCTTTTTAATTGCTCTGTCAATTGTATCATTAGGCATATTAGCAGCCTTACACTTAGTAACCACCTGTCTTAACTTACTGTTATTGCTTATCTCTGGTCCGCCCTCTTTAACCGCAACCATAATTTCTTTACCAAGTCTTGTAAATATCTTTCCCTTAGCTGCATCATTAGCAGCTTTTTTATGTGCTATATTAGCAAATTTTGAATGTCCTGACATAAAATATCTCCTTAAATATCATTAAAAACAAACTTATTTTACCTTTAATAATTGTTATTTGGTCCCTGAGGTATATATCCCGATTGCCTGAGTCCATACACCTTTTCTTCAATAATTTCCAAAGCAGTCCGATAGTCAGCTACATCAAGCATTGTCTCTGTACCTGTATCGTATACTTCGATATATATGTCTCCCACGCCGGCAATTTTATCTGCAAAGTTGCGTTTTATTCCAACATTTAAAATATTCTCATAAGGTATCGACGTGAATAATATGCTTTCAGACTTTATAAGAATACGCTTATCCGTTATTGCATACATATCATAATCCATTTTGAATAATGCTTTGATTATACCAAAAAGCCACATCCAGACAGGCAAAAGGTGAACAGCAAAAAAGAATACAATAAATGCAAATTCTTCTTGAACTGCTCCTGACATTATAATAATAGAAATAAAACCCAGGTCAAAAAACAGCCAAAGCATAGCAAAAGGAAACATTTTTGAAAAAATACTGTTTAAAATATGAGACATTTTTTTGGCTTTTCCCTTCCACAACACACTTTCTCCCGGCATGAGTGCTATACTAAGCTGTCTTTCCTCATCATACGGTAAATCAGAATAAGCATTATTATAGTAATTATCGTACTTTGACATTTTATCTCCTTATATAACAAAAATATTAAAAGCTGTAAATTACAGATTAGCCTTAATCTTTTCAATCATTTCGTTATACTCTGTCTCTGAAAGATATTTCTGATCCGGATTCATAAGGAATACCCCGCCCCATTCATACTCATCTTTATACTTAGGGCAAAGGTGGAAATGAAGATGATGCCCTGTATCACCATATGCTCCATAATTTACCTTATCCGGATTAAATGCTTTCATAATTGCTCTTGCAACTCTTGCAACATCTTCAAAATATGCAGCTCTCTCCTCTGCTGTAAGTTCGTTCATATCACCCACATGTTTCTTATGGGCAACTATACATCTTCCCGGATGACTCTGCTCCTTAAAAAGATATACCTTAGATGTTTCTAATTCACATATTTTTATACCGAACTTTGCAACAAGCTCGCCTTCCATACAATAAGCACAATTCTGGTCTACCATAGTATCATACCTCCATATTAATTTGCATCTTTGATAGAAAAACTTATTCTTCCCATCTTATCCTTGCCCATGCACTTACATTTAACAACATCACCCAATGTAAGAACATCCTCAACCATATTAACTCTCTCATTGGAAATCTTAGAAATGTGAACCATTCCTTCCTTTCCTGGAGCGAACTCTACAAAAGCTCCGAATTCTTTTATACTTACGACTTTACCTTCGTAAATCTTTCCTTCCTCGAATTCATCTACAATTGTTCTGATATACTTCATGGCTTTGTCCATTCCTGCCTGCTCAACACCGCAGATAGAAACAAATCCGTCATCAGTAATATCTATCTTAACTCCGCACTCTTCTATAATAGAATTAATAACCTTACCACGCTGTCCAACGACTTCACCAATCTTAGCAGGGTCAATCTGTGTCTGGATAATCTTAGGTGCATACTTTCCTACAGTTTCACGCGGCTTATCAATTGCAGGTTTCATACAGTTATCCATAATAAAGAATCTGGCTTCTCTTGTTCTTCTTATAGCTTCTTCAACTATAGGACGCGTAAGACCATGAATCTTAATATCCATCTGGATTGCAGTAATACCTTCAGTTGTTCCTGTTACCTTAAAGTCCATATCTCCGAAGAAATCTTCAAGACCCTGAATATCTGTAAGTACAATATAATCATCATCTGTATCTCCTGTGACAAGTCCGCAGGAAATACCAGCTACCATTCTCTTGATAGGAACACCGGCAGCCATAAGTGACATACATGATGCACATGTAGATGCCATTGATGTTGAACCATTAGATTCAAATGTCTCTGAAACGGCACGAATTGCATATGGAAACTCTTCCTCAGAAGGAAGTACAGGAATGAGTGCTTTTTCTGCTAATGCTCCATGTCCAATCTCACGACGTCCCGGTCCTCTTGACGGCTTTGTCTCTCCAACAGAGTATGAAGGGAAATTATAGTGATGAATATATCTCTTTGTAGTAACATTTTCATCTAATCCATCAACTTTCTGAGCCTCTGATAAAGGAGCTAATGTAACGATATCACAAATCTGTGTCTGTCCTCTTGTAAACATTGCAGAACCATGAACTCTTGGAATAATATCAACCTCTGCAGCAAGTGGTCTGATCTGATCAATAGCTCGTCCATCAGGTCTCTTGTGATCCTTTAAAATCATCTTACGAACAGTCTTTTTCTGATACTGATAGATAGCCTCTCCCAGAACTGCAAGATATTCCTCATTATCAGCAAATGCTTCTTTCATCTTCTCTGTAATAGCATCAATATTCTTATCTCTTGTCTGCTTATCATCTGTGAATACAGCAACTTCCATCTCCTCAGGTGATACAACCTGCTTCATTGCTTCAAACATTTCTGCAGGAATTGCACAGCTTTCATAAGAATGTTTTTCTTTTCCTACTTCAGCAACAATCTTATCAATAAATTCAATAATTGTCTGGTTAATATCATGAGCCATGTAAATAGCTTCAATCATCTTATCCTCAGGAACTTCATTAGCTCCAGCTTCAATCATGATAACCTTCTGCTTTGTTGATGCAACCGTTAACTGAAGGTCACCATCCTGCCACTGAGCCTGTGAAGGATTGACAACAAACTCACCATTAACAAGACCAATCTGTGTTGTTGCACATGGTCCATCAAAAGGAATATCTGAAATACAGGTAGCAACAGCTGAACCAATCATTGCAAGAAGTTCAGGGCGACATTCTGTATCTACTGACATAACCATATTATTAAGAGTTACATCATTACGATAATCCTTAGGAAATAAAGGTCTCATAGGTCTGTCAATTACTCTTGAAGTAAGAATAGCATTTTCTGATGCCTTACCTTCCCTTTTATTGAAGCCTCCCGGAATCTTTCCGGCTGCATACATTTTTTCTTCAAACTCAACACTTAAAGGAAAGAAATCAATTCCCTCTCTTGGCTCCTTAGATGCTGTTGCTGTAGACAAAACAACAGTGTCACCATAGTGCATTAAAGCAGCACCATTTGCCTGAGCGCAAACTCTGCCGATATCAACTCTTAAAGTTCTGCCGGCTAATTCCATAGTATACTGTTTAAACATAATTACTCCTATCTGCCTTACGGCTAATGTATTAATATATAGGTTTCCCCTGCAGATAAAATCTGCTTAAACAGAAGGTCCGAAACAACTGAAAAACACATCATACAATATTAAACTTACAACACATTTCTAATATAACATGTCCGATTTATTCAACTTGATATATTTTTCAGTGGTCTCGGCAATTCCTTCTGTTATTACCTTAACTAAAAAAAGGGCGAAGTATACACTCCGCCCTAAAAATTACTTTCTAATACCTAAACGCTCAATGAGATTTCTGTAACCCTCAATATCGTTCTTCTTAAGATATGCAAGTAAAGCTCTTCTCTTACCAACCATCTTTAAAAGACCACGTCTTGAATGGTGATCCTTCTGGTTAACCTTTAAATGTTCTGTTAATTCTGCAATTCTTTCTGTTAAGATTGCAATCTGAACTTCAGGAGAACCTGTGTCACCTGGTGTTCTTCCATAAGTCGCAATAATTTCTGCTTTCTTTTCCTTAGATATCATTATCATATCCTCCTAATTATTTAATCACCCATCACTAAGCACCGGGTCGGAGTGTCCCGATTCCGAGTAACGGCTCATACTTTAACAATGTATCATATCTTATTCATAAATGCAAGAATTATTTTCTTGAATTTTCCCCTTTCTTCAACTTGAATATTTCAGAAAATATCATTCTCACATAATATGATGAACGTCACACATTTATTCTATGCAAGACTGTAAACAATACTTTCTACAACATCATCTTTTATGAGGAAAGAGATTATTGTATTGCCTGACTGATACTGAAGTTGTCCATCTTTTTCTGTGTATGTACTTCCATAAGCTGATACTACTTTATCTTTCTTATCGCCTATACGAACACCCTCTTTAGTTTTAACAGCATCATCCATCAATGTAATTGAATATAATTTGTCTTTACCATCTTTTTGATACCCCTGAAGTGTCACACTATCGTAATAATAGAACTTATCCATTCCATCGAATGCGCAGCTCTTGGCTTCATAATATCCGCCCTTAGGCTCTCCCAATTTAGATGTATATTCTGTAAGATCACCATCAATTTTTAATTCTACACCACTAAGGGTATATGCAAAATTACTGCTTTCAGAAGCAACTGTTGTTGTATTTTGCTGTTCAGAAGTCTGTGAACCTGAATTTCCACATGATGTCATCATAATTCCTGCTGTAAGCATACATGCTATAACATAAATTTTCTTCTTCATAAACATTCTCCATTCCTGCGAATCATTACGCATATAACTTATTTTTACTCATCCTGCTTTTCCTGGTAATATTTATCAACCAGCGGATTCCATACCCTTGTATACTCTTCTTCATTTCTATGATCTTTAAGCCCATAATTATCAACCAACTGTTTTCCAAGATATTTTGATAACTTCTCAGCGCCATTAACATTAAGATGCTGTCCATAATCAAATGTATCCTGTGAATAATCTATACCTATATTTTCAGCTTCATTAATTGTATTGAGGTATAAAATATTATTCTTATCCGCATAGTCTTTTATCTGGGAATCCCATTCATCATACCAGTGAGGATATACGCTAGGTGCCTTCATAAGCACAAGCTTAATACCGTTATTATTACACAAGGAACATATCTTATCAAGGTATTCAAAATTTTTCTCGCTGAATGAATAATCAGGAAGTGGCATAACCTTAGGTATTGTTGTAACGGGACGTACCCCTTTCTGCATAAGATATCCATTAGTAGTTACACTTGGCGTCTTATACATATACTTAACATCATCCATTGTAAGCTCACTCCATCTCGAATGGTATCTTAACAACGGAAAAATATAACTCAACATATCTTCTTTGTCCGTCATAGAAGCTTTAATAGATTCTATCTTTGACTTTGACCACTTCATTCCATCAAGTGTCATTCTGTTATAGGCTTCGCTTTTAGCTTCTCCTTGACTCATGGCAAGTACATTTAGCACAACCACTTCAGGTTTTTCATATCTTAGTGTATCCTCTAACAGATAATATGACTGCCATATAAGCTGTTCTGCACTACCTCTTATATAGCATGAAATACCATAATTCTCCCACATTGTAACAGGCGATATATTCTCATAAACTTCACAATCGCCAAGTATCAATACATCATGTTTCTTATCACTGGAATAATATTCCTGTATCATTGCACCTTCTTTTATGTCAGTAGCATATTTAGGAACTAACAGACATTGTAAAAAATACAAACATACAATAGGAATAAGTACAACAGCAAAACCAACACATACTTTTTTCTTCAAAGCAATCTCCATTTCTTAGAATAAATATTCCTAAAACTGATTATATATAAACTGACTTGATTCATAACCTATACCATAAGTTCCAAATACAACTATTGCTAAAAACAGAAGTAAAAATACAACATATCTTACGCAATAATTATTCTGTGAAAGTCTTTGTCTTATAGAACACTTTCTCTGAAGCATACTTACTATGAATATAATTAAAACACCAATAGCAATTACAATATAATCCGGCATTGATATACCAATATTCCACATCCCCTTTGTAAACACTTCATAATAATTACCGGATGTAAACATTGAGAAGAACATTTTAAATGCTTCAGAAATATTTCTGTAATAATCAAGCATCTGAAGAGAGCATACTATAGCAGTAGTTCTTATTATTTCAAAGACCTTATAATACTTAAATTTTCTGTATCCGAATTTTTTATCAGCTTTGTCATACAACGGCTTAAATTCCTGTGAAATGAGCATTATAAGACTGTTAAGTAGTCCCCATACAACAAAATTCCAGCTTGCACCATGCCAGATACCGGTTACAAACCACACTGTAAGGCTTGAAAAATATACAGGAAATCTTGAACCCACTGCCTTTCCAACTGTATTTTTCAGTTTTTTGGATAACTTATTCATCCATTTTGACATCGATATCGGATAGAATAAATAATCCTTAAACCATGCACATAATGTGATATGCCATCTTCTCCAGTATTCCGCAATATTTTTTGAAAAAAAAGGTCTTTTAAAATTCTCAGGGAGCTTAATGCCAAACATTTCAGCCACGCCAATAGTGATATCTATTCCACCTGTAAAATCTGCATACAAATCAATTGCATAAAGAATCATTCCAACAAAAGCATACGCCCCATAGTATGTCTGACAATCTGACTGTATTGTTGCAAGTCCTATGGCTGCCCTGTCTGCGATTACCATTTTCTTAAAGTAACCCCAAAGCATTCTTTCCAAGCCAGATTGTATTTTTGACCATGAAAAATCATGATATTCAAACAAACACGTCTTCAAATCATTCCATCTGCTAATTGGTCCTTGTACAAGCTGTGGAAAGAAAGATACAAACAATGCGTATCTAAACGGATTTTTCTGTACCTCAGCAATCCCACGGTATACATCTACCAGATAACCGGTAGACTGAAATGTATAAAAGGATATGCCCATTGGAAGTATAAAGTCAACTGTATTAAAACTTGTAAATGTTACAATAAACAAATTAGTATATTTTAATACAGCAAGTATTCCAAAATTAATAATCAATGGCAGTGCAAGATATATCTTTTGTTTCCTTACTGACGTAAGCTTATAATCTTTTTTCTGCTCTTTAGTCAGAACATCCTTTTGCTGCGTTAAATAATCTGCACACTTTTCCTTCTCATTGTTAATACTAACAGCTCCAAAAAATGTTGTGACAATAGTTGTAACTATAAATATAATTCCACTAATACCTGCATATACATAAAACAAAGTATTCATGCATAATAGTACGATCCATTGAAGCTTTTTAGGAACTAAATAATATAGAATCAATGAGATAATAACAAAAGCAATAAACTGATAGGAAGTAAATAACATCCGTCGTACCTCCTAGTATGAAAAATGTTCTGAAGGAGTTGCCGGGTATAGAGACATATCTCTCTTATATACTGAATTACCTTTGTCAAGATAATCTTGAATCTGCTCATCTGTAAGCATATAACATTCAAACTTATCATGCATTCTTGTTGCATCAAAATGATACCAACCTGTACCTACATTACATAAAAGCCAGGAATGATCACCTGTTGCTGCACCTTTATTATTAACCCATATACATTCAGCACCCATTCCCAAAAGCAACGCTCTTGCTACTGAACAATATGTAAAGCAATCACCATATATAAATCCATATTTATCAAGATCAATCAAGGCATTATAGGCTTCACTTTGCCAATCTACCGCTCCATAATTGTTAGCTGAATATCCTATTTTTCCATGGACATAATTATATATCACCCTGGTTTTTTCACCTTTTGACATTGACGAATTAGTAATTTGAGATAATACTGCTGAAACCACATCATCAAGAGTTGCATATTTATTCGCTGCCTGTGTTACTTCCTCAATAAATGAAAACACTGCTTCCACTGTTGTTTCATTTCCTTCTGAATCAACAGCTTTATAGTATACATTGTAACTTCCCGGTGTTGATGTATCCACCTGTGACTTATCGATTTCCACATCAATTTCCTGTTCTGTATCATCTACAGCATACACACCAGACATATAAGAAGGCTTAGCACCCACATAATATGTCTTATCTTCAACTCCATATATAACCGGTGGATTCTGGTGCACCTTTACTGTTGTAGGTTCTGTTGCCTGTTGGGTGTGAACTGCTTCATCTGTTACTGACTCTGCAGTTTCTGTTAGTTCTTCTGCAACCTCTGTTTTATTATTACATCCCACTATACATAATGATGATGTTACCATAATACCTGCAAGTACTACTGCAATCGCTCTTCTTGTTACTCTGCTATACTTCATTATATTTTTTTCTAAAAGTTTTCTTATATGCTTTCTCATAATATAGTGTACTACGCTCCCATTCCTTATTGTGCTATTTATGCATTATATCAAATATCTTTTGCTATATAAACATATTTTCATATATTTATTTCACCATAAACATATTTTTTGCAAATGATGCATCACTTTCCATCTGCTTCTTTAACGCTTCCACATTATCAAATTTCATTTCCTGTCTTAAGAAATGAAGAAGCATTACCTCAACTTTCTTTCCGTAAACATCTTCATCAAAATTAAAAAGATTGGTTTCTACACTAATATCGCTCCCATTATTCACTGTAGGCTTTGTTCCCAGATTAGTCACTCCGTAAATGTTCTTTCCATCAATTATGGTTGTGGAAGCATAAACACCATTAGGAGGAAGAAGTTTAATTTCAGTGGGATAAATATTAATTGTAGGGATATCAAGTTTACGTCCTAACTGATTTCCTTTAGCAACTATCCCCGTTACCGAATAAGGTCTGCCAAGAAGAACATTAACTGTTTCCATATGACCCTGTTTCAATTCATCTCTTATATATGTACTGCTTATTTCGATATCCTGATATTTTTCCTTATCCACAACAATAGTTTCATATCCGTATTTCTCGCCATTTTCAACGAGAAGTTCTGCATTCCCTGCCCTGTTTTTTCCAAAGCAGAAATCCACTCCCACTACAATAAACTTGGCCTTTAGTTTTCTGACAAGAACCTTTTCAATAAATTCTTCCGGTTCCATATTCATAAACTCATGTGTAAAAGGATACTCAATTTCTACATCAACCCCGTACTTTTCGCATAACATTTTTCTCTCTGAATTAGTGGAAAGAAAATGCTGATTCTTTTGTGGGCATATACTTAACGGAATACTGTCAAATGTAAATAACACAGATAACAGATTATTCTCTTCTGCTTTTTCTTTAACGATGGAAATAAGTTTTTGATGTCCAATATGGATACCATCAAACTTACCCAGTGTAACGGCACTCGGTTTCTCCAAAACAAAATCCGAGGTGCCTTTTATATATTCCATTATATTCCCACCACCTTTTAATTATCTGATTCATAAAACATTTTTTCCGGAATTAATAAACCGTCTTCATATCTGTAAATACCTGTAAACACACCGAGGGAATCGTATAGTCTGATTTTTTCAATTTCTGACACATTTTCAAAATCACAATTTTCCAGACTACCAATTTCAAGTTTTCCACCGTTATGAAGCAATATATCAAATGCTTTCTTTGAATATGCTTTTGGATACTCGCAAAACACTTCATCAACAGGTTTAACAAAGTTTCCTATTTCACCTTTTAAAACACTGGCAGCAATCTGATTCAAGGTTAAAGTATCATCAATAAAAAAATCCCCCACCCTTGTTCTTTTAAGTTCCTTCATGCATGCACCGCATCCTAATTTTCTGCCTATATCATCGCACAGTGATCTTATATATGTTCCTTTAGAACAATCCACTGTCATTGTTACAGTTTTCACTTTTCCGTCCAAATCAATATCATTAATCCTTATAGAATCGATCTTGACTTTTCTTGGTTTTCTTTCTATTTCTTTACCTTCTCTTGCCAGTTCATAAAGTTTTTTTCCACCAACCTTAATAGCAGAATACATAGGTGGAACCTGCTCATATTCTCCCACAAAGGATTCACAGACATCCATAATTTCCAGTTCCGTTACATTCACTTCACTGCTTTTGATAATATTACCTGATATATCAAGGGTATCTGTAACCGTACCCAAAAGCATAACTGTTTCATATGTTTTACCCCAGTCAGTAATCATTCCACAGAGCTTGGTTCCTTTACCAATACATACCGGAAGCACACCCACGGCATCAGGATCAAGTGTTCCTGTGTGACCTATTTTTTTCATATGAAGAATTCCTCTAAGTTTAGCCACAACATCGTGGGATGTGAATCCTTTTTCTTTATAAACATTAATTATTCCGTTCATACTGTTCTTCTATCATTTCACCTATCTTATTAATAAGGTCATATATAGTTCCACGGGCAGTGAAACCTGCGGCTCTCACATGTCCTCCACCACCAAATGCAACTGCAATTTTGCTGACATCAATAAATTTTTTACTTCTCATACTTACCTTGTGTTCATTTTCACCACAGTCATACATAAGTATAGCAACTTCAACACCTTCTGTAAGTCTAAGCTGTTCTATTATTCCACCCAGCTCTTTTCCTGTAACTCCATAAAAATCCATTTCCTCTTTTGTTACATTTGAGAAAATACATTTTCCATCATAGAACAAAACACTTTCAAGAAGCGCTCTTCCCAATATCTGATTCTGAATATATGTTTTCTTATAAAAGCTGTTATCAATAATATCAGAATAATCTATACCCATAGCCATCATCTTTCCTGCTATAGTCATAGTTTTTAAAGACGTACAGCTGTATTTAAAGACACCTGTATCATGAATAATTCCTGTGTAAATACATTCTGCAATATTCTTATCAATCTTATCCTCGTCAAAAGTCTCATATAAAACCTCACAGGTCGAACTTGCCTCTGGTTTCACAAGGTTTTGTTGTGCAAACTGATTATTACTTACATGATGATCTATACAAATTGTCTTTTTTGCATTATTAAAACAACTGATAAACGGTTCAATTCTGTCACTTGAGCTACAATCCAACACAAAAAACAAATCAAATATCTTATCTTCCGGAATGTTTTTAATATCATTAAAGCCTTTAAGATAAGAAAACTCTACTCCCGGCTGTTCAAGATAAACATTTACATCAACCTCAGGAAGATTGAGTCTTATATAATTATATAAAGCAAGAGTTGAGCTTGTACAATCGCCATCCGGACGTACATGCCCTGTAATACCTACAACGTTGCAGCCTTTCAATTCTTCAATAATATTCATATTCACTCCATTTCCTCACCTATGTGAATACTATTCACGGGAATTTTATGATTCTTCCTCAGTTTCTACATGATTCTCACTGTCTTTTTGAGTTACTTCATCTATAAGTTTTGACATATTAATGCCATATTCAATTGATTGATCAAGAATAAACCTAATCTCCGGCGTATTTCTTAAATTAACCGTTTTGGCAAGCTGATGTCTTATAAAACCTTCAGCACTCTTTAATCCCGCAATTGTATCTTTCTGTGACTGTTCGTCACCTAGAACACTAATATAAGCTTTACAGGTCTTAAGATCCGGTGCAACTTCAACTGAAACAACAGAAGTCATCGGATTAATTCTCGGATCCTTTATCTCACCGCGGATAATATTACTTAATTCTTTTAAAACTTCACCATTAATTCTGGTGTTCTTTACACTGTTTTTACGCATTATTTTCCACCTTTATATTCCAGATTAAAGGAATCAAGATAAGCCTAAAAGGCTTATCTTGGAACCTCAACCATAATATGAGCTTCTACTATATCGCCTTCCTGAATGTCTCCGAAACCTTCAAATACCATACCACACTCAGTTCCGGCTTTAACCTCTTTAACTTCATCTTTAAAGTGCTTAAGAGTAGCAATAGGTCCTTCAAAAATTTTCTCTCCATCTCTTGAAATGCGTACGGTTGAATCCTTTGTAACTCTTCCCTCAGTAACAATAGCGCCGGCAATATTACCTACTCCGGAAGCCTTAAATATCTGTCTGATTTCTGCAGTACCAATAACCTTTTCCTCATAAATAGGTTCAAGCATACCCTTAAGAGCAGCTTCAACATCCTCGATTGCATTATAAATAACGCTATATAATCTTAAATCAACCTTTTCTCTCTCAGCAACAATTCTTGCCTGGTTATCAGGTTTAACATTAAATCCAATTATAATAGCATTAGATGCAGATGCAAGAACCACGTCGGATTCATTAATATTACCAACGCCGCCATGAATAACCTTAACTATTACCTCTTCATTAGAAAGCTTTACAAGACTCTGCTTAACAGCCTCAACCGAACCTTGCACATCGGCCTTGATAATAAGGTCAAGTTCCTTCATATTACCTGCCTGAATCTGTTCAAATAAAGCATCAAGAGAAACTTTATGCTTGGTGTCATCAAGAAGCTTTTTCTTTCCTTCTGCAATAAATGTATCAGCTACATTTCTTGCTTCTTTCTCGTTATCCATAGCCATAATAATTTCACCTGCATTAGGTACATCATTAAGACCAAGTATCTCTACAGGCATAGAAGGAGTTGCTTCTTTAACCCTGCGGCCCTTATCATCAATCATGGCTCTTATTTTACCAAAGCATGAACCTGCTGCCACAGCATCTCCCACCTTAAGAGTACCCTTCTGAACAAGGATTGTAGCAACCGGACCACGTCCCTTATCAAGCTCAGCCTCTATAACAATACCTCTTGCCTTACGGTTAGGATTTGCTTTAAGCTCATTAACTTCAGCTGTAAGAAGAATCATTTCAAGGAGTTCATCTATACCTTCCTTAGTACGGGCAGATACAGGTACAAATGTTGTTGAACCACCCCAGTCTGCTGCAATAAGCTCATATTCTGTAAGCTCCTGCTTGACCTTCTCAATATTAGCATTAGGTTTATCAATCTTATTAACAGCAACAATAATCTCTACTCCTGCTGCCTTAGCATGATTAATAGCCTCTATAGTCTGTGGCATTACGCCATCATCAGCAGCTACAACAAGGATAGCAATATCTGTTGACTGTGCTCCACGCATACGCATAGCTGTAAATGCCTCGTGTCCAGGTGTATCAAGGAATGTGATTGACTGCCCGTCTACATCAACAGTATAAGCACCTATCTTCTGAGTTATACCTCCTGACTCCTTAGCTGTTACATGTGTTTCTCTAATAGCATCAAGTAAAGAAGTTTTACCATGATCTACGTGTCCCATTACACATACAACAGGTGGTCTTGGTACAAGAGTCTCTTCTGCTTCTTCATCTTCCTTAAGAAGCTCTGCAATAACATCAATCTTTTCTTCATGATCACATATACAGTTAAACTCAAGCGCAATTTCTTCAGCCACATCATAATCTATCTCTTCATTGATAGTTACAACCTTACCCTGAAGGAAAAGCTTCTTAACAATTGCTGATGGCTGAACTTTCATCTTATCAGCAAGTTCCTTAATTGTAAGTGTATCCGGAAGAATAAGCTGTTTAATTGTCTCCTCTTCCTTCTTCTCCTGCTTTACCGGAACTTTCTTTTCTAACTTGCTGTTTGCAAACTTAAGATTCTCTTTTGAATCATTATCTCTTTTTCTGTCATTTTTTCTGTTGTCATTTTTCTTTGAAGATGGTCTTCTTGAATCAGGCTTTGTCTCAAACAGGAAATCATCTTTAGGTGATTGTGACTGTCTGTCATTTCTTCTCTGGCCGCCAAAATCCTGACCGTCAGAATTCTTTCTAAAACCGCCCTGATTGTCTTTATTCTGGAAACCACCCTGACCATTACGATCATTTCTATATCCGCCCTGGCCGTTTCTGTCATTTCTAAATCCGCCATTCTGGTTATCTCTGTTCTGGTATCCACCCTGGCCATTTCGGTCATTTCTATATCCGCCCTGACTGTTACGATCGTTTCTATAACCACCATTTTGGTTATTTCTGTCTCTTCCATCATTTCTTGAGCTGTTCTGTGGAAAATATACCTGAGATATATGTTTCTTTTCCCCTTCACCTGAAGGTTTTATATCAGCTTCTTTTGGCTTTTTTGCAGAATTTTCCTTCTGTGTAGATGTTGCAGTTACATCATTACTCTTTACCTGTGGTCTTTCATTTTTTACAACAGGTTCAGACTTTGATTTATCTGTCTTTTCTTCCACAGTATCAGCTCCACCAAATTTCTTTCTAACTGCTGCTATTTCAGTTTCTCCAAGACCACTCATTGTAGAATACTTTTTCTCATCATTGCTAAGCATATCAGTAATATCTTTTGTCTTTATTCCTAATTCTTTTGCTAACTCATGAACTCTCATATTTGCCATTTAACCTCTTTTCCAATAATCACAATGATTATTCTAACCCTTATTTAAAATGCTTCTCGATACTATTCTTGAATCCTTCATCAAGGATTGCGAGTGATGCTCTGAACTGTTTACCTATTGCATGCCCTAATTCTTCTTTATCGCTGAAAAAATATATAGGAACATTATAATAAGCACACATATTCCTAAAAGACTTTTTAGTATTGTCTGATGAATCATCTGCAACTATTACCATATAAGCCATACGTTTCTTTACAGCTTTCTCCGTAGCAAATTCTCCACTTGCAACCTTACCGGCTTTCATTGCCATACCTATCATGGATAAAGCTTTTTTATTGTCCAAGATTATTCATCTCCTTTTCCAGATTATCATAAACACTCTTATCTATAGCCGTCTTAAAAGAACGTTCCAGTCCTTTATTCTTTACAGCTTTTTTCAGGCACATAGGATCCGGACAAATATAAGCTCCCCTTCCGTTTTTCTTTCCTGTTGTGTCTATAATAACTTCATTATCCTGTGTCTTCAATATGCGAATAAGATCCTTCTTATTCTTCATTTCATTGCATCCAACACATTGTCTTTGTGGAATCTTTTTAATACCTGCCAAATGTATCACTCCTCAAAAATATTATTCTTCACTAACATCATCAGAGGCTGCATCATATTCTTCATTATCAACATCTTCTGAAATCACCAATTCATCATCTGAATACTCAACTACTGAATAATATTCATCTTCAAATACTTCTGCATCTGCTTCACTCTTAATATCTATTCCATATCCTGTAAGCTTAGCTGCAAGTCTTACATTCTGTCCTGACTTACCAATTGCCAATGATAACTGCTGTTCAGATACAACAATCTTTGCTTTCTTTTCTTCTTCATCTGCCATTGCTGAAACTACCTTAGCCGGACTCAATGCATTTACAATTAACTGAGCAGGATTGTCATCCCATTCAACAATATCAATCTGTTCATTTCCAAGTTCGTTAACAATATTCTTAACTCTTGCACCATTAATACCTACGCAGGCACCTACCGGGTCAATATGCTGAATATTAGCCTTTACTGCCATTTTAGTTCTTGAACCAGCCTCTCTTGCGATAGCCATAATCTCAACGGTGCCTTCTTTAATCTCTGTAACTTCCTCTTCGAAAAGTTTCTTTACCAACTCCTGAGATTTTCTTGAAATCTTAATAGAAGGTCCTGTCTTATCTTTGTTGGCGACACTGACAACATAAACCTTAATTCTGTCTCCGCTCTTAAATTCTTTATCCTGAAAATTTTCATCCTTTTTAAGAGTTGCCTGTGTTCTTCCAAGATCAACAACGACATCACCATTCTCATTGATTCTTTGTACTACACCAGTAACAAGTTCTTTTTCCTTAGAATGGAATTCCCTGTATAAAGCATCCTTTTCCTGTTCTCTTATTGTCTGAACAATTGTATTCTTTGCATTCTTTGCTGCTTTTCTTGAAAACTCCTCTGATTTCACTTCAATAGTAACAACATCACCAATCTGGCAATCCGGCTTAATCTTTCTTGCATCTTCCAATGCGATTTCAGTTCCTGACACATATTTTTCTTTCTTCTTATCCTGTCTATTCTCAGGAATTTGTACCTCTTCAACTACAGTTCTGTCTGAATAAATGTGAAACTCTCCGGTAGTTCTATCAAGTTCTACCCTTCCGTTATCCGCCTTATCGAACTCTGTCTTATATTCATCCATAAGAGATTTTTCAATAGCATCAAGCATAATCTCTTTGCTAATACCATTCTCCTTCTCCAATGCATCAAGTGCCATTATTAATTCCTTATTCATTACATCCTCCATTCTACTGCTGTGCAGTATCGTATTTTAATTTAAAATTCATCAACAAAAGCCCATCTTATCATTGCAAGATTGCTTCTTTCTATTATCATTTCCTTATCATCAACCATGATAACAACATTATCTTTATCATATTCCTTTAAGATACCTGTATATTCCTTCTTGTTATCAACAGTCTTGTAAAGTTTTACATCAATCAACTTTCCTATGCTTTTAGCATAATCCTTTTCTCTCTTTAATGGTCTCATAAGTCCCGGAGAACTAACTTCAAAAATATACTGGTCATCAATATAATCTTCCCTGTCCAGGATTTCATTGAATTCCCTGCTCACATTCTGACAATCATCAATTGTAACTCCGCCCTCTTTATCAATGTAGACCCTGAGATACCAGTCACTTCCCTCCTTGACATATTCCACATCAAAAAGTTCAAGGTTATTTGCTTCGATAATTGGTTTAATCAGCTGTTCTGTTTTAGCCTCATAATCTTCCCTTTTTCCCATGATTATCTCTACCTTTCATAATATTCAGTTTTAGTTCCATGCATAAACGAAAGAGTGGACATAATGCCCACTCTTTAAAATCGAATATAACACAGAATAGCTTGTAGGGGAGTCGAACCCCTGATTCCGCCGTGAGAGGGCGGCGTCTTAACCACTTGACCAACAAGCCATTATACTTGCGCACGCAAAGTACTTGATAATAATATACTCACATATACAATTTGTCAAGCACATTTTTAATTTTTTATCTCATTTTATATTTTTCCCATTTTAAAATGAGTAATTTTAAAATGCGTGCACAAATTTTTTATTTATGCAAAATGAAATATTGCCGTAAACAAACCGGCTGATGCCACACCCATGATGATACCAGCAAGAAGGACTCCACAAAGGACTGCTATTACGCTCTTCTTAAATCCCATATCAAGAAAACTTGCTGCTAATGTACCGGTCCATGCACCTGTTCCCGGGATAGGAATTCCCACGAACAAAAGAAGTGCAATAAACAAACCTGAACCAGCTTTTTCTTTCAGCTTTGCGCCACCCTTATGCCCTTTTTCTATACAGAATGTAAAAAATTTGCCAATATATTTCTTATCACAGCCCCATTCAAGGACTTTTCTTGCAAACAGATAAATTATAGGTACCGGTATCATATTTCCAATAATGCACACTATATAAGACTGTATCAAGGGAAGCTGAAATCCTTGGGAAATAGGTACCGCTACTCGAAGTTCTAGCAAAGGAACCATTGAAACCAAAAAACATATAAGATACTTTTTAAGCATAAATCTCCATTCCACCGCACAACACGGTAATTATAATCTTAATTGCTAAGGCATAATACCATTATTTTTATATTACGTCAAACAAAGATAGCTGATTACTGTCCGCCATACCATTAAGCAATCCAAGATCGGAAAGCTTTTCAATAACCGTCTGTCCTATTTTTGCACGCTGCCTTAAATCATCTTTTGACAGAAATTCTCCATCCCTTGCTGCTATTTCAATTGATTCACCTGCTGACTCACCAACTTTAGCAATAACTTTAAAGGAAGGCATTATCTTACCGTCAATTATCTGGAAAGTTCTGGCTTTAGCCTTATATATGTCGATAGGGACAAACTCAAAGCCTCTAGCATACATTTCCTGCACTATACGCATATCCTTAAGTTCATCCTCTTCAACTTTTGATATGGTTCCTGCTTCTTTTTTAGATTTATACTCATTCATAAAGTATTCCAACTTATCCCGTCCCATAGCCATCTTCTCATAATCGAAGGCATCCGCTCTTATACTGTAATAGGCACAGTAATATGCCAACGGATAAAATACTTTACAATAAGCCACTCTCCAGGCCATCATAACATAAGCTGCCGCATGAGCCTTAGGGAACATATACTTAATCTTATTACATGACCAAATATACCAATCAGGAACACCATGTTCCTTCATTATCTGCTCCCATTCAGGAGTCAGTCCCTTGCCCTTACGCACCTTCTCCATAATGGTAAATGCCAGTTCGCTCTCAAGCCCCTTCTGGATAAGGTAAATCATAATATCATCTCTCGTACAAATAGCTGTAGAAATAGTCGCCTTGCCTTCCTTAAGCAGAGTCTCAGCATTTCCAAGCCATACATCAGTACCATGGGAAAGACCGGCTATTCTTACCAAATCAGAAAAATACTGAGGTTTGGTATCAATAAGCATCTGCATGGCAAAATCTGTACCAAATTCCGGTATTCCCAATGCTCCCAGCTTACATCCCCCAATATCCTCAGGCTTAATTCCAAGGGCTGATGTATCCTTAAACAGAGACATTACCTCCTTAGAATCTAATGGTATCTCCAAAGGATCAATTCCTGTTAAATCCTGAAGCATACGAATCATTGTAGGGTCAAGGTGTCCCAAAATATCCAGCTTTAAAAGATTATGATCAATACTGTGATAGTCAAAATGCGTTGTTACAATTGTTGACTTCATATCATTAGCAGGGTGCTGAACAGGTGTAAAGGAATGAATCTCATCCCCTATTGGAAGCACTACAATTCCTCCCGGATGCTGTCCTGTGGTGCGTCTTATTTCCGTACATCCCTCAGCTATTCTTTCAATTTCGCATCTTCTCTTAACCTGTTTAATTCCTGTTTTTTCAGATTTATCTTCAAAATATTTAAACACATAACCGTAAGCAGTCTTTTCCGCAACCGTACCTATTGTTCCCGCCTTGAATGTCTGTCCTTTTCCAAATATAACCTCCGTATAGGCATGAGCTTTACTTTGATATTCATTGGAAAAGTTAAGATCAATATCCGGCTCCTTATTTCCCTTGAAACCTAAGAAGGTCTCAAAAGGTATATCAAATCCCATCTTATTAAGTTTATGTCCGCACTCAGGGCATATCTTATCCGGCATATCACATCCTGCACCACCAGCAAACGCTTTTACCTCATCAGAGTCAAAATCAACATAGAAACATTCAGGACACAGGTAATGCGGGCTCAAAGGATTAACCTCTGTAATTCCTGCCATAGTAGCTGCAAATGAGGAACCTACAGAACCTCTTGAACCAACAAGATATCCGTCATCATTAGACTTCCACACAAGTTTCTGAGCAATTATATACATCACGGAATATCCGTTGGATATAATAGAATTAAGTTCTCTTTCAAGCCTTTCTGTTACTATCTTAGGTAACTTTGGACCATATATTTCATGCGCTCTGTTATTGCATATATTTCTTAACATCTGATCGGAATTTTCAATAACAGGAGGTCGTTTATCCGGACGCACAGGGCTTATCTTCTCACACATGTCCATTATTTTATTGGTATTGGTAACAACTATCTCATAAGCCTTTTCGCTTCCCAGATAATCAAATTCATGTAACATCTCCTCCGTTGTATGAAGATATAAAGGCGCCTGATTATCCGCATCATCAAAGCCTTTACCCGCCATTATAATCCTTCTGTAGACCTCGTCTTCCGGATTTAAAAAATGCACATCACAGGTGGCAACTACAGGTTTATTAAATTTTTCTCCGTAAGAGATAACTTTCCTGTTAAGATCCCTTAAATCTTCAACACTCTTAACATAGTAGTCCTCTTTATCAATCATAAACATATTGTTGCCCACAGGCTGTACTTCAAGATAATCATAGAAATTGATAATTCTGGCAATTTCCGCTTCTGAGCGTCCGTTAACCATAGCTCTGAACAATTCTCCGGCCTCGCAGGCACTTCCCACAATAAGTCCTTCTCTATGTTTATTTACAAGACTCTTCGGTATTTTAGGAAATCTATTGAAATACTGAAGGTGAGATGCTGATATAAGCCTGTAAAGATTAATTCTTCCCATCTCATTTGATGCAAGAATTATACAGTGATACTGATGCAGTTTTCTTATTGATTCATCATCAAGTTTTGCCTCTTCATTAAGTTTATCCAGAGTAAATATATCTCTCTCATAAAGCATTTCCACAAGCTTAATATATATGCATGCTGTAGCCTCTGCATCATCTACCGCTCTATGATGATTTTCAAGCACAACATTAAGATGCTTTGTAAGAGTATCAAGTTTATAGTTATGAAGATTAGGAATAAGAAACTGTGACAGAAGCACCGTATCAATATAAGTTAAATCTATATCCAATCCCAGATTTTCCGCATTATGTATTATAAAACTTGTATCAAATTCAGCATTATGGGCAACCAATACACAATCTTTGCAGAATTCAAGAAACTTAGGCAGCACCTCCTCAATTACGGGCGCGTCCATTACCATACTGTCACTTATTCCCGTAAGGTTCTCTATTCTGAAAGAAATAGGAACTTTAGGGTTAACAAAGGTTGAAAATCTGTCAATTATTTCTCCGTTTTTTACTTTTACGGCACCAATCTCGATTATTCTATCTACAAGAGCTGAAAAACCTGTCGTTTCCAAATCAAATACAACAAATGTATCATCTTTAAAGGACTGTCCCTTTGAATTCGTTACCACCTGTTTAGTGTCGTCAACAAGGTATGCCTCAACACCGTAAATAACTTTAAAGTCCAGTTTTTCACCTTTTTTCTTGTACTCAAATTCAAGGTCATCCATAACGTGTTTGCACTCGGTAAAAGCCTGTACAACTCCATGATCCGTTATCGCTATGGCTTTATGTCCCCACTTTACCGCTTGTCTGATAATATCCCCTGCACTTGATACTCCATCCATATCACTCATTTTTGTATGACAGTGAAGTTCCACTCTCTTATGCAAAGCAAGGTCACTTCTTGTAACTCTTGTATCAACACCCTTTCTTATTCCCGAAACGTTAGATAATGCAATCTCCTGATCATATTTATCCAAAGAGGCAATGCCTTTAATTTTGAGAAAGTTCTTTTTCTTTATAAACTCCATAAGCTCAGGAAGCTGCTCATTCTTTGCAAACATTTTTACCATAATGGTATCGGTAAAATCAGTAACAGAAAACATTATAATAGTTCTTTCGTTTCTGATTTCTCTTGTTTCAACACCTCTTACCATTCCTGAGATTACAACATCACCTATTGCAGTATCTATCTGCTCAATAGGAACCGGTTCATCATCAAAGTCTCTTCCGTACAATACATCCGTGTTAGCCGGTTTTTTATGATAAGAAAGATCTTTTCCTGCAGATCCTCTCTCATTAAAGTAAGCAGCCGCTTTAGCTTTTTGTTCCGCCTTCTTCTCAGACGCATTCTTCGCTTTTTTTTCTGCAGACTTTTCATCACCATTATTATCATTAGCTGCTGCCATCATATTTTCTTCTATCTGCTTTACTCGAAGGCTCAGCTTATGGGCATTTTCCCTTTCATAATGACTCTCTGTCTTATGAGCATACTTGTACTCAACATCAACATCAAATCCAAATCTGTTAAGAAATACTTTTTGAAAATAGTCCCTTAAATTATCAGCATATGTTCTGGCAAGAAATCCATCCTCCAGTGTAAGCACCAGCAAATCTTCCTTTTCAAATTCCCATGATGAATTTTTAAAAAGATTGTATTCCAATGTCCAATATCTTTCCAGTTCAAACAGAATACTGTCATAATACACTTCCATAATATTACTTGGCGTATATTGTTTTGAAAGATTATACCTGTCAATAATCCTTACATCCATATTCTGTATTCTGAAAATCTGCTTTTTCAGGGCATCCTCAACCTTAACAATTATCTGCTTATTAATTACTCTGTCATTTTTTATGTAAACTCTTGCCAAAGAATTGGTAGATGTTCTGGTTATATTCAAAACTTCAGCATTAACCATATAAACAGCTATTTCTTCAGGCAATCTTAAATTTTTAAAAACCTCAAAAAACTTATACATAAAAAACAACTCCTACGCGTTCCAATTGTCAAGCTCATACTTTAATGCAGAAAGCAACTCTTCCTCTTTTACTTTCTTCATAATTTCTCCATTCTTAATTAGTACGCCGCAGCCATCACCACCTGCAATACCAATATCCGCTTCTTTTGCCTCGCCAGGGCCGTTAACAACGCAACCCATTACGGCGACCTTAATATCCAAATCGTAATCTTTTACCATATTTTCAACCTGTGTAGCCAATCCTATAAGATCTATTTTGGTTCTTCCACAGGTAGGACAGGAAACAACTTCTATTCCTCCCTTTCTTAATTCAAGGGTTCTAAGAATAATCTTGGCCGCTTCAATTTCTTTTACCGGATCACCTGTAAGAGAAACTCTTATAGTATCACCTATTCCCTGACCTAAAATAAGACCAAGACCTATAGATGATTTTATGCTTCCGGAAAATACCGTCCCCGATTCTGTGATGCCGACATGGAGAGGATAATTAGTTTGACGGGCTATAAGCTCATGGGCTTTAACGCACATCATTACATCTGAGGATTTTATACTTACAACAAGGTTATCATACCCCAAATCTTCGATAATTCTTATCTTGTCCAAGGCACTTTCCACTATTCCCTCAGCAGTCACACCATTATATTTTTCCACAATTTCTTTTTCCAGCGAGCCTGAATTAACACCAACTCTTATAGGTACATTACGTTCTTTTGCAGCTTCTACTACAGCTTTAATTTTCTCACTTCCGCCAATGTTGCCCGGATTAATTCTAATTTTATCGGCGCCATTCTCAATTGCAGCAATAGCCATCTTATAGTCAAAATGTATATCAGCCACAAGAGGAATCTTAATCTGTTTCTTTATCTCCTTTATGGCAAGAGCAGCTTCTTCGTTTGGTACAGTACACCGGATAATATCGCATCCGGCTCTCTCAAGGACATGAATCTGTGCTACTGTAGCTCCAACGTCTTCTGTATTAGTATTGGTCATTGATTGAATCATAATAGGATTTCCGCCACCTATAACTTTATTACCAATTTTCACTACTTTTGTATTATCTCTATACATAAGCCCTCCTTATTATTAATATACCGAAATCTTAGAATAACCCCCTAATATCCTTAAACATTATATACACCATAAGTATTACAAGAAGAATCATTCCGATAAAGTGTACCATACCCTCATGTTCTTTCTTTACAGGTTTACCTCTCAGCACTTCAAGTATAAGGAATACAAGTCTTCCTCCATCAAGAGCAGGAATTGGAAGAAGATTCATAACACCAAGATTGGCACTTATAAGTCCTGCAAGATTGAGAAGATTAAGGAATACATAAAATGTACCATCAGCCTTACTTTCTTCTACAATATCACTCATAACACTTACAGTTCCCACAGGTCCCGAAAGGTCATTAACCCCCACCTGTCCTGTAAACATCATTCCAAGACTCCTAATTACTGTGTTTATACTATATCCAACCTCGCAAAATGCATATTTAATTGTCCCCATTGGCGACAACTTGGTTCTTGCGCCATAACACGCAAATCCGGTGTAGTAGCTTTCATTTTCCACATATTCAGGAGTCACCTTAAGGTTAACTTCTTTTCCGTCTCTGACCACCACTACATCAAGCTGTTGTCCGTTACATGATGTAATTGCCTCAGTTACCTGAGTATTGTTTGTCATTTCAACACCATTAATGGACTTTATTATATCTTTTGCTTTTATTCCGGCTTTGTCTGCAGGAGTATCCTCTGACACAGAACTTATCATACAATTCTCAGAAATAACTATTCCCATCTGATATTTTTCCTGTTTTACATACTGTGGAGTAAGAGTTGTTGTATACTTTTCCCCATCCCTTACATAGGTTATTTTCATTTCTTTATCAGCATGATAATATCTGTAAAACGAATAATCCCTATAGAATGTCACGCCCTGATTATTCACCTTAACAATCTTATCTCCCACCTGAAGGCCTGCCTGAGTAGCCGGGGAATTATCATAAATCACATCAACAGTACAAGGATCATATCCAATACTGCCAATAATTACAATCGCACATACAAACGCAAGAATAAAGTTAAAAATCGGTCCTGCGGCTATAACAGCAATTCTTGACCATACTGACTTGTTGGCAAATGATTTAGACATATCATACCCTTTATCCAAAGCACTTTCCAAAGCCTTCTGCGACATATAAGATCCTTCATCTTTTAAATCCCCATCTTCATCATCCGATTCAGATTCAATAAAATCCTGCCCAAGCATTATACATGCCCCTCCAAACGGAAGAAGTTTCAGGCAATATTCCGTTTCCCCCTTTTTAAAATGTATAAGTTTAGGTCCAAAGCCAAGGGAAAATTCAACTACTGTTATTCCATTAGCCTTGGCCACAATAAAATGACCGAATTCATGAATTATAATTATGATACTAAGTACCAGTATTGCCAGTATTATATTAAGAACCACTCTACCACCTGCTTTCAACTAACTCATATACCGACTTCTCCGTTGCAAGAATCTCATCAACTGAAGGATTATCAATAAATACAGTTTCGTTCATTGAATACTCAATTATATCCGGAATATCCAGATATTTTATCTTTCTGTCAAGGAATTTTGCCACAGCAAGTTCATTAGCAGCATTGAATGCTGTTGGTATATTACCACCTCTGTCTGATGCATCATAAGCAAGGCGCAATCCCTTAAATGTATCAAAATCCGGTTTTTCAAAGGTTATACTACCCAATTCGTAAAAATCCAGTCTCTTTGTATTAAGTTCTCTTCTATGAGGATAATAGAGCGCATACTGTATAGGAAGTCTCATATCAGGACTACCCAACTGTGCCATAATACCGCCATCTACAAATTCCACCATAGAATGGATAATGCTCTGTGGCTGGATGATAACCTGCACCTTAGATGAAGGAACATCAAAAAGCCATTGTGCCTCCATAACTTCCAAACCTTTATTTACCATAGTTGAAGAATCTATTGTGATTTTTTTGCCCATAGACCAATTTGGATGGTTAAGAGCATCCTCCAATGTGACATTAACAAGCTCTTCTCTTTTCTTTCCTCTGAATGGACCACCTGAAGCAGTGAGAAGTATTTTATCAACTTCTCTATGATACTCTCCATTCAGAGACTGGAATATAGCAGAATGCTCACTATCTACAGGGTATATATTTACATTACACTCTTTAGCAAGTTTCATAATTATATGTCCTGCAGTAACCAAAGTCTCCTTATTAGCAAGTGCAATATCCTTATGTGCTTTAATAGCCTCTATTGTAGGAATAATACCCATCATTCCCACAACAGCAGTAAGAACAATATCTGCGGAAGCGATAGTCGCCACTTCAACAAGGCCTTCCTCACCATAAACAATTCTAACGTCCATATCACCAAGAAGTACTTTCAACTCCGGGACTAATTCTTCTTTACCAACACATACAAGCTCCGGTTTAAATTCTCTTACCTGGTCGGCAAGTTCCTTAACTCTGGTTCCGGCAGCTAATGCAACAACCTTAATATCATTATTTCTTCTTACCACATCTAAGGTCTGTGTTCCGATAGACCCTGTTGAACCTAATAATGAAATTCCTCTCATAATCTTCTCCATTCAGTTAAATCATATAAAAATTATTCAACAGTAAAACAGCCCAATAAACAACAGGTGCTGTAAATATAACACTGTCAAATCTGTCTAAAATACCACCATGCCCCGGAATAATATTGCCGTAATCCTTAACATTATGGTTTCTTTTTATTGCAGAAGCAGCCAAATCGCCGACAATTGAAATTATTGCCCCTATAAAGCTTGCAATTCCAAATGTAATTACAGGATGTAAAAATACTTCTGACATTCTCGGACTTACAATATATCCATACAATAATCCCAATACTGTAGCACCAATAATGCCTCCAATAGCCCCTTCGATAGATTTCTTAGGTGATAATTCCGGTGCCATTTTATGCTTTCCTAACATAACTCCTGTGAAGTAAGCAAATGTATCATTCCCCCATGAAGAAACAAATATTAACCATACAATATAAATTCCGTCACTGAACATTCTTGTTTCGTAAATGTATGAAATCATCACAACAACATACATAATACCAAAGAATGCCCACATAATATCTTCTGCTTTATATTTTGGAAATGCAAACACATAAACTGACATAAGACTAATAAAAGTTAATACCAGTATAAATATACTATATTGCGAATTATCAAAAAGAATACTTAAATAGTATAATACAGCAGCAATATAGCAGACTATCCCCAACAATGTTTTCTCCAGTTTATTGACTCTTAGAAGTTCAAACATCCCTACAAGTGAGATAAACATACACAACGCATATAAAAGCCATCCTCCTAAGTAAAGTGAAGGAACAAAGATTAACACCAAAGATATACCGCTCATTATTCTAGTAAGCATATTATTCCTCCTTTACGCCACCAAATCTTCTCTCTCGTTTATTATATTTCTCACATGCCTTAATGAGTTCTTCTCTATTAAAATCAGGCCAGAGAACATCTGTAAAATAAAATTCCGTGTATGCAAGCTGCCATGGAAGATAATTAGATAACCTCTGCTCTCCACTTGTTCTTATAAGCAGATCCGGATCCGGAAGTTCCCATGTATCTAAATTATCATTTATTAATTTCTCATCTATATCATCTGGATTAATTTCCCCTGCTGCTACTTTCTGTGCAATTTTTCTAACACTTCTGGCTATTTCATCTCTTCCACCGTAATTAATGGCAATAGTAAAATTAAGGCCGGTATTATTCTTTGTCTTTTCTTCCAAATTAACAATACTTTCCACAATATCTTCACTTAATTCTTCTCTTCTTCCTATAACTCGGCATCTTACATTATTCTTCATGGATTTCTTTACACAATCCTTTAGATATTTTCTTAAGATACCCATCAATGTCCCAACTTCTTCTTCTGATCTTTTCCAATTCTCTGTAGAAAAAGCATATACGGTAAAATACTGAATTCCCAGATCATCAGCTATATAAAGCATATCTTCAACAACCTTACTTCCCTGCACATGTCCGTAAGTTCTTGGCATAAACCTCTTTTTTGCCCATCTTCCGTTACCATCAAGTATAACAGCCACATGAGCCGGTATATTCAACTCTAACTCTTCATTGTATCTGTCCATATAATAACCAATCCTCCGTTGTTACAATTATATAATTATCTTACCATTTTATATAGTATAATTACATTAATTAATTGTTAAATATTACTATTATACGGTAACAAAAAGAAGGGATGTCACACTAAGAAATAATGCAACATCCCATTTTTAATTCTTATACCGTAAGTATCTCTTCAGACTTTTCTTCAATTGCCTTATCAATAGCAGCTACATATTTATCTGTAAGCTTCTGAATCTCATCCTCTGCATTCTTAGCCTCATCATCTGAAATTTCTCCGGCCTTGTTCTGCTTCTTAATCTGGTCATTAGCATCTCTTCTGACATTTCTTACTGCAACCTTGGCATTATCGCCCTTCTTTTTAACATCTTTTGCAAGTTCTTTACGTCTTTCCTCTGTAAGTTCAGGGAAAATAAGTCTGATAGCTTTTCCGTCATTATTTGGAGTAATTCCAAGATCTGAAACAAGAATAGCCTTCTCAATTTCCTTTATAAGATTTGCTTCCCATGGCTGAATCTGAATCATTCTAGCCTCAGGAACAGATATATTAGCTACCTGCTGAAGAGGTGTTGGTGTTCCATAATAATCCACTCTAATCTTATCAAGTATATGAGGATTAGCTCTTCCTGCTCTTATCGTTGTAAAATCTTCTTTAAGACTTTCAACGGATTTCTGCATTTTTACTTCAAAATCTTTAATATCACTCATCGTATTATCTCACTTTCAAAATTTAATTTAATCAACAGTAACCACTGTTCCGTTAAAGTTACCTGACAACGCATTAACAATGCTGTTATCTTCATTAAGTCCAAAGACCATAAGCGGCATCTTATTCTCCATACACATTACAGATGCTGTCATATCAATTACGCCCAACTGCTTATCTACCACGTCATGAATTGATATTTTATCATACTTTTTAGCATTTGGATTTACCTTAGGATCGCTGTCATAAATACCATCTACTGCCTTCGCGAGAAGAATAGCATCAGCATCCATTTCAATTGCCCTAAGTACAATTCCTGTATCTGTTGAAAAATAAGGATGCCCTGTTCCACCTGCAAAAAATACAACCATACCCTTCTCAAAATATTTATTAGCTCTGTCCTTTGAAAAGAGCTTTGTCATGCTTCCGCACTCAAAAGGTGTAAGTATATTGGTCTTAATTCCACATGATCTGAATATCTCAGATACATATATGCAGTTCATAATTGTGGCAAGCATACCAATCTGGTCAGCCTTAGTTCTGTCAATATTATCATTAGAACGACCTCTCCAGTAATTTCCTCCACCAATTACAACTCCGACATCAATTCCTTTATCTATTATAGTCTTAACCTGATTAGCAATATTCTCAATTAGTTCATCATTATATCCTGAGGCTTTATCTTTAGCCAAAGCCTCTCCGCTCAGCTTAAGAATCACTCTTTTTATGTCATTCATTATTAACCTCCATACTACTTGGAACTTTTCTTATTCTTTAAGTTAAATATAGAATCTGTATTAACATCTGCATAACACTGTGAGCATCTTCCATCTATTGTGGCACCGTTGTTAATCTGAACAGTCTTAGACTTAATATCTCCTACAACTATCGCTGATGAATCCACAATAACAGGACCATGAACATCTATATCGCCCTTAACAGCACCTGCAATAACAGCTGATGTTGCGCTAATATTTCCTACTATAACTGTACCCTGTCCTATCTTTACAGAACCTTTAGCCTCAATATCGCCCTCAATCTGAGCATTATTAGCAAAAACTTCATTAGCCTTTGATGAACCAAATATAGAACCGCTAACTGTAAGTTTTCCACGACATGTGATGTTACCATCAACAGAGCCAAACAAATCAATGGAACCTATAGAATCAAGGTCTCCTTTAACAGTAAGTCCTTCAGTTATAACTGCTGTTTCATCAGCAATTTCTTCTGTATCTGCTTCCTGAGTAACCTCCGAATCCTTTTCTTCAGCAGGTTCAGCATTCATCTCTTTATCTTCCGTCTTGGAATTTAACTCTGCATCCAACTTATCAGAGATAGGGGATTCTTCTACTTCTTTCTTAAGACTCTCAGCCATCTTGGCAAGCTCCGGATCATCTAATGTGTTAACCATTAAATCTTCATCCTTATCTTCTTCAGCTTCCTTTTCAATATCATCGCCATAAAGGCTTTTTACCTCTTCAGATAAATCATCCTTAAAATCTTTAAAAAAACTCATTGTAATCTCCTCCATAGTTGAATACTGTTCAATAACACATTAAACATGATTTGGATAAATTATATCATAAGATGACAAAATATAGAAGAAAATTTTTATTTATATCTCAAATTTATAAATTCCGTTAAAAAAGGAAACCCGTTCAGATACCTATATCTGAACAGATTTCCTTTACACTATCTTAAATATCCTGCAAAATTTCAGTATATAATTTTATACTACTGTCCTAACTGAGCTGCTACTTCTGCTGCAAAGTCTTCGTTCTTCTTCTCGATACCTTCACCTGTCTCAAAACGAACAAATCCCTTAATCTTAATGTTTGCATTGTTTTCTTTTGCAACCTGTGCAACGTATGCAGCTACTGTCTGCTTTCCATCTTCAGCCTTAACATAAACCTGATCTACAAGGCATATTTCCTTTAATTCCTTATTTATACGTCCCTTAACCATACCTTCAATAATCTTATCGTTAGCATCCGGCTTCTCATTCTTAGCTGTAGCTGTGATAATCTCTGTTTCCTTAGCAAGGAATTCAGGATCAACTTCTTCTCTTGTTGTGTACATAGGCTTTAAAGCTGCTGCCTGCATAGCTACATTCTTAGCCATCTCCATAACAGCATCGTTCTTAACGTCTGACTCAACATCAACCAACACACCAATCTTACCACCCATATGGATGTATGATGCAATAAATCCGTTATTTTCCTCAATCTGAGCAAATCTTCTGATCTTTAAGTTCTCGCCGATTACAGCAACCTGACTAGCTAATTCTTCTGCTACTGTCTTAGAAGAATCCTTTGCCCAGCTCTCAGCTAAAAATGCATCAATATCTTTTGCACTTGTGTTAAGTGCCTGTGCTACTACATCATCTACATAAGCATTAAAGTCAGCATTCTTTGCAACAAAGTCTGTCTCTGAGTTAACTTCTACAATCGCTGCCTTATTGCCTTCAACTGCAACCTTAACAATACCTTCTGCTGCAATTCTTCCAGCTTTCTTTGCAGCCTTAGCCATTCCGTTTTCTCTTAAATATTCTACAGCCTTATCCATATCTCCGTCTGTATTAGCAAGCGCCTTCTTACAATCCATCATTCCTGCGCCTGTCATTTCTCTTAATTCCTTTACCATTGCTGCTGTTACTGCTGCCATGTCAAAATCCTCCATTATGTTATATATTTGTAAATCTCTTTATACCCAATTGAAGCGGACATCATATATGCAACATCCGCTTCATAATTGTAATATTAATGTTTATATTATGCTTCCTCAGCTACAACTTCCTCTTCAACCGGAATTGCTTCTTCACCCTGGTTAGCTTCTATAACTGCATCTGCCATCTTTGCTACTATTAAATTAACAGCTCTGATTGCATCGTCATTACCAGGAATTACATAATCAAGTTCATCCGGATCACAGTTTGTGTCTGCAATACCAATTAACTTAATTCCAAGTGCATGTGCTTCCTGAACACAGATTCTTTCCTTCTTAGGATCAACGATAAAGATTGCATCAGGAATTCTCTTCATTTCCTTAATACCACCAAGGTTCTTCTGAAGTTTCTCTAATTCCTTCTTTAAGTTGATAACTTCCTTCTTAGGAAGAACGTCAAATGTTCCATCTTCCTGCATTGTCTCGATTTCCTTCAATCTGGCAATTCTTGACTGAATTGTCTTGAAGTTAGTAAGCATACCGCCTAACCATCTCTCGTTTACATAGAACATACCACAACGCTGTGCTTCAGTTGCGATAGCATCCTGAGCCTGCTTCTTTGTTCCGACAAAAAGAATTGTACCACCATCAGCAACAATATCAGAGATTGCCTTATAAGCCTCATCAACCTTACCTACTGACTTCTGTAAATCGATAATATGGATACCATTTCTCTCTGTGTAGATGTACTCTGCCATCTTAGGGTTCCATCTTCTTGTCTGATGTCCGAAATGAACACCTGCCTCAAGTAACTGTTTCATAGAAATTACGCTCATTTTAATACCTCCATTGGTTAACTATTCTTTTGCAGACTTCTACCTTTACAACCACCGGCGCGTAAACCGGCACCAGTCATAAAATCCATCTGCATGCTTTTTCACACGAAGGGTATTATAACAATGCTAACAAAATAATGCAAGCAATTTAATTAAACTGCTTGCATTATTTTATAATTACTTAGTCTGCGTTATTATCTTAGCTATATTTTCGTAAGATTCACCAGGTGTAATCTCATACACACCTTCTTTAATTTTTGTAGCATACACGGTTTTATTAATATAATTATTAAACCCTTCCTTATCAGTTATAACACCTGCATTATATAATATATCTCCGGCCTGATATGCGTAATATACGTCTTTTATGTATACCTGTACCTTTCCGTTAGAATTAACCGTTCCGGCTGTAGCCATCGCAGTTGTAGTTTCCTGCTTTGCAGTAGTCTCAATAACAGACTGTGTTGTACCTGCTGTTTCAGTGTTCTTAGTTATATCCTCTTTTGTGGCTGCTAAAGACTCCGCCGTAGTCTCCTTCTCAGTTTCTTCAGATGTGGATTCACCATTATCCGACGCCGTTGTGTATGCAATAACTGAACCTTCGGCCTTACTGCTCTCATTTTCATCATGGCCCTTTGATGCATCAATGCCATTAACTTTGCCTGCAATCATAAGAATTATTGCAGTTATAATCATGCCGGCACCCAAGCCACGTAAATAGTACCTAAACTTCATACCTAATCCTCATCCTTATTTTCCACCTTTATAGAGATCAACAACGAGCTTAACTTCGCCAACCCCCATATTCAGCTGCTTTGCAATATCCTTATTGGTATAACCCAACTCGTTCATTTTCAATATTTTCTCATTATTAGACATTCCGCTTTCAAATTGAATTACTGTCTTTTCAGCCTTTTTACTACTATCTGTCTTTTTTGCAGCAGTTGTTGTAGTCTTCTTTTCTGTATCATTCTTCTCAACAGTCTTATTTCCGGTAGTCCTTCTTCGGGTTGTTTTCTTCTCTGTATCCGCCTGTTCTACAACCGGCTTATCTGCTGTTTTTCTTGCAGTTGTTTTTTTCTGTGTTACTGTCTTTTCCGGTGTTTTCTTTACAGTTATTTTCTTTTCCGTAGTTTCTTTCAAAGGCTCTTCTGCATTTTCTACAGTTTCTTT
>JAUNPK010000043.1 GCA_030536855.1 Eubacteriales bacterium
GGGGTTTTGGGGGGGACCACCCAAAAAATTTTTTAAAACCTTGCCTCGAAATTTTTTTAAAATTTTTTTGGGGGTCTGACCCCCTCTCTACTTCAACGCATTTTCAAGGCTGTATCTTGCCTCATCCATGAGTTTACTCAATTCCGCATTCATATTTTCAGGTTTATTCTTAGCCACAAGTTTTCTTAAGGCGACAATTTTCTCTTTGACATCCTTTTTCTTCTCTTTAGGCCACTCTTTCTTATTTCTGCTAAGTTCTCCTTCAGCTCTTCTTAAGACGTTCTCGGCCTCAATTCTTGACTGAACATAACCAGCGTTCTGTTCGTCCTGCTTTTCGTAAACACTAGCTTCCCACTTTGCTCTTTCGATTTCCTCTTCAGTCATATTGGAACTTGATGTTATGGTTATGGACTGCTCTCTTCCTGTACCTAAATCTTTAGCAGAAACATTTACAATTCCATTAGCATCTATGTCAAAGGTTACCTCTATCTGCGGTACTCCCGCCATAGCCCTTTTTATGCCGTTAAGCTTAAAATTACCAAGCATCTTATTATCTTTTGTAAACTTTCTCTCACCCTGGAACACTTTAATATCAACAGATGTCTGGAAATTACCTGCAGTGGTAAATACCTGACTGTGTCGAGTTGGTATGGTAGTGTTACGCTCAATAAGTCTGCTGGCAATTCCACCCACAGTCTCAATAGAAAGGGACATTGGTGTAACATCCATAAGAATAAGTTCCGATGCTGCAGATCCGGGTATAAGTTGATTTCCAAGCTTTCCTCCCTGAACAGCAGCCCCAAGAGCCACACATTCATCCGGATTAAGATTTCTTGAAGGTTCTTTTCCCATTATCTGCCTTACCTTATCTGCTACAGCTGGTATTCTCGTAGAACCTCCAACCAGCAGTACCATTCCAATATCCCCCTTTGAGAGTCCTGCATCTCTTAATGCATTTTCCACAGGAGTTGTTGTTCTATCCACCAAATCCAATGTCAATTCGTTGAACAATTGTCTTGTTATGGAAGTTTCCATATGATGCGGTCCATTTTTCCCCATAGCAATAAAAGGAAGATTAATATTGGCACTAAGGGATGTAGAAAGCTCCTTCTTTGCCTTTTCTGCCTCTTCTCTTAATCTCTGCATTGCTGACATATCTTTGGCAAGATTAATCCCGTCACTTTCCTTGAACTGCTGAACAAGATAATTTACTATTCTGTCATCAAAATCATCTCCACCAAGATGATTATCTCCTGCTGTTGCCAACACTTCTATAACACTATCACCTATCTCTATTACCGAAACATCAAATGTTCCTCCGCCAAGATCATAGACAAGAATTTTCTGTGGCTGTCCATTATCAAGTCCGTAAGCCAGTGCCGCACTTGTTGGCTCGTTAATTATTCTCAATACATTAAGGCCTGCGATTTTACCTGCATCCTTGGTTGCCTGTCTCTGAGCATCATTAAAATAAGCCGGTACAGTTATAACCGCATCTGTCACTTCCTCCCCAAGAAAACTCTCCGCATCACTTTTGAGTTTCATAAGGATATATGCTGAAATCTCCTGAGGTGTATAATTTTTTCCGTCTATCTTCTTTCTGTAATCTGTACCCATATGTCTCTTAACAGAGAAAATGGTTCTGTCAGCATTTACTGAGGCCTGCCTCTTAGCCACATTTCCAACCAGTCTTTCCTTATTTTTAGAAAATGCCACAACAGAAGGCGTCGTCCTATATCCTTCACTATTAGTTATAACTGTAGGTGAATCACCTTCCATTACCGCCACGCAGCTATTAGTTGTCCCCAAATCAATACCGATTACTTTACTCATAAATCCTCCGAAAGAATTACGGACATGTGTTAATGCCCTGTTTTTACATTCTTAAAAGCAAATTTTCCGCTTTTAACTCACTAATAAACAGTTTAACACATTTGTAGCAAATATCTATTAATAAAGAACTAACAAATTAAAAAATTTATATAAAATCTTTTTATCCCCTTAAAATATTTTTTTCTGTTATTTATAGGAATGAGGCAGACGGACCCTGATTAACTTTCGTTTAAGCATATTTCCATCAAATGGAACCAACGGATAAACATAACTTTTTCCGGTTATAGTACTGTTACACAATACCATTAAAATTGATATTATTATTCCTGCAACAAATCCATAAATACCAAATATTTGTGTAAGAACAAGGGTAACAACCCGCAAAAATTTCAAAGCATACCCCATTTCAAAATTTGTCTGAGCGTAGGTTCCCACTGATACCACCGCCATATAAAGCAGCGATTCCGGATTAAACCAGCCTGACTGAACGGCATATTCTCCTACCACAATACCGGCAATAATACTTAAGGGGGTTGATAACATTGTAGGCGTATTAACCGCAGCAAGTTTCAAGCCATCAACAGCCAGTTCAAGAAGCAGTAATTGTAAAATCAACGGTACGGTTATATCGTCTGTTACCAATATAAATTTCATCCATTCGGGAACCCATGCGGGATTGTTAACAAGCAAAAGCCATAAAGGCGTAAGTATCCACGTAATAATTGTAAATATAAATCTGGATAATCTTAAATAAGTTCCCACCACCGGAGCAAAATTATAATCATCCGCCTCTTCTGTTATATCAAATATAGAGGAAGGAATAATCATAACTGCAGGGGAATTGTCTACCAATATAACTATATTCCCGTCAAGAATAGCTGCTGATGCAGTATCAGGTCTTTCAGAATACTTAAACTTCGGAAATGGATTAATCCACTTCTTTGTAAACAGACATTCCGCAAGACTTTCAATATTCATTGTCAAAGCCTCAACCTCAATGGAATTAATAAGTTCCTTCATTTTGGATAAAAGTTGTTTATCCACTTTATCTTCTATATAACAGAAGGCAACGTCGGATCTGGATCTTTTCCCCACTCCGAACATTTCCATGCAGAATTTAGGATCCCTGATTCTTCTCCTTAATAATGCCGCATTTGATACAAGGGTTTCCACAAATCCATCTCTTGAACCTCTAAGCACCCTGTCCTTCCAAGGTTCAGATACGGATCTCATAGGATATGTCCTGCAGTCAATGAGTATACATTCATCAAATCCATCTACAGTCATAACAACAACCCCTGACAGAAATTGTGTTATAACCGTTTCTATATGTCCGTTTTTTTCAATTTCCGTGTAAGGCATTCCCTTTTTTAAAAATGTTTCGATATCCTTAAGATCCTGTTCTTTTAGTGAATAGAAAAACTGCATAAGCTTTTCCACCATATCTTCCTGAACAAATCCATCGATAAAAAAGAAACCTGCTTCACGTCCTGCAATTATGACTTTTCTTTCCAGAATATCAAAATTACATTCAACATTAAAACAGGTTTCCAGCTTTGAAATATTATCCTTTGCTGATGTTGTAAAATCGCTCATCCTGATAATCCTCTCTATGCATACATTGTCACTAGATAGGGTTACCAAAATTTGTTTTTTTATAACTCTTTTCAAGTTTTCTTTTACATTTTATAAATGCAGGAATTAAAAATAAATCTGCAAATATCCACGCTATAGGAGATGCAATACATGCTCCGTCAAATCCCATAACAGGAATTAAGAATATAGCAGCTATTGAACGTCCTATCATTTCAAGTACTCCGGCAAGTATGGCAAATACAGAAAATCCCATACCCTGTATGCAAAATCTGTAAACATTCACAGCCGTCAAAGGTATATAGAACACTGCCGACGCTAATATAAATCTACGTGTTAATCCTATTATTTCCGTTTCAGATGTATCCACAAACAGTAAAGCAATATATTCGGTAGTAAAATATAGTATAACTAACGCAATAATACTGTATATTGCTCCTATTATCATAGCACTGTTAATTCCTTTCCCCAGCCTCTCCGTTTTTTTTGCTCCAACGTTCTGACCTGCATAAGTTGCCATAGTTGATCCTAATGCATCAAAAGGACAACATGTAAAATTAAACATCTTTGAACCTGCTGTCATAGCTGCAACACAACCGGAACCAAGGCCATTTACCGCTGCCTGAAGAATTGTGCTCCCTATTGCTGTTATGGAATATTGAAGTCCCATAGGAATCCCATTTATACACAGATTAATAATAAATTGCTTCCTTATCTTTCTTTCCATCTTATTGGATTTTAAAATATCATATTTTTTATACATATAAATCAGGCATGTTACTCCTGAGATAAACTGGGCTATTACCGTTGCATAACCTGCACCGGAAACTCCCATATGACATACAAGAATCAGGAAGAAATCCAGCGCTATATTTATAACAGAAGACATAACCAGAAAATATACCGGTGTCTTACTATCCCCAAGAGAGCGAATTATACCTGAAACCATATTATATAGAAATACAGTTGGTATTCCTGCAAATATAACAATTATATAGTCATAGGCATACTCGAATATGTCTGAAGGTGTATTTAAAATTGTTAAAATTGTGCCACATAACGTTACTGACAAAACCGTAAGAACCAGTGAAAATGCTATACTACAAACATAACCATTATAAACATATTTACGCAAATCAGAATATTTTTTTGCTCCATACTGATGGGCTACAGGGATTACAAATCCACTACAGGCTCCCATACAAAATCCTATTATCATAAAGTTAATAGAACCTGTTGCACCTACACCGGCAAGGGCATCAACTCCAAGTGTCTTTCCCACAATCATGGTGTCAACAAGATTATAAAATTGCTGAAACAACATTCCAAATAACATAGGAATTGCAAAATTTAATATTAGTTTAACAGGAGAACCCTGCGTCATATCCTTTGTCATCGTATATTCCTCTTCAATAATAAATTAAAAACTTTATATAAAATCAGTGTAATATTAAATAATAGAATATAATGTTTGTCAAGCAAAGATTGTTAAGTTAAAAAACACCGGTGCTACAGGTATACCTGCAACACCGGTGTTCTTTTTACCTATTGTAAGCCAGTCTGTATTACATAAATTACTTATATAATTCTACTAACTTTAACAGGTGCTGATATCTTGCATTAGCAGCCTTTTCTGATTCAGCAAAGAGCTTCTCTGCTCTCTCAGGGAATGGCTTAACAAGTCTTGTATATCTAGCCTCATTATTAAGGAATGCCTGATATGAACCATCACCTTCCTTAGATGTTAATGTGAATGGATTCTTTCCTTCAGCCTTTAATGCAGGGTTGAATGAGAAGAGATTCCAATATCCAGACTTAACAGCAGCCTTCATCTCATCCTGGCAGTGGTTCATTCCACCCTTAGCGATACCATGAAGTTCACATGGAGCGTAACCAATGATTAATGATGGTCCGTTGTAAGCTTCTGCTTCCTTGATTGCCTTCAATGCCTGAGCTGGATTAGCGCCAAGAGCAATCTGAGCTACATAAACATAACCGTAACTCATAGCAATTTCAGAAAGTGACTTCTTTCCAATTTCCTTACCTGCAGCAGCGAACTGACAAACCTCACCGATATTAGATGCCTTAGATGCCTGTCCACCTGTATTAGAATACATTTCTGTATCGAATACCATAACGTTTACATTCTCGCCTGAAGCAAGTACATGGTCAAGTCCACCGAAACCGATATCGTATGCCCATCCGTCACCACCGAAGATCCATACAGACTTCTTAGCAAGGTAATTCTTCTTCTCAAGAACTTCCTTAGACTTCTCGCATCCTGCTGCAGCAGCCTTCTCTAATTCAGCTACTAATACATCTGTTGCAGGAGTATTAGCCTTTGTATCATCCTTTGTCTCAAGGAACTTATCAACAGCATCCTTTAATTCCTGTGATGCTTTGTCTGATGCAGCAATTTCTTTAACCTTTTCAATTGCCTGATCACGAAGAACCTTCTGTCCAAGATACATACCAAAACCATGTTCTGCATTATCCTCGAACAATGAGTTAGACCATGCAGGTCCCTTTAATGAATCCTTGTTAACTGTATATGGTGATGTAGCAGCAGGACCACCCCAGATTGAAGAACAACCTGTTGCATTGGAAATGTACATCTGCTCACCAAATAACTGTGTAATTAATCTAGCATAAGATGTTTCTGCACAACCTGCACATGATCCTGAGAATTCAAGAAGTGGCTGGTTATACTGTGAACCGATTGGTGTATCAACAAGTGCTGGCTTAATATCCTTCTTACCAACATTTTCAACGAGGTAATCAAATACCGGCTGCTCCTGTGCCTGTGATTCCTGAGGAACCATCTTAAGAGCTTCTCCAGCCTTAGGACATACAGTTACACACTCGCCGCATCCCATACAATCTAATGGAGATACTGACATTGTATATTTCATTGTTGTATCTGTTGCATGCTTAGAATCTGCAAGCTTAATCTGTGAAGGTGCTGCATTTACCTCGTCTGCACTAAGGATGAATGGTCTGATAGTTGCATGTGAACATACAAATGCACAACTGTTACACTGAGCACAGCTTGCTGCATCCCATTCAGGAACCATAACGGCTGTTCCTCTCTTCTCGTAAGCAGATGCACCTGTCTCGAACTGACCATCAGCAATATCCTTAAATGCTGAAACAGGGAGGCTGTCACCATCCATAAGTCCGATAGGATCAAGAAGTTCATTAACCATCTTAACTGTAGCAGGACGGCCTTTTCTTTCAACTACCTTCTTCTCTTCAGTAGCAGTTGCCCAGTCTGCAGGTATCTCTACCTTATGTATTGCATCAACACCGGCATCAATAGCCTTGTAGTTCATCTCTACTACTGCATCACCCTTCTTACTGTATGACTTCTTAGCTGCAGCCTTCATATACTCAACTGCCTCATCGATAGGCATAACATTTGCAAGCTTGAAGAATGCTGACTGAAGGATTGTATTAGTTCTCTTACCCATACCAATTTCAATCGCCTTATCAATAGCGTTGATTGTATAAAGCTGGATATTATTCTTAGCAATATACTGCTTTGCTTCAGCAGGCATATGCTGGTTAAGTTCTTCGTCAGACCACTGGCAGTTAATCATAAAGATTCCGCCCGGTTTAACATCCTGAACCATCTTATAACCCTTAATTACGTATGAAGGATTATGGCAGGCTACAAAGTCAGCCTGATTTATGTAGTATGGACTCTTAATTGGGTTATCACCAAATCTTAAGTGGCTGATTGTAATACCACCTGTCTTCTTTGAGTCATACTGGAAGTATGCCTGAATATACTTATCTGTGTGGTCACCGATAATCTTTGTAGAGTTCTTGTTAGCACCTACTGTACCATCACCACCAAGACCCCAGAACTTACATTCAACAGTACCAGGTGCTGATGTAATAGGAGCCGGTTTAACCTCTGGAAGTGAAAGATTAGTAACATCATCCACAATACCGATTGTGAATCTGCTCTTAGGTTCATCCTTCTCTAATTCTTTGTAAACTGCAAATACAGATGAAGGAGGAGTATCCTTAGAACCTAAACCATAACGGCCACCTGTAACAACGATATCATTCAATCCTGCTTCACGAAGTGTTGCAACAACATCAAGGTAAAGAGGTTCACCTAATGAACCAGGCTCCTTTGTTCTATCAAGTACTGCAACCTTCTTAACTGTCTTAGGCAGAACCTTAAGAATAGCCTCTGAAGACCATGGACGATAAAGTCTTACCTTGATAAGACCTACCTTCTCACCCTTAGCTGTTAAGTAATCAATAACTTCTTCTGCAACGTCATTGATAGAACCCATTGCAACGATTACTCTGTCTGCATCAGGTGCACCATAGTAGTTAAATAAATCATAATTAGTACCAAGCTTTTCATTTACCTTCTTCATGTACTTCTCAACTACAGCCGGCAACGCATCATATGCTGCGTTACATGCCTCACGATGCTGGAAGAATACATCTCCATTCTCATGAGAACCACGCATAGCAGGCTTATTAGGGTTAAGAGCATGTGCACGGAAAGCATCAACTGCATCCATTGGGCACATTTCTTTAAGATCTTCATAATCCCACTTCTCAATCTTCTGAATTTCATGAGATGTACGGAATCCATCGAAGAAGTTAATGAAAGGAACCTTACCCTCTAATGCTGCAAGATGTGCAACAGGGCTTAAATCCATAACTTCCTGTGGATTAGTTTCTGCAAGCATCGCAAAACCTGTCTGACGACAAGCATAAACATCGCTATGATCACCGAAAATGTTAAGTGACTGTGTAGCTACTGTACGGGCAGATACATCGAATACGCAAGGAAGCTGTTCACCTGCAATCTTGTACATATTAGGGATCATAAGTAAAAGACCCTGTGAAGCAGTAAATGTTGTTGTAAGAGCACCGGCTGCTAATGAACCATGCACTGTACCGGCTGCACCGGCCTCAGACTGCATCTCTGATACCTTTACTGTGTTTCCAAAAATATTCTTTCTTCCTGCTGCTGACCACTGGTCAACAACGTCTGCCATTGGGCTGGAAGGTGTGATAGGATAGATACCTGCTACTTCTGTGTACGCATAGGCAACATGAGCAGCGGCTGTATTACCATCCATTGACTGTTTCTCTCTAGCCATTATTAAATTTACCTCCTAATCGAAATATGAGATTTATAATCTCTGTTAGGTAATATTTTAGTATCATTCCATAAAAAAGTAAAGGCATTATTAAAAAGCTGGTACAAAATTTATATAAAAAATTTGGGAAAAGCAGTTAATTTTTTGTTAATTCTGTAATATAATAATTAACTGAAATAATATTGCAGAGGTGAACTAAATAATGAGTACAAAAGACACATTTTTAAACTTTGTCAAAAATCATGTCGTCATTCTTTCAATATTGGGAATTACGCTTGTTTCATTTGTTATAATAACGTCCATAATTGGTAACCGTGTAGTCATAACTCTTAACGGCGATTCTGAAGAGACGATTGAATATGGAGAAAACTATTACGAAAACGGAGCCTCAGCCACCTATAAAGGTCTGTTTGGTTCTTCCAACGAAGAACTGTCGGTTTATGAGACCGGCACTGTTGACGAAGAATGTCTGGGCTCTTATAGCATAACTTATAAAGCCCGTAAAGGAATATTTTCTTCCAGTAAAAAAAGGAAAGTAAAAATAGTGGATACCACCGCTCCCACCATTACTCTCCTTACAAAAGAAGGTCACTACACAAATCCCGGTGAAAAATACATTGAGGAAGGTTATATTGCCACCGACAATTATGATGGAGACATTACGGATAAGGTAAAAAGAGTTGAGAATAATGATGTTATTACATATTCGGTTTCAGATTCTTCCGGAAATGAAAGAATTGTAACAAGAACCATAATTTATAATGATGGTATTCCTCCAAAACTTACATTAAACGGAAGTTCCAACATATCCATCAATGCGGGGGACAGCTATAATGAACCGGGATTTACCTCTCTGGATGATGAAGATGGAGATCTTACCGACCAGGTATCTGTTTCCGGAAATGTTGATACCTTCAAGGCAGGTACATATACTCTTGTGTACTCCTCAAAGGATAAATACGGAAACGAATCTGTTATGGAAAGAACCGTAACTGTCAACCCCATAAAACAAGCGGACACAGTTTCCACCTCCGGTAAAATAGTCTATCTTACATTTGATGATGGTCCCGGTGCATACACGCAACAGCTTTTGGATACTTTGGCAAAATATAATGTTAAGGTTACATTTTTTGTAACAAATATGAATGGTGCCTACAGCAATCTCTTATCCAAGGAGGCATCAGCAGGCCACACAGTGGCAATACACAGTGCTTCCCACAACTATTCACAGATATACTCAGACAGGGAGTCATATTTTTCAGATTTAAATGAAATGTCTTCCATCATAGAAGCAAAGACAGGAACCAAGCCTAAACTAATAAGATTCCCGGGAGGAAGCTCCAATACCGTAAGCAAAAAATATTGCATAGGTATAATGTCATCTCTTGTAAAGGATGTAACAGATCAGGGATATAGATATTATGACTGGAATGTATCCAGCGGCGATGCCGGAGGGACAATAAGTTCAGAACAGGTTTTTCAAAATGTCATCAATGGAATACAGAAAAATGATGTTTCCGTGGTTTTACAGCATGACACAAAAAGTTTCAGTGTTAATGCGGTGGAAAGTATTATTGTCTGGGGGTTGTCCAACGGATATACCTTCCTTCCCCTTACACCATCAACTCCTGAAGTTCATCACAGCGTAAGTAATTAATTAACAAAATGCCGACGTACTGAACATTATCACAGTACGCCGGCATATTTATTTTGTCATATTCTAATCATTGATGATACTGTATAAAACCGAAAAGCTGTTTAATCATCTTCTCCCTGAAGAGCATCATATCCGGTCTCACCTGTACGAACCTTAACAACATCTTCAACGTCATATACAAATATCTTACCATCTCCGATATGTCCTGTGTAAAGGACTTTTCTTGCTGCATTAATTACATCCATTACAGGAACCTTAGAAATTACCATTTCAACCTGAACCTTAGGAAGTAACTGCATTTCCATCTGAACTCCTCTGTAGTACTCAGGAGCACCCTTTTGAGCACCACATCCAAGTACCTGAGTAACTGTCATACCTGTTACACCTATATCGTTCATTGCCTTCTTTAACTTGTCGAATTTCTCCTGCTTCATAAGAATTTCAACCTTAGTAATCTTGTTCTCTGAAGAATCTGCAGAAGTCTTAACAAGAGCAGGAACTGAACTTTCTACAGGTTCAGAACCGATTGTCTCATATACATCATCATCTGAGAATGAAGCTCCTGTGTTTGTACCAAATTCGAATCCGGCATAAGCACTTGTAAGACCATGTTCCATAACATCTAGACCCTTGATTTCTTCTTCTCTTGAAGCTCTAAGACCAATTGTTGCCTTAATACCAAGGAACACAACAGTCATACATACTACTGCCCATGCTGCAACTGTAATAAATCCAACAAACTGAAGTCCTAACTGTTCAAATCCACCACCGTAGAAAAGACCCTGTGACTTTATGGTACCACCTTCAACAGCGATTGCATATCCAGGTGCTGACTCTGTTGCAAATAAACCTACAGCAAGTGTTCCCCAGATACCATTCATCATATGTACAGCAACGGCACCAACCGGGTCATCAATATGTAACTTGTAATCAAGAAGCCATACTCCAAATACAACCAGTAAGCCGGCTACAACACCGATTATAACTGCGCCAAAACAATCTGTAACATCACAAGGTGCTGTGATAGCAACAAGACCTGCCAAAGATGCGTTAAGACACATAGAAACATCAGGCTTTCCATACTTAATCCATGTAAATATCATACATGTAACAGTTGCAACAGCAGGAGCAACTGTAGTTGTAAGGAATACAGAGCCTAAATCCTCAACAGATGTACAAGCAGCACCGTTGAATCCATACCAGCCTAACCAGAGAATGAATACACCAAGTGCACCGAGTGGAATACTGTGTCCAGGGAAAGCATTAACTTTAATAATCTTTCCATTTTCATCCTTAACAAACTTACCGATACGAGGTCCAAGTATCTTAGCACCAATAAGTGCTGATATACCACCAACCATATGAATTGCACAAGAACCTGCAAAATCATGGAATCCAAGCTGAGCTAACCAGCCACCGCCCCAAATCCAATGTGCTTCAATTGGATAAACAAGAGCTGATATAATTCCTGAATAAATACAATATGATAAGAACTTTGTTCTCTCAGCCATAGCACCTGAAACAATTGTTGCTGTAGTTGCACAGAACACTAAGTTAAATACAAATCCTGAAAAATCAAAATCTGCATAAGCTGTGAAGATATCAAAACCAGGCTTTCCGATAAAACCTACTAAATCTTCGCCTAACAATAAACTAAAACCTATAAGTATGAACATTACTGTACCAATACAGAAGTCCATAAGGTTTTTCATAATAATATTACCTGCATTCTTTGCTCTGGTGAAACCTGTTTCTACCATAGCAAAACCTGCCTGCATCCAGAATACTAATGCAGCGCCGATAAGAAACCATACCGCAAAAAGCTGTTCGCTACTTGCCGATTCAACTATGCTTGTAATTTCTTCAACTGACATAACCTTTTCCTCCCTTTGATAATTGAATTCGTTGAACTGCTAAATTCATTATTTTTTTATAATCTGATAAAGGTGATCAGGCTTTATCAGACATGCAATAAACGATTATACATTTTTAAGAAAATAAAAAAGACGCGTACCCTTAATTAAATTAAGAATACACGCCTTTGTGCTTTCGTTTATTGACTTATGCTGTTTATTATACCTATATAATTTTATAATTATTGAAAAAATCGGACATATTTTATCAATTTTTTATTATCATTTAATAATTGTCATTTTATTTAATTATCAAATTCAAATTTCCACATTAATCTGTGACAATACTCATATATGCTATCCGGCTATTCAAAATGTCAGAACCTCTCAATGCTGTATGACCGTATAAATGTACTGTATTATCAGATGATAGATATCCAGATACATCATTGGCAGATTTAAATCAACTACTACTGAGAATAATATAGTAAAATAGCTGATACAACGATATAATATCACATAACTAATATAAAAATTAACCTTATATTATTTTTTCTTGACACTTTATAAACTTCTGTTCAAATTCTTTTTCTGTATATGTATATACATTTTTAAAAAGATAGTTTTTAAATTGGTCCAATCCAAATAAAATAAATTCTTTATTTGCCAAACCTCTTACAGTTTTATATAATGCATCACGATGCCGTGACTTTGATTTCTCCGTTTGCCTTTTAATTCCAATCTCAGTCTGCTTAGTTGGATTATTTTGTGCGTAAAGTTCTTCATTGTATACTAATATATAAGTCATATTAGTTCTAGTATATGATATAGAGCTAACATTCCTTCCATTTTTATCAGTATACTCTAAATCAAATAGAATAAAGAGGCTATCGTATATTTTCTTATTTATTTCATAATTAACAGCATCTGTAATTCTACCATTTTTGAATTCTATAAAGAAGCTTTCATGCTCTCCAAAATATAAAGCATCATTCGACTTAGGATTAGGATTTGAGTATGGTACTTTTTCGCTGACATACCATTCTTTCACTTTATCAAATGAGCAAACTAATAAATGACTGTTAATCATGGCTGTTCCCCCATCAAGGGAAGTTTCTCCTAAAGTATTTTGCAATTCATCAATTATGTGCACTTGCTACTCCTCTTGCTCTAATTAACCATTGTACCTTAAATTTTCTAACATCTGCATCGGATCAGACAATTTTTCATATATAATATCTATATTATCTGTAGCATCATGTAAAGAAGATAAATCTCCATGATTTTCTGCTAAATAAAAACGTGTCCTATGTGATGTACCATATTTTGCAGAAAACACATCTATAGCATCTAAAAAATAAGGGCTATGCGTAGTAATAATCATAGATAAATCAAACTCTTTTTGCAATAACACTATAAGTTTTGCATATAATAACTGCCACTCTGGATGTAAATGTATTTCTGGCTCGTCCAATATCAAAACATCTTTTTCTTTTATACTACCATTTTCCAAAAGCTTCTTTATTAAAGCAAACGATTTCATTCCAGTAGATAAATTTTTCACATTTAGCGGTTTAGCATATTTACTTGACTTAAACCAATACTCACCGTCTTGATTTTCTTCAATATCCCCTTCTATTACCTCTCCCAATATACTATATATTTCATTTAGTTTATCCTTTGCGATAACAGCATCAAAGATTCCATCAAATATATCTCCATCATTATTACACAAATATTTTAGTAAATGTGATTCTGTAATTTTTTTTACATTAAAATGATCAGACATCTCATCAATAACAAATGGATTATCTATATAGAATGCCTGATGAAGTATATTTATTTCAGAATTCCAATTTACGCATGCATCCTCTTTAAAAAGATAGGTAATTTTTTTATCTTTAATTACCATCTCAATATTAGAATCAATCCCTCCATCCCTTAGCGGTGACATTTGCTTTTCAAACACTCTGTTAAACCATCTAGTAATAACTTCTGTCATAACTTTTTCATCTGGAATGCTAAGCAACTGCTCTACTCTACTTGAACACTCCTTTATAAATTCTTCCAGTTCCACCTTATTTTCAAAAACAGTAGACTTATTAATTTGACTCCTTAGAAAATCTTCTATATTACCTAGCCTATAATCGTTTGAACATTCCATAATACCAACTGACAACCTTCTCGCAAATCCGTTAATATTCTGCATGCGTTCAGCGAAATTATTTGTTTTTTGCAATAATCTACCTTGCAACAGCATCCTAATTATGACATAAATTTTATTTTTTCTCTCTTGTGCAATTTTCTCGTCCATATTATTCATGGAATTGAAAATAGCAAATAAGGTTTTTCCAATCGTACTTTTACCGGCATCGTTCTCTCCTGCAATAACTGTTATGCCATCAATATCTATTGTTGCCTTTTCAATTTTTCCCACATTAGAAATTCTTAATTGCATATTTTCCCTACTTTCCGTAATAAAATTTATTCTATTAAAAATACCAAATATCTACTCTATAATTTATCAACTAATTATATGCATCTTTTCATATTATCATTCAATAAATCTTTATTGTATAATTGCAATTATCATATCACATAAACACATAATTCTCAACCAAAATCATTATTTCAAAAACAATGT
>JAUNPK010000051.1 GCA_030536855.1 Eubacteriales bacterium
ATAACAAAAGTTAACATTGATGTGGTTAATAAGATTTTAAATCAGTAACTTTATAGTATTACAGGATTTGTAAGGAGGTAAGCCAAACCAGACAACATTGCATTGCCTATCATTGACATTGTCTTACTTACAAATCCTGTATCTTGAACTTATACAAGGAGGAAATTTGCCTATTTAATTCCTCTGCCAATTCCACAGTTCATAGTATTTTATAACGGAACAAAGTATATTGTACAATATATATCATCTGTGTTTATACTTAAATAATAACAATCCGCCCACTGTTGAGGAAACTATAAGTGTCAATATTGCAACTATAGTAATGATGAGAATCTTTTTATTTTCATTTCCATTGTATTCTTCTTCACTTTCAGAGCTGTTAGTACTATCACTGTTTTGGATAGAAGTGTTGTCAGAAGTAGAGTTTACCGTGGAGGTTTGTGTTAATGTCTCGGAAGATGTTTCAGAACCTGTTTCAGAGGTTTCTTCTGAGGATGATTCAGCATTTTCTGTATTATTTACGACAGCTGCTGGATTATTTGTTTCCTCCTGCCTCGATAAAGTCTCTTTTTCTGCAATTTCTTTAGCTGTTTCTTCAGATACTTTGTTTCCTGTGTTTGAATCTACGATAACAGGTTGCTTGTTATCATCATAAGTAACTTTGATAGAAGAATTCGTATTTGAACTCTTTCCATAGGAATGGTCTGGTATTCCCAGACTATATGGGTCATTTCTAAGGTTTGTGCCAAATAACAGATACATGGAATATAGACCTGAGGTATCGCCAAATGTAGCATCAACATGGTAGTAGTTTCCATCAATATTAACTGCATTCCAGGCATGACCAACACCATCAATTTCACCTGCTATGATATAACTTTCTATTCCCAGTTTTTCCATTATAACCTGAAATGCAGATGCGTAACCTGAACACACACTGTTGCCGGTGACTAATGCATCATATAAGCTTCCTTTTTGATAAGACATATCATACTGGATATTATCACACAAGTAGTAATATACATTTTTAACCTTGTCGTAGGTGCTGCCTGTGTTATATCTTGAGGCAATGGATTTAGCCACATTATCTGCTGCTTCTGCCTGAGCTGCAGTCATTCCCTGAGAGTGGACTTCGCATGCAGGTCTTCTGATAGAAACAGTGGTGAATTGGATTACAGAAGATGAAGCAATTGAACTGGAATAATTTGTACTAAATATAAAGGAACTGTAACTTTTTGAGTAGCTGTGTTCGTTTTTAATAAGATTTTTAATGTTTGTTACGGAATCTCCTTTGTAAACCAGGGTAAAACCAGTCTGATCATCCCAAGGTGAGCCGTTTAAGTAGGAAGAGACATAGGCTGTTGCTTCGTTTTCAGAGGAAAAGTACATATATCCATTCTGAAAACACTCAAGTTTCTTTTCGTCCTCAAATTCCCGACATAATTCATCATAAGTTACAATTCTTCCGTTTGAATAATAGTACGTGGTTCCGTTATATTCAAAATATCCTCTTCCAGTAGATGGGACAAATCTTGAAAGGTCTTCCTGTGCCGGTGTGTTATCGTATGTAATAAAACTTGTTGCACCGCCCAAATTCATGGCTGACTCAACACATGAAACGGCATTCACATCTGAAGTGTTAAAATGCAAAGCTGCAATAAAAGTAGCAAATGCTATTGAAAATATATATTTTCCTTTGTTAATTGATTTTCTCATTTCTTTAATCCTCATTTAATTTTACAATAATCCAATATGTTATCAATATTTACAAATATTTTCTAAGTTTTCAATATCATTGATATCACCAGATATTATAAAAAGATATTATATTTTACGTTCTTTGAGTAACTTCATCTATTTTACAACATTTTGCGAAAATAATATATAGAATAATGATAGAATATTATTTTTTTCAAAAACCATCGGAGTTTATGCAATTATAAATCTTTAACAAATATGCAATTATTAGCCTTTGACAGGATTGCGGTTGTGTGAAATCAATGTTATGATTTAGCAGAGAAAGTTCAAAAATAAAACAAATTAATAATAAGATAAATTGATTATAAGGCAAATCA
>JAUNPK010000018.1:0-36964 GCA_030536855.1 Eubacteriales bacterium
ATTTTTATAAACTTTTTTGGAAAAAGTTTATAAAATTTTTATGGGGTCTGACCCCCTTAAACCCTTAAAAAATTTCTTCTAAATACGTATCAGTTATTGAATCTGCCAGTTTATCATCGATTTCGCTAAATTCTTCCTTTATGGCTTTTTTTACATAGTCGCTTCGGTTAAAGTATTTCATTTCCTCGGCGATATCGTTGTCATAAGAATTTTCAATATCAGCTTCAGTGATGTTGTTACGGAGCCATTCTAATATTTTCTTAGCTTCATTATCTTCCTGGGCTACAGAAGCTTTTATTTTCTTTGAGTACTTAAGCGACCAGAATCCAATGAATATAAATCCTATAAACAGAATTCCAAGAACTACATTAACAAGTATAAATGAAGAATTGTCCTTTGATACAATCTTAATAATTCCAATAAAGTTAAGTATAAGCAGAATGATCCCTACCCCGCCGCATACAAAAAATGTAATGGCAGAAGAGAGATTGTCCTTATATTTATCCTCACTGCTTTCATATAAATTAGATGAGTGCATAAGAAGAGGATTCACCGTATCGTCTTTTGGGTTCTCAGACGTTGTGTCTTCCTGATTTTCATCTTCTAATATTGTTTCTTTTGATTTTTCATCTTCTAAGTCTTTTAATTCCTGTTCAATCATAAAACTGTTCCTTTCCGGGTTGATGTTGTAAAACTTAAGAATAATCTGTGTTTTCAAAGTTTGACTGTTATTATAAAATATAAATGTGAAAAAATAAAGAACAAAGTAGTATAATGCAAATATATTGTTACTGTTCACATCCCAGGCCGGATTGTAATCATACATATGCCTAAATGTTTATAATAATGTGGCCGGGGGTGTGAACGGTAACAATATATTTTATGAGCCTGAAAGACGGGCGGAAATGGGGATTTATGAAAAAAATTTTAATTATAACAGGTGGAAGTGTGGATATATCATGGGCATCCCAATATATAGAGAACAACAAATATGATTTTTGTATAGCGGCAGACAGCGGACTTGTTCATGCTGCAAAATTGGGAGTGAAGGTGGATTATATCCTGGGTGATTACGACTCCGTTGATAAAAATGTACTGGAAGAATATAGAGAATATAGAAAAGAAACGGAAATTGAGACATTTCCACGGGAAAAGGATTATACGGATACCCATCTTGCCATAATGACAGCCATTAATAATAAAGCTACAGATATAGATATACTGGGAGCAACAGGGACAAGAATGGATCATACATTTACAAATGTGGGTAATCTGAAAGCAGCCTATGATGCAGGAATTAACTGTCAGATTGTAGACAATCACAACAAAATATATATGCTTGGGGAAAAAACAGGCAGCTACAAAATAAGAAAAGACAGACAGTTCGGGCATTTTATTTCATTAGTTCCGCTGACTTCTTCCATAAATGTAACACTGGAGGGAACAAAATATTTACTTCATAACAAAGAGGTTGTACAGGGGGTAAGTCTGTGCCAAAGTAATGAGATTAAAGAGGAGGAAGCAGTTATAACAGTTAACAGTGGTATTGCTATAGTGTTCGAAACAAAGGATTGATTAAGTAAATTAAATATGTGTGCAAAATTAACGAAAAAAGTAAGTAAAATAAAGGGTTTCATCTCTGTTTCTTACAATAAAACCCCTTGTTTTTTGGAATATATTGTTATAAAATAAACGGAGTTGTTTTTATATATGTGAGAAGGCAATCCTATGAGGCGGATTGGTTTGTGTAACATTAAAGTCAGCAACATTTAACAAAGAGGAGGTCTCGGTAATGAGTAATACAACACAGGCATTATCAAGAATTGAATCTATTCTTGATGATAGCAGCTTTGTTGAAATTGGAGCAGCAGTTACAGCTAGATCTACAGATTTCAACATTCAGGAAAAGAAAGCTTCATCTGATGGCGTTATTACGGGATATGGCGTAATTAACGGAAATCTTGTGTATGTTTATAGTCAGGATGCAGCCGTTATGAACGGTTCTATCGGTGAGATGCATGCAAAGAAAATTGCTGGTCTTTATGATATGGCGGTAAAGATGGGGGCTCCTGTGATTGGTCTTATCGACTGCGCAGGTTTAAGACTTCAGGAGGCAACAGATGCCCTTAATGGTTTTGGTGAAATCTATAAGAAAATGTCTTTGGCATCAGGAGTTGTTCCGCAGATTACAGCAGTTTACGGAAATTGCGGTGGTGGTCTTGCGGTTTTGGCAGAACTTTCAGATTTTACATTTGTAGAAGAAAAGAATGGTAAATTATTCGTAAACAGCCCTAATGCGTTAGAGGGAAATAACGAGTCTAAGCTTGATACAGCAAGCGCTAAATTTATGGCAGAAGCAGGAGTGGCTGATTTTGTAGGAGATGAAGAGACAATTGCCAACGGCATAAGACAGCTTGTTTCAGTTCTTCCTTCCAATAATGAAGAGGGAGCACCTATGGCAGAAGCTACAGATGATCTTAACAGAGTATGCTCTGATCTTCAGGCTGAGATTTCTGACCCTGCTCTTGCACTTTCAGATATATCAGATGATGGTTTATTTATTGAGACAAAGGCTGAATATGCTAAGGAAATGGTAACAGGATTTATTCAGATTGACGGAGTTACAATTGGTGCCGTTGCTAACAGAACAGCCCTTTATGACGAGAACGGTGAGAAGGCAGAAGAATTTGATGCAGTTCTTAGCGTTGCCGGTTCATATAAGGCAGCTGAGTTTGTTAATTTCTGTAATGCATTTGACATTCCACTTCTTACACTTACTAATGTTAAGGGATTTGAGGCATCAGTGAGAGCAGAGAAAGGAATTGCCAATGCAAGCGCTAAACTTGTTTATGCATTTGCCAATGCAGACGTTGCTAAGGTTAATGTCATTACAGGTGAAGCATACGGAAGTGCTTATGTAGCAATGAATTCCAAGGCTATCGGTGCAGATATGACCTATGCATGGCCATCAGCAAGTATTGGAATGATGGATTCTTCTCTTGCAGCAAAGATTATGTATGCAGATGAGATTTCCAATGCTTCAGATGTTTCGTCAATGATATCTGAAAAGGCTTCAGAATATGCTAAATTACAGTCAAGTGTTGAACAGGCTGCAGCAAGAGGATATGTAGATACAATAATCAATCCGGAAGATACAAGAAAGTATATAGCTGCCGCATTTGAAATGTTATTTAATAAAAGAGAGGTTCGTCCAGATAAGAAACACGGAACAGTTTAATAAAGAGGTGATTATATGAAGAAGTTTAGTATAAAAAAATTCTTATTGTTCTTCTGCATGTTAACCTGCGTGTTTGGTCTGACTGCCTGCGATACATCTAACGGAACTATTTCTTCTTCAACTGCGAAACAGGAAAAGAAGAATCAGGAAGTAACTGAAAAAGAAATTCAGTTAAAAGAATGGGCGGTTGATATGATTAATTATCTGGATAAAAACAGTTCGGATAAGATTATATCAGATGCAGAGAATGCTAAGGGACTGGATGCTGTCAATGGTAAGGAATACGTTGTTAATCCTGACGGCATGAACGTTAAGACAATAGAATTTTACAACAGTTGGAACAGCACAAGAGATGAGTTGGGAACTCTTAAGGAAATCAAAAAGGATATAACAATTGATGTGAGTACTGAAACAGGTGAGTTATGTACAATATCACTTGAAGTTGTTTATTCAGACAGAGAGAGCTGTGTGTTTGAGTTTGTAATTGATGATGATTTTGAACTTGTCAGCGGAGCAATTAATCCAAAGTATACAACAGCAGAGAAGATGAACAAGGCTCTTGTTAATACCCTCATTGGTATGGGTACGGTATTTGTTGTATTAATATTTATTTCATTTATTATTTCCCTTTTGAAGTACGTTAATAAGTTAGAGGCTAAGGGAAAGAAAGAAGATACAACAGCTTCCCAGGGTGTGGATAATGCGATAGCACAGATTGTTTCTAATGAGGAGCAGGAGGCTGATGATCTTGAACTTATAGCGGTTATAACGGCTGCCATTGCAGCTTACGAAGGAACATCTTCAGACGGACTTGTAGTTCGATCAATCAGAAAGGTCAATAATAGGAGGAGATAATCATGAAAAATTATACAATTACAGTTAATGGTAACGTATATGATGTTACAGTAGAAGAGGGTACAGGAAGTACAGCAACAGCAGCACCGGCAGCTAAGGCAGCAGCACCTAAAGCAGCACCAAAGGCAGCAGCAGCACCATCAGGAGCACAGGGAGCAGTTAAGGTTAATGCACCAATGCCTGGAAAGATTCTTAAGGTGAATGTGTCTGCTGGACAGGCAGTTAAGAAGGGTGATGTATTGATTGTCCTTGAGGCTATGAAAATGGAAAATGAAATTTCAGCTCCTCAGGATGGAACAGTTGCAACAGTAGAGTGTGCAGCAGGTGATTCCGTAGAATCAGGTAAGGTATTAGTTTCATTAAACTAGATTTGTTTTAAACAGACAGTTCTATGAAACAACATACGGAGGTATAAAATGAGTTATATAATGTCAACATTAGGAAACCTCGTACACCAGACTGCATTTTTCGGTTTAACCTGGGGTAACTACCTTATGGTTCTGGTTGCGTTATTTTTCCTTTATTTAGCAGTTAAAAAAGGATATGAACCTCTGCTTTTAGTACCTATTTCCTTTGGTATGTTACTTGTAAATCTTTATCCTGACATAATGTTAACTATTGAAGATTCAAGTAACGGTGTTGGAGGTTTATTACATTATTTCTATTTACTGGATGAATGGAGCATATTGCCTTCACTTATTTTCTTAGGTGTAGGTGCTATGACAGATTTTGGTCCTCTTATTGCTAACCCTAAGAGTTTCCTCTTAGGAGCAGCAGCACAGTTCGGTATTTTTGCAGCTTATATTTTGGCTATATTTATGGGATTCCCGGATAAAGCCGCTGCGGCTATTTCAATTATCGGTGGTGCAGATGGTCCTACATCAATCTTCCTGGCAGGTAAGCTGGGACAGACTAAGTACATGGGACCAATTGCTGTGGCAGCATATTCATACATGTCACTTGTTCCTATTATTCAGCCACCTATCATGAAGGCATTGACAACTAAGAAGGAAAGAGAAATTAAGATGGAGCAGTTAAGACCTGTTTCCAAGCTTGAGAAGATTCTCTTCCCTGTAGTGGTTACAATCGTTGTAGTTATGATTCTTCCTACAACAGCACCATTGGTTGGTATGCTTATGCTTGGTAATCTCTTCAAGGAAAGTGGTGTTGTTAAACAGCTTGCTGAGACAGCATCAAATGCTCTTATGTACATTGTAGTTATTATTCTGGGAACATCAGTCGGAGCTACAACAAGTGCTGAGGCATTCTTGAACTTAGATACACTTAAGATTGTTGCACTTGGACTTATTGCTTTTATGTTCGGTACAGCGGCAGGTGTATTGTTTGGTAAGATTATGTGCAAGGCAACTCATGGAAAGGTTAATCCGCTTATTGGTTCAGCCGGAGTTTCGGCAGTACCTATGGCGGCGAGAGTTTCACAGAAGGTTGGACAGGAAGCAGACCCTTCTAACTTCCTTCTGATGCATGCCATGGGACCAAATGTTGCCGGTGTTATTGGTACAGCGGTAGCCGCAGGTACATTTATGGCCATGTTTGGAGTTATGTAAAGATTACGTAGATTTAAGTATAAAGAAGGCTGTTTGCTTTGCAGATATGCTTATTTAGATTATTATATGGAGGGTTATTGTTATGGCAGAACAGGTTAAAAAACCTTTAAAGATTACAGAAACAGTTTTGCGTGATGCTCATCAGTCTCTTATTGCTACAAGAATGACAACAGAACAGATGCTGCCTATTATTGATAAGATGGATAAGGTTGGTTATCATTCAGTAGAATGCTGGGGTGGTGCTACATTTGACGCTTCACTTCGTTTCTTAAAAGAAGACCCATGGGAAAGACTTCGTAAATTAAGAGATGGATTCAAGAATACAAAGTTACAGATGCTTTTCAGAGGTCAGAATATCTTAGGATATAATCATTATTCAGATGACGTTGTAGAGTACTTTGTTCAGAAGTCAATTGCCAATGGTATTGATATTATTCGTATCTTCGACTGTTTTAATGATTTAAGAAATCTTCAGACTGCTGTTAATGCAGTTAAGATGGTAAAGAAAGAAAATCCTAATGCTCATGCACAGATTGCACTTTCTTATACTCTGGGAGATGCTTATACACTTGATTACTGGAAAGAGACAGCTAAGAGAATTGAGGATATGGGTGCTGACTCAATATGTATTAAAGATATGGCAGGACTTTTAGTTCCTTACAAAGCAACAGAGCTGGTACAGGCTCTTAAGGAGGGGTCATCTCTTCCAATTCAGATGCACACACACTATACATCAGGCGTTGCTTCAATGACTTATTTGAAGTCTGTTGAGGCAGGTGCTGATATTATTGATACAGCAATATCACCATTTTCAATGGGAACATCACAGCCTGCAACAGAAGTTATGGTTGAGACATTTAAGGGAACTCCTTATGATACAGGTCTGGATCAGAACCTGCTTGCTGAGATTGCTAATTACTTCCAGCCAATGCGTGAGGAAGCTTTAAAGAGCGGACTCATGAATACTAAGGTTCTTGGTGTTAATATTAAAACATTATTGTATCAGGTACCTGGTGGTATGCTTTCAAATCTTGTATCACAGCTTAAGGAAGCGGGAGCAGAAGATAAGTATCAGGCAGTTCTTGAGGAAATTCCTAGAGTTCGTAAGGACTATGGTGAACCACCTCTTGTTACTCCTTCTTCACAGATTGTTGGTACTCAGGCTGTTCTTAATGTATTACAGGGTGAAAGATATAAGATGATTACCAAGGAATCTAAGAAGGTTCTTGCAGGAGAGTTTGGTCAGACGGTTAAGCCGTTTAATCCTGAGGTTCAGAAAAAGGCTATTGGTGATAAGGAGCCTATCACATGCAGACCTGCTGATTTAATTGAACCACAGCTGGAGAAATTTGAGAATGATCCTGTAGTTCAGCAGTATAAGCAACAGGATGAGGATGTGCTTTCTTATGCATTGTTCCCACAGGTTGCAACAGAATTCTTCAAATACAGAGAAGCACAGCAGACTAAGGTTGACCCGGCTAAGGCTGACACAGAGACAAAGTCTTATCCTGTATAATAAAAATTAATTATACAATGAAATATGATTGATTAATCATAGCGCCACATAAAGGCGGAAAGACAGCATAGAAGGCAGAAATGCTTTTTGTGCTGTCTTTTTAATTGAAACAATCTGATAAATCTGATATTATCTTAATTGTTTATTCCATAAAATAAGATGGATGTTTTGCAAACGCCTGACAAATAATAGAATGAAAGGAATTATACAGTTATGGCAGCAGGTTCTACATTTGGAAATATATTTAAAATCATGACATGGGGAGAATCCCACGGAGAAGGTGTGGGAGTAGTTGTTGACGGATGTCCGGCAGGTATCAGTCTTACTCCGGAGGATATTCAAATACAGCTTAACAAAAGAAAACCGGGACAGTCTAAATTCACAACACAACGTAAGGAAGATGATGAAGTTGCTATTTTGTCGGGAGTGTTTGAAGGAAAGACCACAGGTACACCTATATCCATGGTAGTGTACAATAAGACCCAGCGTTCATCTGATTATTCGGAAATTGCAGGGTATTACAGACCGGGACATGCAGATTATACATTTGACGAAAAATATGGCTTCAGAGATTACAGAGGGGGCGGAAGAAGCTCCGGAAGGGAAACTATAGGCAGAGTGGCAGCGGGTGCCATTGCGTTTAAAATTCTAGATGTTCTGGGTATTAAAGTTAATGCTTATGCTAAAGAGATTGGTGGTATAAGTATTGATTACAACAGATTCAATATGGAGGAAAAAGAAAATAATGCTTTCAATATGCCGGATGCAACAGCGGCAGAGAAAGTAGCTGAGTTTGCGTCTCAGAAGATGAAAGAAGGAGACTCGGTGGGAGGCATTATTGAATGCGTTATATCTAACGTAATGACGGGAATCGGTGACCCTGTATTTGAGAAGTTTGATGCTAATCTTGCCAAGGCAATTATGTCTATTGGAGCTGTAAAAGCTTTTGAAATCGGAGATGGATTTGAAGCATCAAAAGTTACGGGCAGAATTAACAATGACAGCTTTGTGATGAAAGACGGAAAGGTTACTAAGGAAACAAACCATAGCGGAGGTGTCCTGGGAGGCATGAGTGATGGTTCGGATATAGTTTTCAGGGCGGCAGTGAAGCCTACACCATCAATATCGTCGGTTCAGAAAACTGTCAATAAATCAGGGGAAGATATAGAGGTTTCCATTAAAGGACGCCATGATCCTATGATTGTTCCAAGAGCAGTAGTTGTAGTGGAATCTATGGCAGCTCTGACTCTGGTGGATTTAATATTTGGCAATATGACATCACGTATAGACAGAATCGTGGATTTTTATAAAAGATAATCTACGTAAAATCGCAGAAATGGAGAAGGATAATGTATAAAATATTAAAAACGGACGGACGGGCTAAAAGAGCAGAGTTTACAACTGTCCACGGTACCGTTCAGACACCGGTTTTTATGAATGTGGGTACGGTTGCAGCAATTAAAGGAGCTGTATCAACTACGGATCTTAATGAGATTGGAACACAGATTGAACTTTCCAACACATATCATCTGCATGTAAGACCCGGGGATAAGCTTATCAGACAGATGGGCGGTCTTCATAAATTTATGAACTGGAACAAACCGATTCTCACTGACTCAGGTGGATTTCAGGTATTTTCCCTTGCAGGATTGAGAAAAATCAAAGAAGAGGGTGTTACATTCCAGTCTCATATTGACGGACACAAAATTTTTATGGGACCTGAGGAGAGTATGCAGATTCAGTCAAATCTTGGTTCCACTATTGCTATGGCATTTGATGAGTGTGCACCGGCTAAGGCTGACAGGAAGTATATTCAAAATTCCGTTGACAGAACTACGCGCTGGCTTCACAGATGCAAGGCGGAAATGATGAGACTTAATTCTTTAGAGGATACGGTAAACAGGGAACAGATGCTTTTTGGTATTAATCAGGGAGCTATTTATCCGGATATCAGAATTGACCACGCAAAAAGAATTTCAGAGCTTGATTTGCCGGGATATGCAGTTGGAGGCCTTGCTGTAGGTGAATCCCATGAGGAAATGTATCATATTCTGGATGAGGTGGTGCCTTATCTGCCTAAAGACAAGCCTACCTATCTTATGGGAGTAGGTACTCCTGCCAATATACTGGAGGCAGTTGACAGAGGTGTGGATTTCTTTGATTGTGTGTATCCGTCACGAAACGGACGTCACGGTCATGTGTACACCAAACTGGGAAAGATAAATCTTTTTAATGCCCAATATGAAAAGGACTCATCACCAATAGAAGAAGGCTGTAATTGTCCATCTTGCCGTAATTATTCAAGAGCTTATATAAGACATTTGCTTAAAGCAAAAGAAATGCTGGGTATGAGACTATGTGTTCTTCATAATCTGTATTTTTACAATCATCTTATGGAAGATATAAGAGGAGCTATTGAAGAGGGCAACTATAAGAGCTTTAAAGATGAAAGGTTATACCTTTTAAAAACCTACGATAAAAAATAATATTTTTCTTGTTTTATGATACACAAGATAATATTTGTTGACCTATGTATACATATTTGCTATCATATATTTGTTCGAGTCTTAATATGGCTTGAAAATAAATTTGAAGTGGAGGGAATAATATGTTAGGAAAGATTGTTGTAGGTGGAATTATAGTTGTAATTCTTATCTTAGCAAACGTGACAGATGTATACTAAATAAGTACATACTGTTCTGAAAGGAGACAATTAAATTGTCTCCTTTTTTCATAATATTATAGAATAAGTAGAAGTGGATGGGAAAAGAAAGTGGAAAATAAAATAATATGTGTAGATAACATAAGAAAAAAATTTAAACTTTCAAAGAAACAGCAGAAAAATGAAAAATGTAAGGAAAAAATAGCATTGGACGGTTTGAGCTTTAAAGTAATGAAAGGTGAGGCATACGCTCTATTAGGACCTAATGGAGCCGGGAAAACAACCGCATTACGAATATTAGCTACATTAATGAAACCTGATGTCGGAGATTGCATCATAAATGGTATTAGTGTAAAGAATGAACCGGATGTAGCAAGAACTCAAATAGGTTTTTTGACAAGTGAATTAAAATTAGATGGTTTTTTTACACCTAATTATTTATATGACTTTTTTTCAGATTTGTATGGTATACCGACAAATATAAAAGATATTAGGAAAAAAAATATTTTCAAAATATTTGGGATAGATAAATTTGCGGAGGTTAAAGTTGAGGATTTATCAACAGGTATGAAACAAAAAGTATCAATAGCTATATCTTTAGTACATGACCCGGATATAATAATTTTTGATGAACCTACTAATGGACTTGATGTAATTACTGAAAAGATGGTTGTTGATTATTTGTTAAAATTAAAAAAAGAAGGAAAAACACTTATTTTGTCAACACACATTTTTAACCTTGTTGAGAAAATAGCTGATAGGGTTGGAATTATTATTAATGGTAAAATGGTATACGAAAATCATATGATTAATTTTATAACCGAAAATGAAAAATTAGAGGATATTTTTTTTAGTATATATTTTAAAGAGGTAGGGCAGGATGAGAAATAGTGCTATAGCGATTGCTAAAAAGGAATTGCACAGAGTATTAGGCGATAAAAGATTATTTTTTACAACAATTGTATTACCTGGGATAATGTTATTTGTTATGTATTCTCTTGTAGGAATATTAGTTAATACGGTGTTCAATACATCAGATGATTATATATACAAAATACAAATAGAAAATATGCCTACTTTTATGAACAGTATATTGGATAGTGAAAAATATGAAGTTACAAATGTAGATGACACAGATAATGCTATAGAAAGTGTAAGAGAAGGAAAATATGATTTATTGGTCATATTCCCACCAGATATGGAAACTTATATTAATATTAAGGTTCAAAATATAGAAATGTATTATAATTCCAAAAACACACAATCAAATGAAGCATATATTATGTTATCATCAATGTTAAGTGGATTTGAAGATAGCATTAGTAATGTTTTTGATATTAATAACGGGAATAAGGAGTATGACCTTGCAACGGATAAGGATAATACGGGACAATTTATATCAATGCTATTACCTCTAATGTTAATGATGTTGTTATTTAATACATGTACATCAATAGCACCTGATGCAATTGCGGGAGAAAAAGATAGGGGAACAATTGCTACATTACTTGTTACCCCAATTAAAAGGAGTAATATAGCATTAGGTAAGATTGTAAGTCTGGGAATTATAGTTTTACTCAGTGGAATATCTAGTTTCATAGGTGTAATGCTTGCTTTACCATATTTAATGGAAGGACAGGGGGCAAACATAAATACATCATATTATGAGGTTGATGATTATTGCTGGTTGTTAATTATAGTTATATCAACGGTATTAGTGATGATTTCGTTTACTGCAATCGTAGCAGCGCTCTCTAATTCTACAAAGGAAGCATCAACTACATTAGCACCGATGACAATATTTATTGGGCTTATAGGAATATCAGGAATGTATGTCCCTGATGGTTTAGCAAATAATAGATGGTTATATTTAATTCCGTTATATAATAGTTCTCAATGCATGAATGCATTGTTTTCATTTAGATTGAATGTAATTAATTGCATAATAACAATAGCTATTAACATGCTTTTGACTATTATCTTAATCAAAATATTGGCAAAAATATTTGAAAGTGAGCGGATAATGTTGTAATGACAAAAATTAATAAAAAGAATATTTTGATATATTTTCTGATTTTGATTTTTACAGTTTTTGTAAATGTTTTTTTTAGATATTATTATGGTGTCAAATGGAACGAAATATCAATAGTAATTCGTCTAGGGATAGTTGTATTATGGATTATATACGCATTTAATGCAACTAACAAATATTATGAAAATAGTTATGTATTCTATAAATTGTTAGGGATGCGAGAATGGCAGATCGAAAAAAAACTTGTATCAAATAATATGCCTACAATAATCATATGTATTTATCTTGCAACACTGGGAGCAGGGGAGACAAATATTTTACTAATTCCAGTAATGTTAATAAATATATTTTTCCTTTTAGTGAACACTTTTTTGTTGATATTTAGGGCTAGATATAAGACGGATATTTTAGGCAAAGCCTTTGTTGTCGCATTTAGTATCGTAATAGGAACAATCATAATCAATAGTATTACCTTATCATTACATAGCAATTCAATAGTGGATTTTATACATGTTATTCTGAATAATGAAATAATTAATATAATGGATAACATATTATCAATAAATCCTTATATATGTTGTGCTAATCTATTGATAGCAATAATCATATATAAGACAGCTTTTACATATGATAATTTAATATGCGATTTGACTTTTAGCATTATTCCAAGGATTGTTTTTAAGAGAAGAATAAGAATAGGTAATAGATATACTAATGGTTATATTGGAAGGAATCTTACCCCGGTTGTTACATCACTCAAATATAGTCTGCCGCTGATAATATTGTTTATAATATACTTATTACTAGGTATAAATATATTGAACTATTGGGAAATATTTATGATTATAAGTTTGATTGTTATATTTATGACGAGTTTAAGTGTTGAATATGTATTTAGGGAAGATGCGGAAAATAATAGAAGGTGGTATGTGTTGCTTGGAGAGCAGTATAATCAATTTTTGATAAAAAAAATAGTAGCTTCATGTTTGTTAATAGTTCCGGATGTATTATTTTACTCAATCTGTTCCATCATAAAACATCATATTGATTGGGGAATAGTTATTATATTTATGTATGCTGTTTCCTGTGTGCTTGGATGGACAATGTTTTATGCGGGGAAATATTTTGATTTAAGAAGATATTATGCAAAACATGAACAGATTTTGACTTTCTTTGTAATGTGGTTAATTATGATACCATTGACAAATGTGATTATATGTATCAACGGGTATTTTAAGGGGAAGAAAGCGTGGATAAAGTATGTTGGATGTTAAAAATGTCACTAAAAAATATAAGACTGGAAAAGGAATATTTGATTTCACCTATACATTTGAAGAAGGTAAAGTATATGCGTTGGTAGGTCCCAATGGAGCGGGAAAAACAACATTAATAAAGATGTTGGTAGGAATAAGTGAATTTCAAAAAGGATATATTCAATTAGATGGAATTAGCACAAAATCCAGAGAATGCAAAAAGAGTATTGGATACGCACTGGATTTTTATCCTAATGAATATAATAGGAACACAATTTTGCAGTTCTTATCTATGTATTGTGAGATTAAATATCATAACAATTATAGAGAGGATATACATAATGTATTGAAAGATTATGAACTTTTAGATGTTGCAAATACTGCAATAGAAGATTGTTCGTTAGGAATGAAAAAGAAAGTTGGTCTTATAGCATCATTTATAGGGAATCCACAGTTAATTGTGTTGGATGAACCGACAAACGGAATAGATACGACTGGGCTTATTACGCTAAAGAATAAGATAATAGAAGCTAAACAAAGAAATAGTATTGTGATTGTTTCAAGTCATATATTAGATTTTGTTGATGCAGTAAGCGACGAAGTTCTTTTCTTGAAAAAAGGTAGAATGATTCATGGCGAACTTGGTAATACGGAGAAACAATATAGAGAATTATTTATGGAGAACAGTCATTGTTAATGCATTGAACAGGAATTATTATTATGGATTTATTTGCATGGTATTTGTTTCATCTTATGTCCGTAAAAAAACATAAGATTTGGTGTAAAAAATAATATTTTTCTTAAATTGAAGTAATTTAATAGACAGAAAATGCAAATTAGTATATTATTACTTAGTGCGTTAGGCACATGTTTATTCTAGGAGGATTTTATTATGGCACAGACAGGCGTATTGATTGTTTATGTTGTTGCATTAGTTGCACTTATGTATTTCTTTGCAATCAGACCACAGAAGAAGCAGCAGAAAGAACAGCAGGCACTTCTTGATTCTATGGAAATAGGTGATTATGTTCTTACAACAAGCGGATTTTATGGTGTAATTCTTGATATAACAGAAGATGATGTTATCGTTGAGTTTGGTAATAACAAGAATTGCCGAATTACTATGCAGAAGAAGGCAATTGCACAGGTTGAGAAGGCATCAGCTTCAACAGAAAATTAAAATGTGAAGAATATTTGAATATAATAGTATGGATAAACCATATAGTTTTGTTTGCACGTGTTTGTGCAAATAAAATTATATGGTTTTTTGTTTGATATTAATCTATAAATGAATTAATATATGCCTTATTTAATGTTTGTAATAGTTTGCAATAGGAATTTTATGTATTGACAAAAAAACCTCGGGGGGGGTAGAATGAACTAAGAAATTTTATATATGAGGAACGTAAATTGATTGATTATTTTCAAGTTTTGAATTTGTCACAAGACGCAGAAATAGATGTTATAAAGGCATCATATAAAGCTTTGGCAAAGAAATATCATCCTGATAATAAAAATATTCCCAGAGAAGTGTCGGAAAAAAGGATGAGGCTTATTAATGAGGCATACAGTGTTTTAAGTGATGATGTAAAAAGGGAACAATACATTAAGAAATTGAAAAGTGAAAGTCCCAATAAAGTTGAATCATGCTATAGAGAAGAAAAAAACGACGATAAAGAAAAAAGTGACGATTTTGAGTTTGGGAAAGAAGAAATAATTAACAATAGGATTATGATTGTTATTGTTGCGTTTGTAGTAATATGTTGTATTTGTTGTTTTTTCTATTTCGGAATAAAAGAAATTAATAAGTTTTTAGGAGAAATATACGAGTATTTTTTAAAAGTATTAAGGACGTTTACATAAGAAGGAGAAAGATTATGAAAAACAAAAAGAAGAAAGTTTCAGAGATATTGATGTTATTCTGTTTGTGTTTTATTCCTTTGATTATATCAACGGGATGTGGCGCGAATAGTTGTGTAAGAATGACTACATGTGGAGATAATGATACGCGACTGATTTTATACGCTAAAGGTGTAGATGAAAATGGTGTTGAGTATACAAGTTGCGTTGGTCCTGCAGGGTGCTTGGGGTTAGGTTTGAATTCAAAATGTTGGCCAACAGAGTGTGTTAAGATAAGAACATCATCAGATGGAACAGAAGAAATAACAGGTTGTGTTACGTATTACAACGAGACAGGATGTATTGCCAATTCTGAAGTTAAGAGTAATGGTTCCTATTCGACAAATGCAACATGCTTTGGTATTTCTTTATGTGGTAATGAATATAAAGAAACAGTGGCTGAATCTGTACAAGCAAATAAGACATCAACATGTTTTGGTATCTCATGTGGACAGAGACAACAAGTTGAACCTTTGAATTATAACAGTAAGATGCCAAGAGCATTTCCAAAGGGATGCTGGACAAGCGATAAATGATATTAAAAGTTATGAGGATATAAGATGTTACCTGAGATTTATTTGATTATACCTTCATATGCTTTAATGGCTGCAATAGGTTTATTTGTTGCTGTATTGTTTGTTTTTTTCAGAATGGATTCTGTAGGAATGTCCTTTGCAGACTTGATTGCATATATGCTGTGTTGCGCTGTTTTTGCAGTAATATTAGCCAGAATAGTATTTGTAATAGCAATGATTCCTTCGATGGATGTAATTACCTTAGGTGAAATAATGTATTATTTGTTATATGGAGGAATTGTATTCTATGGAGGTTTGTTTGGTGTACTAATAGGAGTAATTGTTGTTTCTAAAATCAAGGGTAGGCATGCATTGCCGGTACTAAATATGATTGCTCCGGCAATACCATTATTTCATTGCTTTGCGAGAATAGGCTGCTTATTGGCTGGTTGTTGTTACGGAATCCCTTGGATGTGGGGAGTAATAATGGAAAATGAACCATATGTAGTACGGTTTCCTGTACAGTTAATTGAAAGCATATGTAATATATTTATTTTTTGTTTGATAATGATTTATTCAAAAATACGGAAGAGTGATGATGACAATCTTAAAATATATTTATGTACTTATGCAGTATGTAGATTTATTTTAGAGTTTTTTAGAGGAGATACAATCAGAGGTAAGTGGGTTTTAGGATTATCAACTGCACAGATAATATCTCTTGGAATTTTATTTGCATATATAGTTGTTTCGGTGAAAAAAAGAAAGACTTGATATAATACATTAGTAATTGACAAATTAAAAAGAGACACATAATAATAAATGCAATTATGTACTTTCATGCAAAGTTTGGATTGATTGTATGCATTATTATGTGTCTCATATTTTTTAAAATATATTCTCCATCACAGGAGGTTGAAAAAAATCTAAAAATAGAATATTATATTTTACAATAGCCTTTTATCAGAGTATAGTGTAATAGGTTTGTAATTTTTGGAAAGATAGGTGGAGTATAATGGATTGTAAGATTACTTTAATCCCGGGTGACGGAATTGGACCGGAAATTGTAACAGAAGCAGTAAAAGTGCTGGATGTGGTTGCAGAAAAGTACGGACACAAATTTAATTATTCTAAGATTTTGATGGGAGGATGCTCAATTGATGAGTATGGAGTGCCTCTTACAGATGAAGCGGTTGCTGTTGCAAAGTCATCGGATGCAGTGCTCTTAGGTGCTGTTGGCGGTAATGTGGGTAATTCCAAGTGGTATGATGTAGCTCCAAATCTTAGACCGGAAGCCGGATTGTTAAAGATTCGTAAGGATCTTGAACTTTTTGCAAACATTCGTCCGGCTTATTTATATAACGAATTAAAGGCAGCCTGTCCATTGAAACAGGAAATCATAGGTGATGGTTTTGATATGGTGATTATGAGAGAACTTACCGGTGGCCTTTATTTTGGGGAGAGACACACGGAAGAAGTCAACGGGCTTATGACAGCGGTGGATACTCTTACATATAACGAGGAAGAGATAAGAAGAATTGCTATTAAGGGCTTTGAAATAGCCATGAAACGAAGAAAGAAGGTTACAAGCGTTGATAAGGCAAATGTGCTTGATTCTTCAAGACTGTGGAGAAAAGTTGTCCATGAAGTGGCAAAAGATTATCCGGAAGTTGAAGTTTCGGATATGCTTGTAGATAACTGTGCAATGCAGCTTGTCATGAATCCGGGACAGTTTGATGTAATTCTTACAGAGAATATGTTTGGAGATATCCTTTCTGATGAAGCGAGTATGATTACAGGTTCAATCGGAATGTTATCAAGTGCAAGTTTAGGAAGAACTAAGCTGGGATTATATGAACCGAGCCATGGTTCAGCACCGGATATAGCAGGTAAGAATATTGCCAACCCTATTGCCACAATTTTAAGTGCAGCAATGATGCTTCGTTATTCTCTTGATCTTGACAAGGAAGCTGATGCTGTTGAAACAGCGGTTGCTGATGTGCTTAAGGAAGGTTACAGAACCGTGGATATACAGTCAGAGGGCTGTACACAGGTAGGAACTGATGAAATGGGAAATCTTATAGCTGCAAGAATATAAAGCAGGAATATTTTCCTTTTAAAAATATAAACATAAGAAATGGAGATAAATATGAAGAGTGATAATGTAAAAACAGGAATGCAACAGGCTCCACATCGTTCATTATTCAATGCGTTGGGCTTTACAGAAGAAGAAATGAAGAAACCAATGGTTGGTATTGTAAGTTCATATAATGAAATTGTTCCGGGACACATGAATCTGGATAAGATTGTTAATGCTGTTAAGCTTGGAGTTGCTGAGGCAGGAGGAGTTCCTGTAGTATTCCCTGCAATTGCGGTATGTGATGGTATTGCCATGGGACATGTGGGTATGAAGTATTCACTTGTTACAAGAGACCTGATTGCAGATTCTACAGAGTGTATGGCTCTTGCACATCAGTTTGATGCGTTAGTTATGGTGCCAAACTGTGACAAGAATGTACCGGGACTTCTTATGGCAGCAGCCAGAATAAATGTCCCTACAGTATTTGTCAGCGGTGGACCAATGCTTGCCGGTCATGTTAACGGACGTAAGAGAAGTCTTTCTTCAATGTTTGAGGCGGTAGGTTCTTATGCTGCAGGTACTATGACTGAAGAACAGGTTAGGGAATACGAGGAAAAGGTATGTCCTACATGCGGTTCATGTTCAGGTATGTACACAGCTAATTCAATGAACTGTTTAACAGAAGCTCTTGGTATGGGACTTCGCGGCAACGGTACAATTCCTGCTGTTTATTCAGAGAGAATTAAACTTGCAAAGCATGCAGGTATGGCTGTAATGGAAATGTTAAAGAAAGATATCAGACCTAGGGATATTATGACCAAGGAAGCAATTCTTAACGCATTAACTGTAGACATGGCTCTGGGATGCTCTACCAATTCAATGCTTCATCTTCCTGCAATTGCCCATGAAGTAGGTTTTGATTTTGATATTAAGTTTGCTAATGAGATAAATGAAAAGACACCTAACCTTTGTCATCTGGCTCCAGCCGGTCCTACATATATGGAAGATCTCAATGAAGCCGGCGGCGTATATGCTGTAATGAAGGAACTTGATGATGCAGGACTTCTCAACAGAGACTGCATGACAGTAACAGGAAAGACAATAGGTGAAAATATTAAAGACGCCAAGAATCTTAATCCTGAGGTAATAAGACCTTTGGATAATCCATATAGTGCAACAGGTGGTCTTGCTGTACTTTCAGGAAACCTTGCACCTGACGGTTCTGTTGTAAAGCGCTCTGCTGTAGCTCCTGAAATGCTTGTTCATGAGGGACCTGCAAGAGTATTTGATTGTGAAGAAGATGCTATTGCAGCTATTAAGGGTGGAAAGATTGTTGATGGCGATGTTGTAGTTATCAGATATGAAGGACCTAAGGGCGGACCTGGAATGAGAGAAATGCTTAATCCTACATCTGCAATTGCAGGTATGGGACTTGGCTCTACAGTAGCTCTTATTACTGACGGAAGATTTTCAGGAGCAAGCCGTGGAGCATCAATTGGACACGTTTCTCCTGAAGCTGCAGTTGGTGGACCGATTGCTTTAGTTGAAGAAGGAGATATTATCAGTATAAATATTCCTGAGTTTAAGCTTGAACTTAAAGTTTCTGATGAAGTGCTTGCACAAAGAAAGGCTAAGTGGCAGCCAAGAGAACCTAAGGTAACTACAGGCTATCTTAGAAGATACGCATCAATGGTTACTTCAGGAAACAGGGGAGCTATATTAAAAACTCCTGAGATAAATTAAAAAGCTTAAAATATAATATACATATTTGCAGAGTGAAAATGTAACTTTTGCATGGATTTAATAAGATGAAATTAAGAAAGGAAGAATGGACTCATGATTTTAAATGGTTCAGAAATAATTGTTGAATGTTTAAAAGAACAGGGTGTTGATACTGTATTCGGATATCCGGGTGGAGCAATTCTTAATGTGTATGATGCACTTTACAAGCATTCAGATGAAATTACACATATACTTACTTCTCATGAACAGGGGGCTTCTCATGCAGCTGATGGCTATGCCAGAGCAACAGGAAAGGTGGGAGTGTGTTTTGCCACATCCGGTCCGGGAGCGACTAACCTTGTTACAGGTATAGCAACTGCAATGATGGATTCAGTTCCGCTTGTAGCTATTACATGTAATGTAACAGTTCCTCTTCTTGGCAGGGACAGCTTTCAGGAGGTGGATATTGCAGGTGTGACAATGCCTGTCACAAAGCACAGCTTCATTGTTAAGGATATTAATGAACTTGCAGACACAATAAGAAGAGCCTTTAGAATCGCTAAGGAAGGACGTCCGGGTCCTGTTCTTGTGGACGTAACAAAGGATGTAACTGCAAATGAGTGCGATTACATTAAGGAAACTCCAAAGCCAATAGAGAGAGTTACAGATACTATTACTGAAGCGGACGTTGAAACAGCGGTATCTCTTATTAAGGCGTCTAAGAAGCCATACATATTAGTAGGCGGTGGCGTAATAGCATCTGATGCTTCGGAAGAACTTAGAAGATTCGTGACAAAAGTTGATGCACCTGTATGTGATACACTTATGGGTAAGGGCGCATTTGATGGTTCAGACCCTCACTATACCGGAATGGTTGGTATGCATGGAACCAAAGCATCTAATTTCGGTGTTTCAGAATGTGATTTACTTATAGCCATAGGTGCAAGGTTCTCAGACCGTGTTACAGGTAATGCAAAGAAATTTGCTAAAAATGCAAAAATACTTCACTTTGATGTAGATGCGGCTGAAATCAACAAGAACATCCAGACAGATGCGCATGTGGTTGGTGATGCGCTTGAAATATTGAAGAGAGTAAATGCAAAACTTGAACAGATGAATCACAGCGAATGGTGCCAACATATAAAAGATTATGCAGAAAAGTTCCCTATGAAATACCGCAGAGATGTTCTTAACGGACCTCTTATAATGGAAAAAATCTACGAGATTACTGAGGGAAATGCAATAATAACAACTGATGTAGGACAGCATCAGATGTGGGCTGCGCAGCATTATACATATAAGAATCCAAGAACACTTTTAACATCAGGCGGACTTGGTACTATGGGCTATGGCCTTGGAGCATGTATAGGTGCCAAGGTAGGGGTAAGAGATAAGACTGTTATCAATATAGCCGGTGATGGTTGTTTCCGTATGAATATGAACGAGCTTGCTACAGCAACACGTTATAATATTCCTATTATAGAAATCATTTTTAACAATCATGTACTGGGTATGGTTCGCCAGTGGCAGGATCTTTTCTATGGAAAGAGATATTCGGCAACGGTTCTTGATGACTGTACTGATTTTGTCAAAGTATCTGAGGGTATGGGTGCAAAGGCATACAGGGTAACACAGATAGATGAGTTTGAGAAAGCTCTTAAAGAGGCGATTGAACTTAATATTCCTTGTGTCATTGAATGTGATATATGCAAGGATGATAAGGTGTTCCCTATGGTTTCTCCGGGAGCAGCTATTTCAGAAGCTTTTGACAGGGACGATCTTAATAATAAAAATTCATAATAAAAATTTTTTATAAAAATTTGTTAATTTAATTTGCCGTTGAGGGTCATATAAAATAAGAAATACATATTATTATTAATAACCCGGTTTTACGTTGACATAGTTTTGTCAATGGCATAAAATGGCATTTAACGGGATTATCCTTTAATACATTATCATGTTAAATTTGTATTAGAGGATTGGTTCTGTTGAATAGATAAAATGTAAAATGATATGTTTAGGAGGAAGAGAAAGTGGCAAGAGTTTATAACTTTAGTGCAGGTCCGGCTGTATTACCTGAAGAGGTATTAAGAGAAGCAGCAGAAGAAATGATGGATTATCAGGGAAGTGGTCAGTCAGTAATGGAGATGAGCCATCGTTCCAAGGTGTACGATAATATCATTAAGGAAGCTGAGGCTGATTTAAGAGAACTTATGAATATACCTGATAATTACAAGGTATTATTCCTTCAGGGTGGTGCTTCACAGTTTTTCGCAGAGGTTCCTATGAATCTTATGAAGAATAAGAAGGCAGCATATATAATTACAGGTCAGTGGGCTAAGAAGGCTTACAAGGAAGCTCAGATCTATGGTGAGGCAGTTGCAGTAGCTTCTTCCGAAGACAAGACATTTTCATATATCCCTGATTGTTCTGATCTGGATATTCCTGAAGATGCAGATTATGTATATATCTGCGAGAATAATACAATTTATGGTACAAAGTTTAAGACACTCCCTAATACAAAGGGACACATTCTTGTATCAGATGTATCATCATGTTTCCTTTCAGAACCTATTGATGTAACGAAGTACGGCGTAGTATACGGCGGTGTTCAGAAGAATATCGGACCAGCAGGTGTTGTAATCGCTGTTATCAGAGAAGATCTTATTACAGATGATGTTCTTGAAGGAACACCAACTATGTTAAAGTGGAAGACACAGGCAGATGCTGATTCTTTATATAATACACCACCATGCTATAACATCTACATCTGTGGTAAAGTATTTAAGTGGATTAAGAAGATGGGCGGACTTCAGGCAATGAAGGAACACAACGAAAAGAAGGCTAAGATTCTTTATGATTTCCTTGATGAATCAAAGCTCTTTAAGGGAACTGTTGTTAAGGAAGACCGTTCACTGATGAACGTACCTTTTGTAACAGGAGATAAGGAACTTGATGCCAAGTTTGTTGAAGAAGCAACAAAGGCCGGTTTTGTTAACCTTAAGGGTCACAGAAGCGTTGGCGGTATGAGAGCTTCTATTTACAATGCAATGCCAATTGAAGGCGTTGAAAAACTGGTTGAATTCATGAGAAATTTTGAGAAGGAGAATGCATAATGATAAACGTTAATTGTCTTAATAATATTGCTTCTGTTGGTCTTGATCTTTTTTCAAGTGATTACAATACCAATGCATCTTTCGAAGAAGCTCAGGCTGTACTTGTAAGAAGTGCAAAGATGCATGATATGGAGTTGTCAGATGATCTTCTTGCAATTGCAAGAGCCGGTGCCGGAGTTAATAATATTCCTCTTGATAAGTGTGCAGAGTCAGGTGTTGTTGTATTTAACACACCCGGTGCTAATGCTAATGCCGTAAAGGAACACGTTATTATGGCTATGCTTATAGCTTCAAGAGATATTATCGGAGCTGTAAAATGGGTTGATGATAACAAGGATGATGCTGATATTGCAAAATCAACAGAAAAGGCAAAGAAAGCATTTGCCGGTAGAGAAATCCTTGGCAAGAAGCTTGGAGTTATTGGACTTGGAGCTATCGGACAGTTGGTTGCTAATGCAGCAATTTCACTTGGCATGGAAGTATACGGATATGATCCATATCTTTCTGTAAATGCAGCATGGAATCTTTCAAGTAAGGTTAAGCATATTGTAAATGTTGAGGATATTTACAGAGAATGTGATTACATCACAATTCATGTGCCTGCTCTTGATAGCACAAAGGGAATGATTAACAAGGCTGCTTTTGACATTATGAAAAAGGGTACAGTAATTATTAACTGTGCAAGAGATATTCTTGTTGATGAACCGGCTATTCTTGATGCTATTAAATCAGGAAAAGTTTCAAGATATGTAACTGATTTCCCTAATACAACTATAGTTGGAAAAGAAGGCGTTATCGTACTTCCTCATCTTGGTGCATCTACTGAAGAGGCAGAAGATAACTGTGCAATAATGGCAGTAAAGGAATTGAGAAATTACATAGAGAATGGTAATATCATTAATTCTGTTAATTATCCTGCATGTGACTGCGGAATATGTTCTACTGCAGGCAGAGTGGCTATATGTCATAAAAATGTACCTGATATTATCTCTAAGATTACAAGCGTATTTGGCGAGACAGGTGTTAATATTGAGGAAATGGCTAATAAGTCAAGAGGCGATTATGCATATTCACTTATTGATATTGCTTCATCGGCTTCAGAAGATGTTGTTTCAAAGCTTTCATCTATTGAGGGTGTTATAAAGGTAAGAGTTATAAAGTAAAATTTTATACTTTGTTTTTACCGGTATATTTATGTGATTTTAAAAGGGGCGACAGGGTTTGGATTATCAGATTCTGCCACCCTTTTTTGATTGTAAATTTCCTGTTTGGATGATAGAATAATGATGTACAAATGCGGTCTTTACCTATATTTTGTTAAAAATGTAACCCTTTAAGATGAGGAGGCTTTTGTGAGTAGATTAACAATATTAACCAAGGATCAGGCTCAGGTAACAATGGAGTCCATGTATCAGGATTTGGAGAGAAGAATTGTAGCCAGTCCACCCGGACTTTGTCCTGTAGACCTTACAAGATCTTTTATAAAGATGTGTCTTGCACAGTCATGCGGAAAATGTGTTCCATGCAGAGTGGGATTAAGACAGCTGGCAAGACTTTTTGATAATGTGCTGGATGGTGTTGCAACAGAGGAAACTGTAGAAAATATAAAATTAACAGCGGAAGGTATATATCTTTCTGCTGATTGTGCCATAGGATATGAGGCTGCAAAGTTTGCATTAAAGTGTGTGGAAGGCTGTAAAGATGATTTTGAGTCCCACATAAAGCAGGGATTTTGTTCCTGCACATCTAACCAGCCGGTTTCATGTGTTAAGTCATGTCCTGCGGGAGTGGATATTCCGGGATATATTGCTCTTGTACATGAAAAGAGATATGAGGATGCAGTAAGACTTATACGTCGTGACAATCCAATGCCGGTGACCTGTGCATATATATGTGAGCATCCATGTGAGAACAGATGTAAGAGAACAATTATAGATGCACCGGTTAACATAAGGGGACTTAAGAAAATGGCTGTTGATAATGCAGGAAGAGTTCCGGTTCCTGAATGTGAGGCGCCTACGGGAAAGAAGGTAGCTATTATCGGTGGAGGACCGGGAGGATTAAGTGCTGCTTATTATCTTTCATTAATGGGTCACAAGGTTACCATATTTGAGCAGAGAAAACAGCTTGGAGGTATGTTAAGATATGGTATTCCTAATTACAGATTCCCAAGAAAAAAGCTGGATGAAGAGATAGAAGATATCCTCTCAACAGGAATTGAAGTTAAGAAGAATATAAGTGTGGGAACAGACATAACACTTGATAAGATTACAGAAAATTATGATGCTACATATATATCTATCGGTGCCCATGCGGACAAAAAGATAGGAATTGAAGGAGAAGATGCCAAGAGCGGTATAATTTCTGCTGTTGAAATGTTAAGAGCAATCGGTGACGGTGATTTGCCTGATTATTCAGGAAAGAAGGTTGTGGTTATCGGAGGTGGTAACGTGGCTATGGACGTTGCCAGATCTTCCATCAGATTAGGTGCGGAAAAGGTAAGCATTGTATATAGACGTAGAAAAGCGGATATGACTGCACTTCAGGAAGAGATTGAGGGAGCAGAGGCAGAAGGATGTGATGTGCTTGAACTTATGTCACCGGTAAAAATTAAACAGGATGAAGAGGGTAATGCTGTGGGACTTGTTGTTAAACCACAGATGATATCCAAAGTCTCTAATCAGAGACCGTCACCTGTATCAGCTAATAAAGAGGAAGTCCTATTGGAGAGTGATCTTATTATTGTGGCCATCGGACAGGGTATTGAATCCAAATATTTTGAGGAGCATGGTATCAATGTTAAAAGAGGTGTTATTGATGCCCTTAATACAGGTAATGTAAAGAAGGCAGACGGTATATTTGCAGGCGGCGACTGCGTTACAGGACCTGCCACGGTTATAAAGGCCATTGCAGCAGGTAAAGTCGCAGCAGCCAATATTGATGAATATCTGGGATTCCATCATGAAATAACCTGTGATGTGGAAATTCCTTATGCAAGCTATGAGGATAAAGTGGCTTGCGGAAGAGTTGAGGTAGCTATGAGAGAAGCTGCTGACAGAAAGAAGGATTTTGAGCCTATTGAGTATGGCTTTTCATGTGAAGAAGCCTGTCAGGAATCCGGACGCTGCTTGAGGTGTGACCATTTCGGATTTGGGGCATTTAGAGGAGGCAGAGAAGAACAATGGTAAATGTTAAAATAAACGGAATAGACGTTTCTGTTGAGGAGGGTACTACAATTCTTGAAGCCGCCAAAAAAGTTGGTGTTACAATTCCTACACTGTGCTATCTCAAGGATATTAACGAGATTGGTGCCTGTCGTGTATGTGTTGTAGAGGTGGAAGGTATAGACAGGTGTGTTACTGCCTGCAACAATTTTGTGGAAGAAGGAATGGTGATTCGTACCAACACAAGAAAGGTAAGAACAACAAGAAAGACTAATGTTAAGCTTATTCTTTCCCAGCACGATTACGAATGTGCATCATGTATAAGAAGCGGTAACTGTACATTGCAATCCCTTGCCAATGAACTTAATATTTCAGAGATGCCTTATGATTCTATATTGGAACAGAATAACTGGGATAAGACATTTCCTCTTATCAGGGAAAATAATAAGTGCATTAAGTGCATGAGATGTGTGCAGATATGTGACAATATTCAGGGAATGCATGTATGGGATGTTGTTAATACAGGTTCCCGTACAACCGTGAATGTATCTAAAAACAGAAATATACAGGAAACGAAATGTACCCTTTGCGGTCAGTGTGTTGCCAATTGTCCGGTGGGAGCATTAAGAGAAAGAGATGATGTAGGTATTGTACTGGATGCCGTTGAAAATGAGGATATTATTACTGTGGTACAGATTGCGCCGGCAGTAAGAACAGCCTGGGGAGAAGGGTTTGGTTTGTCTAAAGAATTTGCAACGGCGAAAAGACTGGTGGCAGGACTCAGACAAATTGGATTTGACTACATATTTGATACAACATTTTCAGCTGACCTTACAATTATGGAGGAGGGAAGTGAATTTATAGAGAGACTTCCTGAAATCAAGGAAAGCAGACTTCCGATGTTTACATCCTGTTGCCCGGGATGGGTTAATTTTATAAAGAAAGAATATCCACAGTATGTATCAAGACTTTCTACAGCTAAGTCACCCCAGCAGATGTTTGGCGCAATAACAAAGTCCTATTATGCAGAAAAGCTTGGCGTGGATCCTTCAAAAATATTCTGTGTTTCCCTAATGCCATGTCTTGCCAAGAAAAATGAAATAACATGGGATGGAGGAAAGGATGTTGATGCAGTCCTTACTACAAGAGAAGTAGAAAGACTTCTCAAATCATTTTTTATCAAAGTGGATGAACTTGCGGAGGAAGAGTTTGATAATCCATTGGGAGAAGGTACAGGTGCAGGCGTAATCTTTGGCGTTACCGGAGGTGTAATGGAGGCGGCGTTAAGAAGTGCTTACTATCTTGTTAATAAAACCAATCCTGAACCGGATGCCTTCAAATGTGTGAGAGGACTTGAGGGATGGAAGGAAGCATCCTTTGAACTGGCAGGCAATGAGATAAAGGTTGCTGTGGCAAGCGGCCTTGCGAATACAAGAAAGCTTATGGAGGCTATTGATTCCGGTGAGGTAAGCTATGATTTTGTTGAGGTTATGGCATGCCCCGGGGGATGTGTTAACGGTGGGGGTCAGCCTATCAAGGATGATTGTGACAAGGTATTTAAACGAGGAGAGATTCTTTATGGACTGGATAAGAACGGTAATAACAGATTTTCCCATGAGAATAAATCTGTTATTACATGTTATGAAGAGTATCTTGAAAAACCGTTGTCCCACAAAGCTCACGAATTACTTCACATAGAACATAATTTACATAATTGATTAAAAAGATCGGAGGATAAAGAGATGGCATTGATTAAACCCTTTGAATGTGTAAGACCAAATCCGGAGGTCGCAGGCAGAGTAGCGGCCCTTCCTTATGATGTGTATAACAGGGAAGAGGCATGTGCAGAAGTTAAGGCGGAACCCCTTTCCTTCTTAAGAATCGACAGAGCAGAGACTCAGTTCGATGCGTCAGTTGATACCTATGCACCGGAGGTATATAAGAAAGCCCACGATATGCTTTGGGAGGCTGTTGATAATGGAACATTTATCACTGATACCGATAAGGCGTATTATGTTTATGAGCTTACCATGAATGGAAGAACCCAGACCGGTATTGTAGCCTGCGCATCCATAGATGATTATCAGAATAATGTTATCAAGAAACATGAAAATACAAGAGCTGATAAAGAGCAGGACAGAATCAATCATGTTGATATATGCGGAGCCCAGACAGGACCTATATTTCTTGCTTACAGAGCTAACAGCGTAATTAATGACAATGTTAACAAGGCGAAAAAGGAAGCCTGCGTATACAGCTTTACATCTCCTGATGGTATCAGACATCAGGTGTGGAAAATAAGCGACAAAGAAATGGTGTCAGCTATTGAGAAAGCTTTTGCTGAAATTAATGCAATTTATATTGCAGACGGACATCACAGGGCAGCATCGGCAGTTAAGGTGGGACTTAAGAGAAGACAGGAACATCCGGACTATACAGGCAGCGAGGAGTTTAATTATTTCCTTTCTGTACTGTTTCCGGACGAAGAACTTATGATTATGCCATATAACAGAGTTTTAAAGGATTTAAACGGTTTGAGTGAAGATGGGTTCATGACTCAGGTAAAAGAAAAATTTAATGTTGAAGAAAAAACTTCTCCTGTCTCTCCATCAAAAAAAGGAACTTTTGGGATGTATCTTGGAAAGAAGTGGTATGAGCTTACTGCAAAAGAGGAGATTTTATCCACGGACCCTGTAGATGGTCTTGACGTTGCCATACTTCAAAATAATCTGTTGGAACCTGTACTTGGAATTCAAGACCCAAAGACAGATAAGAGAATTGATTTTGTCGGAGGAATAAGAGGACTTGAGGAACTGGAAAGAAGATGTGATACGGATTGTGTTCTGGCATTTTCAATGTATGCAACCTCAATTTCAGAGCTTTTTGATGTAGCTGATGCCAATAAGCTTATGCCGCCTAAGTCAACATGGTTTGAACCAAAGTTAAGAAGCGGTTTGTTTATACATAAGATATAGTCTTATTCACAAGTGTAATGACAGACAGTTCTGTAATAACATGTTTGTAATAACGAATGAAATGTGGGAAAGAGAGGAGAAAAGCAATGTTACATCAGGTATATGAAATTAATCTTCCTTATGAAGAATTAGGACTAAAGACGCCGGATAAACCAGCGACAATAACCACTTATATAAAGGACATTTTTCCTAATGACCAGGATCCTTTTAACAGACCTCTCATTGTGATATGTCCGGGTGGTGGTTATAATCATTACTCTCCAAGAGAGGGAGAGGCTATTGCGGTAAAAATGCTGGAAATGGGATTTAATGCAGTGGTATTCAGATACAGTCTTATGCCTTATGTTTATCCTACACAGGTTTATGAGGCGGCTTACACAATGAAATTTGTAAGAGACCATGCAGCAGAGTGGGATGTTAATCCTGATAATATTATTATTGCCGGTTTCTCAGCAGGAGGACACGTAGCTGCCTGTCTTGGAACTATGTGGAATACGGATCTTGTAAAAAGCTTTGCGAATAATAATTTAGGCTGTGACTGTGAATATGTTAAACCTAATGGCATGCTTTTAGGTTATCCTGTTATAACTTCGGGAGAATTTGCTCATAGAGCTTCTTTTGTCAGAATGCTGGGAGATAACTATGAAAAATATCTTAAGGATGTTTCTTTAGAGGAGAGAGTATCTAAGGATACACCGGAATGTTTTATCTGGCATACATTTGAAGATAATTCAGTGCCTCTTGAGAATTCGTTGCTTTTTGTACAGGCGTTAAGGAAGAATAATATTCCTTTTGAATATCATGTATTCCCTAAGGGATGTCATGGACTTGGATTGGGAACTAAAGAGACAACTACTAAAGGAATGAATCATTATCAGCCTGAAGTATTTGCATGGACAGAATTATTTGCAAAGTGGATGGAGAGATAGGTATGGATAATAATTTATATGAATTAATGAATTGGCCGGATATTGAGGAGATAGTATATTCAGAATGCAGTCATCCTAAGAATCTGTTGGGTGGACATATCTGTAAATATGGATATCTTATTCAGGTATTCAGACCTGATGCTGTTTCTGTGGCAATATCAGTTGAAGGCAAAAAGAAAAAATATCCTATGGAAAAAGTGGATGAAGCCGGGTTTTTCGCAGTAATTATACCGGGAAAGAAAAAGGTATCCTATACTGTTAATGTTGAAAGTGTTCAGGGAAAAGTGACTTCTTTTGCTGATCCTTACTCATTTGATAACATAACAACCCCAAAAGATTACAAACTATTTAATGCCGGCTCAGAAACTAATGCTCTTAACATTATGGGAAATAAGGTGATGACTGTTAACGGAGTTGATGGAACTTTGTTTACAGTGTGGGCACCAAATGCTTTGAGAGTCAGTGTCACAGGGGATTTTAATAATTGGGACGGAAGAGTCCATCAGATGGAAAAGATAGGGGAATCCGGGGTGTTTGAGCTTTTTATCCCGGGGATAACAGCCGGTGCTGAGTATATGTATGAAGTTAAAAACCGTGCTTCAGGCATTGTCCAGAAACTTGACCCGTACTGTAAAGAAACTACCGGTTACATAAATTGTAATTCTGTGGTATCAGATGAGCAGGAGTATAAATGGGAAGATGCATTGTGGATGACTTCCAGGGCAAAGAAGAGAAATGACAGTAAACCACTTTCTGTATTGGAAGTTAATCTCGCTGCATGGAATAGTATAGTGTCAGGACAGGCCAGTTATAAGAAAATTTCTGCAGCTATACTTGATTATGTAAAGAAGACGGGATATACCCATGTGGAATTTATGCCTGTTGCTGAGTTTATGGGGGATAAGGCATACGGATATGCATCGGTGAGCTATTTTTCACCTACTTCAAGATATGGTACAGTTAAAGAATTCAAGGATATGATTAATATGTTCCACAAAGAGGGAATAGGTGTAATCATAGACTGGAATGCTTCATATTTTGGCTGCGATTCCAAGGGAATAAGTAATTTTGACGGGGAAAACTGTTATGGCTATTTGAAGCCTAGACTTGAGAAAAAGCCGGGATGGAATGTTACAACATTTGCTTATGAAAGGGGAGCTGTGAGAAGTTTCCTTCTTTCCAACGTGAATATGTGGCTTGAAGAATACCACGTTGACGGGGTAAGAATAGATGGAGTAGCTTCCATGCTTTATCTTGATTACGGTAAACAGCCGGGTCAGTGGCAGCCTAATATTTATGGAGATAACGAAAATCTTGAGGCTGTTATGTTTATAAAGGCTGTTAATAAATTAATTCATGACAGAAATGACGGAGCTGTTTCTATTGCCGAGGAAACCAGTGGGTGGAATAATGTGACGGAAGCCAACGGTGGAGATAACTTAGGCTTTGATTATAAGTGGAATAATGGATTTAAAGATGATGTTATAAGTTTCATGGATACAGATCCTTTATTTAGAAAAGGCAAGTATAACAAACTTACAGACGGAATGCTTTACACTTATAGGGAGAATTTTATTTTGAGCTTCTCTCATGATGATTTTTCCATTGATAAAAAGTCTGTCTATGAAATTGCATCAGGTAACTCGGATAAGGATAAGCTTAAGGATATAAGAGCTGTATTGGGATATATATTTACACATCCGGGAGCAAAAATGCTTTCTATGGGACAGGATATTGGTATAAATTCTGTCTGGTCAACTGAAATGAAGAGTCAGTGGAAGCAACTGGAAGAAGAAAAATATCTCAATATGATGAAGTATCTTAAGGATATTAATGAATTATACTGCAATAATCCGGCAATGTATGAATTGGACAATTATAGTGAAGGGTTTGAGTGGCTTGAAAATTCCAATTCAGAGGAAACTGTTATAGGATATGTGAGAAGAGACAGTAAAGGAAATGAAATTACAGTGGTTGTAAACTTTACACCGGTGGAACGTAAAGATTATAAATTAAAGGTTTCTAAGCCGGGTAAGTATAAGATTTTGCTTAATTCCGATGATGTAAAATACGGTGGAGACAGCCGGGTTGACACAAAATGTATTGCATCCTTGTATGAGTTGAGTGAGGATAATAAAGATATTTTAAATATCACTATTCCAGGCAGCAGCGCAGTTATATACGGATATACTCCATTTTCTCAGGAAGAGATTAATGAAATAGAAATCCGCAGGACAGCAGCTATTGCTAAGAAGGAAGCGGAAGATAAGGCAAGAGAGGCAAGAGAACTGGCAATTAAAGCAGATGAGGAGGCTAAAGCTGCTATTGAAGCTGAGAGGATTGCCAAAGAATCCTGCAGACTTGCTGTTAAAGCCAGCAAAGAAGCCGAAAAACGTGCAAAAGAAGCCATGGAAGCCAGTCTTCGAATTGATGAAGAAACAAAGAGAAAGCTGGATGAGTTGAAAAAGAACCATGAGAGAACAGAATAAAATAAATATAGAATAGAGGAATTAGTTATGGGAAATTTTCAAAATATATTAGACCGCATAACCGCATGGGGTATGTCAGGATTATGGAAGATTGTATTTGCCATTATTATATGGGTTGTAGGTAAGAAGATAATTAAGTATGTTGTAAAGCTGATTAAAAGGATTCTTGAAAAGGGAACTCTTGATGCAGGAGTTCAGAATTTTGCTACATCCTTTATAAAATTCGGACTTTATGTAGTGCTGCTTCTTATGGTTATTGATGAACTGGGAATACAGACCACATCTCTTATAACCCTGTTTGGTTCGGCAGCATTGGCTATTGGTATGTCACTTCAGGGCAGCCTTTCGAATTTTGCGGGAGGAATTCTTATTCTCATATTTAAGCCTTTCACTGTGGGAGATTATATTATTGTGGGCAGCAATGAAGGAACTGTAACTTCAATAGAGCTTCTTTATACAAGACTGAACACTGTTGATAATAAGGTGATAATGATTCCTAACGGTGCACTTTCCAACTCAAGTGTGGTTAATGTTGGAGCTGAGAATTTAAGAAGACTTGATATTGAAGTTGGTATAAGCTACAGTAACGATATTAAGAAGGCAAAAGAACTGTTGAGACAGGTGATTGATTCTAAGGAAACTGTTATTAAAGACAAGGAAATTAAGGTTATTGTAAAGAGTCTTGATGAAAGCTGCGTCACCTTAGAGACCCGTACCTGGCTTAATTCATCAGATTACTGGGATACAAAATTTGAATTATTGGAGGAATATAAGGAAATCCTCGACAGGAATAATATTGAGATTCCATTTAATCAGCTTGATGTGCATATTGTTAATGAGAAATAATCGTTACATATTATACTGAAATAAAACTGTTGATACTGTTCACACTTAGACAGATTGTAAACATGTATATGTGCAATATAAATAAACAATTCCATGAAACACGTTGTATTCTGCGTTTTTCTGCGCCACCTATCAACTGTGCTCTTCGCAAACTCGCCATAAATGGCTCAAACATGCTGCGAGCACAGTAGCTATGCTCGAAAAACGTGAGAATACTACCTAAAGTTTCATATAATTGTTTATTTATATTGCAACATTAAACATTGTTTATAATAATCTGTCTAAGTGTGAACAGTATCAACAGTTTTTTTATGCTCAAATGTGAATTTAACAATCACACATTTTACAAAAAATTTACATAATTTGGACACATTTTCCAATTAGTATATTAGGTGTTCAAGGAAAGGAGGATTGCCATGGCTATAGAGGTTTTTAACCGTTATGAAAAGAAGTACATGATGGATGAAAAGACATATCATAAGTTGGAAAGCCGGATAAGAGATTATATGGATCCGGATGGTTTCAATCTTAACGGTAATTATTATTCCATTTGCAATATCTATTATGATACTCCTAATGACAGTCTTATAAGAAATTCCATAGAGAAACCTGTATATAAAGAGAAACTCAGGATGCGCAGTTACGGAACTCCGGATTTGAAAGATAAAGTATTTCTGGAGATAAAGAAGAAATACAATGGGACAGTTAACAAGAGAAGAACCCCGGTAATACTTGAAGATGCATATAAGTATATGGAAGAAAACATAAAGCCTGTATCTGAAAATATAAAAATAAATCAGCAGGTTTTAAGAGAAATTGATTACTTTAAGCAGATATACAATGTTGTGCCTAAAGTTTACTTATCATATGACAGATATGCTTTCTTCGAAAAACATGATGGGGATTTCAGAGTAACATTTGATACAAATATTACAACCAGAAGAACTGATTTAAGATTGGAAAGCGGAAGCTATGGAGAGAAACTTCTTCCGGAAGGAGTTTTCCTTATGGAAATCAAGATAAATGGAGCGGTTCCTATATGGTTTTCTAAAATTATATCGGAATTTAATATTTATCCGGTCTCATTTTCAAAATACGGAACAGAATATAAGACCTATATATCAGAGAAATACAAAATGACAAATAATAATAAAGGAGAAAGTTTATGTTTGAATCAATATTTACTGCAACCACAGATAATTCCTTCAGTATTAGCCAGTCAATGTTAAGTATTGGGGTTGCAATTGTAATTGGAATAGTCATTGCTGTAGCATATATGCTTATTTGCAGAAAGGAAGGCTACCAGAAGAGCTTTATTGTCGGTTTGTCTATTCTGCCTGCCATAGTTGCTGTGGTGATTTTACTTGTAGGAAGCAATGTGGCACGTGCTTTCTCAATGGCAGGAGCCTTTGCTTTGGTAAGATTCAGAAGTGCACCGGGCAGTGCAAAGGATATTTCTGTAGTATTCTTCTCAATGGCATCGGGACTTGCATGTGGATTGGGTTATGTAACATTTTCTGTTGTTTTCGTAGTAATTATTGTATTGGTGCTTCTTGTTCTTAATATAATAGGCTTTGGCTCAAAGGATGACAGAAAGAAACAGCTTCGTATAACAATACCTGAAAATCTCAATTACACATCAGTATTTGATGATGTATTTAAAAAATACACATCAGAAGTGAATCTTAACAGAGTAAAAACAACCAATATGGGCACAATGTTTGAACTGACATACGATATAAAACTTCTGAAAGAAGTGAATGAAAAAGATTTTATTGATGAATTAAGAGTACGCAACGGAAATCTTAATATTATGCTTAGTATGATGCCGGAAGGAAATGTAGCTGTGCTGAATTAGGTTGCGATAAAAAATCAAGATGTGATTATATAATTTTAAAAATGGTGTTGACAAATAAAAGTACGTGTATTATTGTATTAATTGGATAGTACAATAATACACGTACTTTTTATGCCAAAATAATTGCGGAAAGCGCGCGCCGTATGAAATGGAGGTTGAATGAATGAAGTGGGAGTTTAACGATGATACTCCGATATATTTGCAAATAATGGAACATTTTAAAACGGAGATTGCATCGGGCAGCATGAAAGCGGGAGATAAGATACCGTCAGTAAGAGAGCTTGCATTGGAGGCGGGAGTCAATCCCAATACCATGCAGAAAGCATTGTCAGAACTGGAAAGAGAAGGACTGTTGGAATCACAGAGAACATCGGGAAGGTTTGTGGCAGATGGTGTAAAAACTCCGGAGAATTTAAAGAATAGTCTGGCACAGAATCTGATGAGAGATTTTCTGAAGAGTATGACCAGAATAGGGTATACCCCGGAAGAGTCTGTGCGGGAATATGAAGACTATGTAAAAAATAATATGTAAATCGTATCATGTGGAAACAGTCATGTGAAAAATAACGGTATCATATCAAAATGTTATGGGAAATAACATAGTTATGTAAAAATATGAGGGAAAGTAGGTTGGTAAAATGAGTGGTTTAATACACATTAATGGCATGAACAAAAGCTATGGAATTAAACATGTTATTCAGAATATGAATCTGGAGCTTGAGGGCGGCAGAATTGTTGGTCTGTTAGGCCCTAATGGAAGCGGAAAAAGTACTCTTATCAAGATTCTCGCAGGGGTGCTTAAAGCAGATTCAGGAGAAATTCTTATTGACGGGAAAAAGATAGGAGTAGATACAAAGAGTATAGTATCTTACCTTCCTGAAAGAACATATCTTAGTCCTTCCATGAAAGTTAAGGATGCTATAAAGATGTTTGATGATTTTTATGAGGATTTCAGACCGGAGAGAGCAGAAGAAATGCTTAACAGGCTGAATATTTCACCTAAAGACACTATCAAGTCTTTGTCAAAGGGAACAAGAGAAAAGGTACAGCTTGTACTTGTTATGAGTAGAGATGCTAAAGTGTATCTTCTTGATGAGCCTATGGGAGGTGTTGATCCAGCAGCCAGAGATTATATTTTAAGAACTATTCTTTCAAATTATAATGAGGATGCCTGTGTTATTATATCCACGCACCTCATAAGTGACGTTGAGAAGGTTCTTGATGAAGTCTTGTTTATTCAGAATGGAAATGTAATTCTTAATTCTACTGTGGATGACATAAGAGACAACAAAGGAAAAAGTGTAGATGCATTATTCAGGGAGGTGTTCACATGTTTGGAAAATTATTAAAATATGATTTTAAAGCACTTTTTAAGGCACATATAGGGATGTATATATTTGTGCTGATAACAGGACTTACTGTAATGTTTTCAAATATTCTGGAAAAGATAAATCCCGGAAATATATTTTCAATGTTTTTTGGGGAATTGCTTATGGGCTTATTTGTATTGAGTGCTGTGGCTATTGTGGTTATCTCTTTTGTAGTGTGCATCTTAAGATACAGAAAAAATGTATTAAAGGACGAGGGATATCTCACACATACACTGCCTGTAATGAGCTGGCAGATACATGTGAGTAAAATTCTTATGTCTGCATTATATATGTATATTACTGTTGTGGTTATTTATCTTATAAGTTCTCTTGCACAGCTTGATATCACATGGGGAGTGGATGTTTGTAAGATGTTGAATGCAGAAATGACAGCTCAGGGAATGGATTTATTTCTTGTATTTATGGGTATAATTCTTGCTGTTTATCCGTTTTTAATGTACAGCTATATATTTGCCTGTCTTTGTATGGGATACAGAATGTCGGGTAATAAGGATCTTATGTCTTTTGTAGCATATTTAATATTTAATGTGATTAATCAGGTGCTTAGCTTTATATTGATAGTTATAGCAGGATTCAGCCAGTTCGGAAATATATTTACTGCTGATATATATACCATGGAAATGACTGAGGCGCCTGTAGAATTTATGAATATAATAATGGCGGGCTCTTTAATACTTAATATAGTGATGATTGTGATTTACAATGCTTTGTCTGTAAGGACATTAGATAAAAAACTTAATCTTGAATAGTAGCGAAGGGAGGGGTCAGACCCCATAAAAATTTTATAAACTTTTTTTGCAAAAAAGTTTATAAAAAATTTATGGGGTCTGTCCCGGTTTTATAACATCTTAAGGTT
>JAUNPK010000018.1:36974-63494 GCA_030536855.1 Eubacteriales bacterium
TTTATATTATTTTTTTCGGGGTGAGCACCCCTCCCTTCCTTTCCTTTTTTTATATCTCAAAACACTTGTTTTATTTTTACAAATATTATATTATATTCGTGTATACGAAAGGGACGTGGTGATATTATGGATAACAACACACAATTTTTTAGAACACAGCCGGATAAAAATATATCAGTAGAGGGAATACTTGAACAGGTATACCTTGCGTTGAAAGAAAAAGGATACAATCCTGTTAACCAGATCGTAGGTTATATTATGTCAGGAGATCCTACTTATATTACAAGTCACAATAATGCAAGAAGTCTTATTATGAAGGTTGAGAGAGACGAGCTTGTGGAAGAAGTGATTAAGTATTTTATTGAAGGAAAAGGGCTGTAATTTTACTTTAGTATGAGAATAATAGGTTTGGATTTTGGCTCAAAGACGGTTGGAGTGGCTCTTAGCGATGCTTTGGGTCTTATTGCTCAGCCTGTAGAGACAATTACAAGAAAAGAAGATAATAAGCTTAGAAGAACTTATGCCAGAATTGAAGAAATCATTAAGGAAAATGATGTTGGTAAGATAGTTATTGGCTTACCTCTTAATATGGATGATTCTGAAGGAGAACGTGCGTTGGCATGCAGGGATTTTGCTGCTGCGCTGGAAAGAAGAACAGGTCTTGAAGTGGTTATGTGGGATGAGAGACTTACTACAGTTGAGGCTAATGAGATACTTATTGAAAGCGGTGTTAAAAGAGAAAATCGCAAGGCGGTTATAGACCAGCTTGCAGCTGTATTTATATTGCAGGGATATCTCGATTATGGAGAAGCAAAAGATTCTAAATAATGATTGATTCTAAATTATAATTGCAGATAGGAAGTATAGTTATGGAAAAGCTTACATTTGTTACAGACGATAATGAAAATGTTGATTTATATGTAATTGAAGAAACAAGGGTCAATGGCATTAATTATCTCCTTGTGACTGAAACAGATGATGAGGATATGGATGGGGATTGTTATATCCTCAAAGACACATCGGCTGCTGAAAGTTCAGAGGCTTCTTATGAATTTGTGGAGGATGATACAGAACTTACTGCTGTTGGAAAAATATTTGAAGAACTCCTTGATGAAGAGGATGCGTAGTATTTTTATAGTATGTATACTTTATAATGAATTGCGTTTGCTGATATATATTGATTTTTAGATCAATTTGTATATTTTGCGTGGGAACAATGGCAGATATGCTGCCTAAGAATATAATTTTATAAAACGAGGTGTCGGATGAAAAAAGAGAATATTGGTTCTGTTAAAGTTATTCCTTTGGGAGGACTTGAACAGATAGGTATGAACATTACTGCCATTGAATATGATGACAGTATTATTGTTGTGGATTGCGGATTATCTTTCCCTGAGGAGGATATGTTAGGAATTGACCTTATTATTCCTGATGTTACTTACCTTAAGGAAAATATAGATAAAGTCAAAGGCTTTGTTATTACCCATGGACATGAGGACCATATAGGTGCTATACCTTATGTGCTTAAGGATATTAATGTGCCGGTGTATGCCACAAGGCTGACAATGGGTCTTATTGAATCAAAACTCAAGGAACACAATATGACCAGGGAAGTTAAGAGAAAGGTTGTTAAATATGGACAATCTGTAACACTGGGCGATTTCAGAGTGGAATTTGTAAGAACTAATCATAGTATTGCAGATGCAGCAGCTCTTGCTATATTCTCTCCTGCAGGAATTATTTTTCATACAGGTGATTTTAAGGTGGATTACACACCTGTTAACGGCGAGGCAATTGATTTACAGAGACTTGGAGAGCTTGGTAAAAAAGGTGTTCTGGCTGTAATGTGTGATAGTACCAATGCTTTAAGACCGGGATTTACCATGTCTGAAAGAACAGTGGGAAGCACATTTGATAAGATATTCAATGATAATAAGAATAGCAGAATTATTATTGCTACATTTGCCTCTAATGTAGACCGTGTACAGCAGATAATCAATTCTGCTGTGAAATATGGTAGAAAAGTCTGCGTTGAAGGACGAAGCATGGTGAACATTATTGAGGTTGCTGAGGAGCTTGAGTATCTTCATATTCCTGATGGAACACTTATTGAGACTGAGAATATGAAGAACTATACACCTGAGCAGATTGTTCTTATTACAACAGGAAGCCAGGGAGAGTCAATGGCAGCCCTTTCAAGAATGGCAGCTAACCTTCATAGAAAAGTATCAATACAGCCGGGAGACTGTGTTGTATTTTCATCAACACCAATTCCGGGTAATGAAAAATCTGTAGCAAAGGTTATTAATGAACTTGGAATGAAGGGTGCGAAGGTCATATTCCAGGATACTCACGTATCAGGACATGCCTGTCAGGAGGAAATTAAACTTATATATTCACTTCTTAAGCCTAAGTATGCTATTCCTGTTCACGGAGAGTACAGACATCTTGTAGGACAGAAGGAAGTTGTTATGTCCTTAGGCTACGACAAGGAAAATGTTATTATCATGAAGTCGGGAGATGTTCTTGAACTTAGCGATGAAAAGGCCGAGGTTGTGGGACATGTACAGACAGGAGATATTCTTGTTGATGGTCTTGGCGTAGGAGATGTAGGTAATATAGTACTTCGAGATCGTCAGAATCTTGCGGAAAATGGTATTATTATTGTGGTACTTACTTTAGAGAAACACAGTGGACAGCTTGTGGCTGGACCTGATATTGTAACAAGAGGATTTGTATATGTCAGAGAAGCAGAAGAGCTTCTTGATGAAGCTAAAGCTATTGTAACAGACTCGGTATACAGATGCCTGGATAAGAATATTACCGACTGGAGCAAGATAAAGAATATAATTAAGGATGATTTGAGCGAATATCTGTGGAAAAAGATGAAACGTAACCCGGTTATTCTTCCGATTATCATGGAGGCACAGCTGTAATGCAGGGAATTGAGAAATTAAAACAAGAACTTGCAGATGCCATCAGAAATAGTCCTGAATACAAGGAATACAAATATTTTGAAAATATAATCAACAGAGATCCCGACCTTAAGAGGAATGTTGACGAATTCAGGAGGCAGAATTTTGAAATTCAGAACAGTGGTTCTGTTGAGGATGTGTTTTGGGCAACACAGGATTTGAACAACAGATTTGCTGATATGAGAAATACAGATACTGTTAACAGATACCTTAGTTCTGAGATATGTCTTTGCAGAATGATTCAGGATATTTGCAAGGACATTATGGATTCTGTAGATTTTAACCTTGATTTTTTGAAGTGAATCATATATTATGGCTTTCGTGGAGGATTTGTAAGAAATGAGTAATAAAACCATAAGAATGATTATCTCATTATCTTTGAATCTGCTTTTGATAGTGGTTGGTGTATATATAATATTCACTGTGGGAAGCAGAGCCTATTCTTTCGGCAATAAGATATTTAATGAGAAGGCAATTGATTCTTCAGAGAATGCCAGAGTTGTTGAAGTTACAATAAAAGATAACGTAACGGCTAAAGAACTTTCAAAGATATTATATGATAAAGGACTTGTTAAGGATAAGACAGTTACATATTTCCAGATAAGTCTCTCAGATTACAATAATAAATTTATTGCAGGAACTTATGAACTTAATACAGGAATGAAGCCTACTGAGATGATGGAGGTTATGTCCGGTGACAGTTCTTCTGACAGTAAATAAGAATAACGGATAGGAGCAATTAAAGTGATAGTTAATGATAGAGTTGTAGCTTATATTAACTCTCTTGATTGTGGCAATTCTGATATTTGTAATACAATTGAAAAAGAAGCGATTGCGGACCAGGTTCCGATTATAAGAAAAGAGATGGGCAATTTACTGAAGGTGTTGCTTGCACTAAAGCAACCACAATCTATCCTTGAAGTGGGTACGGCAGTAGGTTACTCATCTATTCTTATGAGTGAAAATATGCCTGAAGGATGCAAAATTACCACAATTGAGAATTATGATAAGAGGATACCTGTTGCAAGAAATAATTTTAAAAGAGCCGGTAAGGAACATTGCATTGAACTGATAGCGGGAGATGCAGCCCAGGTGCTTAAAGAACTTACGGGTAATTTTGATTTTATATTTATGGATGCAGCGAAAGGACAATATATAAACTATCTTCCGGATATTTTACGGCTCTTGCCAAAGGGTGGACTGTTGATTTCAGATAACATTCTTCAAGAGGGAGAAATAGTTGAATCAAGATATGCGGTGACAAGGAGAAACAGGACAATCCATACACGCATAAGGGAGTATGTTTATGCATTGACCCATTCAGATGAACTGATAACTTCCGTTGTCCCTATTGGAGACGGAATAACCTTAAGCGTTAAGAAATGAGGATGAGATATGGCAGGACATTTTTATAATGGCAGGGAAATAGAATTACTTATACCGGCAAGCAGCCTTGAAGTATTAAAAACTGCGGTAATATACGGAGCAGATGCTGTATATATTGGGGGAGAAGCTTTTGGACTGAGAGCTAAGGCAAAGAATTTTTCTAAGGAAGATATGGCAGAAGGAATTAAATTTGCCCATGAGAGAAATGTAAAAGTTTATGTAACTGCCAATATTCTTGCTCATAATTATGATTTAGAGGGAGCAAGACAATATTTTAAGGAACTTGATGCTATTAAGCCTGATGCTGTGATTATCTCAGACCCGGGTATGTTTACAATAGCTAAAGAAGAATTACATGGTATAGATATTCATATCAGTACCCAGGCTAATAATACCAATTATATGACATTTAATTTCTGGTGGCAGCAGGGCGCGAAAAGAGTAGTAACAGCGAGAGAACTTTCTCTTAATGAAATCAAGGAAATTAGAGCGCATATCCCACCTGAGATGGAAATTGAAACTTTTATTCACGGGGCAATGTGCATCTCTTATTCAGGAAGATGCCTTCTTAGCAGTTTTATGGCAGGAAGGGATGCCAATAAAGGCGCATGCACACATCCTTGCAGATGGAAATATGCAGTTATGGAGGAAAGTCGTCCTGGAGAATATATGCCGGTATATGAAAATGAGAGAGGAACATACATTTTCAATTCAAAAGATTTGTGCATGATAGAGCATATTCCTGAAATGGTTGCGTCGGGAATTGACAGTTTTAAGATTGAAGGAAGAATGAAGACAGCTCTCTATGTTGCAACAGTTGCAAGAACATACAGACTTGCTATTGATGATTTTCTGGAAGATCCGTTAAAATATCGTTCAAGAATTCCGTTTTATAAGTCAGAAATCAGTAAATGCACATATAGACAGTATACTACAGGATTTTTCTTTGGAAAGCCTGATGAAAATACCCAGATATATGACAGCAACACATATATAAAAGAGTATACTTATCTGGGAATGGTGGGAGACACTAATGGAGAAGGCCTTTATGGTATTGAACAGAGAAATAAGTTCTCGGTTGGAGAGACTATAGAAGTTATGAAGCCTGATGGAGAGAATATTTCTGTTGTTGTAAAGAGAATTCTTAGCGACAGAGGAGAAGAAATGGAAAGCTGTCCTCACCCAAAACAGCAGTTATATGTTGATCTTGGAATAGAACTGGACAAGTATGATATCTTAAGAAGAAAAGAAGAGTAGACAGTTATAATCAAAATTTGGATATGCAATAAAAGGCATTCTTACACATAAAATATAGAAATATGTGTAGGGGTGCCTTTCTTTGAAGACATTTGAAAAACCATTGTCGTTACAGGAAGAAAAGGAAATGATCCAAAGGAGCAGGGCAGGAGATATTGATGCCAGAAATATTCTTGTGGAAAAAAATATGCGCCTTGTAGCATATATGATTAAAAAATATGCCTCAGGATGCAGAGACAGTGAAGATCTGATATCTGTGGGGACGATAGGACTTATAAAGGCAGTAAATACATTTAACCCTGAAAAAAATATAAGACTGGCAACCTATGCGGCTAAATGTATTGATAATGAACTCTTAATGATGTTTAGGGCGGATAAGAAAAAACAGATGGAATTTTCCATATATGATCCCATAGGTTCTGATAAAGAGGGGAATGAAATCAGTTTTATAGAAATAGCGAGTGACGAAGCCAAAGACGATGTTGAAGAGTACATGCAGAAGGAACGTATAAGGTGCATAAAGGAGAATATGGAAAATGTCCTGAATAAAAGAGAAATATATATAATTAAGAGCAGATTCGGGTTGGATAATGCTAAAGAAATGACGCAAAATGAGATAGCTCTCAGATTAAACATAAGCAGGAGTTATGTAAGCAGAATTGAAAGAAAAGCCCTTGATAAGTTATTGAATCTTTTAAAAGATAATAAACTGTTGTAAAATTGATTTTGTGAAAGTTGATTAAGATAATTGTGAAATATACAGGACTAATGGTTTCATATTTGCTTGAGAATGAATTGTAAAACAGGAGAAATATAATGGTAATTACAGATTGCAAAATAATTAAAACAAGACTTAATAAAGTAAGAGATAACATGAAACGCAGGAATATAAGCGTTTATGTTGTTACTACAGAGGATTATCACATATCAGAATACCCTGGTGATTATTTTAAGGAGAGAGAGTTCATAACGGGATTTACAGGTTCTGCAGGAACAGCAGTAATATCTATGGAAGAAGCAGCTCTTTTTACAGATGGAAGATATTATGTTCAGGCGGAACTTCAGATAAAAGACACAGGATTCCATCTTATGAGAAGTGGACTTTCAGAGGTTCCGTCTATATCTGAATATTGCAGAACACTTCTTGGAAAGGGAGAAGTCCTGGGATTTGACGGAAAGTGTGTCGCGGCCGGATTTGGTATGGAACTGGAAGAGGCAGCAAAGAGCAAGGGAGCCTCAGTTGATATGGAGTTTGACGGGATTGAAAGTATTTATACTGACAGACCGTCATTTCCCCATACAGATGCATATTATCTCAATGAGAAATATTCCGGAGAATCAATTGAAAGCAAATTAAAGTCAGTGAGACAGATAATGACTGAGAAGAACTGTGACTGTCATATTATTGCTTCTCTGGACGATATATGCTGGCTTTATAACATCAGAGGAAATGATGTATGGTGTAATCCTGTAATTATGTGTTACAGCTGTATATTTGAAGACAAGGCTTATATTTATACAGATGAGGACAGGCTTAATGGAGAAATACTGGAAGCTTTTCATAAGGCTGGCGTAGTGGTTAAACCTTACGAAAGCATTTATAAGGATGTTGCAGATATGAGAGACAGAAGAATCCTTATAGATAACAAAAGAGTGAATGTTAAACTTTTGAAATTATCTCTGTTAAATGAATTCTGTCAGGTGGTTCAGGCAGAGAATCCGGAGGTTATACTCAAGTCTAAGAAAAATCCTGTGGAAATATCTAATCTCACAGATCTTCATGTGGATGATGGGGTGGCACTTACAAAATTTATGTGCTGGTTAAAAAAAGCAGTTAAAAGTGGAGAATATGTCACCGAGGTAACAGCTGCAGAGTATCTTGATAACTTAAGAAGCAATATCAGTGATTATATAGAATTAAGCTTTGATACTATAAGTGCCTATAATGAAAATGGAGCACAGCTCCACTATCATGCTACTAAGGATAACTGTGCTGTTTTAAAACCTGAGGGAATGCTTCTTGTGGACTCAGGCGGACAGTATCTTAGGGGAACTACTGATGTTACGAGAACTATTTCATTAGGTCCTGTGAGCGATGATATGATAAGACATTATACCCTAACTCTTAAGGGGATGCTTAATCTTGCAGGTGCAAGATTCTTAAAGGGCTGTACAGGATTTAATCTGGATGTTCTTGCCAGAGCTCCTTTATGGAATGAAAAGATTGATTACAGATGTGGTACGGGTCATGGCATTGGATATCTTTTAAATGTTCATGAAGGTTCTAATGGATTCAGGTGGAAACATAATCCGGGGCATAATGACCTTTCGGTATTTGAGCCTGGGATGGTGACTTCAGACGAGCCGGGAGTATATATTGAAGGAAAATACGGAATACGTATAGAAAATGAAATATTATGCGTTGAAGATGAAACTAATGAGTATGGAACGTGGCTTCAGTTTGAGTTCCTCACATTAGCTCCATTTGATATGGAACTGATAGATGTTTCTTTGCTGGAAAGAAAAGATATAGAACAGTTGAATAATTACAACAAAATGGTGTATGAAAAGCTTTCACCTTATATGAATCAAGAGGAACTGGCGTATCTGAAAGCTAATACTGCAACAATAAATATTTAGCGGAAAAGGATAGGAACAGATATGGGATTAAAGAAAAATATTTCTTATATTATGATTGGATTGGGTGCAATATGCGCTATTGTGGCAATTGTAATATTTATTAATGTTAACAGGTTTCAGTTAAAAAAATATGTTAAAGTAACCTACACGGGTGCCAACGGATATGCCACACCTTCCTTTGAAATTGACAGGGACAAGCTGTATGACAGACTGGCAGGGAAAAATCCTGATGAAGAAAAAGCTTACAATGTGAGAAAATTGGTAGAATCAATAAATGTTACAACGGAATGTACAGATGTAAAGAACGGAAATAAGATAAAAGTAGATGTGAGTTTTAATCAGGGCTATGAAAAAGCTGCAGGAGTAAGCCTTGGAAAGAATTCTTACACCATAAGGGCAAAAGGCATAAAAAAGGGGGAGAAGATAGATATATTTGACAATGTTGATGTTATGTTTAACGGAGTGAGTCCTGATGCCAAGGTGGTGATTACCAATAACTGGGAAGATGAATATCTGAATACTGTTACATTTTCTGCAGACAAGGAAAGCAATATTGTATTGGGAGACAGTATTACGGTTTCCTGCAATGTAAGCTATGAGGATATGGCAAGGCATGGGTATCTGTGTCGTCAGATGACTGCCACATTCAATGCGGACAGATTAAGCACATACTGTGAAAGTGCACAGAAGATAAATAGAGATGTTATCAGTGAAATATGTACGGAAATCAGTGAAACCATAAAAACAGAGACCATGGATACAACCTTCAGAATGCTATACAAAGCAACGAAAAATACAGAATATTTGTATCACATAAATGATGAAACTGTAGATAATGTTACAATTCTTGATAAGTATTTTCTTACCAGAAAATCAGGTCAGGAGGGAGTTAATAATTATATTTATATAGTTGCGTCTGCGGATGTTCACGACAATGAAAGCACTGAAACTGTATTTTTTATATTCCGGTATATTAATGCCTACACAACAATTGATGGAAATTTTGATGTAGGGCATGAGAACGAGAATAAAAGATACAGCTGCTCGACGGATAAAGATGCTCTTTACAGAGAACTGATAGAAGAAAAACAGAACTTATATAACATAGAAAAATTTTACTAAATCATAATAATGTGATAATATAATAGACAGCTGTATTGTTCGTGGCAGTAATTATAATATAAACATATATGTGGGAAAAGGGGCGCATAATGAATTATAGGAAAAAGATACGTTTAGGAGATCTTCTTAAAGAAAAGGGGCTAATCACTGAAGACCAGTTATCAACAGCTTTGTCTCAGCAAAGAGAAAAAGGGCTGATGCTGGGTGAAATGCTGGTTCAGTTAGGTTATATCACCCAGAATGAAATAAATGATGTTTTGTGTGAGCATCTTCATATTGATTTTATAGATATGAGAGAGACAGAGCCTGATTCTAAGGCACTTGCCTTGTTGGATGAGTCTATTATGAGAAAGTACACACTTGTGCCGTTGTGGACGGATAAAGACAATGCAGGCGCACTTCAGGTAGCTATGGCAGATCCAATGAATATTCTTGCAATGGATGATATTAACATTATAACCGGTATGCAGGTTGTTCCACTTCTTGCCAATGCAAGAGATATTAATGCATTTCTTGATAAAGCATTTGGACAGAAGCAGGCACAGAAATTTGTGGCTGACTACATGAAGGAGAAAAGTGAAACCTTAAAGGAGGATGAGAAGGAAAAAGAAGCCAGTGCTCGTAAAGAAGAGATTGAAAATGCTCCTATTGTTCTTCTTATCAACAATATTATTGAACAGGCTGTAAGATCCCGTGCCAGTGATATCCATATTGAACCTATGGAACGTTATATCAGGGTAAGATACAGAATTGATGGTAATCTGAAGGAAGTGCTCAATTATGATAATGAACTTTTGGGAGCAATTACAACCAGATTGAAGATTATGTCGGGAATGGATATTTCTGAGAAGCGTAAACCTCAGGATGGACGTATAACTATTAATGTTGACAGGCACGAGTATGATATTCGAGTTTCTAACCTTCCAACGGTTTATGGTGAGAAGGTGGTAATGAGAATTGCCTCAAAGGAAGGTTTTAATGTAGATATTACCAAGCTTGGACTTACAGCAAGAGATAGAAAGGTGTTCGAGGATATTTTAAAAAATCCTCATGGAATTATTCTCGTTACAGGACCTACAGGTAGTGGTAAGTCAACCACGCTTTATACCGCGTTAAGTGAACTTAATGAGGAAAATGTTAACATAATTACAGTAGAAGATCCTGTTGAGGCCAATATTGATGGTATTAATCAGGTTCAGGTAAATAACAAAGCAAATCTTACATTTGCATCAGCGTTAAGATCTATTTTAAGACAGGACCCGGATATCATTATGATTGGAGAGATTCGAGATTCAGAAACTGCTGAAATTGCTGTAAGAGCTTCTATTACCGGACACTTGGTTGTAAGTACGCTTCATACCAATAGTACAGCCAGTTCTGTAGACCGTCTGGAGGATATGGGGATTGAGTCCTATCTTATAGCTGATTCAATGGTTGGTATTATAGCCCAACGTCTTGTGAGAAGACTTTGCGAGTGTAAGACAGCTAAACAGGCTACAGAGGAGGAAAAACAGGAGCTGGGAGTGGATATTAATGAACCTTTCACAATATACGAACCTTGCGGATGTAAGCTTTGCAATGACACAGGTTATTACGGACGAATGGGTATTTATGAAATTATGAAAATAACGCCTTCCCTTAAGAGACTTATATCTAAAAGAGCAGGGGCTGAAGCTTTGAAAAATGAGGCAATAAAGGAAGGTATGAATACTTTGAAAATGGCAGCAGCCAATGCTGTCAAGGAAGGGATGACCTCAATGGCAGAGATGATAAAAGCTACTTATGAAGCTGAGGGAGATGAAGAAGATGGTAACAGTTGAACAATTGCTGGAAATAGCAAAAGAACGTGGGGCGTCTGATGTACATATCACAGTAGGTCTTCCCCCTAAGGTAAGAATTGATGGAGAACTTACAAATCTTGATTATCCAAGACTTTCGCCTGATGACAGTGAGAAAATTGTGCTTAACATTATGAATGAGCGTCAGACAAACATATTTAGAGAAAATGGAGAAGTGGATTTCTCATTCTCAATTCCACAGGTTGGTAGATTTCGTGTAAATGTATTCAGACAAAGAGGCTCTGTGGCATGTTCTATGAGAATTGTTGATACAGAGATTCCAAAAGCTGAAAAACTTGGAATTCCTCAGTCGGTTATAGAACTTTATAAGAAAAAGAGAGGACTTGTTCTTGTCACAGGACCTACGGGAAGCGGAAAATCCACAACCTTGGCTTCACTGATAGACCGAATCAATGATGAGCGCAATGCACATGTTATAACACTTGAAGATCCTATTGAATATCTTCACACTCACAGAAAGGCTATGATAAATCAAAGAGAAATAGGCATTGATACCAACTCTTATGCGGGAGCTTTAAGAGCTGCCCTTCGTGAGGATCCGGATGTGATTCTTGTGGGAGAGATGAGAGATTTGGAAACTATATCTACAGCTATAACTGCAGCAGAGACGGGACATCTTGTTTTTTCTACACTTCACACAATTGGTGCGGCAGCAACTATTGACAGAATTATAGATGTATTTCCTCCTCACCAGCAGCAGCAGATAAGGATACAGCTGGCGATGGTTTTGGAAGCGGTGATTTCGCAACAGCTTATTCCTTTGGAAAACAAAAAGGGGCGTGTTGCAGCCTTTGAGGTAATGCAAGGAACAACTGCCATTAAGAATCTTATCCGAGAAGGAAAGACTTATCAGATTGAAAGTATACTTCAGACCAATAAGAAAAACGGCATGGGAACAATGGATGATGCGTTGATTGATTTATATGACAAAGGTTTGATAGGTGCACAGAACGCGATAAACTATGCCCAGGATGTTTCTTTTGTCCAGAAGAGAGTGGAAAGCTACATTTAGACAGAATTTGACAAAAAATAACATCTGTTATTTTTTGGTTGACAATTAGTGAAAAAATTCTTATATTATACTAAGCTGACTTTTGGAATAACTTGGACTGCACCTGCTGGCAAAAAAGTATTGATTATATCAACGGGAACTGTTATAATGATGTCAGCTTAAGGTACGAAATAAATTAAAAATGAGGTTAATTGTTATGGAGATGTTTTCATACACAGCGGTTGCCTCTGATGGAAAAGATAAGAAGGGTTCTATTGAAGCTGAGTCAAGAGATGATGCAGCAAGAAAGCTTAAGGAATCGGGACTTACTCCAATGTCAATTAAAACGCAAAGTGCATTGGATAAAGATATAGAGATACCTTTCTTGAAAAAGAAATCAGTTGCGGCCAGGGATATGAGTGTCTTCTGTCGCCAGTTTGCAAGTATATTAAAGGCTGGTGTTAGTGCTGTTAATGCTTTGGAAATGTTATCAGAACAGACTGAGAACAAAGACCTGAAAAAAGGCATTATAAATGTGCAGGCGGCTGTTGAAAAGGGTGAAACCCTTTCAGATGCTATGGGACAGAATTCAGATATATTCCCTTCAATTCTAGTTGATATGGTTAGAGCGGGAGAGTCTTCGGGCAGCCTTGAGGATGCCCTCACACGAATGGCATTACAATTTGAGAAAAGCGCCAAGATGAAAGGCATTGTGAAGAAAGCAATGATGTATCCAATGGTTCTTTTCTGCGTAATGATAGGCGTAATTGTTGTAATGATGACTTTCGTAATCCCAAGTTTCGTTTCTATGTTTGAGGATCTTGAATCAGATCTTCCTGCTATGACCAAGATAGTTATGGCTATGAGTGCTTCTATTACCAAATACTGGTATATATACATAATTGTTATTGCGGCTATAGTTGTAGCCTTTAAGCTGTATATTAAGACAGATGGAGGCAGACATGCTATTGATAATTTGAAGTTAAAGATTCCGGTATTCGGAGCTCTTCAGACAAAGTCAGCATGTGCTAATTTTGCCAGAACATTAAGTACACTTCTTCATGCAGGTATGCCTATGATAGAAGCTCTTGATATAACAGCATCCACTATGAGTAATGTACAGTATAAAGATGCTCTTAATAAAGTTAAAAGTGGTGTATCCCTTGGTATACCTCTTTCTGACCAGTTAAAGGTATCAGGGCTGTTTCCGCCAATGATTGTACATATGACAGGTATTGGAGAAGAGACAGGTAATATTGAGGAAATGCTTAATAACTCTGCAACCTATTATGAAGAGGAAGTTGAAGTCCAGACACAGACTTTAACATCACTTATGGAACCACTTATTATTGTGGTTATGGCATTGGTGGTTGTATTGCTCATTCTTTCAATCTATCAGCCAATGATTCAGCTGTACAACACATTAGGATAATTAATAAAATTGTACGGTTATTATTTAATTTTACACGGAATATACCGTAAGGTAATTTTCGTCAGGGGTTAGTATATAGTCCGGTATTTATGAATCGCAACGAGGTACCGGATTTATATAAATATAAGAAAAGGGAGATAAGGATAATGAAAAAAACACAGAAAAGATTAGGTAACAAAGGTTTCTCATTAGTTGAGCTGATTGTAGTTATTGCAATCATGGCAGTATTAATTGGTGTATTAGCACCAACACTTATTAAGAATGTTGAGAAGTCAAGAAAGTCAAAGGATGAGCAGAATCTTGACACAGTAAGAGGTGCAATTACAACTATGTTATCAGATGAAGATTATCATGATATTTTAATCAATAATACTGTTACTGTTAAGGGCTCTGATGGTACAATTGAAATTACAAAAGATGCTCCTAAAGGTGCTACTAAAACTAAGGATAATGCATTGGATGAATTAAAGGATACAGCAGGAAGCGATACATGTAAATTGTCATCAAAGAATTATAAGTCAGTAACGGTTACATTTACTATTGATGCTCAGGGAAAAGTAACTGATAACAGAGAAACTGTTGATGCAACAAAAACTAAAGGTTAAATTTTAACGTTTTACATTTTAAACTAAAGGAAACCTAATCTGATGCAATATGAATTACTTCTGTACTTCATTATTTTCCTTTACGGTATAGTAATTGGAAGTTTTTTGAATGTACTAATTTACAGAATACCTTTAAAAGAAAATATAGCAACAGAACATTCACATTGTATGTTATGTGGCCATAAATTGCAGTGGTACGACTTAGTACCACTGCTGAGCTACATACTTTTGCGAGGAAAATGCAGGTATTGTGGGGCGAAGATCTCTAAGCAGTATCCTATAATTGAAGGCATTAATGGAGTGGCTTATGTTTGTGCATTTGTCTTTGGTGGATTTAATGTTATATCAGGGCTGGAGTGTATAGCGTTATCAATGTTTCTTGTGATATCTGTAATTGATGAAAGAACCAAGGAGATACCTTTTTCCCTTAACATTGTTATAGGTGTTCTTGCAATAATAAGAATAGCTCTTGATTTTGAAAACCTATTAGATTATCTAATAGGATTTTGTGTTATAAGCGGATTTATGCTTATTGTGCTTGCTCTGGGAAGAATTTTTTTAAAAGGGGATGCTTTCGGAGGCGGAGATATAAAGCTGATGGCAGTGTCCGGATTGTTTTTGGGATGGAAGAATATTATTCTTGCATTTTTTATTGGCTGCATACTGGGGGCAGTCATACATAGTATCAGAATGAAGGTGGAAAAATGCGACAGAGTGTTAGCATTTGGACCATATTTGTGTGCAGGGCTTACAATAGCTTTGCTTTTTGGAGAGAATATAATAAGCTGGTATATGTCTCTGCTTGCTTAAGCTTGAGAGGACGCCGGCGTTTATAGATAAATTATAAAAAAGAGATATACGGATTGAAATAATATTTGGAGGAGATTGATATGGCAGTAAAGATTAACGGCAGGGTTGCTACGATTTATCTTAACAGTGAGTTCATTAAAATTGCAGAGGTCAGTAGAAGTGTTAAGACAGTTACAGTGCATAAGACAGTTACTATACCTATGCCTTCAGGCTGTTATGCAGAGGGAGATATTACAGATATAAGGAATCTGGGTAAGGCAATTAAGCTTGCACTGGACGAGAATCGTATAACATGTAATAGTGTAGCGTTTACAGTGGCATCAAATAAGATTGCTACAAAGGATGTATTAGTCCCTGATGTTAAGGCTGCTAAGCTTGATAAGATAATTGAAACTAACGCATCTGAATATTTCCCGGTTAATATTGATGATTATGTAGTACAGTATTATGTCCTTAACAAGGTAAATGATAACGAACAGGACAAGTTAAAGACAGTTGTTATAGCTGCACCAAGCCAGTTTGTTGAGAAGTATTACAAGCTTGCAGAAGCAATTGGTTTTAAGGTTGCATTTATTGATTATGCAGGTAACAGTACATATCAGATAATGAGACAGCAGATTGGAGCAGAAGTCAGCCTTGTTGTGGATATTGAGAATGACAGTACTATAATCAATATTTTCAAGGAGAATACCCTTCAGTTACAAAGAATTATTCCTTATGGTAAGTCGTTACTTGTAAATGCGGTAATGGATCAATACGGACTCAAATACGATATGGCCTTATCAAAGCTTCAGAGTGAGGAACTTCTTGGTTCTACTCTTGATTCCAATGAATTATCAGAGTCTTTAAGAGCTTTGGTAAGTAACATTAACAGAATTACAGATTACTTTATATCAAGAAATAACGTACCGATTGAAAAGGCATATATTATCGGTAATGCCACTAAAATAATAGGTTTCAACCAGTTGCTTTCAAATGAGTTTAATATTGAGATTAATGCCATTGAACAGCTGGCAGGGGTAATGCTGGATAAAAGAACTTATGTTAACGGATTTGATTTAACATCCTACATAACTAACATCGGTGCATTAATAGCTCCCGTTAACTTTATCTCAAAAGAAAGAGTTGCTCAGGAGAAGAAGAAAGATTCCAACAGAAGTCTTGTACTTGTTGGTACGGTAGCGTTAGCTGCATCTGCTCTTCTTGTTGCTGTTCCGGGAATTCAGTGTCTGGTCTCAGGAATTGAAGTTTCATCGCTTAAGAGTAGTGTTAATAAACTTTCTGATGTTGAAGATATAGTTGATGAATATTATGAAGCAAAAGATGAGTATACAGATGTAAGTTTATTCAAAGCATTAACATACAATAATAATGATTATCTTGATGATTTCATATCTAATCTTGAACAAAAGACACCTAGTGATGTGGTTATCACAAGCATGAGTGTGAGTTCAGGGGCTGTTGCTATAAGCGGAACTGCTACAAGTAAATCATCTTTAGGAAAGTATATTCAGCAACTTAATTCTATTAAGAGCGTAACAAATGTTAAGGTGGCCAATGAGACAGAGTCAAAGGATAACACAGGTACAATTAAGGTAACATTTTCACTTAGTTGTTCATTTGGCCAGATAGAAGAGTCTAAGTAGGGAGGTAAGTATAGTGAATAAGAATGGAAAATCAATGCTGTCAGTCAGCGAGAGAGATAAGAAATTACTTGTATATGTATTTGCTGTGCTTATCGTGGTAATGGCTTATATGTTTGGATACCAGAATCTGGCATCAGTAGCAGAAAACAACCAGAGACAGGTAACAGAGCTTACAAAGAAGAAGAGAGATCTCACGGAAAAGAATAATAATAAGGGTAAGTATATATCTGATACTCTTGATTTTCAGTCAAAGTCAAAGAAACTTCTTACAGAATATGAGAATGGTTCAAGTCAGACTTCAGTGCTTTCATTCCTCAATAAGATAGAAAGCTCAACAGGAGCATGGGTTAAGAGTGTGACATTTTCTGAGCCTGTGGCAGTATATACATTTGGACAGAAGAATTCTTCTAATCCTTCTGATTCCTCAGCAGTGGCGTATTCAACTGATAAGGTAGGATATAAAGTTACAATTGATGTTGCTTATGATGCTGATTACACTCAGTGGAAGAATCTGATTAAGTATATCAATGATTATGATACAAAGAATTCTATAGAAGCAATTACTGTATCATACAGCGAAGCGACTAATACAGTATCAGGGACTATGTCTCTTGCACTTTATTCAGTAACAGGTGAGGGAAGAAAGTTCGAGGAACCTAAGTTTGATATAGGTGTTGGTACAGGAAATATATTCTCTAACCAGAATAATGGCGGACAGAATAATAATTAATAAATGTAGCTGCGAGTTAAATTGGATTATAGACCGGATACAATAATGATTCAATTTCGGTCATGGAGGCTGATATGAGAAGAAGGGGAAGAAAACTGAATAATAAAGGTTTTTCTTTAGTGGAAGTTTTGGTTGCAATGCTTATTCTTGCCATTATATCAGTTCCTATTTTAAGTTCATTTACCAGAGCAGCCAAGGTTAATGCTAAAGCCAGAAGACAGGAAAATGCAAATGTTGCGGCATCTTCTGTAGTTGAACAGTTTAAGTCGTCAAGCTTAAATGAACTTAAGGAGGTGTTTAACGGTAATTACTCCGTTAACAATGGAGTGTATAATTTTAATATATACAATTCCGTTGGCGGGGGAGGAACTTCTAATTCTTATACAGGAATTAATGGGGAAAAGTTCAGAGTTGAGGCAACATTAGAGCCGTCTCTTTACACGGCAGGTTCTGATGATGATAAGAATTATAACAATAATATCAACTCATACGTAAATTCTATAAAGAATTTTGTGTTAAGAGATGAACTTTATCAGTGTGATACAGAGGCTGAACAACAGTTGAGAGCTATGGTGGGAGCTACAGCTTATGACAAAAAGCAGGTAGTCAAAACAACCAATATTAACATTGATGTAAAAAGAAATGAGTCTTCCCAGAATAAAGGGACAGGGGACGGAATTGATGATTATTACCAGAGTGTTTCAGTACACATGGAATATAAGTATGGTAATAATGATTTGTATGTTTATAAGAAAGATGTAGAATTTCCTAATAATTATTTTAAAGCAGCATCAATAGGCTCCAATTCCTACAGAATTTCCTCTGCTTTAGATTCTAATCTTAAGGATGTATACATTTTCTATACCCCATTTGATACATATTCAAAGACTACGGTAGAAGGTGGAACGCAGAAGTTTTATTCAAATGATATTCTTAATATCAATTATAATTACGGAAACAACGAAACTTATATGAATTATGATAACTGCAATGTGTTTATTATACAGCAGACGGTAGTTAATGATGAATATACAGATTATAAAATGCAGTTAAACAGAAGCAATGTGAAACTTACCATAAACGGACAGGCAAAACAGCTTGCTACAGAGGGAACAGTCAGTTTGTCAAAGACTAAAGGAACTTCCGGACCGGTAAGTATATTTGCTAACATTTACAAATGGAATACTTATGTGGACCCTGATAATGCAGGGGGAGGAAATAATGGCATAACAAGCCAGAGTCTTTTGTATTCACTTACTGTAAAGGTGTATTACAAAGATGAAGCGGAGCCGATAGCTGAGATTGTAACAACTAAAGTTGGTTAAATGTGGGAGAGCGTATGATTAAAGCTGTGAAAGAAAAAAGAAAACTGAATAATTCCGGTTCTACTATGGTAATCGTTCTTATTATGACATCCTTTATTCTTATTTTAGCGACAGTATTAACAACATCTACGGCACTTAATCTTAAGATGAAGATGACAGATAAGACCACAACTAAGATTTTTTATACATCTGAGGATGCGGTTAATGAAATTTATGTAGCTCTTGGACAGGTGTCTATTGAGTGTTTTAATGCTGCTTATCAGGAAGAAATTTCCAATGTTGTTAATAAGAACAAAGCAAGCGGAAGTTATACTGTGGATAATATTACCTGTAACACGAGACTCAGACAGAATTATGTACATAGAATGCTGAATAAATTAGGAGTTGTGGCAGATGCTAACCTGGAATCTATTAAGTACACATACAGCGATTATCTTTCAGCAAAGGAAGAGGGAACCTTTGTAAGAAGCAGCGGAACTTCTGAGGTTAACGGTATTGTGGCTATACTTGGTACATATATTGAGAACTCACATAAGGATAACAGCGGTAATCCAACTCTTAAGGTTAAATCCATAGACAGTTTTAAAGTAATAAGTAAGAAAAGCAGCGCTGAAGGAATAGACAAGTATCCGGATGATAGTTTGTTTGCTTATGTTATTGAACTTGACAATTGCGTTGTAGAGTATCTGACAGAGGAAGGTTTCTATTCATATATTACATTTGATTGTTCAGTGGGAATGCCTGACAGTCTTGTAAATATTACAGACTCTGAAAGCTTGACATTGGACTCTTTCGTTCAGTATTCATTAATAGGTAATAAAGGAATAACTGTAGATTCGTCTAAGGTGCTCAGCCTTAACGGTAATGCTTTTGGAGGTAATGCCAACGGTACCGGTATTGAAATTAAACCGGGCGCCACACTTTCAGTTAACAGTGGCAATTCTCTTTCTACAAGCGGCGATATTGATGTTAAAGATGGTACACTCACAACCAATGGTAATGTTAACATTTGGTGCTACAATTTAAAGACATCTAATGACAGCGGTTCTAAGGGTACACCAACTGTTAATATTTCGGGTTCTACTAATACTTATGTAAGAGATGATATGGAAATTAACGGGGACAACAGTAATGTTAATGTTGCCGGTAATTACTATGGATATGGTTATGAAAGTGATAATGCCAACAATGTTCATTCTTACAGTAGTTCAATAACTATTAACAGTAAGAGATCAAACCTTAACCTTACAAATCTTAATCGTCTTGTAGTTGCAGGTAAGGCATACGTTGATTTTGAATCTTTATCGTCAAATGCATCACCATATGCGACAGGTGAGTCGGTATCTCTTATTGGTAATCAGGAGATATATCTTGTACCACCTTCTCTTATGGGTGGAAGTAACCCTGTTAACACAGGAAGTGGAATTACGGTAAATATTACAAATGAAGATGATTTCTTCGGATATGCATTTATTGATAATACGACACCTTATGTTGTAAAGACGGTAAAGGGTGAAGATGGTGTTACAAGAGATTTTTATTATCTTAAGTTTATTAATGATAAGAATGTCGCAGATTATGTAAAAGCTATTCTTGATGATAGCTCTTTCAATGCAATTACTTCCGGTAAGAGTGTCTCTGTAAAAGAGAAATTTAAAAGTCAGAGAATATATATGAAGAATCTCATTACATTTAATGCAGACAGTATGGGAAGTGTAATAACTGCCGAAAGTGGTAATATTAATACAAAATCAACTATGATTGCAGCAGCACCGGGAAACGGAATCAACGGATTATCCTACGTGGCTTCTACAAGTGACAGTTATGATTTTTATAATGATTTTGAGGATTTGTCATGCAGATACACTGTACTTACAAAGACATTGTATGAGCTTACAACCGGCACACATTTGAACAATGCACTCATAAATCAGATGTATCCAAAGCTTTCGTCTTACTCAACAAATGTTTATTCAAATATTATTGCTACAAATGGATTTACATCTTATACATCGGGCCATAACGGACCTAAAATGGATGCCCTTACAGGCGGATATAATGGAATGGTGCTTTGTGCATTTGATAATTCCAATACAGGAAGTGCACCGTTGATTATTAGTAATGATACGGAAGTGCTTCCACAGGCTAATAATGCTACTTATAGTTTCAAGGATTATTCCGGAGGGGTAATTGTATGTTCCGGAAATGTAGTGATTAAAAAGGATTTTAACGGAGCTATTATTGCCGGAGGAACTATTACAATTGAAGATAATGTTACTATTGGCGGTTTGTCCAATATAACAGATCTTATAAAAACTAATCAGAAATTTGCCGAGATATTCAAAGTATGGAATCCAATGGCAGACAGTGATGACAGTGGATTTTTGGATGTTCAGAAAATGACATATAAGGATATGGTAATGATTTCTAATTGGAGGAAGTATAATGATGCATCACAACCATAAGAAGTTAAAATTTAATAATAAAGGATTTTCTTTGGTTGAACTCTTGGTTGTGATTGCTATAATGGCGATTGTAATTGGAGGAGTTATAACAGGTGTTTCCGTTATTGTCAAAGGAAATGTTAAAAAAGCGGGAAATAACCTGTATTCAGAGCTTACCGGTTTAAGAACCCAGACGCTTTCTGTTAATGCGGAGTGGAAGCTTTCTTTGGAAAAGAATGGGAATAAACTTTCTGCAGTTACATATAAGAGTGGGGCAGAGCATGACAGACAGGATATATGTACAGGATATTCTGTGATGTTTTATGACTATGAAACTGCCGGAAGTGCTCCTGCAGAATATAATCTTTACGATAATACTGCTACATTTACCTACAGTAAGACAAATGGAAGATTTCAGAGTATAAAAGTAGGTGAAAATAGTATTGATGTAAATAAGAACCTGAAGGGTGTTATTGTTCTCACAAAAGGTTCTAAGACGTATACTCTTACATTGTGGTATAACACAGGAAGAATTACGATTGATAATTAGTTTAAGGATGGTAAAGTATGAGAAAAGGGGACAACAGAGGATTTTCTTTAGTTGAATTATTAATAGCACTGGCTGTTGCGGGAATTATTCTGTCAGCTCTCGTTATGCTCATACACCAGTCAGTGAGAAGTTATTCAAAACAGTCAGTTTCAGCACAACTTCAGAATGACGCTGACATAACCCTTAATCAGGTGGAAAATGACCTGATGGAGGCTACCACGCTTATTATGTGTAACCAGGGCACAAAATATGATTATTACCTGACAAAAGTGTCAGCCGAGGCTGATAATAAGTATTACGGTTATATATGGGATAAGGATAATAAAATATTGTATTATTCTACAGATTATAATCCATCCAGTGAGTTGGCTCTCGAGAGTACCAATGCCAGTGTGGTTTGTGAACATGTAAGTGATTTCAGTATAAAAATAAGCAGTGAATGTGTTAGGGAAACACAACAGGTTGTTGCCACTGACGTGGCTGGAGCAGTAAAAGAAACAAAAACAATACTTGAGCTTGATTCCAACATAAATGTAAAGGTGAAAATAAAGTTAGAAAACCTCAGGAATATGAGAGAAGTAACAAGAAGTGTATCCCTTAGAAATTCTATATTCGGAAAAGACATGAGGGGAGATATATATATTAAGATACCTGATAAAAATGTACCGGTAAAGATGATTGATTACACTATGACAAAGGTTTCTTCATATATTGATTGATTATAATTTACGGGAGGAAGCAGTATGGAAAGAATAGGAGCATTTTTAAAAAAATATCGTTATGCATTACTGGGGTTTGTTGCCTGCGCAGTAATTTCTTTTGTTGCGGTTAAAGTGTATATTGGAAATGTTATAGCTGATGACGCAAGTTTACCGTCTTCTGTAACCATTGGTATGAAGACATATACAAAAGAGAATAAACTTACTGTTTTGGAAATTGTTCCGGATGAGGCATATGATGAACTGGGCGTTCTTATGGGGAATGAAGACGGCTCAATTAAGTATTCGGAAATTCTAAGCAAGGCTCCTACTTCCATTGCCGGGGATAATGACAGTAATCAGAATTCATATAAGAGTATGCTTGGCTCGTATCAGTCTTATATTAATACACTTATCAGCGGAAGCGGCTATGTGTGCTGTTACAAGGACGGACAGGGAAATTTGTACAATGATATAACATCATTCTGGCAGTATAGCAGACTTAATGGTTCCTGGAATAACTTAAAGGTTGTAATTTGTGAGAAAATTGTGGCCTCTGATTGGTCTGTTACATATAAAGAGACGGGGTACAGAAATGTATTCGGTAGAGTTATATTCGGTAATTTTGACATGGATGATAAGATGGCGTTAGTTGTTAAAAAAGCAAGTAATGTCACGGTGGATGATATAAAAAATGCCGATCTTGTATATCTTAACGGAAAGTCTCACAATGCTTACGGAATTTCTGTATATAACAGTATTAAGAATACAAGTGTTACCCAGGGAAAAACTTGGTCACTGGGAGGAGATGATTTTAAGAGCGATGTGGCAATGTATCTTTTGAGATCATATGCCATGGGAGATAAAAGTGTAATATCCGATTCGGGAAATAAGTCACAGGTTAACGGTAATTATAGTAATATTGCAAGAATCTGTATTTTATTTGAGGCAATAGATCCGGATACATTAATTTCTCAATTTGCATATAAACAGGAGTCTTCTACAAAATTCACAGGTTCACTTGGCTCAATAACCGGCTCGGGAAATGTGATTAAAGTCTGGACAACCAAGAGTGGTTCTTCACAGGAAATAGAATTTATGGATGATATGTTTATAAACGGTGGTAATCATTTTGCCAATTCCACGAGTGGCCTGGATAACGGATATCCTGACAACGGAGCAGATTATTATCCATACTATAACGCATCTAATGGAGCATTTAAGCAGACATTTGTTAATAAGAATATGTTTGTCTTTAATGGTAATAACAATATGACAAGTGGTATGTCCACAGATACTGTCTGGGATAATGACTATAACAGTAACGGACAATATATGGGTTCTACATATATGGATGCTGCAAAGAGACTTGAAAGTGGAGATAACGGCTTGAGACCTTCCAATGCAGTGCGATACATTTTAGGTGATTATGACAGTCCGGAGATTGCAGATATAAGAGTTCTTGAGATAGAGCCTGCAGGGGCCTACAGATACAATAATGATGCAGATAAGAATGTCATTAAGTCATGGTTCGGATTAACAGGAGAGAGAGCGGAAGCAGTTACGGTGACGGTAGATCATTATGCTGTAAACGCTTTTGTAGGACTTAACAAAGATATCAGAGCTGATTATGATCTTATTATATTTGGCGCATACGACAATAACAATATCAATACATCAGACGTATATAATACAGTGTTTGATTCAGATATGACAACCGGTAATTATACATATAACGGTAATGACCTTACACAGAAGGCTTACGAAAAGTTATATGAGTATATAAGAATAGGTATGCCTGTGGTATTGGACGATGCCATATATTATGGTGATAACACCATTGTGGGAGAATCCTGCAGTAATATACAGAAACTCCAGATAACACAGCTTACTAAGAGACTGGCTGCTGATGGAAGTGCTACTTTATCCGGTAATGTAACAGGTGTTAATACAAGGGCTGATAATAATAACCAGAGTATTCCAAGAGTATTGGTTTATATGACAAGAGCGGAGGTTTCTATATCACCTTATATCAGGGTGAACGGAAGTGTGACTCCTGTTGAGAATTATTCTCAGGTTGGAAATGTTGATACGTCAGGAAATGATTCTATAGGATATACCCAGACAATATCATCAGATTCTTTGTCTACAATGACATTTATGGGTTCTGTAACAGGGGGAAGCGGCAATTACAGAATTAAGGTGTATATCGACAGAGATTCTGACAGTATTTTCAGTGATGACTATAAAACAGACAAGAGTGAACTGTTTGTATTTGAAAAGAATGGTAGTGACGCTGCCAGAGATTCAAAAGGAAATATTTTAGGACAGCCATTTAGCGGCGATAGTTATTCTGTAGCGGTACCTCTTCCTTCAGCATTGACAGGCTATATTAAATGGAGAGTAGAGATTACTGATACAGATACCGGAGTTGTCAGCAATAATGATGGAGCCTTTGCCATTACACCAAAGTCTTCAGAAAAGGTTATAAGGGTACTTCAGATTACGAATACTAAGAGTGAAGATAGTTATGACTCTAATATTGATCTTACAGGTGGGGATTTTGTTAAAGCTTTTGACAGAACGAAAAATGTAACAGGTCTTAATATCAAGGTTGATCAGTTGACAAAGGGAGAGTTTAACGATATCAGTAATAAAGATGAATATCTTTCAAGCTATTCCATGATTGTTCTCGGACTTTGCGACAATTATGGAAATGACAGAAACGGTAGTAATGTTAATTTGACTCAGGATGCAGTAGATGCCATTGACCGTTATGTAGATAAAGGGAATTCTGCATTATTTACCCATGACAGTATGTCTTATCACAAGGGTACAGCAGATGCTGCTGTCACCAAGGCTTCTGATTTGAATATTTTTACAAAGAAATTTAAGACAGTTATAGGAATGCAGGATGGTTTGCAGTATACAGACACCCTTTTGTGTAAGCTTAATAAGTTAAAACCATACAACAGCCTTGCTTCCAATACCGGAAGTACAAGGCTTACCACTAAGGTTAATAAACTTAATGATGGTGAGATAACATCATATCCATATTCTCTTTCAGATGCCAAGATGACTGTTGCTGTGACACATGCACAGTATTTTGCATTAAATCATGAGAGTATGGCAGATAACAAGGATGTTGTGGTTTGGTATACATTGGCTTCAGATTCAGGATATGTTAACTCGGATATATTTGATGCTGCCGGACAGGATGCAGTAAGTAATTATTATGTATATTCTGTTGGAAATATTACATATACAAGTGCGGGACATTCAAAGATAACAGGTGAAGGTGCAGAGATGCAGCTGTTTGTTAATACATTTGTAAGAGCTCTTTTAGCAGGTAATTCTGTACCTGATGTTGAATATAAGGATGCTGTAAAGGAAGATGAAACAACATATTCTATCTACTACAGACAGAGTCTTAGCACAGATGAGTTTAATATTACCTATACGGTAAATGATTTAGACCTTGTTTCAGGAGCAGGACAGCTTCAGAGTGCGTACATGTTCTATGATTCAGACAATAATGGCATGTATGTTTCGGGAACAAGTGACGTAATATTGGGATATCTTGATGTTGACGGTAACTTTAATGAGAATAAAATTGATGGAGATATGTCAATAGTCAGCGGACAGGAGTATACCTTTGACTTGTGGGCACAGTGTGACAGAGCAAATGTAAATTCATCCACTGTTTCGGAAATGAAAAACAGATTGTCAAGTAATACATTAATCTTAGGTGTCAGTGCTACAGATACTATGGATTCTACAGGTTATTCTGTATTAAGAATTATGTACAGACCACTGTTTAATCTTAATTAGTTATAGGATGTTTCATAATAATTCTCCATTCCGCAGGCACTTTAGTGCCGAAGGAATCGGGAGCCAAATGTCAGATTTGGCTCTGTGGTAAGAACTGAATATGCTGATAATGCAGGCTGCGCCATGCTTTAGTTTTTTGCAATCAGAGGAAAATGCTGATTGTAGAGGATTAAAGTGTGGTGCAGCTTTTTATTTTCCTATGAAAGTATGTAATAGAAA
>JAUNPK010000019.1:0-12026 GCA_030536855.1 Eubacteriales bacterium
GAGCACTCGGCTGTTAACCGAGTTGTTGTAGGTTCGAGCCCTACTCGGGGAGCTGTAAGAATATTTTATATTTTTACTTTGGACTCACTTGTCCATAAAACTTATTTTTTATAAGGCTCCATGGTCAAGCGGTTAAGACACCACCCTTTCACGGTGGTATCAGGGGTTCAAATCCCCTTGGAGTCATTCAATTTAATATGGCGACATAGCCAAGTGGTAAGGCGTGGGTCTGCAACACCCTGATCACCAGTTCGAATCTGGTTGTCGCCTCTTTAAACTCCCAAAGTTAATTTGGGAGTTTTTTCTTTAATATAATTTTTGTATATGGTATAATGATTGTAATTATTTTACAATTGAAATGTGGAGTTAAATATAATGAGAAGGATTATTATAAAAAGATTTTCAACTGTATTTTTAAGCCTTCTGGTTTGCTTCAGCTTATCTGCCTGTGGAAGGAAAACTGAAGCGGTAATATCAGGGGATGAAGACGACTTGCATTTTAACGAGTATCCTACAGTAGAAGCAAGCAATTCAACAAAGTTTGATTATTCGGATCTTTCAGTTAATTCTTTAAAGTATTTTATGACAGAGGATGAAGTTAAGAAGATATGCGGAAATCCGGTTTCTGTTCATGAATCCTCAGAAAAAAATTCATATTTAAATTTGGTTTACGCAGAAAAAGTGTACTCATATAATGATTTAACCTTAATTTTTATGAAGATGGATAGTAACGGTAAAGGAGCAGGTGCTTCTGATGAAGGGATTTACAGATTGACGGCTGCGGCCTCTGTGAGTGATAAGGACATATTTTCACGAGGACTCAAGGTTGGCGATAGTGTTGATGATATATTGAATGTATATTATAGAGATATGAATTACCCTAATAATTATTATAAATCAGCGGATGAAACGGTGGTTATTGGAAAGTTCCTCTATGGTGAATTTACAATGGATGAGCTTGATAAAGTATCAACGAAGGAAGCAATCTCTTACGGACTTTTGAATTTTAATGGGTATGCAAGCCTTGAATCAGCAGAGAATTATATTATTGAATTCACGTATTTTTCTCCGGATTATAAGAATGGCACTGCTACTGTTGAAGATAATTTTGCACAGATAGCTTTTGATATAGACTGTGATGGTAAGATTACATCAATACGCTGGTATTATTATCCGGAAGAGGGATAATCATATAAATTAAATTATATATTTTTTGGAGTGGAGGTATTTTAATGGAATCAACAACATTGGTCATCATGGCTGCAGGAATGGGAAGCAGGTTTGGTGGTGGAATTAAACAGCTTGAACCTATGGGACCTAATGGCGAAATAATTATGGATTATTCAATCTATGATGCTATTGAAGCAGGTTTTAATAAAGTTGTATTTGTAACAAGAAGAGATCTTTTAGAGACATTTAAGGAAGTAATAGGTAATCGAATTGAAAAGGTTATTCCTGTAGAGTATGTATTTCAGGAAATTGAAGACCTTCCTTCAGGTTATACTGCGCCAGCAGAGAGAACGAAACCGTGGGGAACAGGACAGGCGATTCTTGCATGTAAAGGAACTGTGAAGGAGCCGTTTCTTGTAATAAATGCAGATGACTACTATGGAAAGACAGCATTTAAGCTTATCCATGATTATCTGGTGGAAGACCATACTTCAGATAAGAAGTATGATTTCTGTATGGCAGGATTTATTCTTGGCAATACATTAAGCGATAATGGTGCTGTTACAAGAGGTATCTGTGTAGTTGATGATGAGGAACATCTTATAGGCGTTAAAGAAACAGGTGGAATTGTAAAGACAGAAACAGGTGCAGAATGTGAAGATGGCAACGGAAATATTGTTCCATGTGATCCTAAGAGCCATGTATCTATGAATATGTGGGGATTTACACCGGATTTTCTGGATGTTCTTGAAGATGGATTTAAGACATTTCTGGGTTCTCTTAAAGAGGGAGATATTAAGAGTGAATATCTGCTTCCATCGATTGTTGACAGCTTAATCAAGGATGGAGAAGCAAATGTATCTGTTCTTGAGACAACTGATAAGTGGTTTGGCGTTACATATAAGGAAGATAAACCTGTGGTAGTAGAATCAATTCGCAGACTTATCGAAGAAGGTAAGTACCCTGAAAGTTTATACAAATAAAAAATAAAATTTGTATAAATAAGAGGGAGAAAGGAAAAGAATGAAAAAGTTTTCAAGATGCATTCTTATATTAATATTAACAGCAGTAGTCAGCGGTATCTGTGGGTTTATTTATGAGAATCAGACAATTACACCAATGTACGAATCCGTAACTCAGTTATATGTTGTTCCCGGAGAGGAAAATGAAGCTTCAATCAGAGCTAATAATGGTGGATTGAAGGACGATTTTACAATAATATTTCAAAGTGATGTTGTAATTTCAGCAGCTCAGAAAATAGCAGGAACAAGCGAAAATATAGCTAAATATTTGACAGTAACATCTCCTGCAAACAGTAATATTGTGGAGATAAGATGCGTCAATCCTGACCAGAATACTGCTAAAACATATGTTGATGCAGTAGCAAAAACAGCAATTAAAACAACAACAATTATTCCTGTTAAATCTATTCAGATTTTATCAGAAGGAACATCAAGCGGAGTATCATTTAAACCGGGTTTGGCAGAGAATACATTGGTAATAACAGCAGTTGCATGTGGTATTTGCGTATTTGTTGAGTTAATAGTATGTCTTTTCTTAAGCGCATTTAAGACAAAGGATGACGATTTTAATCACGAGCTTGAATATGAAAGAAGATTCGGAAAGTATTCATACGCTGAAGCTAATCAGGGATTTATTGGGGCTTCTTCCATAACTTCCAAGAAAGATAGGGATTTCATAGAGGGAAAGACAAAGGCTGTGAAACAGGATGATGATATATTGGCATCTTTTGATGATGATTACGGTAATGATGATGATGCTGATTACGTTTCTGAGGCGGAATTTAAAGAGGGTATTGATTCTGTAAAAGAAAATGATATACCGGAAGAAAATGTGAAACCTGAGTCATTGGCGTCGGAGATAGTATCCGATATAAAGTCTGATTTCAATTTGGAAAAAGTGTTGTCTGAGAATGTTGCGGAACTTCAAATAGAACCGGGAACTGATAATAATACAGATGTTTTAGTGGAAGATGTAACAAAGGAAGTTGCGGCAACTAAGGAATCAAAGGTTAAAATTCTTGGTAGAATCAGAAAGTAATTGAGGTTGGATTTATGTTTAGTGTTAATATTAACAAGCTGGTAAATGCTTCAGATAAAGAAAATGAGAGCTTAACAGAGATAACTGGTAATCTGCTTAATGAAATGGGAAATGGCAGAACATTAGCAGTAATTAATGGGGGAGTTTCAGCATTTAAAATTGCTTATCATGTCGCCAAAACAGGAAAAACGGTCCTTTTCATTGATGGAGATATGTCTTCCAATGTATTTTTAGGAAAATATAAGCTTGGAAAGGATATGAAAGGACTGGTTGATTACTTAAAAAAACCTGACAATAAATATGAGCTCATATGTCTCACCAATAATGATGATATGGACATTATTTTCACTGGTGGAGAGGCAGACACTGAAATTACTGATGATGAGAAAATGATTTTGAAGTCATTATTGGATAAATACTTGAAAGAGTATGATTATATTGTTTTGAATTCTGATGAAGAAGGAACGATGGCAATGTACTGCTCAGGAGCAGTTATGCTGGTTGACGAAAGTCAGTATGACGAAACTGAAGTTGAGCAAAATGTTGAGAAACTTGAAACACTTGGATGTAATGTATTGGGTGTGGTAATTAATGAATAATATAAACCAGTTTTTGCAGTGGGTTGAAGAAAGTGATAACATAGTTTTCTTTGGTGGGGCAGGAGTATCAACGGAGAGTGGAATTCCTGACTTTAGAAGTGCTGATGGACTTTATAACCAAAAATATGACTATCCCCCTGAAACTATAATCAGTCATACATTTTATATGCAAAAGCCGGATATATTTTTTAAATTTTACAAAGAAAAAATGATATATCCGGAAGCAGAACCTTCAACAACACACAAAGTTTTAGCAGCCTTGGAGAAGGCAGGAAAACTTAAAGGTGTGATAACACAGAATATTGACGGGCTCCATCAGAAGGCAGGAAGCAGAAATGTTATAGAACTTCACGGTTCTGTACTTAGAAATTACTGTGAAAAATGTCATAAATTTTATGATGTAAATGCAATAATGGAAAAACAAGGAATACCTTGCTGTGATTGTGGCGGAAGGATAAAACCGGATGTGGTATTGTATGAGGAAGGTCTTGATGACACCAATATAAGGAGTGCCATAAGTCTGATTAAAAATGCGGATTTGTTCATAGTGGGTGGAACTTCTTTGGGAGTTTATCCGGCTGCAGGACTGATTGATTACTACCGTGGAGATAAACTGGTGTTAATTAACAAATCGCCAACTCCATATGATTCAAAAGCAGATTTATTAATTTCAGATGCATTGGGCAAGGTATTTTCGGAGATCAAAATATGATAGTACTGGAAGTTGGGGACATAGTTAAAATGAAAAAGAAACATCCCTGCGGAAGTGATGAGTGGAAGGTTATCAAAGTTGGTGCTGACATTAAGCTCTCATGTATGGGATGTGAACATGAAATCATTTTAAAACGTTCCATGGTTGAAAAAAATACAAAAAATATAAAAAAGAACTTGTAAATATATTTTCTATATGGTAAAATTCTACTTCGTGATATATTAATCCTTGTTCTCTCTGGAGAGAGGACCAAAAGACCAGAAGGAGGTGCGACGTAGATGAATAAGTATGAATTAGCATTAGTTGTTAGCGCAAACGTCGAGGATGAAGTAAGAAATGCCACAGTTGAGCAGGTTAAGGAATTAATCACTCGTTTTGGTGGTACAATTACAGATCCGGGTACTTGCGAGAAGAAGAAGCTTGCATATGAGATTCAGCATATGAGCGAAGGATATTACAACTTCATTAAGTTTGATGCTGAAGCAACAACTCCAGCAGAAGTTGAATCAAGACTTCGAATTATGGAGAATGTTATCAGATTCTTAATCGTTAAAGACGGCGAGTAATTAACGTTTAGCTTACAACTCTTTAGATAAGAGGAGATTAAGTATGAACAAAGTAATTTTAATGGGAAGACTGACTAGAGATCCTGATGTTCGTTATTCACAGGGTGCAGACGGATCAATGGCAGTAGCAAGATATACATTAGCGGTAGACAGAAGACGTTCAAGAAATAACAGTGATGGAAACGAACAGACAGCAGATTTTATCAGCTGTGTTGCGTTTGGAAGAGCAGGTGAATTTGCTGAGAAGTATCTTCACCAGGGAACAAAGATTGTAGTGACAGGACGTATCCAGACAGGAAGTTATACTAATAAGGACGGTCAGAGAGTTTATACAACTGATGTAGTAGTTGAAGAACAAGAATTTGCTGAAAGCAAATCTGCTGCATCTAACGGAGATGGAGCATCGTACACACCATCAAGACCAGAGCCAAATGTAGCTGCTGGTGACGGATTTATGAATATTCCGGACGGCGTGGAGGATGAAGGTTTGCCTTTCAACTAGGATAGGAGGTAACTTTATCATGCCAGAGAAGAAGGCTGAGAGACCAGAGGGTCAGATGAGAAGAAGACCAATGCGCAGAAGAAAGAAAGTTTGCGTATTTTGTGCTGATGCAAATAAGGCATTAGATTATAAGGATGTTGCTTTATTAAAGAAGTATATTTCTGAAAGAGGAAAGATTCTTCCAAGAAGAATTACAGGAAATTGTGCAAAACATCAGAGAGCTCTTACAGTTGCTGTTAAGAGAGCAAGACATATTTCATTATTACCATATTCTGTAGATTAATAAAGTCCTACAGGGAAATAGTTATTACAGATTCAGAGCCATCGGCAGTTTTGCCGGTGGCTTTTTTTCCTCTTTTATTATCCGCATAACAATGATATAATTACTTTATATTTTCTAATATGGAGCGAAGGTATGGAAGGCAGACAGAAAAAATCATTTCGTATTACAGGAAAAATGAGATCATTATTCTACTGGCCATTTGCCATTGGGATATTATTAATATTGCTGGATGTTTCGTTATGCTTTATCAATGTAGCAGCTGCATCGGTTATGGCAGTATTTTTACTGATATATTTTATAATATTTGTGATGATGGAAGTCTATATCAGACCTTCCGTTTTACATGAAATATTAGAAATCTCATCCAATTATTCTCAGGTACAGAGACAGTTGATTTATGAACTGAGCGTGCCTTATTGTCTTCTTGATGATAATGGGAATGTGTTGTGGATGAACGCATCAATGCAGGCCTGTATCGATAAGAAAAAAGATTTCAATAAGAATATATCAACAGTCATTCCCGAATTGTCAACTAATGTATTTAGAAATTTCGAGGATCTTAAAGATATACGTGTGTCTTTGGGAGAGAGAGATTACAGGATAGAGATGAAGCGTATAAATGCTGATTCTCTGATTCAGGGAACGAATATTGTAGAAAAGAATTATGATTCTTCACTTGTGGCAATGTATATGTTTGATGAAACAGACATTAATAAATACATTCAGAAGCTGAGAGATGAGCGCTTTGTTGTAGGTCTTGTTTATATAGACAATTATGAAGACGCCCTGGAGAATGTGGAGGATGTAAAACGTTCTCTTATTGCAGGTCTTGTAGATAAGAGAGTAAACAGATATTTTACATCAGGTGCAGCCATAGTCCGAAAGATGGAGAAAGATAAATTCCTGGTTGTATTCAAATATAAATATCTTGAGAAGCTTAAAGCTGATAAATTCAGCCTTGTGGAAGATATTAAGACAGTAAAGATTGGAAAAGACAAGACAATAACATTAAGCATTGGTATTGGTACCGGAGCAGATGATTATTCTAAAAATTATGACATTGCCAAAGCTGCTATGGAGCTGGCCTTAGGTCGAGGCGGAGACCAGGCAGTTATCAAGGATGGAGAGAAAGTTATATATTATGGCGGAAAAAGTCAGCAGATGGAAAAGAATACCCGTGTTAAGGTACGTGTAAAGGCACATGCTTTAAGACAGATACTTGATGCTAATGATAGTGTTTTGATAATGGGACATAATATTCCGGATATTGATTCATTTGGTTCGGCTCTAGGTATATATATAATAGCAAAAAAACTTGGAAAAAAAGCGCACATTGTATTTGGGGAAGTTACAAGCAGTGTAAGACCTTTTATGAATAGATTCATTGATAATGATGAATATCCTGATGATATGTTTATAAAAAAGGAAAATGCGGAGGATTATATAACACCTTCAACAGTAGTTATTGTAGTAGATGTTAACAAACCCCAGAGAACAGAATGTCCGATATTGCTGGAGAAGTGTAAGACTGTTATTGTCTTTGACCATCACAGAAGTTCCAGTGATACCATATCCGGGGCTGTATTGTCTTATGTTGATCCCTATGCATCATCAGCATGTGAGATGGTTACTGAGATGATTCAGTACGTAGAAGATGGGATAAGACTTAAGGCTTATGAGGCAGATGCCCTTTATGCCGGTATTAATATAGATACGGATGGATTTAACAGCAAATCCGGGCCAAGAACATTTGAAGCAGCAGCATTTTTAAGAAGGCATGGCGCAGATGTGACCAGAGTAAGAAAAATGCTTAGAAATAATATGAGTGAATACCGGGCAGTTGCAGAGGCGGTTAGTAAAGCAGAAGTTTATAAAAATGCATTTGCAATTACTGTATTTAAAGGGGATGGACTGGAAAGCCCTACAATCGGAGGAGCGAAGGCGGCAAATCAATTGCTGGATATATCAGGAATTAAGGCCTCTTTTGTAATAACCCTTTATGAAGAGAAAATTTTTATCAGTGCCAGGTCTATTGATGAGGTTAATGTTCAGATAATAATGGAAAAGCTTGGAGGAGGCGGACATATGAGTATTGCCGGTGCCCAGCTTAAAGATATGTCCATTGAAGATGCTATAAAGGTTGTTAAGCAGACAATTGACAGTATGCTAGCGGAAGGAGAAATATAGGTATGGAAGTAATTCTTTTAGAAGATGTAAAAACTCTTGGCAAAAAGGGACAGATAGTAAAAATTAACGATGGATATGCAAGAAATTTTGTCTTACCTAAGAAGTTGGGAGTAGAGGCTACAGCAAAAAATCTTAATGATTTGAAAATCCAGAAGAAGAGAGAAGAAAAGGAAGCAGCGGAGGAACTTGCAAGAGCAAAGGAACTTGCTGTGAAAGTTGAGGAGAAGCCTGTGACCGTAACTATGAAAGTAGGAGAGGGCGGAAAAACTTTTGGTACTATTTCTACAAAGGAAATTGCTGCTGCGGCTAAGGAACAACTTGGTCTTGATATTGACAAGAAAAAGATGAAATTAGATGAAGTTATTAAGACTTTGGGAACCCATATTGTGGCGGTTAAGCTTCATAAAGAAGTGACTGCTAATCTGACGGTCAAAGTCACAGAAAAGTAAATACGAAAAAATAGTTTGTATAATATCATTATAGTATGTATTAGACAAGTATTGCTTTAGGGGCTAATGAACAGAAACGAGGAACTTATGGAAGATATGACAATGACACGGGTTATGCCCAACAGTCTTGAAGCTGAACAATCAGTTGTTGGTTCAATGATAATGGACAGGCAGGCCATTATAACAGCAGGAGAGATGCTTAGTGAAGAGGATTTCTATCATAAACAGTATGGCATTATGTTTGGTGCAATGATAGAGATGAATAATGAAGGCAAGTCTGTTGATATTGTAACTTTGCAGGAAAAACTTAAGGAAAAAGATGTACCTCCGGAGGTGTATAGTATTGATTTCGTCAGAGAATTATTAACTTCGGTTCCTACGTCTGCCAATATAAGACAATATGCCTCCATTGTTAAGGATAAGGCAATTTTGCGTAATATAATCAGGGTGAATGATAAAATTGCAAATGATTGTTACGCCGGAAAAGAAAGCACAGAGGTAATTCTTGAAGAGACTGAAAAGAGAATATTTGAGCTGGTAAGAAATAAAGGAGCAAGAGATTACACACCGATAGATAAGGTAGTGCTTGATGCTCTGAATAGAATTCAGACAGCAGCAAAAAACAGAGGTGTTGTTACAGGTGTACCTACAGGTTTTAAGGATTTGGACGGATATCTTTCAGGATTACAGCCGTCAGATTTTATTCTTGTGGCCGCAAGACCGTCTATGGGTAAAACGGCATTTGTGCTTAATGTGGCTGAAAATGTAGCTATAAAACAGGGAATAACAACGGCTGTGTTCAGTTTGGAAATGTCTGATGTACAGTTGGTGAATCGTATGTTGTCTTTGGAATCGTCAGTAGATGCTGACAAGTTGAGGAAGGGAAGGCTTGATTCTAATGACTGGGGCAAACTTATCGAGGGTGCTGACAGTATTGCAAAGTCCAAACTAATAATAGATGATACTCCGGGAATTTCTGTTTCTGAGTTAAGGTCAAAGTGTAGAAAATATAAAATGGAAAATGATCTGGGACTTGTTATTATTGATTACCTTCAGTTAATGAGTGGAGGAAAATCAGAGAGCAGACAGCAGGAAATTTCAGAAATTTCAAGGTCTTTAAAGGCGCTTGCAAGAGAACTTAATGTACCGGTGGTTACTCTTTCCCAGCTTTCTCGTGCTGTTGAGCAAAGAAATGACCACAGACCTATGCTTTCGGATTTGAGGGAATCGGGAGCTATTGAACAGGATGCGGATGTGGTTATGTTCCTATACAGAGATGATTATTACAATAAGGATACAGAATTAAAGGGAATTGCAGAGATAATTATTGCTAAGCAACGTAATGGTCCAATTGGAACTGTTAAGATGGCTTGGATTCCTGAGCAGACAAGATTTGCAGATTTATTAAGGGAACAACAGGACAGACACTAAAATAATAATATAAAACTATAATAAAAAAGGGTTGTCATATTAGCGATTACTTTCGCTAACATGACAACTCTTTTAAATTATTATGTAATTTCACCTGTGAAATAAGTGTATACTCAAACTACTGTGGGTTTGGAGCTCCAACAGGGCAAACTCCTGCACAAGAACCGCAGTCTACACAAACATCAGCATTGATTTCGTATTTGCCATCACCTTCGCTGATAGCTTCAACAGGGCACTGTGCTGCACAAGCACCACATGAAATACAATCATCACTAATTACATATGCCATAATAATTTCCTCCTTGGATTTGATTTTCTCATATTATACGATATACAAGGAAAAAACACAACAAGGACAAATAGTTAAAAACTAAAAAATATCTTAAAAATAATGGAAATTGATGTATTTTCCAAATTGGATGAATTCTTGACATTTTATGTGGCAATATTATAATATAGTAATCACATCATTATGAATGGAGGAAATAACATCATGGCAAGAGTTACCAAGGATACAACAATTGGTGAAGTTATACAGATTGATGGCGGCGTTATTCCAATTCTTATGGGTGCAGGAATGCATTGTGTGGGATGCCCATCGTCAGTTGGTGAAACATTAGAAGAAGCAGCTATGGTTCATGGAATCGACTGTGATATGCTTGTTGAGGAGATTCAGAATTATCTTCAGTCAATAGGTTAATATTGTTGTTAAATATAAAATGAATTAAAAAGGATGGAATATTAAGACAGATTTTTCTGTATCTTAATACTCCATCCTTTTTATCTACGTGAGTAAAGGAAAAATCCCATGCTCGCAGGTAGTTTAATTTGTTATGCAATTCTGTTAAAAAGAAGTAATAGCTTAAATAGATGAAATAACTTTTATGGCGTGTTTTGGAATTATGCAAGTGCAATGTTCCTTAAAGAATCCCATAGCTGTTTCACCGGCAGGCTCTTTTGTTCCGTATTCGGACAAAATGTTGCAGGTTTTATTGAAGTTAACAGGAGAACACGTTGATCTGGTTAATACAAGATAGTACTTGTCGTCTCCCGGCTTTTTGTAAAGAGCGTTCCAATCTGAGAATATTGGGTTGACCATAGCCGCTCCATCGATAAAATCATCCATAGAATCAAAGGAAAAAACTCTTGTGACAGATACCGGTGCAGTCTTTTGTTTGTCGGTTTTATCATCACGGACAGGAGTATCCGCCTTTGATTGTTTATTTGTATTATTATTCAAGGTATGACTCAATGGAACAAAACTATCTGTTGAGTTATCATTTTTTGCAGAAGTGTTATTGCCCGCTTTATCAGGTGTGATGCCGGTATTCAGATAGTCTCTTACTTTACTAAATAAATTCATAAGATCTGCTCCCGGTGCAATGTTGCTGTCTGAGGAATCATTATTATTCAAATCTAATTCCTCGTTTGCAGTAGGAAGAGGGGAATTGTCTGAATAATCATTAATCTCTTCCATATCATAATAATCATCGTAATAATTATCATCGTCTTCATTTTCTCCGGATGTAGGTGAAAATTTAGAAAATCTTGTATCTAACTCTTCCGGATTATCTACCTTAGTTACAATGAGAACAATACACTCCGCTGAAACAGGAATTGCTTCTATCATTAGAGGAATATCTTCTGCTTCAAAACCTAATTCGTAGGATGCCTGTTGCATCATGTCACGAAAAAGTTCTCTGGCCTTATCGCTACCATACGCAAGTTCGCTTATTTTTAATTGTCTTGAAGCAAGATCTGATTTGTTTAAGGTACATCTTATTTGGTTTTCATTCAGTCGTTCTATCTTCATAACAATCTCCTTTCTTGCGTTATAAAACCATAGGCAATAATAAAATATTTTACTTAAATTCCCAATTGCCTAATTATAAAACTACATAAACTTATATATAGTTCATGGTGTTACTATGCATATATCATATCTGTAGAATTATAATACTCATTTTTAACAGATATGTAAAGGCAGAGAGCGAACACATATAATTAAAAAAATGTAAAATTTTTCTATTTTCGACAAAAACTTGAAAATATATATTGAAAATATA
>JAUNPK010000019.1:12036-61493 GCA_030536855.1 Eubacteriales bacterium
ATAGTGTATACTGACCTCAGAGTGAATGCTTCTTAGTTAGATAAGGAGGTGTAGATTAAACATTTTATAAGAAGTACAGCATAATCAAAGAGTTGGGTCATACCAACTATTCGACAGTTTACCTGGTTAAACATACCACCTTAAACGTGGAAAGAGTAGCTAAGGTAATTCTAAAGGCTGAGTATGATACAGAAAGTATCTTAAAGGAAGCCAATCTCATAAAGAATCTTAAACATCAAGATATCCCAATTATATATGACATTGAAGAGGATGATATAAGTATCTGCATAATTGAAGAATATATTTCTGGTAAATCTTTAAGGGAATTTGTTAATGATTGTGAAAAAATTCCGGAAAAAAGTATTTGTGATATCATCATTAAACTATGTGACATATTGGAATTTTTGCATAATTATGATGGTGGAATAATACATCTTGATTTAAAGCCGGATAACATAATAATTAATGAAAATAATGAAGTTAAACTTATTGATTTTGGAAGTGCAAAACGCAGTGGTGAATCGGAATTTAATGGAATGGGAACTCTTAATTTTGCAGCACCGGAGCAGTATTCCGGGGATGATACTGTAAAACTGGATGTCAGGGCTGATATATACAGCATCGGAATGATTCTTTTCTATATGGCCAGTAACGGCCATGTGTATATGAATGAGGATGGAAAAGGAGATAATAATTTCCATCTGAACAGTATTTGTAATAGTAAGCTATATCCAATAATAAAAAAGTGTACCCGGCACAATCCTAATAACAGGTATGCAACCTGTGGGGCGTTAAAACGGGATATTATAAAATTTTTGAAGAAGACTAAAGAAGATAGAAATCACTCTTATATCGTCAATGTCACAGGAGTAAGACATGGAATAGGTACAACACATGTAGTTTTATCCATAGCAGAATTTTTTGCTTCAATGGGATTGAAGTGTCTTGTAGCAGATGAAACAAGTAATAACCATATTGGGATGGAAGCAATGAAAGGAATTCTTACCACAAAAGGAACTTTTTATTATAATAATGTTCATTATCTTCCTAATTATGAAGGTTCTGTGGAAATGAAACCGGAAGAATTTGATGTAATTGTGGTTGATAGGGGCATTGTGTATGATGGGAATAATAATGAATCTGTAAATACTGTAAGGCCGGACAATTACAAGAGCCTATGTATCAATGAGATATTGTCGGACTTTGGGGAATATGAAGTAATTAATGCTGTAGTTGCAGGCGGAAGATACGGACAGGCAGAAGAGCTTAACATTCTTAACGGTCTTGATAGCCGGACGCTTATTATGGCAAATCTTTTGAGTGGTGAGCAGTTTTATAAGTATTCCAATTATATACTAAAAAATTTCAAGTGTTACAGGATACCATGTATATATGAAGTAAGTAAAGGAAATAATGTCTTTTTCGAGACGATGAAAGATTTTGTGCAGGATAATTTTCCAACAATCTGGGAACAGATAAGAGCGGACAGAAAGAAGGAGAAAACAGGTTTTTTATATGAAAAAATGTTATATATCTGGCATAAGGTCACCACATTTTAGAAGTAAAACATCAAAAGGAAGAACTGTGTCTGGTAATAATATCAGTACAATTGGAATTATAGGGGTCTGCGGGAGCGCCGGAGCGACACAGTTAAGTATAATGACCGGAAACTATCATGTAGGAGTACTTCATAAAAAGACTGCTGTTGTAGGAAATGACGAAGCTTATGAAAATTTGAAAAAATCAGACATGGCTGGTAGTGTCAAAGGTTTTGATGGATTTGGAAGCAGGTATGGATTTTCCTATGGAAAACTGGATATATATAATGATGTGCGTGACAGTTTTATTGAAGTATTGAAAAGTCAGTATGAGGTAGTGGTGATAGATTTAAATATTGAAAATGCCGTAAATGATGTTGTGAAAAAACTGGAAGTGGTATCAGCTTGTGACAAAATAATACTTGTTGGTTCTACAGTGCCATGGAAGTCAAGAGAAATGATGAACAGGATGAATCGCATTGGCGAGGTCATAAAATTAAAGGATTTGAAATTGGCATCTGTGAATTATGACAGGAAAATGGTAAGTTTATACGAACGTGAGTATAAGGTAAAGGTGGTTATGACACCACAGGAATCAGAACCTTTCAGACTGAAGGGGAGTAATCTTCTTTGGATGAGAAATTTGATTTATGGTAACAGTTAAGAACTTATTATCTGTAAAAGTCGAAATATATCACGATCTACAATTTAATAGTAACTAATGAATTATGAGCAGGTAAAGCAAATCCCCTTTGCGATACGAATAGTATTTGCTCCGGCACTGGCTGTGAAATCGGATAAGGATAATATTTTCCGATAAAGGCTGATGCCGGAGCTTTTGGATTATATAATTTTTTTATAGAAAAGATTTAACGGTGGTGTTACAATTAAAAGGATTGTTAGAAACATATACGTGCAGGTCGCGGGAATGGAGATAAACATATATATGGATTATAAGAAAAAACAAAAGCTTAGAGTGAAAATTATGGGGATTGTGTTGTTTGTGGCAGTTGCTGCAGTGGCAGCAGGAGTAATAATCGTGAAAACATTTATGCCTACAAAGGAATGGATGAGTGGTTACGAATATTTCGATTTAAATGAGAACACAGATAAGACAATGGTTATGATAGATGGAGTGCAATATAATGATATAGGTGTGAAGGTGAATGACAGAGTATATCTTCCTCAGGAATTTGTTGCTTCTAAAATTAATATAAGATTTTACTATGATAAAGAAACGGGTGGAGTATTATATACAGATGACTGTAAGACTTGTACATTTTTAGCTGACAGTACTTCCTATTCAGATGATGCGGGAAATACATACAATAGTGAATACCCAATAGTAACAAAGCGGGAAGGTATTGTATATATAGACTGGGAGTTTGTTTCATCACGTACCAATTGTACATACGCAATTGGAGAGTCTCCATCAAGAATCAGTATTAATTTTATTGATGGAGAACGGGATTATGTAACAGCAGAAAAGGATCTTTATGTAAGATACAGAGGAGGAATTAAGAGTAAGATTCTGGAAAAGATAGATAAAGGAACAAAACTTTACTATAGGGAAAGTTACGATGACTGGATTGAGGTTACAACGCCTTCAGGAATTATAGGTTATGTGCAGGCTTCTAAGATTTCAGAACAGTTTTCAAAGACTCCTGAAGATACCTACACAGAGAACTATGCTAAGAAAACAAAAACTGGAAAGGTAAATCTGGGATGGTTTCAGGTGGAAGGAGAAGCGGGTAACAGCACTATTGGGTCCACATTGTCCGGTAATAGCAACATTAATGTTATCTCGCCTACATGGTATAAAATATCGGATTCTTCCGGCAGTGTAATAAGCTACGCAAGTTCATCATTTGTGTCTTCAATGCATAGTAAGGGCATAGAGGTATGGCCTTTAATCAGTGATTTCCAAAAGGATGTAGATTACAAGGAACTTTATTCAAGCAAGGCTAACAGAACCAAGCTTATTAACAGACTTATGTCAGATACTTCCCTATACGGTTATGATGGACTTAACATAGATTTTGAGAATGTTAAGAGTGAGTATGCAATGGATTTTCTTCAGTTCATAAGAGAGTTGTCTGTGGAATGCCAGAAAAAAGATATATATCTTTCTACAGATAATTATAAGCCGGAGACATATAACCAATGTTATAACTTACATGAACAGTCCTATTATGTGGATTATATAATTATTATGGCCTATGACGAACATTACGCCGGCTCAGACGCTGGCTCAGTATCATCTTTAGGGTTTGTTAAAGAGGCGGTTAATGATACATTGGCTCTTGTTAACAAAGAGCAGGTGATTGTGGGTATACCTTTCTACACAAGAGTATGGACAATATCAGGCGGAAAGACTACCAGCAAGGCGGTAGGAATGCAGGCTGCCATTGATGAAATGACCAAGGATGGTCAGGCAGCTTTATGGAATGATGAAGTAGGACAGTATGTATGTTCATACGAAAAAAGCGGAACCACAAAGAAGATATGGATTGAGGAAGATAAATCTATAGAAGAAAAGATGAAGGTAATCCAGGAAAGTGGTGTTGCAGGAGTTGCTGAGTGGAAACTGGGACTTGAAAGAGATTCTGTGTGGTCAGTAATTAATAAGTATATTAATTAGTAATAAATACTGTTGAATCCAACATAGAATTTATTAAATGTATGGCTGAAAAAGTGGAAATATCTGTGAGTCAAAAACATTTAATGGTTATAATGAGCTGTGTTCTATTATTTGGTGTTTATCTGGCAACTTCAATTGCACTTCCCGGTTGTGTTAATAAGAGATTATCAAAAGATAATAACCTATCTGATAATAATGGAACAGACCGGATTTATTACGATGGTGAGTCAGAAGAAAAAAGCTTAAAGGATAAGCTGGCTGTAATAGATGTGGGACACGGAGGAATTGATCCGGGCAATGTAGGGATTGATGGGATACTGGAAAAGGATGTGAACCTGGCCGTGGCATTAAAACTTAAGAATTATCTGGAACAAAACGGAATAAAAGTTGTTATGACAAGAATTCTTGATGAGGGATTGTATAAAGACAGTGATAGCAACAAGAAAGTTTCCGACTTGAAAAAGAGATGCGAAATCATAAATGGTAGTAATGCAGATATTGCTGTAAGTATTCATCAAAACAGCTATACAACTTCAAATGTAAAAGGTGCACAGGTATTTTATTATAAGAATTCGGAAAAGGGAAAGAAGCTTGCCGGCATCATACAGGAGTCTATAAGAAATAATCTGGATGAATCTAATAGAAGGATTGAAAAATCGGATTCTAAGTATTATATGCTTCTTAATACCAGGGTGCCCACAGTAATCGTGGAGTGTGGCTTTCTATCTAACAGGGGTGAGGCGGAGAAGCTGGTTTCCGATGAGTATCAGGATAAAGTGGCCAACGCTATATGTATTGGTATCAAACAGTATCTGATGGAAGAATAGATTCATAAGGTAAAATAAACATATAATGTAAGATGAATGTAATACTAATACAGGATTGAATACGAAAAGAGGTGTGTCTGATAATGCTGAAAATGAAGACTATAATTGAGGAAATAACCGGGGATGAAAAACAGGATGAAGCTATTTATAAAAAAGCCGGCGAAATTCTAAAAAGAGGCGGGCTTGTAGCATTTCCAACTGAAACGGTATATGGTCTTGGGGCTGATGCACTTGATGAGACTGCGTCAAAAAAAATATACGCGGCAAAGGGCAGACCGTCAGATAATCCTTTAATTGTACATATTGCAGATATCAATGATTTATATAAGTTGTCTTGCAATGTTAATGACAATGCTCTTAAACTGGCAAAAGCATTCTGGCCCGGACCGTTGACTATAATATTGAAAAAATCGGACATTGTGCCCGGAACGATTACGGGTGGCCTTGATACAGTGGCCATCAGAATGCCAAGCCATAAAGTGGCATCAAAATTGATAAAGAATTCAGGGGTGTATATCGCTGCTCCAAGTGCCAACATATCGGGAAAACCAAGTCCTACAAGGGGGCAACATGTCATTCATGATATGGATGGACGTATAGATATGATAATTGTGGATGATACTGTTGATATTGGGGTGGAATCTACAATAGTGGATTTGAGTGAAAGTTTTCCTACGATATTAAGGCCTGGATTTATAACACTTGAACAAATTAAAAGCACTCTTGGTGAGGCGGTTATGGACCCTGCTATTATGGGAAATGTAGCAGAGGGAATTACACCTAAGGCTCCGGGTATGAAATATAAGCATTATGCCCCAGAGGCCAATATTACCATAGTAGATGGTGAGGTTAATAAAGTTGTAGCCATGATAGATGAAATGGCCTGTGAGCGCGCATGTGATGGCGCAAAGGTGGCAATTATGGCATCTTCAGAAAATGTTGCTTTATACAGGAAAACAGAGCTTTATCAGGTTATAGATATGGGCAGCAGATTTAATGAAGCGGAGGAGGCAAGAAATCTTTTTGCTGTTCTTAGGAAATTTGATGATGACGGAATTGACTATGTTTTTTCAGAAAGTTTTTCCACTAATGATGTGGGACAGGCTGTTATGAATAGATTGATAAAAGCGGCAGGACATACTATAATACACGTGTAGTCAGTGAGACATCATCCAGGTAAGATGGAGCGTTGAAGAATGAACAGATTTAAAAAAGTAATTTATGTATGTATGGGAAATACATGTAGAAGCCCAATGGCGGCAACTATAATGAGAAATCTTATGCCGGATATGATTGCGGAATCCAGAGGTATGGTGGTTTTATTTGAGGAACCATATAACCCCAAAGCTGTGGCCGTGGCGTCACAACACAGTATGATTATGACAAGTGACGTGTCCATGCAGATTTCTAATGATGATTTTTCAGGAGAAACTCTGGTGCTTACTATGGATGTGGGAATGAAACAGAAAATTTATGATACCTTTGATAAGGCTATTAATGTGTTTTTTATAGGGGAGTTTGTAGGAGAAACAGATGTTGAGATTCCTGATCCTTATGGAAAAGGAATTGAAGAATATAGTAAATGTTTTGATGATATATACAGACTTGTGGAAAAGGTTACAGTTATATTAGAGAACGAAAAGGAGAGTAAAGACAATGATAGCAATAGGATGTGATCATGGAGCAGTTGAACTTAAGAATCAGATGGTAGAACATCTTAAGAAAAGAGGAATTGAATGTAAGGATGTGGGAACTTATACTAAAGAATCCTGCGATTATCCTGTGTATGCCCACAAGGTTACAGATCTTATAAACAGTGGAGAATGTGAATTGGGAATACTCATTTGCGGAACAGGAATAGGAATGAGTATTGCTGCTAATAAGGTTAAGGGAATAAGGGCTGCACTTTGCAGCGACTGTTTCAGCGCTCAGGCAACTAGGGAACATAATAATGCCAATGTTCTTTGTCTTGGAGCAAGAGTTATAGGACCTGAATTGGCTTTCAGAATTGCAGATACATTTCTTGATGCAGATTTTAGTAATGATGAGAGACATATTAGAAGAATTAGTATGCTTGAAGAGGATAATTAAATGAGCGATAAAAGAGAAGGATATATATCATGGGATGAATATTTTATGGGAGTGGCAAAGCTTTCTGCAATGCGCTCAAAGGATCCTAATACACAGGTGGGAGCCTGTATCGTAAGCGAAGATAATAAGATATTGTCTATGGGATACAATGGTTTTCCTATAGGATGTTCAGATGATGAATTTCCATGGTGCAGAGAGGGAGAACCTCTTGATAATAAGTATTTTTATACAACTCACAGTGAGCTTAATGCTATTCTTAATTATAGAGGAGGAAGGCTTGATGGTACAAAAATGTATGTTACATTGTTTCCATGCAATGAATGTGCTAAAGCGATAATTCAGGCGGGAATTAAGACATTGGTTTATGATTGTGATAAATATGCGGATACGGCATCAACAATTGCATCCAAGAGAATGCTTAATGCTGCGGGAGTAAGGTTTTATAAATATGAGCCAACAGGCAAGAAAATAAATATAGAATTATAATTATTATTGTTAAGTGAAAAATAACACCACCGTTTAAATTGAGGTAATGACTCTTTAAATGGTGGTGATGTTTTTATATCTGAGCCTGGGGTTTTGTTTCAAAACTCTCAAGTGTATTTATGTAATCTTTAAATTCTCCACTGTATATACATTGAAGAAGATTATCAAGTTTATGTAGTGCTTCAACCAATAGTTCATTACTTATAAGTCCATCTTTGCAGGCATCTGCCAGTTCGTCCAAATCTAAAATTTTAACAAATCCATTATTTTCAATAATTACATCAGCTAACAAATCAGTAAAGGTATAAGTATCGGTCTCTTTATTGTATTCTGTATCAATTATGTCACAATATATATACGCAAGGGAGTTATCCGGTTTGAAAAATTTACTTATCTTAAAACCTTTATCTATTACGTAATATGAAATTCCATGTGAAAACTCAGATTTTGGTCGAAATGTCTCCCAATGTGTGATGATTTTGTTTTTGTCAAGACAAGAAATGATATCGTTCTTAAGTTCAATGCTTTCACAGGGGATAAGTCTTTTTCTTATTAAGGTAGTCATAGAGGTATCCTCCTTATAAGAGTATTCTTTTGAAAGGTTAAATTTATTGAAATTATACCAATTGAATGTATAAAATTCAATAAAATGATTTACAATAATTTGAATATTATACAATTGTTGCAGATTATGCAAAAAACAGGGATAAAAAACAGAAATAAATAGACATTTATCCCGTCAAATGTTATTATTATGATAATCACGTTTAAGTAGGAAATGCTATGGGAGATAAGGGGAAAGGGCTTAGAAACATTGTATTAATTTCTCAGATTAGTATATGTATTATGGTGCCGACATTTTTATGCCTTGCTTTAGGCATATGGTTGGATAAGAAGCTTGGTACATGGTTTACAATTCCTCTTCTTTTTATTGGAATGGCAGCAGGGCTAAGGAATGCTTATGTTCTGGCTATTAATACTGTAAGGCAGGAAGAGGCTTCACGAAAGAGAAAACAGGAAGAAGAAATTAATAAAAAAGTGGAGAATTATAATAAAAATCATGATAAGCAAGATTAAAGAACTCAATTCTTCAATACCGGGTATGTTGTTTATTGACGCAGTATACCTGCTCATTGGTGAAGTAATTATACTGGTATTTGTACCGGATAAATTAAACTGTGCCATAGGTTTTGCAGCAGGAATTCTATATTCAGTATTTTGTACATTTCATATGAGCCTAAGAATCCGGAAGGTTGTTTATGGTGGAGCTAATACAAGTGTTACTCTGGTTATAGGATATTTTATAAGATTAATTGTAATGTTTGCATTATTTGCAATGCTTTACTTTACTGGTACGGGCAGTCTTCTATGCGCAGTTATCGGTATGTTTTCAATGAAGGTAGCGGCTTATTTACAGCCGATTGCTGATAAATTATTTAATATATTAAAAAAAGGAAGGTGAGAAGGTGGGAAGCTTTAGTGTGAACACGTTAGTGGCATGCGACTCCAGCTTTATGATACAGAGCCTGTATCAATTCAGGATTCCCGGAATTGATTACACATTCAGTATCAATACTACGCATGTTGCAATGCTGCTTGTATCTGTTTTCATTCTAATTATGGCAATTGTAGCCAGAGTGAAGATAAACAAGGTTAAACCTGAAGACACCCCCGGAATGTTTCAAAATGCTATCGAGATAATCGTAGAGATGCTTGGTACAATGGTTGAAGGAATTATGGGCAGAAATGCAAGTAAGTTCGTAAACTACATTTCTACATTATTCTTATTCATAATTATTTCTAACATTTCAGGACTCTTTGGATTAAGACCGCCTACAGCGGACTATGGTGTAACCCTTTGCCTGGGATTGATAACTTTCATACTGGTTCAGTATAATGGTATCAAGAAAAATAAGGGAAAACACTTTACGGCTCTTTTTCAGCCAATATGGTTCTTATTTCCAATTAATTTGATTGGTGAGTTCGCGGTTCCGTTGTCTCTTTCACTGCGTCTGTTTGGTAATGTTATGTCAGGTACCGTTCTTATGGGTCTGATATATGATTTGTTAAAGCCATTTACCATAGGATATCCTGGAATATTGCATGCGTATTTTGACTTATTCTCAGGATGTATTCAGGCGTATGTATTTAGTATGTTAACTATGGTTTACGTTAACGACAAAATTGCAGACTAGATATACTAGTCAAAAAGATAATTTTTAAAAAATGGAGGATTTTAAAATGAATATTAGTGGACAGGAATTTATTCAGGCTATGTCAGCAATTGGTGCAGGTATTGCGATGATCGCAGGTGTTGGTCCTGGTGTAGGACAGGGTATTGCAGCAGGTCACGGTGCTTCAGCAGTAGGTCGTAACCCAGGTGCTAAATCAGATATTACATCAACAATGTTACTTGGACAGGCCGTAGCCGAGACAACAGGTCTTTACGGTTTCGCCGTAGCTATTATCTTAATGTTCGTTCAGCCTTTTAAGGGTTAATCAGAACATAATAAAAATCCGCAGGATGCGGAATTGAGGATAGTAGAAAGGAGGCCGACAGGTGAATTTAGGAAGTACATTTATCGCGCTTGAAACATCAGGACGATTATTTGGCTTAGATTATCAGCTCCTTTTTGATGCTGCTATAACAGCAATAAATGTATTCATATTGTTCCTCTTATTGTCAGTTATTCTGTTTAATCCGGTACGAAACATGCTGAAGAAAAGACAGGATAAGATAGCAGGAGACAGAGAAAATGCTGAAAATGATAGAGCAGAAGCTCTTGCAATGAAGGAAGAATATGAAGCTAAATTAAAGGATGCTAATAAGGAGGCTGAACTTATCTTAAGCGAAGCTCGTAAGACAGCAATGCATAACGAGCAGAAGATTATAGATGAAGCTAAGGAAGAGGCAGCAAGAATAATTGCAAGAGCTAATACAGAGGCTGAACTTGAGAAGCAGAAGGCTGCTGATGATATCAAACAACAGATTATTGTTGTTGCATCGGTTATGGCATCAAAACTTGTTGCAAAATCTATTGATGATAATGACAGTAACGCTCTTATTGAGCAGACTTTGAATGAAATGGGTGAGAACACATGGCTAAGCTAGTAGAGACAACTTATGGTGATGCGTTGTTTGACCTTGCTTTGCAGGAATCCAAGATGGATGTGTTGTGTGAAGAAGCACAGACTGTAATTGAAGCGTTTAAAGATAATGCGGAATTAGGAAAGCTTCTGGGTCACCCTAAGATTGTAAAAGAAGAAAAACAGAACGTAGTTAAAAATATTTTTTCTAAGTTTGTTTCTGATGATATGACAGGACTTCTTGTTATTATGGTGTCTAAAGACAGACAGAACAACATAGTAAGTACACTGGAATATTTTATCAACAGAGTGTATCAATACAAAAAAATAGGCATTGCCTATGTAAGTACAGCGAAGCCTCTTACAGAAACGCAGAAGGCAGCTGTTGTTAACAAATTACTGGCTACTACAGATTATGTTGATTTTAAGATGAATTATCTGGTAGACGAGTCTTTGATTGCCGGTATGGTAATAAGAATTGGAGACAGAGTAGTGGACAGTAGCATTAAACATAAAATTGATGAGCTTGCGAAGGATTTGAAGAAGCTTCAGCTTGTAAATTCCTAACAGGTGATTAGAAAGTAGGTGCATAAGGCTAATGAATTTAAGACCGGAAGAAATCAGTTCAGTTATTAAAGAACAGATAAAAAGATATTCTAACGAACTCGAAGTATCTGATGTTGGTACAGTAATTCAGGTAGCAGATGGTATCGCAAGAATACATGGCCTTGAGAAGGCTATGCAGGGAGAACTTCTTGAGTTCCCTGGAGAAGTATACGGAATGGTACTTAATCTTGAAGAGGATAATGTAGGTGCCGTATTACTTGGTGATTCTAAGAATATCAATGAAGGCGATACAGTTAAGACTACAGGACGTGTAGTAGAGGTACCTGTTGGTGACGCATTGACAGGACGTGTAGTTAACGCATTGGGACAGCCGATTGATGGCAAAGGACCTATCAATACAGACAAGTTCCGTAAGATTGAGAGAGTGGCTTCGGGAGTTATTACAAGAAAGTCAGTTAGTGTTCCTTTACAGACAGGTATTAAGGCTATTGATGCCATGGTTCCAATAGGAAGAGGACAGAGAGAGTTAATCATTGGTGACCGTCAGACAGGTAAAACTGCAATTGCTATTGATACAATTATCAATCAGAAAGGACAAGGAGTTCACTGTATATATGTAGCAATCGGACAGAAGGCTTCTACGGTTGCATCAATCGTTAAGACTCTTGAAGAGTATGGTGCTATGAGTTATACAACAGTAGTTGCATCCACAGCCAGCGAGCTTGCTCCATTGCAGTATATTGCTCCGTATTCAGGATGTGCCATCGGTGAAGAATGGATGGAAAATGGTGATGATGTACTTGTAGTATATGATGACTTAAGTAAGCATGCAGCAGCATACAGAACCTTATCTCTTTTGTTAAAGAGAGCTCCGGGACGAGAAGCTTATCCTGGTGATGTATTCTATCTTCACTCAAGACTTCTTGAGAGAGCTGCCAGAATGTCAGAGGAATATGGTGGAGGTTCACTTACAGCTCTTCCAATTATTGAGACACAGGCAGGTGATGTTTCAGCTTATATTCCAACAAATGTGATTTCCATTACAGATGGTCAGATATACCTTGAGACAGAGATGTTTAATTCAGGTTTCAGACCAGCTATTAATGCCGGATTATCAGTATCAAGAGTTGGTGGTTCAGCTCAGATTAAAGCTATTAAGAAGATTGCAGCTCCTATTCGTACAGAGTTAGCTCAGTACAGAGAACTTGCATCATTTTCACAGTTTGGTTCTGAACTTGATGCAGATACAAAGGAAAAGCTTGCACAAGGTGAGCGTATTAAGGAAATGTTAAAACAGCCACAGTATAAGCCAATGCCTGTAGAGTATCAGGTAATTATTATCTATGCTGTTACTAAGAAGTATGTTATTGATATTCCTGTTGATAAAGTTCTCGATTTTGAGCAAGGATTATTTGATTTCATTGATACAAAGTATCCTAATATTCCTGAATCTATTAAAGAGACAAAGGAATTAAATGATGATACAGAAAAGGCGCTTATAAGTGCTATTGAAGAGTTTAAAAAGACATTTAAGTTCTAACTTTATGGAATGGAGGTATACGTTATGGCCTCAATGAGAGACATAAAAAGACGTAGAGATAGTATTCAAAGTACTGGTCAGATTACCAAAGCCATGAAGCTGGTATCAACTGTTAAACTCCAGAAAGCCAAAGGAAGAGCGGAGAGTACAAAACCTTATTCAGATTTGATGTATGAGACTATAAGTAATATGCTTGCAAGATCCAGAAATATCAATCACAGATATTTAAAGCCGGGAGACTCCCATAAAAAGGCAATTATAACCATAACTGCCAACAGAGGACTTGCCGGAGGATACAATAGTAATATTACTAAACTTATCACTAACGGTGAATTTGATAAGGAAGATGTAAACATTATAGCGGTGGGAACAAAGGGACGAGATTTCCTTGTGAGAAGAGGTTACAATGTGACGGATGATTATTCAGAGGTCATTAATGATCCTCTTTACACAGATGCAAGACAGATGTGTGATAAACTTCTTAAGGAATTTGAAGACGGCGAGATAGGAGAAATATATCTAGCTTACACGTCTTTCAAGAACACGGTTGTTCATGAACCTAAGTTATTAAAGCTCTTACCTGTTTCGGTAGATGAGATTAAGAGTAACAGTGAAGATACAACACCTATGAATTATGAACCACAGGAAGATGAAGCTCTGGATTTGATTATACCAAAGTATTTATGCAGTCTTATATATGGTGCTTTAATAGAAGCTGTGGCAAGTGAGAATGGTGCCCGTATGCAGGCAATGGATAATGCTACAAGTAACGCAGAAGAGATGATTTCAGATCTTTCCCTTAAATATAATAGAGCCAGACAGGCATCTATTACGCAGGAACTTACTGAGATTATCGCTGGTGCTAATGCTATCGGATAGTAGGTTAAGAAATATAAAATAATAATATGGAGGCAAAAATGGCAGAGAAGAATATCGGTAAGATTACTCAGATTATCAGTGCTGTAATAGATATTAAATTTACAGATGGTAATTTGCCAGAAATCAATTCGGCCATCAATATAAAGACTAATGAGGGCGGCAAGCTTGTAGTAGAAGTTGCACAGCACCTTGGTGATGATACAGTAAGATGTATTGCCATGGGTCCTACAGATGGTCTTGTCAGAGGTATGGAAGCTGAAGCAACAGGACAGCCAATTTCTGTACCTGTTGGTGAGGAGACTCTTGGAAGAATCTTTAATGTTTTAGGAGATCCTATTGATAATAAACCGGCTCCTGTAGTTGAAGAGCATATGCCTATACACAGAAAGGCTCCAACATTTGCCGAGCAGGCAACTAATACAGAGATGCTTGAAACAGGTATCAAAGTAGTAGATTTGCTTTGTCCTTACCAGAAGGGTGGTAAGATTGGTTTGTTTGGTGGTGCCGGAGTTGGTAAGACGGTATTAATTCAGGAACTTATAAGAAATATTGCCACAGAGCATGGTGGATATTCAGTATTTACAGGTGTTGGTGAGCGTACCCGTGAAGGTAACGATCTCTATAACGAAATGATGGAATCAGGCGTTATCGAAAAAACTACCATGGTATTCGGTCAGATGAACGAACCACCAGGAGCTCGTATGAGAGTAGGTTTAACAGGACTTACAATGGCTGAATATTTCAGAGATAAAGGTGGAAAGGACGTGCTTCTTTTCATCGACAACATTTACAGATTTACTCAGGCAGGTTCAGAGGTTTCGGCCTTACTTGGACGTATGCCTTCAGCGGTTGGCTACCAGCCTACACTTCAGACAGAAATGGGTGCACTTCAGGAGCGTATTACATCTACAAAAAATGGTTCTATTACATCAGTTCAGGCTGTATATGTACCAGCTGATGACTTAACAGACCCGGCTCCTGCTACAACATTTGCTCATCTGGATGCAACAACAGTTCTTTCACGTTCAATTGTTGAACTTGGTATTTATCCTGCGGTTGACCCTCTTGAGTCAACTTCAAGAATTCTTGATCCAAGAATTGTAGGTGAGGAGCATTATAAGGTTGCAAGATCCGTACAGGAGATTCTTCAGAAATATAAGGAATTACAGGATATCATTGCTATTCTTGGTATGGATGAACTTTCAGAAGATGATAAGCTTGTAGTTTCAAGAGCCAGAAAGGTACAGAGATTCCTTTCGCAGCCATTCTTTGTTGCCGGACAGTTTACAGGTCTTGAGGGAAGATATGTACCTATAAGCGAGACAATCCAGGGCTTCAAAGAAATCATTGAAGGTAAATATGATGACATTCCGGAAAGTTATTTCCTTAACTGTGGAAGTATTGATGATGTACTTGCAAAGGTTAAGTAAGACAGAAATGAGGTAATAATGGCAGATTCAAAGACAATAAAGCTTCTTATTAATACACCTGAGAGAGTTTTTTACAATGATGATGTTACTATGGTGGAACTTGCAACAAGCGAGGGAGAGATTGGCGTATATCCTGATCACATTCCTCTTACAGCAGTTTTGGTTCCTTGTGTATTAAAGATTCATCAGGATGGAGAAGTAAAGAAGGCTGCTGTTCACGGAGGAATTGTTGAAATTCTGAAGGATAAGGTTACAGTATTGGCTGAAATAGCGGAATGGCCGGATGAGATTGATGTCAATCGAGCTAATGAGGCTAAGACGAGAGCAGAGAGAAGACTTTCAAGTAAGGATAGCAATCTTGATGTGGCAAGAGCAGAACTTGCCTTGAAAAGATCTCTTGCGAGACTTGGAGCGGCTGATTAGTATTTATAAACCGGGAATCAGATGTATGGATATGACCGGTTAAATAACCTAATACATGATATGAATAAACCTTCCATTAATTGGTAATAATGAAACCAGTTGATGGGAGGTTTTTTATGAGAAAAATAAAGTCAAGAAAATTAGGAAATTCAGGAAATTACAGGTTTCAAAGAATTGCAATGATTATTGCATGTGTTTTATGGATTTATACCGCAGGAAGACTAATTGGAACTAATATAGCCAAAGGTAATATAGTGGAAAGCAGCAATATGGTTAATGCATTTTGTGAAAATGTGTATAACAATACAAGTGCTAAGATTACTTTGAGGGGAAAAATTGCTGATGGGTACCTTTCAGAAAGTGCAAGAAAACTTATACTATGTGACATGGCTCAGACAATAGGAATAAAAGAATATGATTATGGTAACAGCACTGAAGGTAATAAATATTATACTATTATCAGGAAAAATTCTGTTAACGGGTATGTGGAAATGTCTGTTATATGCGATGATGAATCTACAAATGATAATTATGCTGTTATTGTGGTTGAACTTAAAAATGGAGTAGGAAGTACAGAATATTATAGAAATCTGGTAGAGGAAATAGGAAAAAGATACGGTATCAATGAGGAAGTAAATATCTGTCTTAACGGAGATGTTTATGGAAAATTGGATATATCAGAAATGAACAGTATTTCAGATAAATTATTGAAAGAGATTAATGCAAAGAAAATTACCGAGAGGACGGATGAAGACATATATACAATATATGCTTATGACAAGGATATTGATAATTATATATCCCTGGGTAAAAATAAAGTAAATGTTAATATTACAATGAATTACAATGAGAAAAATAATACAACCAAAATTTATATGGCAACGCCAATAAATAACGAAGATTACTAATTAGTCTTGTGAATTAAGGTTAAAGATATTACAATAAAAGAAGTAAGCTTTTTTGGAGGTTTAATAGTGACTATACAGGAAACATTAGATAAATGTGTATCAAGGGATTTGATAGATATAACCATAAGTGACAGAAGAATTAAGTCAGAAGACAGGCCGGTGAAGATTAAAATAAGACCTGTTATGATAAAAGATCATATTGAATATCAGGTTTCAGAATTTATAGGAAAAAAGGTATTTCATAAAAATTATTCGTCACAATCCGTTAAAGAACTGATTATTGAATATCTTACCACTGAATTCAAGCAGGCCCAGATTACAACTACATCTATGTCAGCAACTATTCTTTCAAGTAAAAGCGGAACAACTACTTGCAAGTGTAAAGGTCTTAAAGAGGTTAAAGCTCAAAAAGACCTTAGCCACAACAGGACGAAAAAGTATATTTTAAAAGAGGGCAAGGCTGTGGACTTCCTTGTGGATCTTGGTGTAATGACCAAGGATGGAGTCATAGTTAAATCGAAATATGATAAATTCAGACAGATAAATAGATTTTTAGAATTTATAGAAGACATTTTGCCAAAGCTTGATAAGGATAAAGAACAGACAATTATTGATTTCGGCTGTGGAAAATCTTATCTTACATTTGCAATGTATTATTATCTTAAGGAATTGAAGGGCTACAATATAAGAATTATAGGATTGGATCTCAAGGAAGATGTAATTGAGCATTGCAATGAATTAAGAAAAAGATATGGATATGACAAGCTGGATTTCTATGTGGGAGATATAGCTTCATACAAAGATGTAGACTGTGTGGATATGGTGGTGACACTTCATGCCTGTGATACAGCGACAGATTATGCGCTTGCCAAGGCTGTTTCATGGGGAGCAAAAGTGATTCTGTCAGTTCCGTGCTGCCAGCATGAGGCAAATAAAACCATAAATAACGAGATGTTAGCGCCTGTAATGGAATACGGAATATTAAAAGAGAGAATGGCTGCAATAATAACAGACGCAGCCAGAGCAGAGCTACTGAAAGCTAATGGATATGAAACACAAATATTAGAATTTATTGATATGGAACATACTCCGAAGAACTTGCTGATAAGGGCTGTTAAGACAGGTAAAGTAAATGAAGAAGCCAGAAGAGAAGTGGCAGAAATGGAAAAGAACCTGAATGTTAATCTTACCTTATTCCGACTGATTTAAGGGGATGTTTCATATAATACAGACAATTACATCACAGACGTATGATGATAATAATGTTTGTTGATAGAGGGTAGTTATGAATAGAGTAAAGAGTATAAAAAGTACAAAATATTTTATATTGGGTATAGTGTTTTTGGCCACTGCCGTTATTACATTTATATCTATGAATTTTGATATGGTTCAGCCGGCATCCACATCAATGGCAGGGGCAAGTTTGCCTACTGTTTCTATGAAAACGGAAGCCGGAAGTGAATTTAACAGGCTTCATGGTTATACAACCCAGATAAATCAAGCTCTTATAAATGAATCCATAACACCGATATCACAAAACAGAAAACTGTCAGTAGTGATACACACTTATGGACAGGATATAATGTCTGTATCATATAAAATCCGCAGCCTTTCCGACAATTCTCTTATTGAAAATACCCAGGTGAGCGGATATTCAGAGACAGATGGAAATATTGATGTAACCTTTAATATAAAAAACTTAATTGATGACAATACAGAGTACGCATTGGATATAATTCTGGAAACAGATGTATATAGCGAGATTCATTATTATACGAGAATTATTTCCGGTGAAAATTACCAGTTGGAAAGCAAATTTGATTTTGTTAAGGATTTTAATGACTGTACATTTGATCCGGGAAGACTTAAAGATATACAGAAATATCTGGAGACCAGTTCCTCAGGAAGTAATAACAATTATGGTAAAGTGAATATTAACAGTTCATTAGATTCGGTGGGATGGGGAGAATTGAGCCCATATAAGGAAAGTGAGCTTATTCCTATTGTTAAAGAAATAAATCAGGATGTGGCAGTTATATGTTTTGATTATAAAATAGGTGCTGCAAATAATTATGATTCATATGATTCATATAATGTATTTGAATATTACCGTATAAGGCAGACACCTAATGGATTCTACCTTCTCAATTTTGAGAGGGAGGTTAACCAGGTATTTGACGGTAAGAATGACTTAGCTTCAACATCCAAGATTAATCTGGGTGTCAACTCGGATACTACAGCTATATATGCCTCAGACGAAAAGGGAGTATATTCATATTTTGTTAATCAGGGCTCGTTATGGTGTTTTAATACAGACAATAATATGTATACAAAGGTGTTTTCGTTTGAGTCAGATGATTCTGACGGTATAAGAGAAAATTATGGCAGTCATAATATTAAGATTATGAACATAGAAGATAATGGTGATTGTTCATTTTTGGTATACGGATATATGAACAGAGGAAAGCACGAAGGAGACGTGGGAGTTTCTCTTTGCAACTACTCTTATACCGACAATAATGTGGTTGAAAAGCTATATCTTCCTGTAAATATACCTTATGAGATACTCTCCCGCAATGTGGGGGAAGTGGCTTATCTGGCAGGAGAGAACATATTTTACATTTTAATGGACGACACTCTTTATTCAGTAGACCTTGTCAGCAAGGAAGTTATGGTTGAAGTTACAGGTCTTGTGGAGGGTACTTATGCAGTATCCGAAAGCGGAAGTGTAATTGCTTACAGCACCAATGGTAAATTATATGAAACGGATACTATTAGAATATTTAATATGGCAAATAACACTGACCATGAGCTAAAGGCTGGAGAAGGTGATTATTTAAGAGCACTCGGATATGTAAATGAAGATTTTATATATGGAACGGCTCATAAAGATGATATATATGTTGAAGATGCCGGAAGTGTTACATTTGCTATGTATAAGATAGGAATTTTGTCAAGTGATTATAATCTTATTAAAGAGTACAATGAGCCGGATATATATGTCAGCGATGCAAGTGTTGCGGATATGCGAATCAATCTTACAAGAATTGTAAAGTCTGAAGACGGTGGATATGAGGGAGTTAGCATAGATCAGCTTATCAATAAGGATGAGAATAATGAAGAGTTAGGTCTTACCCTTGAGACAATCGTTACAGATAACAGAAAACAGGAACTGTGTATTAAATTTGTTAAACCATGTGCAGGAATGCAGGTAAACTACAGAACTTCATCAGATGTTCAATTTAAGAGTGATGCTGATCTTAAACTTGATAATGAATTTACAGGTGAAGGAAAATACTATGTGTACGGATATGGAAAGTTTCAGGGCAGTAAGACAGATGTATCTTCTGCTATAACTCTTGCCAATAATACTTACGGAAGTGTAACGGATTATAATGCAAATATAATTTGGAAAAGATATAAGAATACTACAGGTTCCATTGAAGGTTTATCATCGCCGGGATGTAACACTGAAGATTCCTTGAAAAAATCGGTGCAGATAATCGCAGACTATGCAGGGGCGCAATTTAGCACAGAAAATGCCATGAATGCAGGAGATACTGCAAAAGAAGCACTGAGTCGTATACCTGGAGTTGAGGGAATTTGTATTAAAGGTGTATCTGTAGATAAAATGCTGAATTTTATAGATGCAGGTTGCCCTGTAATAGGAAGAACCGGTAATAACAGTTATGTAATAATAATAGCCTATGATTCAAAACAGCTGGTTTATATGGATACATCTTCAGGAAGAACAATTACCACAACAATAACAGATGCAAATAAATTGTTTGCTCAGTGGGAAAATATTTTTGTGACCTATTATAAGAATTAGTATGGATATTATATGCATTAATTCGTTTTATTATGTATTAATGCATAAAGAATGGAGTTTTGATGGCTAAGGTATCAAAGAAAAAGAAGCGAAAGATAAGGCGCATCATACTTTTTAGTCTGTTTGTTTTATTTTTGGCAGTCATGATATATGCGGCTCCAAAGATACAAAAGATTGTAAAACTATCCAATGAGGCGAAAAAAATTGCTCAAAACAGTTCTGAAAGTACGTTTAAAGACGGTAAAACAACATTGATATATGATTTTTTAGGCAATGAGTTGTGTACTATGAAGGATTCCAAGGACTTGTATTATGTGGAATTTAGTAATATACCTGAAACCTTGGCAAATGCATTTGTAGTAATGGAGGACAGGGATTTTTATAGCCATTCGGGAATAGATTATAAGGCTATAATAAGAGCTGCTATAGTCAATCAGCAGAGTGATGAAATCGTTCAGGGAGCCAGTACTATCACACAGCAGCTTGCCAGAAATATATTTTTATCTCAGGAGGTTACCTGGGAAAGAAAAATTGAGGAAATATTTCTTGCCCGGGATCTTGAAAAGAAGTATACAAAAGAACAGATATTGGAATTTTACCTGAATAATATATGTTTTGGTAACGGATATTATGGAGTGGAAGCTGCAGCAAAGGGCTATTTTGGGAAAAGCGTATCGGAGTTGTCTTTGTCTGAACAGGCATTTATTGCAGCTATACCTAATAATCCTACAAGATATAATCCTGTTACTAATTATGATAATACGCTACAGCGAAGGAATCTCATTCTTGCTCAGATGTACGAAGCGGATTATATTAGTTCAATGAATTATTATACTGCTAAAGATGAATCTGTAACTGTAATTAAACAGATTGCACAGTCGAAAAATAATTCAGTGGAAACTTATACAAGACACTGTGCAACTGAATCTTTGATGGAATATTGTGGATTTGCTTTTCGTAATAATTTTGATAATGACACAGATTATGAAAATTATGAGCAAAAGTACCAGGATTATTACACGGAATGTCAGCAGATGCTGTTTAGCGGAGGATACAGTATATATACAAGTATTGATATGAATGCTCAGGCATCACTTCAGGCGGCGGTGGACAATAATCTTGTTTCATATACGGAACTTAATAATGAAGGAGTATATGAGCTGCAGGCAGCAGCTACATGTATAGATAACTCAACGGGTAATGTGGTGGCAATAGTAGGTTCAAGGAGCCAGGAACTGGAAGGATACACTTTGAATCGTGCGTATCAGAGTTACAGACAGAGCGGTAGTACAATAAAACCTCTTATAGATTACATTCCATATCTTCAGAAAGGAAATACTCCGGATACCATTGTAACTGATGAATATATACCTGATGGACCGGTAAATTCAGACGGTACTTTCAGCGGTAATATGACTCTTAGGGAAGCTGTAAGAGTATCCAAAAATACTGTTGCATGGAATATATATCAGGAGATAACACCAAGGGCAGGAATATCATTTTTGCTTAATATGGGATTTAACAAGGTATGGATGGATAAAGATTATAATGCAGTAGCTATAGGCGGTTTTACATACGGTGTATCCACAGAGGAGATGGCAGGAGCTTATGCAACCATAGTCAATGAGGGAGAATACAGGAAGGCCACATGTATTTATAAAATATATAATTCTTCCGGTGAATGCATTGTAGACACGTCAAGCAGGGGAACGAGAATATACGATATTAATTCCTGCAGAATGATGACCGATATGTTGAAAACAGTTGTGGAAAGCGGAACAGGTGTTGGCGCAGCTCCGGATAACTGTATTGTTGCAGGAAAGACCGGAACTACCAATTCTCATAAAGATGCATGGTTCTGTGGATATAGTAAATATTATACTACTGCAATATGGATGGGATATGATTATCCTAAGACATTGGGTAGGATATATACTTCAGAAATCTTCCATGATTTTATGAAAGATATACATCAGGGGTATGATATGGTTGATTTTAATTCAGCCACTACAATAAACCAGAATTATGAGACTACAGAGGCGATTACACAGCAGGAAACAACCGTAGAAGAGACAGTCACGGAAAATACAGCAGAGAGAGAAAATATTCAGAATGATACCCAGACAACTGTGGAAACTATACAAGAAAGACCAAAAGAAACTCAACCATTATATACAGCGAGCTGGGAGAAAACCAGTGAGCATCAGACCACGGTAAGGCAGGATGAGTGGGAGGCGGAAACACAGACGGACCCTATTGCGCCAACCCCACCTCTACAGTAGATATTATTATAACAAATATAAGTATGAAAAACTCCCGGAGCCGGTTTGACGAATCAATATCATTAAATATAAATATTTTTTTGGGGTGCTAGTAACTAAGTCAAAGAATCATTTTGACAGGAGAAATGTATGAATGTATTATGGAGATAATTTAAGGTTCGAAATTCATTTCTTAAGGGTTCTTTTTTCCCCAACCAACAATAAATTTACTCCATCGTAACCAACTGAATTTTTGACCACCAGATGAAAAAATGATATAATTATAAAAAATGTGGGCGGAGGAATTTATTATATGAGAAACTGGAAATTAAGCAAAAAAATTGCACTTGGTATTATGTGCATCGTTGTCCTGTGTATGTGCATGCTCTACATAACAGCCAACGGAATATTAAAAACACTTATAAATAATTCTGAAAGTAAACATGTGCAGGACAATCTTCAATCTCAGACCAGAATGATTGAAGAATATGTTGCACGACAGGAATCTATTCTCACAGCATACAGCAAAACTCCTGCAATAAGAGATGCATTAAAAGATCCATCTAATACAGAGAAAGTTGCCTATGCGCAGGAATATACAAAAAGCTACTTTTCCGATTTGGAAAACTGGGAAGGAATATATGTAGGCGAGTGGGACTCCCACGTTATTGTCCATTCTACTCCTAGCGCTGTGGGTATGACCACAAGAAAAGGCGATGGGTTAAAAGCTCTGCAAAATGAAATTACTTCAAGGAACGGATTATATAATGCAGGAATTATTGTATCACCAGCTTCCGGCAAGCTTATCCTGTCTATGTATTGTCCTGTTTTTGATACTAACGGTAGCACAATAGTAGGGTATGTGGGTGGTGGACCATTTGTCGAAGATCTTGAACAGACTTTGAGCAGGCTGCTAAATAATGAAAGTACATCAAAATTTTATATGATTAATGTACAAGATGGTACATATATCACAGCAGAGGACCGTTCACTCATCGCAACTGAAATCAAAGACGATATGCTTGTAAATGTTTCAGAAAAGATTAAATCTGGCAAATTATCTGGAGAGTTAAAATATACTGTGAATTCCAAGAAATATATTGCCAGCTATCAGGCAATTGAAGAACATGGATGGGCTGTAGTTTCATATGATAGTGAGAGTAACATATATGCAATGGCCAACAAGAATATGTTTATTCTTGCCCTGATATGCACCTTCTTTATTTTTGTAATCAGTATATTGGCATTTATAATGGTATATGTAAGCATGAAACCATTAAAGTATGTCAGGGAAGCAATTGTTAATCTCAGCAAACTGAATCTTAACAAACATGATAAACTGACACCATGGGTTGGGAGAACAAATGAGATTGGTAAAATAGCCACTTCATTAGATTATCTATATGACACAATGCATAATATTGTTAACACTCTATCAAACTGCTCAGATTCCCTCAATAATACAGCTACTGCCATGCAAAGATCTTCCGATATATTGATCAGCTGTATTAATGACAACTCCGCAGCAACCACTACATATGCAAAGAGAGCGGAAGAAATAGACATTACAGTATGTGAAGTTGCAAAAGAGATAAGCATAATGGCAGAAGTTGTCTCAAATGTTGAAGAAAAAATTACTGATGGTAATGAACATAGTGCTCAATTACTTTCAAAAATAGGACAAATCCAGCATCTTGCAACATCAACATTAGAAAATACAAACAAACAGATTATTAGGAATCAGAATTCCATTGAACAGGCAATCAATGAATTACAGTCATTAATGAAAATTGATGAAATGGCATCACAAATACTTGACATAACAAGCCAGACAAACCTTCTTTCTCTCAATGCTTCTATCGAAGCTGCCAGAGCAGGCGAAGCAGGAAAAGGATTTGCCGTGGTTGCTTCAGAGATAGGCAATCTTGCTACAAGTTCCTCCGAAACAGCAACACAGATTCAGAATATTTGTACCGAAACACGAACCAATATTGCTAATGTCAAAACATGTTTTGACCAGATTATTTTATTTTTACAAAACGACGTTAAAAATCAGTTTACAGAACTATCCAATGCTACGGAAGATTACTACAGCTCAATTAAGGATATCCAGGAAATTATTGCAAATATATCAGAAGCATCAAAGATATTTTCAAGTACTGTACAGAATATTCATTCTCAGATACAGAATATATCCCATATGCCATCTGATGGCAATGTTAACATTCAAGATATTCTTGACAAAGCGAATCTCACATCTGAAACTGCTGAATCTATGTCAGTCATTGTAAACAAAAACACAGAAAATGCAAATGAGATTGTTGAAATCATTAATCGTTTTTCATAATAATCATATTTAAATATTATCAGGGTTCTCGCTACAAAACGAATTCTGTAAGCTTTCTAAAAATAAAAGCAGAGTGGTACGGTAGCTCTGTATTGACGTGGCAACTTAGGCGGTAACAGCCTGATTGTTTAAGTCCCGAGGGGGCGAGTTGAACAATCTCATTTAGATAAGAAAATACACTATATAGAACAGATATGAGAGCTATCATGTCTGTTCTTTTTGTAATTATTACAAAAATACTTGACAAATCAGTAAAAAAATTAAAAGCAACATTATGGGAACTTATTGATGAAATATAATATATTATCTTTTTTGACAGATGAAAACATCTGTCTATTTGGTTGCTAACTCCAAAAAATATTTATATTTAAAAAATCATCTTACCTTTATTCCATATATTAAAAAATAAAGATAAGATGATATTTTGATTCGATTATCTTAATGATATTGATTCATGAATCGGCTTCGGGAGTTTTGTTACGGAATATCCGTGTATTGGTGAAGAAGCTCCTGCTTGACATCGTAAAGTTTCTTAGATAAATCAACATGTACCTCCTGAGGATTAACAAGTCTTCTTGTTTCATCCCAAAGAGTATTCTGTTCCTTTGTGCAATATTCCTTGATTTCCGGAACGGAAGGGGACTCGTAAACGCAGGTTCCGTTTTTAAATACGGGAACCAGTATTTCACGAAGTGTATATTCTCCTGGATGGAGTAATGTCTTTTTCCATGTTTCAATAGGGTCAAACAGCAACAAAGGCTCTGATTCGCTGTAAATCTCATCTACAAGAGCAATAAGATCAGCCTTAATCATACCGTCATTATCATATACTCTGTATACTGTCTTATTACCGGGATTGGTAATCTTTTCAGAGTTCTCGGACAATTTAATCTTAGGGGTAAATGTACCGTCGTCATTCTGAATTGCAGCAAGTTTGTAAACTCCGCCAAAAGCAGGGTTATCCTTGGCTGTTATAAGATTGGTACCTACACCCCAGGATGTAATTGCCGCGCCCTGTGTCTTTAATGAGTCAATAAGGTATTCATCAAGATCGCTTGAAGCTGAAATAATAGCATCTGTATAACCGGCATCATCAAGCATTTTTCTTGCTTTTTTTGAAAGGTAAGCCAAGTCCCCGGAGTCAAGCCTGATTCCATAGCCTTTCTTGAGTTCTATTCCTTCAGCCTTCATTTCATCAAACACTCTAATAGCATTTGGAACACCGGATTTTAATGTATCATAAGTATCTACAAGTAAAATACAGGCATTAGGGTAAAGATTTGCATAGGTCTTAAAAGCTGTGTACTCGTCAGGAAAGCTCATTATCCAACTGTGGGCGTGAGTTCCTTTGACAGGCACATCAAACATTTGTCCTGTAAGCACGTTGCTTGTACCTACACATCCTGCAATAACAGCCGCGCGGGCGCCATATATACCTGCATCGGGACCCTGGGCACGTCTTAATCCAAATTCCATGATTCCATCACCCTTAGCTGCATAGCATACTCTTGCAGACTTTGTAGCAATAAGGCTTTGGTGATTAATAATATTAAGTATTGCAGTTTCAACAAGCTGTGCCTCCATAATTGGAGCTATTACTTTTACCAGGGGTTCTCTTGGAAATACCACGGTTCCTTCAGGAATGGCATATATGTCACCGGTAAAATGAAATCCACTCAGGTAGTCAAGAAAATCCTCATCAAAGAGTTCAAGACTCCTTAAATATTCAATATCATCATAAGTGAAATTAAGATGCTTAATGTAATCTATAACCTGCTCAAGACCACAGGTTATGGCGTATCCTCCGTTGCAGGGATTTTTTCTGTAAAATACGTCAAATATAACTTTACGGTTATTGCCGGTTTTAAAATATCCCTGCATCATTGTAAGTTCGTATAAATCAGTTAAAAGTGTAAGATTTCTCATATCTACCCTCTAATCTTTACTTGCTCTTCTTCTTAAAGAGGCCCTTTTTCTTCTTCTTTTCTTCTACGACAATTTTTCCGCCTCTTACAGACTTGATTCCGGTAATATATATACCGCTTACTTCAGCTTTGATTTCAGCCTTAACAGGAATCTGATCGTAAACCTTAGGATCGGCCATTAAAACCATAATCTTAGGACCGATTTTTGCCTTTACAACAGTAACCTTACTTCCTCTAAGATATTTAGGTGTCTGTTCAAGTACCATCTTAGGTAATCCGGCTTCTTTAAGCTTTTTCTTGCCTTTGTCAATAATAAGCATTGACATAACCTGCTTGGCGGCATCAATCTGCTCCTGGTTCTGAGCCTGTTTCTTACGAAGCTTGTTACCTACAATTATTAAAGCTACAAGAATAGCAATAAGAATTGCAATTATTACTAATAAAACTATAGACCAAACTGGCATAATTAGTATTCCTCCTGAATATTACATTTGATAAAGTCGTGACTAATTGTATCACACCAAAAACGGAATGAAAAGGAAATTATACCAGCTTTTGGTTATTTTCGTACATTTTTAAAACAATGTCATGGGTAATCTTGGCAATTTTCTTTTTATCCTCTTTGTCCATGGAAGCTATGTCAATTGGCTGGCCAAATTCAAGAACGGTATGAGCTTTCCTGATTAGAGGAAAATGGTTCTCAAAAACGGCAGCGGTATTGTTGGATACCATAGGGATAATTTTAACACCGGATTTATCAGCAAGCTTGAAGCTTCCCTGATGAAACTCAAGAACGCCGTCACCTTCATTTCTGGTACCCTCAGGGAATATTACAACTGAGGTACCATTTTTCAGGTAATCAATTCCTGTAAGAATTGTCTTGAGTCCCTCTTTTGGATTTTCTCTGTCAAGAAACAGACATTTCAGGTTAAGCATCCAGTGCTTGAGAATAGGAACTTTTGCAATTTCTTTTTTGGCCACATATCCTGTAGGCCTTTTCATAAGAGAATATGAAATAATTATATCAAAAAATCCACGGTGATTTCCTACAAATAGTACAGGTTCGTCTTTAGGGATGTTCTCCAAACCTATAACTGTGGTTTTAGTTCCACATATAAAAAGAATGATTTTAAAGATAACTCTGACTATTGCAAGAGAACTTTTTATTTTTGCTTCAGGCTTTATTTTGCCCACAATCCATTCAATAGGAAGGGCGATAATGCTGAATAACCCTACCAGAATTAAAAAAAGTACAATAAAAATTAATCTTAACATAAGTACATTTTTCTCCTATAAAATAATTTAATTTGACATTAGTTAAAAAACTATCCATCAACTACAACATTTTATTGACGGAAAATATATTTATCTGCACCGGATGAATAATACTTGGTTCCGTCATTTGACATAAATATGGCTTCCACGCCTTCATATGATTCTATAAGATTCATACCCTTATCAAGTCCTAAGACAAAGCAGACAGTACTCAGACAATCTCCGGTGGTAGAGTCGGAGGAAAGAATAGTTACATCCCACAATTCGTTGTCATAGGGGTAACCTGTTGATGGATTAAGTATGTGGTGATAAAACTTATCATTCTCGTAAAAGTAACGCTCATAAGTACCTGAGGAAACAACAGAGGAATCATTGATACTTAAGGTCTCCATAAGAGAAGAACCATCCTGGGCGAAGGGCTGTTTTACACCTATGCTGAAATTGGTATCATTTTTCTTCTGACCGATACACAACACATTACCTCCAAGGTTAATTATTCCACGACTGACATTGTGTTCCTGAAGGTAATCTTTTATTCTGTCCGCAATATAGCCTTTTGCTATGGCACCTAAATCGAGGCACGTGCCTTCGGGCATATCTATGGTGTAGGTTCCGTCAGAATTTTCAGTGAGATGAACCTGTGTATAATCCACAAAAGACAGCGCCTGCTTTATTTTATTATCATCGGGAACACGGGGTGTCTCTGAAGTGAAATCCCAGAGAGATGAGACACTGCCAATGGTTATGTCAAAAGCACCATTGGAAATCTCACCGTATTCAAGCCCTATATTAATCAGTGTGGCAAGTTCCCTGCTTATTATATTGGTTTCCTTGTGATTGACTTTATATAACTCACTGGAAGCAAGAGTCCTTGAAAAAATGTGTTCGTAGGTGTCGCAAAGCTTTAACGCATCCGTAAGAATTTCTTTCCTGACATTGGAATAGGAGTAAATTCTTACATAAGTATTAAGTTTATAATCGGTGACGGTTATGGGGGTGGTAAGTACATTATCCCCAATACAGCCCGTAACATAAAACAGAGCTGACACGGACATACTTAACGCAGTCAGTATGGATAACCATCGCCTTTTAACAGGAGTTAATAAATTAAGTTTCATCATTTATTATCAAACTGTATTTCAACAGTCTGCAATCCTTTATATTTTTTGCATTCTGAGTATACCAAATAATGAAAAAAATGTGAATTCACTTTTAATTTATATCTGTTTATGATATAACAGATAAGGTTGTTAAATTTTTAGAAATGAGGATTTTTTATGAAAAAGAAATTAGTAAGCGCAATGCTTGTTGTTACAATGGTAGCCTCTCTTACAGCTTGTGGTAAAAAGAAAGAGACTACAACATCAACACTTCATCCGGATATAACAGCAGCCGAGTATGATGCAACAATCACATCGGATGCAGATATTTATAAGAAATGTTTCACATTACCTGAATACAAGGGAATTGAAGTTACAGTAGACAGATCGTCATTGACAGTAACTGATGAGGATGTTACCACATACATTAATGAGAACATTCTTTCCCAGTTAGGAACTACAGAGAGTATTACAAGTGGAACTACAACTTCAGGAGATACCATTATTCTTGATTATACAGGAAAGCAGGATGGAGTTGCATTTTCCGGAGGAACAGCAACAGATGCAACATACACAATAGGTTCAGGAAAGTTTATCGAAGATCTTGATAAGGGACTTGTAGGACTTGATGTTGGAAAGGAATATGATATTCCATGTACATTCCCAACTAATTATTCGCCGTCTTCACTTGCAGGACAGAATGTAATATTTACAGTTAAGGTAACATCAATTGAGAAAACAACTTATCCGGAACTTACAGATGCATGGGTAGCAGAGAATGCTGAATCTCTTGGCGTAACTACAAAAACAGCTGATGAGTTTAAAGCATATATTAAGGAAATTCTGGAGCAGGATGCTCAGGATAGCTTCATAGCAGAGAAGTTTAAGTTAGTATATGAAGTTGTTTCAGAGAATGTTGGAGATGTTAACTATCCGCAGGAAGAACTTGACTCTCTTTTGAATACACTCAAGACAAATATACAGAGTGAATTTGATAACTATGGTTCGCTTTATGGAGTAAGTGACCTTGAATCATACATCACATCAATATATGGTTTCAGCTCAATGGACGAGTATAACGAGTATGCGTTAGAATCGGCAAAAACTTATCTGCTTGAGAAGATGGTTGTTACCGTTATTGCTGCGGATAACGATATTCATGTAACAGAGCAGGAAATCACAGATTATGGTAATGAACTTGCTGAATATTACGAGTATGATGATTTCCAGGCAATTATTGATACATTAGGAAATGAAGTAGTAGCTGAGATAGGATACCAGGTTCTTTATACAAAGGTTCAGGATTTTGTCTGTGACAAGGCAGTTGAAAAATAGTACTTGACTTATTGAATACAAACAATTAAAACATTAGAGTGTCTGATTATTTCAGACGCTCTATTTTTTTATGAGGGAGAAAACAATGAATCAATTTGTACCAAAATTATTTGACGTTATGAAGTCATATTCAAAGGAGCAGTTTGTTAAGGATGTTGTGGCAGGTATAATAGTTGCCATCATAGCATTACCTTTGTCAATTGCTCTTGCTCTTGCATCAGGAGTAAGTCCTGAACAGGGTATCTACACGGCAATATTTGCCGGATTTGTAATATCTTTCCTGGGTGGAAGCCGTGTTCAGATTGCAGGACCTACAGCTGCATTTGCTACCATTGTGGCAGGTATTGTAGCAGAAAATGGAATGGATGGTCTTATAGTTGCAACTATAATGGCAGGTATTCTCCTTATAGTTATGGGATTATTAAAGTTTGGAAATCTTATAAGATTTATACCATACACAATTACAACAGGATTTACATTTGGTATTGCAGTTACTATTGTTATAGGTCAGATTAAGGATTTTCTGGGACTTACATATCCGGCAGGCACACATACTGTGGAGACTATGGATAAAATCAGTGCAATAGCAGCAAATATAGGAACATTAAATTATAAAGCGTTGATAGTTGGAGTTGTATCCCTTGCAATTCTTATAGTGTGGCCAAAATTTAAAGCTCTTGATAAAATTCCCCCTTCTTTGGTTGCGGTAATAATATCAGTGCTTATGGTTAAATTCATACCAATGTTGCAGGACGTTAACACAATCGGGAGTCTTTATACGATAAAGAAGGGACTTCCTGCAGTTAATATTCCAACTGTCAATTTTGATATGATAAAAAATCTTATTCCAGATGCCTTCACAATCGCAGTACTTGCAGGAATAGAGAGTCTTCTTTCCTGCGTTGTATCAGACGGTATGATAGGTTCAAGACATAAACCTAATATGGAGCTTGTAGCACAGGGTGCAGGAAATGTGGTTTCGGGATTGTTTGGTGGAATACCGGCTACAGGTGCTATTGCCAGAACAGCTGCCAATGTAAAGATTGGAGGACGCACTCCTATTGCAGGAATGGTTCATTCAATAACACTCCTTATTGTTCTTGTAGTATTAATGCCTTATGCGGCATGGATTCCAATGCCGGCTATAGCAGCTATCCTTTTCATGGTTGCATATAATATGAGTGGCTGGAGGGAAATGGTTAACCTTGTAAAGCATTCGCCTAAATCTGATATTCTTGTTCTTCTTACAACTATGATTCTTACAGTTGTATTTGACCTTGTTGTTGCAATTGAAGTTGGCATAGTTATGGCAGCACTTCTCTTCCTCAAGAGAATGGCAGATGTTACTGAGGTTAAGGGGTGGAAGTATATCGGACAGGATATAGATGAAAATAATGATCCGGAAAGTATTAACTTAAAGAAGGTCCCTAAAAAGACTCTTGTATATGAGATTATAGGACCAATGTTCTTTGCAGCAGCGGATAAGTTTATGGATATTAATACAGAGAGTGACATAAAGGTAATTATTTTACGTATGAGAGGCGTGCCGGCTATGGATATATCAGCACTCCGTTCCCTCAAAAATATTCACAGCTTATGTAGGAAGAGGGGAATAACACTGGTGTTCTCTCATGTTCAGGAGCAGCCAATGAGTGTTATGGAAAAAGCCGGATTTGTGGATGAAATCGGGGCAGAAAATTTCCGTGAAAACATAGATGCTGCATTGCTTCATGCTGAAAATCTGGTGAGTGCGGAATAATAGAATAATGCTACACAATTCCTAAAATATGTGATATATTAAACATATATTGCGACGTGATTGTAAAAGTTTATACGAAACATTTTTAGGAGACAATTTATGGATAGGGCGGATAAGTGCATTAAAATTGTAAGCGTTGTTTTCAGGATTTTATTTGTAGCGGTAATTGTGTATTTTATTGTGGGTCACATAGTATTTCCGGGACTTGATTCTAAGGAATACGAAATGAGAGAATTAGATCTTGAATGGACTTATACCAGGGAGAACGGAGAACAGCAAAAAGTACGTCTTCCCGGTGATTTTGATGCATACAGGAATGAGATACTTACACTGGAAGCCGTACTGCCCTATGAAATAAAAGACGGATGGTATATTTGCATAAGAAGCAGCAGACAGGAGTTGTCTGTTTATATTAACGGAGAACTAAGGCAGGAATATACAACCATAGACATTCAACCATTTGGAGATGTGTCATCAGCGGCTTACGTCATGGTTAGTGTTGGAAGTAAAGATGAAGGAAAGAGCATCAAGATAGTGTCCCAGTCAGATACTTCTTACTCAGGAGCCTTTCATATGCCTTATATTGGCGACAGTACGGGAATATGGCTTGAAATTTTCAGGGGATGCGGAATCGAACTACTTATATCAACTCTTGCCATTATGCTGGGCGTTATAGTAATTATTGCCTGTTTCTTTATCAGAGTTATATATAAAAGGACTATTGAACTTGAATCATTGGGTTGGGGAATTGTTCTGGCTTCTTTGTGGATTTTTGTAAATTCACCGGTAAGGCAGTTAATTACCCCGAATGTCTCTGTTTTCTGTGATGTAGCTTTCTTTATGGTGATGTTACTTCCTATACCTTTTGGACTATATGTAAATGATATACAAAAAGGAAGATATAAAGTTATTTATATGTTGGCGGAAATACTTTGCATTGTAGATTTTCTGGCATGCACCATATTGCATGTTTCAGAAATTATGGAATTTACAGACACATTCATATTTATGGCTGCAATGTGTGTATTTATGATAATCACTTTATTTGTTACAATGACACTGGATGTTATCAATGGAAATATTAAGGAATATATTGTACAGGCGGTGGGGCTTGTCACGGTTGCAATATTTACGGTTGCACAAATATTCATTTATATGAAACGGAGTATCACATTTAACTGCGCGTGGGTAGCGTGCGGTTTGATACTGCTGCTTATAATTTCCAGTATTGTAGCCTTCAGAGGCGTTATAACCATGGATAAGGAAAAGCAGGAAGCTATTGCAGCCAGCAGGGCAAAGGCAAGATTTCTTGCCAATATGTCTCATGAAATAAGAACGCCTATTAATGCTGTTCTTGGCATGGATGAAATGATTTTAAGAGAAAGTACGGAAAATAAAATTCAGGAATATGCATTAAATATTCAAAGAGCCGGAAATAATCTTTTGTCAATTGTCAACGAAATCCTTGATATGTCAAAGGTGGAGTCAGGAAAGATAGAGATTGATAATGAGAATTATAATTTCAGCAGTCTTATAAGCGATGTTGTCAATATGGTGGAATTGAAGGCTAAAGATAAGAATCTTGAGTTTAATGTGAATATTAACTCAAAGCTTCCATCAAGTCTGTATGGAGACAGTCTTAAGATTAAGCAGATACTGGTTAATCTTCTTAATAATGCAGTTAAGTATACCAATGAAGGAAGTATCAATTTTACAGTAGACGGAGGAACATTTGAGAATCAGGTGATTTTATTCTTTACTGTTCGTGATACAGGAATTGGAATTAAAGAAGAGGATATGCCTAAACTTTTTGCAGAGTTTGAAAGAATTGATGAGAACGCAAACAGGTATGTTGAAGGTACAGGTCTTGGTATGGCAATTACAAGAAGGCTTCTTGAACTTATGGGAAGTACACTTGAAGTGGAAAGCTCTTATGGGGTAGGTTCAACATTCAGATTCAGACTTTGTCAGGAAGTTGTTGATGTTCAACCTATTGGGGATATCGAAGAAAAATCCAAAGGTGAGAATCCACAGTATGAGCATAAAGTTTTGTTTACAGCCCCTGAAGCACAGGTTTTGGTTGTGGATGACAATATAGTGAATCTCAAGGTGTTTTCAAGTCTTCTCAGTGAGACCAAGATTAATGTGGATACTGCGGATAGTGGTAAAAATTGCATTTCCTATGTAAGATTAAAACATTATGATGTTATATTCCTGGATCATATGATGCCGGAGATGGATGGTATTGAAACCTTAAAGAGGCTTAAGAATATGGATGACAGTAAATGTAAAGATACCCCTATCATTGTTCTTACTGCCAATGCGGTTGCGGGAGCCAGGGAGATGTATCTGGATGCAGGATTTGACGATTTCCTGTCAAAGCCTATTATCCCGGACAAGCTTGAAAATATGGTATTTAAATATTTGAAGGATGAACTTGTTCACAAAGAAGAGATTATTATAGAGAGAGAAGTGGATAACGCTCCGGAAACCAATACTAAGAGTGAAAAAGATAGTAAGTCGTCTATGGAGCTTCCGGAAATCGAGGGCCTGGACTGGACATTGGCAAGGAGTCACATGAGTGATGAAAATATGTTAATGGAGATAGTCAACAATTTCTTTGTTTCTTTAGAGTCAGAAGCAGACTATCTTAAAGAAAGATATGAGGAAATCTTTGAAAATGGAACAGTTACCATTGAAGAGGTGGAGAATGATGAGAATTTAAAAAATTCATTGGATAATTACAGAATTAAGGTTCATGCAATGAAAAGTTCTGCAAATCTTATTGGCCTTGCATTTCTGGGATACATGGCCAGAACGCTTGAATATGCAGCAAGAGACGGGAAACTGGAAGTTATAAGAGTTATGACTGAAGAGTTTCTTTCCGACTGGCTGAGCTATAAGGAAAAGCTAAAGCCATGTATCCGGGAGGAAGACGGCCACAAGAATATAGGAGATGGTAAGGAACTAACAGATATGCTTCAGAAAATGGAAGCTGCGTTGAAGGCCGTAGATATTGATTTAGTTGACTCATTAATGGCGCAGGTAAAGGAATATAAGTACGGAGCAGAAGAGAAGAAGTTAGTTGAATTCCTTAATGCGGCAGTCACCAATCTGGAAGAAGAGCGGATTTACGAATATATTGGAAAACTCAGAGATTGCATTTTACATAGGAGGTGTGGATTGCATTGATTAATAGAGAGAATATGTTAGATGAAAATAAGAGAAAAAAATTTTATGACACGTTTTTTACTTCTATTGTTAAGGATATTGTATGTATTGTAGATATTGATATTGAGAAGAATACATATCGTGTTTCTGAATGTGACGAATATTTTCAGGGGATATTTAAACAGGAGGGATCTTTAAGAGATTTGTACCGTGTTTTGTTTTTAAAAGAGGAACAAAAGGACAATAAGAATAATTACGAAAGTTTTATTGATGAAGATGTATTCAAAAAGGATAAATATCAAGGAGGAGTCCGCTTTCAGGCAGAGGATGAAGAAAAAAGCTTTTTCTTTCGTATTTTAAAGATATCTTCCACTGAATCAATTATGGTATTTTTTGTGGAGGACTTCTTTTCCCAGAATAATATGATAGAGATGGAAAAGATTGATACGATTCAGGAAATCTACCTGTTTTCCATGATAGTTGACCTTGGAAATGATTCCTGTGTGAATCCCAATACAACAGAGGTTAATGCATCCAGACAGGATTATATGGATGTTAAATATTCTGACTGGAGATTGATGATTTCTAATATGTTCAAGGATGAGGATAAGGTGTTGTTTCTGCGTGCATCCTCACCGGAGAATGTGATTAACAAGTTGGAAATGCAGAACCAATTTCATATAGATCTTCAGATGATGAATATGCAGGGTGAGTTTGTATGGTGCCGGTTGATGTTTGCCAGAATGAAGAATTTCTCAAGGGAAAATCCTCGATTTGTTTACACTGTTCGTGATATTTCAGGGGATATTGCCCAGTTACTCCGTCAGGAGGGATTGATTAAGGCAATTGAGGAACAGAATGAAAGGCTTCAGGAAGCAGATAAGAATAAGACGAAATTCTTTTCCAATATGTCTCATGAGATACGTACTCCAATCAACTCTATTATGGGAATGAACGAGGTTATACTTAGGGATTGTGAGGATGAAACCATCAGAGGATACGCAAAGGATGTAAAGGATGCAAGCAGATATTTACTTAGCCTTGTAAACGATATTCTGGATTATTCCAAAATAGAAGCCGGGAAAATGGAAATTGTCCCGGTGGAATACGATATGGAAGATTTGCTTGGGGGAGTGTGTAATCTTATTAAAACTAAATTAGAAGAGAAATCTCTGGAATTTGAGTTGAAAGTAGGAGAGAATGTGCCTACCCGGCTGTTTGGTGATGAAATAAGAATTTCCCAGATTTTGATAAATCTTCTTACTAACGCGATTAAATATACCGATAAGGGAAAAGTTTCCTTTTTGGTGGAACGGGAGGCAGACGACAACGGGCAGGCTGCCATAAAGTTTACCGTTAAAGATACAGGTATTGGAATAAAGCAGGAGGATATGAAAGTTCTTTTTGAGGAATATGGAAGGCTGGATCTTTTGAAAAATAGAAACAAAGAGGGAACCGGTCTTGGGATGAGCATTGTTCAGGGTCTCTTGTTCCAGATGAACAGTCGATTGAAGGTGGAAAGTGAGTATGGAAAAGGTTCAACATTTTCATTTGTATTGTTGCAAAAGGAGGTTACGGAAATTCCTGATTCAACCGATAATTCCCAAAAGGAAAATACTGAATCCAAGATTAACGTTTCGGATACAAAGGGTAAAAAGGTACTTGTGGTGGATGATACTGCAATGAATTTACGTATATTTAATGCGTTAATAGCACCTTATGAACTGGAATTTAATTGCGCAAAAGGTGGGAAAAAAGCCCTTGAGATGATGAAAAATAATAATTACAACATAATTTTTCTGAATCATATGATGCCGGAGATGGATGGAATTGAAACGTTAAATGAATTGCGTAAAATAAATGACTATTATAAAAATATTCCTGTAATTGCATTAACGGGGCATTATTCTCCAACAGCAAGGGCAGAGTATATCAGCCTTGGATTTACAGATTATTTGGAAAAGCCGATTGTTCCTGAACGACTGGATGAGATGATTCACAAGTATTTATAGGGATAATTATGGTAGGACTAGGTTATTTTTTTGACTCGAAGTGAGAGTCAGGCTAATCCCAGTCCTGCCTTTTAAAGCAGTGTTGCGACCGGAAAATGTGAATATTACAAAGCTGGATGAGAAGGTTGCTTCTGTGGCTTCCGTGGAAAAGGGCATCGTAACAGGGAAACTGTTCAGAGGCAAGGAAGTGGAGATTACCGTTAATGTTAACGGGATTGATATTGTAGGAACAAGAAATGTAGAAGAGGCTACTATTAAGAAGGGAGAAGAAGTTAATATATTTGTTCACAGGGCATTTACATATGGGGATGACGGGGTTGTCAGTATCATAGAAAATGCCAATAAGACTGAGGAATGGATGGTTATATAATGATAAATGCGCAGTAACAGTACGAATGATTTGTGCATTTTGTGAAATCAGCCCACATGAGAACCGTGATTATTCGGCTTTTGTGTGGGCTGATATTTTTGCATCATTGACGGATAAGGTTATATTGTTGTCTGTCAGTTACCATTAAAATAATAAAATAAACCTGGCACGAATATTATTACCCATTTTCCACATAATAACTCCAGAGTTAAATAAAACCAAAATGGTGGAACTGGAGGAAAATTATGCCAAAAGCAACGGGAATAGTACGAAGAATTGACGATTTGGGAAGAATAGTAATACCTAAAGAAATCAGACGAACATTAAGAATCAGAGAGACTGATCCAATGGAAATATATACTGACATGGAAGGACAGATTATTTTAAAAAAATATTCACCTATGGAAGAAATGTCTTCTTTTGCCAATAAATATGCCGATTCATTAGCAGATGCAACAGGAATGACAGTAGGGATTACAGACAGGGACCAGGTGATTGCAGCAGCCGGAAATGACAGGAAAATGCTTATGGGAAAGCAGGTTTCGAAAGAGTTTAATAACGCAATGGAGGACAGAAGAAGTGTTATGGCTTCGGAGAATGATCAAACATTTATTAAAATAACTCAGGATTCAGAGTTCAAACAAGAGGTGATTTGTCCGATAATATGTGAAGGGGATGTTCTTGGAGCTGTAATGATGGTATCCTTGGATAGCAGACACAAATTTTCAGAGAGTGAAAAGAAAATGGTAAAAACAGCAGCAAACTTTCTGGGAAAGCATATGGAAAGTTAAAGAAAACTGCTAAAATAAGAAAAGTTAAAGAAAGTCAGGAGGTACAAATGAGATTAGATAAGTATTTAAAGGTTTCAAGATTAATTAAGAGACGTACAGTGGCTAACGATGCCTGCGATGCAGGAAGAGTTATGATTAATGATAAGGTGGCAAAAGCATCAGCAGAGGTTAAAGCAGGAGATATAATAGAGATTGCATTTGGCAATAAAAATGTTAAAGTCAGAGTTACAGACGTTAAAGACGTAGTTAAAAAAGAAGAAGCAAAGGAAATGTTTGAATATATCTGAGTTTCAGGAATATTTTCACTCTAACTGTAATATATTAGACAAGTAATTAAGCTTGCCTGATGCGGCAGAAAGGGTGAAGGATGGAAGAGACCAAAAGGGTAAGAAGACCTCATACACTAAGGATGGAAGATCGGAAAAAAGTTGAATTTACCGGGATTACAGATGTTATTTCATTTGAGCCGGCGAAGGTGATTCTTGAATCGGATTATGGAATGATAACCATAAAAGGCGAAGGGCTTCATGTAAATAAACTATCGGTAGAAAAGGGAGAACTGGATGTAGATGGGCGTGTGGATGGTTTTGTATATACAGAGACCTCAGATGCCCGAAAAAAAGGCGAATCCTTTGTGAGCAGGCTGTTTAGATAGTATGAAGCTGATTACTTGGGAGTGCAGAACATTTCTAGAGGCGGTATTTTTGGGTGTTATTTTTGCACTGGAATATGATTCTATAAGAGTGATAAGGAGGGTATTTCCACACAGACATTTATGGATATTGTGGTTGGAAGACATTGTATACTGGATATATGTATCTGTTGCATGTTTTGTGTCATGTTTGTACTCAAATAACGGAATTATGCGATTTTTTATATTGTCCGGCCTTATCTTGGGGGCTATAATCTGGTGTAGCTTGTTGGGAAAATACTATATCAAATATGTTGCCAAATTTATGAAATTTATACTGATACCATTGAAAAAACTTAAAATGGCAATTACAATGTTTTTAGGTTATTGGAAACAGAAATGGAGAACTTATGAGATTCGAAACAAAAAGAGAAAGGGAACAACGTAGGAAACGACAAAGAAGATCCTCTGTTACAGGTATGATTCTTGCTGTTATTGTTGTGCTTGGACTTGGAATCCTTTTGTGGAACAGTAAAAAATCATTGGCTAAGAAAAATGATGAATATACAGCTCAGATTCAGGAACTGGAAAGACAGATTGAAGAGGAGAATCAGAGAACAGAAGAGCTTGATGAATACAAAAAATATATCCAGACAAAGAAATTTGTGGAGGAGATGGCAAAGGATAAGTTTGGTTTAATTTACCCAAATGAGATTGTATTCAAAAGTAATAATAAATAATAGCTAAAATAATATGTCAAATAAAATTTTGTACATGACACAATATGACACATTTTTTCTGCAGACAGGTATATAATCGGTACTCGCACATAGAGGCGTAACAGCAGATGCTGTAGGTTTAAACTGCGCAAAACCGGTATGCCTTGTATTACAAGCCGCAGTGAGAGGTGATTATGGCAGGCAGAGATGATGAGTTATGTATGACATACACGATAAGCAAGTTGTCTGAGACAGCAAAGACTTTCAGACGCCTGGGAGAGGCCTATGAGTGCGCCACAGGTGAAGGGATGGTAGAGAATTTATCCCATGAAGGTCCAAGCTTTAAAAGACAACTTTTTTTAGTTGCCGATATACTTGATGATTGTACTTTAATGCACATGAGTTCTAATAAAATAACAAGCAAAAGAGCCAGACAAATTACAGCCAGAGGATTGGCTTGTGGAATAGTCATAAAGGATATTAATGTAATTACTGACAAAAGTGGAAAAGAGGAGTTGATTCTGATTGCTAAAACCCTTGGCAAAGGATGCATCTCGGAGCGTAAATTAAGAAGCATTTTGTGTGATCTTGCAAAATGCGGTTATTATTCGGATCGTGACAATCGGCTGGTTATAAATGAAGGATACCAGCAGTATGTGTATCATCAGGAGGACAGATTCAGGATACTTTCAGGAACTGCAAGACATTGCAAGGAAAAAGAAAATCTTAATGGGGATAATTTTCTTATTTCAAACCTTTCCTGCGGCAAGATGGTGGCCGCCATAGCAGATGGCTGCGGAAGTGGACAAAGAGCATATATTGAGAGCCGTATGGTAATTGAACTGATGGAAAATTGTATTGATGCCGGTTTTGAAGAGAAGACGGCAATAGATCTCATTAATTCAGCCTACATATCAGGAGGCGGTATGGGAAATCCGGTAACCATGGACATGAGTGTTGTGGATTGCCAGTCAGGGATGCTTCACTGTATTAAGATGGGGGCAGTTTCCACATTTATCAAGAGGGATAACTGGGTTGAGATTATCAAGTCATCTACCCTTCCTTTAGGAGTATTGGAACAAGTTGACTATGACTGTACTGCTAAAAAACTGTATAATGGGGATTATGTCATTATGGTGAGTGACGGGGTGCTTGATAATATTCCGGGTGTTAACAAAGAAGAGATAATGGTAGAAATAATCAATAAAGTAAAAAGTAAAAAACCTAAAGCTATTGCCCATGAAATTCTGGAAACATCATTAAAATATAATAAACGAGTTGCCTTTGATGATTGCACAGTACTGGTATTTGGCTTGTTTGACACCTGTGAGAATTGATAATATAATTTTCATATGAGTGAATTAATAAGTAAAGTTACAGATTTTATCCAACTTAATAAGATGTTTGATGACTGTCGTCATATAGTGGTGGGTATATCCGGGGGAGCAGATTCTGTATGTCTGATAATGGCACTTAAGGAGTACGTGGAAAGTAATAAGCTGCCAATTACTCTTCATGGTGTTCATGTTAACCATGGTATCAGACAGGAAGCTGAAAATGATGAAAAGTTTGCCAGAGATTTATGTGAGAAATCCGGAATAGAATTCTTAAGCTATAATATAGACTGTAAAAAGCTTGCCCAAAATAGAAGACAGACAGTTGAAGAAGCAGGAAGAACAGAGCGTTACAGAATTTTTTCAGAGGTGGCCGGAAAGTATGAAAAAAGTCGGATTGCAGTGGCACATCACAAGAATGACCAGGCAGAGACTCTCATTATGAACATTTCAAGAGGTACGTCTGTTAAGGGACTTTGCGGTATAAGACCAGTGAGAGATAATATTGTAAGACCGTTGTTGTGCGTTACAAGAAGGCAGATAGAGGAATTTCTTCAAGAGCGTAATCAGAGTTATGTAACAGATGCAACTAATTATGATAATGACTATACAAGAAATTCAGTGAGAAATGTAGTAATTCCATATCTTGAAGAGCATGTAAATAAAGGCATTGTAAATAACATTGCAAGTCTTTCAAGGAATGTGTCCCAGGTTTGGGATTATATTGATAAACAGGCGCAAAAAGCATATGATAGCAGTGTTTGCACACAGGATACACAGACTGTTATTTATATTGATACATTTTCCGAAGAAGATGTTGTAATCCGTAAGGCTGTAATTCACAGGTGTCTTGTAGAAATGTCCGGGAGTGCTAAAGATATATATTCTGTACATGTGGATATGGTGGAGGCACTGGTTAATAATTTGTCGGGAAAAAGTGTTGATGTAGCTTATTCAATCACAGCAGTAAGGCAGCAGGATGCAATTCTCCTGAAAAAGAAGGTGGGCAGGAAAGAGACAGAGAATATTGAGCTAACAAGTGCTGGCATTACGGAGAAAGACACAAGGGAAGAGAGCTTTAATATAAGTGTTGATTTATCTGAACTTAAAGACTCTATGTACGTTGAAATTAATAGAAAAATATATTTTGCAGACAACAAAGATGTTTTGTTGAAAGGTATACATTTTGAGTTAAAAGATAATAATGAAAATACCATAAAATATTACAACAATGCCTATGCTAAGATGTTTGATTATGATAGAATAAACCATACATTGAATGTCAGGACCAGGCAGACAGGGGACGAAATCAGGATATCAAAGGATGGAATGCTCAAAAAAATGAAAAAGGAACTGATAGACAGAAAGGTTCCCCAAAGATTCAGAAAAGATGTTGTTATGTTATGCAGTGATAATGAAGTATTATGGGCTGTGGGCGTCAGAAGAGGTGAGAGCCGGCTCGTTGAAAAGGATACATCAAAGGTGCTGGTAGTCAGCATTGACATTGGTTAAAGACATGCATTTAACGGTAAAATGCTAACAGAAACGGAGGTACTATGGATAACAAACATAATATTAGTGTGTTAATTTCAGAAGAGGATATTGAAAAGAGAGTATGCGAATTAGGAGAGCAGATAAGCAGAGATTATGAGGGCAAGGAACTTAAGCTTATTTGCATTCTTAAGGGTAGTATATTCTTTTGCTGCGAACTTGCCAAAAGAATTACGGTACCGGTAAAGATCGATTTCATGCAGACATCCAGTTATGGAAGCGGAACTGTATCCAGCGGGGTAATTGAGATTAAGAAGGAATTGGATGAAGATATTGCAGGGGAGCATGTCATAGTGGTGGAAGATATTATTGACTCAGGTAATACACTTTATCGGCTTATTCCTATGCTTAAGGAAAGAAATCCGGAGGATATATGTATATGTACCCTTCTTGATAAACCGGAGAGAAGAGAAGTTGATATTGACGTTAAATATAACGGATTCTGTATTCCTGACGAATTCGTAGTGGGGTATGGACTTGACTACGATCAAAGATACAGAAATCTTCCGTTTATCGGATCTCTTCATATAAATGAGTAAATGAACTAAAATTATTACGGAGGTTAAGAATGGAGAACAAAAAGGGCAGCAGGTTTGGCGGTATAGGTTTATACCTGATAATTGTTCTTGCTATTGCTATGGTGGTTATGTACATTGCCAGACTCAATAATACCGGCAGTGATTATACGTATACAGACTTTACCGGAGATCTTAAGGACAATAAAATTGAGAGTGTGGTAATTAAGCAGAACGCAGAGGTTCCAACCGGAGTCGTTGTTGTGAATTTTAAGAATAATAATTCTCCTAAGAGTTTTTATGTTTCTGATGTCACACGTATAGAGAATGATCTTATTGATGAAAATGTCAGCTATGACATGAGAAATGTGGAGAAAGAAAGCACCCTTTTAACGACAATACTCCCAATGGGTGTGTTGCTTGTAGTTATTATTTTCTTTATGATGATAATGATGCGGCAGGCAGGTGGCGGAAGCAATTCTAAAATGATGAATTTTGGAAAGAGCAGAGCCAGACTCATTAACAGTGAGAATAATAAAGTTACCTTTAAAGAAGTTGCGGGACTTAACGAGGAAAAGGAACAGCTGGAAGAGATAGTGGATTTCTTAAAAGACCCTTTAAGATATACCAGCCTTGGAGCCAGAATACCTAAGGGCGTGATTCTTACGGGACCTCCGGGAACCGGTAAGACACTTCTTGCAAAAGCTGTAGCCGGGGAGGCTAACGTACCTTTTTACAGCATATCCGGTTCTGATTTTGTGGAAATGTTCGTTGGTGTGGGTGCATCAAGAGTCAGGGACCTTTTTGAAGAAGCAAAGAAAAATGCCCCATGCATTATATTTATTGATGAAATTGATGCCGTTGCAAGAAGGCGAGGAGCAGGAATGGGCGGTGGACATGACGAGAGAGAGCAGACTCTTAACCAGATGCTGGTAGAGATGGATGGTTTCGGAGTTAATGAAGGAATCATTGTTATGGCCGCTACCAACAGAATTGATATTCTTGATCCGGCTATACTGCGTCCGGGAAGATTTGACAGAAAGATAGCAGTGGGAAGACCTGATGTGCAGGGAAGACTTGATATACTTAAAGTTCATGCATCAAAGAAACCTCTTGGGGATGATGTGGATCTTGAGAAACTTGCAAGAACTTCGGCAGGATTTACCGGTGCTGATTTGGAAAATGTACTTAATGAGGCAGCTATTAATGCGGCCAAAGGCAAAAACAGATATATTACCAACAAGGACGTTGAAGAAGCTTTCATAAAGATTGGTATAGGTGTAGAGAAAAAGAGTAAAATTATTTCTGAAAAAGAAAAGAAGATTACAGCTTACCATGAATCGGGACATGCTATTTTGTTTCACGTGCTTCCGGATGTGGGACCTGTTCACACAGTATCCATTATTCCAACCGGATTAGGGGCGGCAGGCTACACAATGCCTCTTCCTGAACGTGATGAGATGTTTAACACAAAAGGAAAGATGCTTCAGAATATTATTGTAAGCCTCGGGGGAAGAGTTGCTGAGGAACTTGTGTTTGATGATATTACCACAGGTGCGTCACAGGATATTAAGCAGGCAACCCAGACTGCCCGTGATATGGTTACTAAATATGGTTTTTCAGATACACTGGGATTAATTAATTATGATACAGATAATGATGAGGTGTTTATTGGAAGAGACCTTGCACAGACCAGACCTTACGGAGAGAATGTAGCAGGGACAATCGACAATGAAGTTAAGAAAATCATTGATGAGTGTTATGAGAAAGCTAAAAAAATCATATCCCAGCATAGGAATGTATTAGAGAAGAGCGCTAATCTCCTTCTTGAGAAGGAAAAGATATCAAGAGAAGAGTTTGAGGCACTTTTTGATGGATTGTATTAAATAAATACAATTTTATTGGGCACAATGCATAAAAAAATTGAATAATAATTGTGAGGTTTGTGAACACTGATAGCGTATAAAATGATATTATAGTTAATGTAAAAACCCCCAATATATTATATATTTTTTTGCTACACCCCATAATAAGTGAAATACCTTCTCCAAAAGGACGGTCCTAAAGACTGTCCTTTTTTAGTGCTTTCTATTGAATTGGGAAAGATTTTGTTATAGAATTAGTTATGACTAATGCTAAGGGGTATAACCATAATCTTGAGATTATATTGCATATGGTGCAAGAACGGGGAATTATATGATATTTAGCGGAACGGTAGAAAATTTAGAGACTTGGAAAAAGAAGCTTTTGTATATGAATAATGTTAGACCTACGCTTAACATGAGGGCACTTTTTTCAGATGTTACGGAAGAGTACAGAGAACCTGCTGAGCCAATGGCGGGGGACACAGTAAAGATTCGCCTGAGAACTGGTAGATTTAATGTGGACAAGGCATATATATATATTAATAATGTAGAATATCCTATGACTAAGGTCAGAGGAGAACAGATTTTTGATTATTATGAAGCGCAGATTGAAGTGACAACAGAAAAACTTTTTTATTATTTTAAGGTGGAGTCAGGTAAGGTTGTGTGTTATTACAACCAGATTGGTCCCACAAAAGATCTTAACCCTTATTATAATTTTCAGATTATGCCGGGATTTAAGACTCCTAAATGGGCTAAAGGTGCTGTCATGTATCAGATATTTGTGGACAGATTCTGTGATGGAGATAAGACGAATAATGTTCTTGATGATGAGTATAGTTATATCGGAGAACATGTCTGTCAGGTAAAGGATTGGAATAAATATCCAAATAAGGACGGAATCAGAGAATTTTATGGCGGAGATTTGAAAGGCGTATTAGATAAACTTGATTATCTTTGTGACCTTGGAATAGATGTTATATATTTTAATCCGTTATTTGTATCACCCTCCAACCATAAATACGACATTCAGGACTACGACTATATAGATCCTCACTTTGGAGTTATTATTTCGGATAAGGGGGATATACTTAATGATGGAGATCAGGATAATACCCATGCAACAAGGTATATTGACAGAGTAACGAACAGAGAAAATCTGGAAGCAAGTAATAAATTTTTTGCTCACGTTGTGGAAGAAGCTCATAAGAGGGGCATAAAGGTTATTATAGACGGTGTATTCAATCATTGTGGTTCTTTTAATAAGTGGCTTGACAGAGAGCGTATTTACAGTGCCAGTAATGAACAGTATGAGGCAGGTGCATACGAGAAGTATGAAAGTCCTTATCACAGTTTTTTTAAATTCTATAGTAATCAATGGCCAAATAACGCTTCCTACGACGGATGGTGGGGTCATGATACTCTTCCTAAACTCAATTATGAGGAATCAGATTCTTTAGAGGAATATATATTAAGAATTGCTAAAAAATGGGTTTCGCCTCCATATAACGTTGATGGATGGCGTCTTGATGTAGCAGCTGATTTGGGTAATAGTGCTGAATACAACCATAATTTCTGGAGAAAGTTCAGAGAAGTGGTAAAAGAGGCTAATCCTGAAGCTATTATACTTGCAGAGAATTATGGAGATTCCTATGATTGGCTCCAGGGAGATCAATGGGATACAATTATGAACTATGATGCATTTATGGAACCTGTTACCTGGTTCCTTACAGGTATGGAAAAGCACAGCGATGAAAGCAGACCGGATTCTTTGGGAAATCCTGATTATTTCTTTGGAGCAATGCATCATAATATGTCAAGAATGGGTGGGCAGACTTATGCCATATCCATGAATGAGTTGTCTAATCATGACCATTCAAGATTTCTGACAAGAACCAACAGAGTAGTGGGAAGAACTAATAACTTAGGACCGGAAGCAGCTGACAGAGATGTTAATAAGGCGGTGTTTATGGAAGGTGTTGTTATACAGATGACATGGCCGGGAGCACCAACTATTTATTACGGTGACGAGGCAGGAGTCTGTGGCTTTACCGATCCGGATAACAGAAGAACTTATCCGTGGGGACATGAAGATAAACAACTTATAGATTTTCATAAAGATATAATTAAAATCCATAAAGAAAATGAGGTTTTAAAAACAGGTTCATATAAGCAGCTTTATTCAGCACCAAATGTTATATCCTATGGCAGATTTAACAGCAATGATGCTGTAATTGTGGTTGTAAATAATGGTGAGGATGAAGTCAGAGCCAGAATTCCTGCATGGGAAATCGGTCTGGGACTTGATGATGATGTGGAGCAGATAATAGTTACCTATGAAGGAGGGTATACAACCAGCAGGCAGGGATATCATCTTAAGGATGGATGGCTTGACATCGGACTTAGAAAGACATCGGCAATTGTGCTTAGGAGAATGAAGTGGTAAAATGAACTAAAAGATTTGCTGGGAGGAAACTATGGCAAAAGAGCTTAATAATGATGGAAAAGAAAAGATACAGATTAACCGCAGGATGAGAATGTGGAATAAATATAGAAATTATATTATTGGAGCAGCGGTAGTTTTAGTTATTGCTATACTCTGCGCAATATTAGTTAACAGTTGTGGAAAAGATAAAACCAAGTCTGATGGTAAGAACCAGAACAAGCCAACTGTTACGGAGGAGATGACAACATCGGCGGATATTACAACAGCACAGGAATCAACAACTTCTGTTCCTACAACTGCTGCAGTTCAGCCAACAACACAGGCACCGGCAGGGGGTTCAGTTAAAGTGTCAGGAGAAGCCTCAGAAACAGATTTTACAAGTGGATCTGCTTATGAAGGTGCAGTATTCTTAGGCGATGCTGTAATTGGTGGAATTTCAGGTTATGGATATCTTGGAAGTGATAAAGTTGTATCCAATAACAACATGACTACAGATAAAGGCTTGGATTATGTGAGTGAGGTAAAAGGAAAAAATCCATCAAAGATATATATAATGCTTGGGTTAAATGACTTGAATTATGGTACAAGAAGCGGTTCGGACATTGCCGGAAGAATAGAGACATTAGTAAAATCAATTAAGAACGAAATTCCGGGAGCGAAGGTATGTGTTCTTTCCGTACTTCCTATCTCATCGTCTTTTGAATCCAAGTCATCGGTTAAGATTACACAGTCAGGAATTGATGAACTTAACAATAGTCTTTCTGAAAAGGCATCTTCAATGGGAGTAACTTATGTAGATATAGCTTCATGCTTTAAGGATGGAAGTGGATATCTGGGATCTTCATATACTACAGGTGGTTATGATATTAAGAACGGATACTATCCATTTATGCTTAATTCAATCGCAGAGGTAACAAAATAATGAATTTTCATGTATTGACGCTTTTTCCGGATATGATAAGAGACGGACTTAATACAAGTATCACAGGCAGGGCAATTAAGGCGGGAATATTAAATGTTAATGCAGTGGACATAAGGGATTTTTCGGACAACAAATATATGAAAGTTGATGATTATCCTTATGGAGGGGGAGCAGGAATGGTTATGCAACCGGGACCTGTGTGTGATGCTTATGAAAGCGTTGTTTCGAATATTGGAAAAGCCCCGAGGGTTGTATATATGACACCACAGGGACATAGATTTACCCAGTCTATAGCGGAAGAACTGGCAAAAGAAGAGGATTTGGTGATTCTTTGCGGACATTATGAAGGAATAGATGAGAGGGCGTTGGAAAATATTGTGACTGACTATATATCTATAGGGGATTATGTTCTTACAGGGGGAGAGCTTGCTGCAATGGTGGTTATTGATTCGGTTTCCAGACTTGTTCCAGGGGTACTTAATAATTCAGAATCTGCAAGAATGGAGAGTTTCTCCGACGGACTCCTGGAATATCCTCAGTATACAAGACCTGTAGAATTTAGGGGCAGTAAAGTTCCTGAGGTACTTCTTTCAGGACATCATGGTAATATTGATGCATGGAGACACGAAAAATCGTTGGAAAGGACCGCCAAATACAGACCGGACCTTTATGAAGAATATAAAAAAGAACATCCGGAGGAATTTGAAAAAAATAGAAAAAATTAAAACATATATTTGTTGACTTCTTGCAGGGTGCTATGTTAAACTAATTCTTGCTTTGGTCCTAATAAAATACGGAAAGAAGTTTTCAATATAGTTTTAGTATGCCTAGATAGCTCAGTCGGTAGAGCAGAGGACTGAAAATCCTCGTGTCACTGGT
>JAUNPK010000052.1 GCA_030536855.1 Eubacteriales bacterium
ATTTCTTTTATTTATACGGGTTAGTACATGCTTCATTTTTTGCGCGTGCTGACCCTTTTTAATATTTGTGTAATATTATTTTTCTGATTATTTTATATTTTCTCTTGACAAATACTAAAAAATATGCCTCCTTAAATTGAACAGATGTTTCGACACAGCACAATCAATTCAATTTAAGGAGGCACGCTTATATTATGAACGATTTTCCTGAAAAAGTAAAGCAAAAACTTGATTCCATTATCATGGAAATGTCTGAAAACCACTGGCTCTTTTCTAATAATCCCGGGCATGACTTTATGCGCCAGAATACGGGTAAACTTTCTTTTTATGATACGATTCGCATGATCCTTACCATGGGTAAGGGCAATACTTCTGATGAGATCATGGACTATTTTGATCTGGAGCCTGATTCCATTCCTTCTAACTCTGCCCTCATACAACGCAGAAATCAGATCTCTCTTTCTGCGTTTCAATACCTTTTTTCAGAGTTTTCTTCTTCTTTTCCTGAAATAACACGCAAGTTTAAAGACCATTGCATTCTTGCTGCCGATGGTACCCATGTTGTCTATTCCACGAATGCTGAAATCATACAGGACTATAACAAACCGCATCTTGTGGATCACAAGGGGTATAACCATATGCATCTTAATGCTCTGGTCGATGCCCTGAGCAAAGTGATCATCGATGCTGTGATCCAGCCTGGACAGCAGCCGGACGAACGGGAAGCTCTTCATTCCATGCTTGATCATTTTAACCCCGATTGTCCGTCAAAGTACATCATTACTGCTGACCGTGGCTATGAATCTTATGATCTTATCTTCCATTGCGAGCTAAAAAAGATGGGCTATGTATTCCGCCTGAAAGGCCCCCAGGTCACCCGCTCCCTGCTTTCTTCCTTTAAAGCAGACCTTCCGGATGACCAAGAGGAATTTGATGTTATTGTCAGACGCTTTCTGACTGATAAGAAAAACAAGATCATGAAAGAACAGTCAGATGTTTATGTTTATATGAACCCAAACAAAAATATTCCTCACTTTTATCCGCTCCTTGGCGACAACCATATTTATGTTCTGCAGTTTCGGGTTGTTAAGATTAAAACCGATGAAAATTCATTTGAGTATCTGATCACAAATCTTCCTTATTTTTCTTTTTCTTCGGAAGATATTAAGCTGATCTATCATTTCCGGTGGGGCTGTGAGATCTCTTTCCGCTATCTCAAACATGCCGCCGGTATGCTTTATTTTCACAGTAAGAAGCCTGAGTTCCTGAAACAGGAGATTTATGCAAGCCTTACCTTATATAATTTCGGTGTTTTCATCGCTAATACTGCCTCTGATGAAAATCAAAAAAGAAAACGAAATCCTGACAATAAGCATGTTTATGAAGTTGATTTCTCAAATGCCATTAAAATTGTGCGGAAGTTTCTCTTACGTAAAGACTACCAACCCCCTGTTGACCTGATCCGGCTCGTTATGAAATATGTTCATGCAGTAAAAGATGAATTTCGCCACTTTGCCCGTAATCTAAGAGGTATCGGGGCTATCCATTTCAGTTACAGATAAAGTTCGTTATCGACTATATCCATACATAGAATTGTTTCAGACAGATAGATTTCAATCTGTCTTTTTAGCGTGCCTTTCTTTATTTTCAATCTGTTAAAGACTTTCGATATCAACAAAAACATAATTCATATCTTTCTTTCCAGAGACAATTCCCTCCCTATATCCATCTTAATATACGATAATATTGGCTTATTCATTGTAAACCGAACAAAAATCGAACAGATATCTAAATGGCATTG
>JAUNPK010000044.1 GCA_030536855.1 Eubacteriales bacterium
ACACTAGCCTTCCAAGCTAGATACGTGGGTTCGATTCCCATCACCCGCTTTTTTTATTTCAAGACTTATTAAGAGTCTTGCTGTGAATTCAGGTTTAAAAGACCAATTTAATGTTAAGTGAAAATATTTCAGAGTTGTGTTATATTTTTTGTGGATAAAAGAAAGGTGCGGTTTGTATGAGTGAGCGTGTCGCATTTAATGAAGGCAGTGCCGAGGCAGTTATTAATGAATATATGGTTATAATAAAAGCTGATAACAGTTTTTACTCATTCATAGGAGGATTGTATAATCAGATATTTACAAGATTCCTGCATCCTGATGATGTGAAAAAACTGGAGTATGCTATTCAACAATCAGGCAATAAAGACGAGTATGTTGAGATACTCAGGATTAAGGATTGTGATGATTATTATCATTTCATGAGGGTGACTGTCAGCGAAGAAGAGAATGTGGAAGGCTCAGAGAAAATGTATCATCTGGTATTTAAGGACGTAGATACCATTTGTGCCCGGAATGAGGTATTAAGAGAGCGCATAGAGTATCAGGCAGAGTATCTTAGCCTTATAGGCAGTGTTATGTTTTCTTATGACATTGATAATGACAAAATGAATGTTTTTATTGCGGGAAACAGTCGGCAGAATCTTAATTTTTTTGAAGGTCCCCTTGAAGAGTGGAAAGCATTGGAATTAGCTAAGGGTGAGTCAGATGAAAACAGGATTAACGATTATGACGGCTTATGTATGGCAATACGCAGCGGTGAACAAAGTTTCACAAGAAGTGTCAGTCTTAAGTGCAATAGTGATGAAAAGGCAGAAAGAAAAATATATAAAGGACGCACAATAACTGATTCTAATGGTAAAAAAACGGTAATCGGAATTATTAATATTGTTGGAAAGGAAGATAATGTATCTTATCTTCAGTCTGTTCTTACAGAAGAAGTCAGAGATCCGGGAACAGATCTTTTTAACAAAAAGGCCACAGAGAATTATGCAAGAAAGCTTATTGACAGAAAGCCTGATCACAGTGTAACCATAGCTATTATTGATGTGGATGATTTTAAATCCATAAATGATACTGATGGTCATATGTTTGGTGATGAGGTTCTTCATAAGGTGGCGGATATTATTAAAAATGCTGTGGGAAACAGAGGAATCTGCGGACGTATCGGCGGAGATGAAATGTTTCTTGTTATGGAGAAGCTTGAAGATAATGAGTCGATCAGAAGTGTATTAAGAACAATAAAGAATGATGTTGCATTTTTGTATCATAATGATCCCCGTAACATTAATAAGATTACCTGCTCAATAGGATCTTCAACATATCCTCATGATGGAAAAGATTACGATACTCTTTTTAAAATTGCTGACAAGATGCTTTATCTTGCAAAAGAGAGAGGAAAAGACAGATATGTAATATTCCATAAGGATTTACATTCTCAGTATATTGAACAGGGAAAAGCTATTGAACAGGATGATTCAGCATATTACAAATATATGAAAACGAAAATCGTCAACGATTTTATTCAGGAGTATATGCTGGGAGACAGTCAGGTGAAAAGAAAGGCATTGGAAAAGCTGGCAATTGCATTTGAGATGGACAGTATCTTCCTATATGACCAGGAAAATAAATTAAGGCTGGTAATGTATGGAGATGAACCTGTAGGAAAAGATAATGGTGATTTTCTGGCACAGGATAACTACATTCCTGATTTCAGGGAAGATGGAATCAAAGTGATTGAGAATATTGGCTTTCTGGAGAGAAAGTCACCTGAATTTTATAAAACTTATAAAGAGATGGGAATTGTCCAGGTTATGCAGTTTATAGTTGGGGCAAGAATTTGTAATGGTAATGTTTGCGTTACGTCTTTTAACAGAAAAATACAGCATTCAAAACTGCCTAATATCGATGCCCATCTTCTTGCAGTTGCAGGAAATGTAATAGGTGAAGACTATTTAAGAAGAAAAAGCTTGGGTAGGTCTGTATAATACAGATACAAGAAAAAGGTAGAATAATTATGATTAAGGATTATGTTGCACTGGATTTGGAGACTACAGGAGTTAATCCTGCCGGTGACAGAATTATAGAAATCGGAATGATAAAAGTTATAGAGGGTAGAGTTACTGACAAGTACTCTACCCTTATCAATCCTGGGTTTAAAATACCGGAACGGGTTAAGGATTTAACACATATAACCAATGAGGATGTTATAGGTAAGCCAAGAATAGAGGATGTTATAGGCGAGGTCATAGAGTTTATCGGTGATTATCCTATAATGGGTCACAATGTCATATTTGATTATAGCTTTTTAAAGAAAGCGGCAGTTAATAACGGATATGAATTGGTTTGCAATGGTATTGATACCCTGAAAATGGCAAGGCGGATATATCCGGAGCTGGAACATAAAAATCTGGATTATCTGTGTAGTTACCTTGGAATCGACCCGGGCAATTCCCACAGGGCATTGGATGATGCCATGAGTTCCAGCAATATTTACTGGAAAATGTACGAAAAGAAACCGGATGATTCAGGGTTTGAATTTACAAATACACTGGTGTACAGCGTAAAAAAAGATAGCCCTATAACGGCTGCCCAGAAAAAGTACGTCAATGCTCTCATAAAAAAACACAATATAGTATTGGAAATACCGGTGGATGAGATGACAAAAAGTATGGCATCGCGAACCATCGATAAAATTATTTCTGAATACGGTAAATAAACAGTAAGTTGGATTGGTTATTGCAATTGCTTTAAATCCTGAATGATTAAATCCTTGTTAATGGAATTAAGGGTGGAAGCATATGTGATAAGTTTATCCAGCTTATTTTTTTCTCCATGCTTGGAAAATATTAACGCAAGATCTGAATAGGTCTGCTTTATGTCGCTACCTATGGATACGGCAAATTCAAGAAATATTTGTGCAGTTTGCGTATCATTAGCTTCAAGCAGACAGTGACCTAAAGTCTGAAGAGACCTTACCAGTTCTGTAAAATTGTCGTCATACTCAGTCAGAACAGGGAGATTTGCAACACCATAATTAAGCTTTAAATCAGTATTGCTTATTCCTGTAAGATTGACTATCTTTTTCTCTTTTAGATTGCATATTGTTTCATATGCACGTTTGCAGGAAAAATTGTTATCAGTGAGGCTGAGAAGAGTGGGATAACTTTCTAAATCTGTACATTCGTCAGGAATTGATATATAGTCAAGTCCGCTCAGGTCTTTTTTTCGGACCCCATTGGCACGTCGTTCTTTTTCCCAGAATTTTTCCAATTTTTCCTGTTGATTACGTTCACTTTTCTTAATATAAAGTTGAATAAGACAAATTATTATTATAAAATAAGGCAATAGTAGGCGCATGTATATTCCTCGTGCCTGCCACATACATTTTATAGTTATGGAGGCAAATTATGATTAATTTTAATAATAAAAAAACTAAGAAAGTATTCACATCAGTAATTATAATAATTCTTATTGCTGCAATGGTTGTGCCTATGGCTTTCTCTATGTTTCTTTAAACAGTAGATATTATACAATGAAAATTTTGAGGTAACAAGGCTAACATTCAACACAGAATGCTCATGTATATTGTTTACATATTTTCGTATATTGTTTTGGAGAGGTAGTAACACATGAAATTAGGTAAAGTTTCAGATACAATATTATCAAGATCAGTATTTAAACTGATTCGCAAAAGAGTCGGACAAAAACTTGAAAAACCATATTTGGGACAGGATGCATCAGGATTTGCAGCAGGTGACAGCAATATAGCTCTTTCAAGTGTAGCCTGCGGATATATGGCGGTATACAGGGCAGTTAACAATATATATGCAGCCGGAGGATGTCCGGTGGGGATTCTTGATTGCGTAATCCTTAATGATAAAGCAAGGGAAATACGTCTGAAGGAAATTATAGGAGAGCTTGAAAGGCAGGCTGCAGTTGCGGGAATTCCAATACTGGGAGGCCATACAACAGTCAGTGAAAAAGTGAATCAGCCGGTAGTTACCGTAACATCATTGGGTGTGGAAAATGTATCAAGACCGAAAGTTAAGCCGGGGCAGGATATTGTAGCGGCGAGATGGATAGGAATAAGTGGCATACGACAGATTATTGATGCAAAGCAGGAAGAAATACTTAAAGTTTTACCTTGTGATGTTATTGATAAGGCCCTTGGTAATGAAAAGGATATGCTTGTAGGGGATATAGCAGAAGTTGTATTAAAAAGCGACAGTAGTGTTCGCATGCACGATGTTTCAGAAGGCGGAATATTCGCATCCCTGTGGGATTTGGCTGAGTCGGGCAATGTGGGAATTGATGTTGACCTTAGAGCAATCCCTGTAAAACAGGAAATTGTAGAGATATGTGAACTGTTTAATATTAACCCTTATGAACTGGAATCTTTAGGATGTTTGTTGGTGACATCTGATAACGGATGTGATATAGTTAAACTATTAAACACCTGTGGAATTAAGGCAACAGTGATAGGTAAGGTTACAGAAGGTAACCAAAGAATAATTCGCAGTAATGATGAAGTAAGATTTTTAGATTTACCTCAACAGGATGAAATATATAAATTATTAGGAAAGGGTGCGACATTATGAGAGAGAAAATCCTTAACATGCTGGAAAATAACGGAAGAATAGACCTTAAAGATATGGCAGTTATGCTTGGAATGCAGGAGGCGGAAGTCGCCAATGAGATAGCGGATATGGAAAAGGAACATGTTATTTGCGGATATAACACTCTTATAAATTGGGATAAAACCACAGAAGATAAGGTTACAGCCCTTATTGAAGTTAAGGTGACACCACAGAGAGGCCTTGGATTTGACAGCATTGCAGAAAGAATCTACCAATATGATGAGGTAACATCAGTTTATCTTATGTCAGGCGGATTTGACTTTACGGTAATTATCGAGGGAAAGACAATGAAGTCAGTTGCACAGTTTGTTTCTACAAAGTTATCACCTCTTGAATCTGTTCTTAGTACTTCAACACATTTTGTTTTAAAGAAGTATAAGGATTATGGAATTGTTTTGGACTCAGATGAAAAGGATGAAAGGATGCTTGTAACGCCATGAGAAATGCTTTATCCAAGAAAATTGTTGATATTCAGCCATCAGGAATAAGAAAATTCTTTGATGTTGTTAATGAGATGCCGGATGCAATTTCATTAGGAGTTGGAGAGCCGGATTTTGATACACCTTGGAGTGTGCGGGAAGAGGGTATATATTCACTGGAAAAAGGAAGAACATTTTATACTTCTAATGCAGGTCTCATGGAGCTTAGACAGGAGATTTGCAATTACGTCCACAGAAAGTACGGAGTTCTTTATAATCCGTCGGAAGAGACCTTGGTTACCGTAGGCGGAAGTGAAGCTATTGATATTGCCCTTAGATGCATGGTGGATCCGGGAGATGAGGTACTTATTCCACAGCCAAGTTATGTGTCATATCTTCCTTGTGCTATTATGGCAGATGCAGCACCGGTTATTATTAATCTTAAGGCAGAGAATGAGTTTAAACTTACAAAAGAACAGTTAGAAGAGAGTATAACTGACAAGACCAAAATTTTAGTTTTGCCATTCCCTAATAATCCAACAGGTGCTATAATGACTAAAGAAGAACTTGAACAGATAGTGCCGGTTATAATTAAACATGATTTATATGTAATCTCAGATGAAATATATTCCGAGCTTACGTATGGAGGAAGAAGACACTGCTCTATAGCAAGTCTTCCGGGAATGAGAGAAAGAACCATTACCATTAATGGATTTTCAAAAGCCTTTGCTATGACAGGATGGAGGTTAGGATATGCCTGTGGACCAAAAGAGATTATAGGTCAGATGACTAAACTTCATCAGTTTGCAATAATGTGTGCTCCAACCACAAGCCAGTTTGCAGCAGTCGAGGCTTTAAAGAACTGTGATGCAGAAGTGGATAAGATGGTGGAAGCTTATGACCAGAGAAGAAGATATTTAATTAATGCTTTCAAAGAAATGGGTATTGAATGTTTCGAACCATTTGGGGCATTTTACATATTTCCTTCTATTAAGAAGTTTGGAATGACTTCGGAAGAATTTGCAACAAAGTTGCTTGAAGAACAGAAATTAGCTGTTGTGCCGGGTACGGCATTTGGTGATAGTGGTGAGGGATTTATTAGAATATCTTACGCATATTCTATAGATAATCTGAAAACAGGCTTACAAAGGATACAACAGTTTATTGATAAACTATAAGAACTCCCAGGAGGTAATTTATGGCTGAAATTAACGTAGAATGCATCAATCCATTTTTAATGGCGGCCACAAGTATTATGAAGGATGCCTGTCAGACAGAAATGAAAATTGGCAAACCATATGTTAAGACAACTGAATTTGAGCAGGATTCCGTTATTATAATGATTGGTGTTACAGGAGAGATGAGAGGTCAGGTGATTATCGCACTTGGCTATGAAAAAGCTCTTGAAATAGCATCTAAGATGATGATGGGTATGCCTGTTAATGAGTTGGATGAAATGGCTACAAGTGCTATTAGTGAGTTGGGTAATATGATAATGGGTAATGCTGCAACTATTCTATCAACTAAAGGAATTGGTATAGATATTACACCACCAACTTTATGTCGAGGTGCCATGAAGATTTCGCAATCTTACACTAAAAATATATGTATTCCTCTTAGTACGGAGGGAGATATAACAATGGAACTTGACATTGCAGTAAAGAGTGAAGAATAGTTATGATTAATATCGTCTTACATGAGCCGGAGATGCCGGCAAATACCGGCAACATCGGTAGAACCTGTGTAGCGGCAGGTGTACGGTTGCATCTTATTGAGCCGCTGGGCTTCCTTTTGAATGAAAAGATGTTAAAAAGAGCAGGGCTTGATTACTGGGATAAGCTTGATGTAACTGTTTACAGAGATTATGAGGATTTTCTTGAGAGGAATCCCGGTGCAAAAATATATATGGCGACAACGAAAGCGCATTATACCTATACAGAAGTCAACTATGAAGATGACTGCTATATTATGTTTGGAAAAGAAAGCGCAGGAATACCGGAGGAAATTCTTGTTGATCATGAAGATACATGCGTAAGAATTCCTATGATAGGAGATATAAGGTCTCTTAATTTGTCCAATTCTGTTGCAATTGTATTATATGAAGCATTGCGTCAGCATAATTTTGCCCATATGAATCTTGAAGGACATCTCCATAATATGGAGTGGAAAAATTAAATTAATTATCATCTTTGGCAAGAGGAAGGGTGAATATAAATTCTGTTCCTACATTGGTTGTACTTATAACATCAATGTGCTCGTCATGAGCCTGTATTATTTCTTTTGTGATGGAAAGACCCAGGCCTGACCCCTTCTTATCTTTGCCTCGTGAAGAGTCTGATTTGTAGAATCTGTCCCATATTTTGTCTATATCATCTTTAGGTATTCCGATACCAGTGTCTTTTATTGAAATCTGTGCTTTGTCACCTTTTTCCTTAACAGTAATATATATTATTGAATTCTCATGGCTGAATTTAATTGCATTATCAATAAGGTTATATATAACCTGTTGAATCTTTCCCTTGTCAGCTTTTACATTTTCTATACTTCCTGCAAAGGCAAGGCTGAACTTTATTTTCTTCTTCTTGCAATTACCTTCCATGGTTTCTATTGTGTGCTTAATAATTGAATTAATGTCAAATACAGACAATTCCAGACTTACTGTTTTAGGATCAAGTTCGTTGAGAGTAAGAATGTTGCTGGTAAGTCGGGTAAGACGATCTGTCTCGAATAAGACAATATTTATATATTTATTAATCATTTCAGCTGGTATGGTTTCATCCTGTATGGCTTCAAGATATCCTTTAATGGAAGTGAGAGGAGAACGGAAGTCGTGGGAAATATTAGATAAAAACTTCTGCTGGTACTGATCCATCTCATTAAGCTTTGCTGCCATATAATCAAGTGATATAGCCAGCTTACCTATTTCATCGTTATGCTTTGAATTAATTCTGTATGAAAGATTACCTTTTCCGTATTCTTTGGTAGCTTTTGTAAGTTCGTTTATTGGTATATGTATGTAAATAAAATACAGAGCTAAAAATGAAAGAGATAACAGACATACGATAGCCAAAGTTAAATAGTTTGTGTTGAAAGTAAGATACACTCTGTCCTCAATTACACTGGCGGGCATATTTATAACCACATACCCCCGAAGAATATAATTCTTGTTGATTGGGGAATAAACACTTAAGACATTTTCATCAAAAACCCCATAAAAATTACTGAACTGAGAATGCTTACCGTTAAGTTTGGAATAATCGAAATCATCAATGGTATAAAGGACATTATCTTCTAATGGGGTTCCTTTAAAACCTGTATCAAGCATAACGTTACCGGTTGGGTCTACAAACATGATGCGTGTGTCATTAAGTTTTGAGATGGTTTCCAGTTGGGCATTTATAGTTGATAAATGCTCAACAGAAAAATAGTCTTTTGCGTATCTTTTTGATATATCGTTAGCCTGAGAATAGAGTGCGTCTGAGTATGACTGATAAACTCTATTATAATCAATTTTATAGCATACAAATGAAACTGCTATAAAACTGATTATTGCAACGCCTATATAGACTGCGATGTATTTTGACAGCATATTTGACTTCATTTTACATAACCCTTCCTGATAAGTAATTGTTACTTTGAAACAAATTTATAACCAATACCCCAGACTGTCTCAATAGCCCAGTGTTCATGGTCTCTTATTTTTTCACGAATACGTTTAATGTGAACATCAACTGTTCTTGTATCGCCGATATAATCGTAGCCCCATATATTATCCAGAAGCTGCTCTCTTGTAAATACCTGGTTTGGAGAGGCTGCGATAAAGTATAAGAGTTCAATCTCTTTTGGTGCCATCTCCAATGTAACTCCGCAGTAGGATACGGAATAATTATCCAGATTGATGATAAGGTCAGGATAAGAGATGCAACGGGCTGAGCCGGAATCCACTCCGTTTGAATGAGGAAGGTGATATCTTCTCAGAACCGCCTTAACACGCGCTACAAGTTCTTTGGAATCAAAAGGCTTAATCATATAATCATCAGCGCCCAGCTCTAATCCAAGAACCTTGTCAAAGGTCTCGCCCTTTGCAGACAGCATTATGATAGGAGTATCATTAACTTTTCTTACTTCCCTGCAGACCTGATATCCGTCAATTCCCGGCAACATAAGATCCAGTAAAATGAGGTTAGGTTTGAATTTTGACAGAGCTTCAAGAGCATTTTCTCCATCGTAAACAATCTTTGTTTCGAAACATTCCTTGGTAAGATAGAGAGAAATTAACTCAGCAATATTTTCATCATCATCAACAATTAATATTCTTTGTTTAGCAGCCATATATTCCTCCTTGTTTTTTCGAAGAAAAAATTCGAGCTTCTCAAGCGAGAAGAGGAATTGTCCTCCTTGTTATTTAAATTCCACAATAGTGACGCCTTCACCGCCTTCGCCTATCTGGCCGAGACGGAAATCTTTAATGTATGATATACCACGAAGATAAGAGGTTATACCGCTTCTAAGGGCACCGGTGCCTTTGCCGTGAACAATTCTTACCTGTGGAAGTTTTGCTATATAAGCGTCGTCCAGATATTTATCAAGGACCGCCACCGCTTCATCTACGGTGTAACCTAACAGATTAATTTCTGTTGATATCTTTGAAGATTTGGACATCTTAATTTTACTTGAACCACCGGTTCCCTTTGAAGACTTTGGCTCTTCCGGATCTTTATAACCGGTGAGGATGGCAAGATTCTTAATATCCATTTTGGTTGAAAGACTTCCCACCTGAACAGATACCTGATTTTTGGACTTATGGACAGATGAAACAGTACCTATAACATTCATGGTAAGAACCTTTACATGCATTCCCTCCTTGAACTCGGAAATATCATGAGCTTTGTGAGAGGTTACTTTCGAAGGCTCAACCTTGAGTTTTTCCTGTTTTTTGTTCATCTTTTCACGAATATCACTGCGGTGTTTTTCTAATTCCTTAATGGTGAGACCGTGTTTATTCATGGCATTAATAGTTTTATCTGCGTAATCCTTAGCGTCCTTAAGAATAAGAGCAGCCTCTTCATTAGCTTTTCTTATTATGCTTTCTTTCTTTTCATCAATGCGCTGGGATTTTGTCTGGAGTTCAGATTTTAACTTGGAAATCTCTTCTTTGTAAGACTGAATCTCTTCTCTCTCTTTTTCGATTGTGATTCGGCTGTGTTCCAAATCAGAAACAAGATCCTCAAAACGTACGTCCTCAGAGTTAAGGCGTCTGGTGGCATCTTCTATAATATCATCGGAAAGACCAAGCTTTTTAGATATGGCAAATGCGTTACTCTTTCCCGGAATTCCGATAAGAAGCCTATAAGTAGGTTTTAAAGATTCTACATCAAATTCACAGCAGGCATTACAGACTCCATCTGTTGTAAGGGCGTATACCTTAATTTCACTGTAATGGGTAGTTGCTATAGTGGTAGCTTTCCGTTTAAAAAGATTATCAAGTATGGAAATTGCCAGTGCAGCACCTTCTGTGGGGTCTGTTCCTGCACCTATCTCATCAAACAGAATAAGACTTTTATTATCAGCCTGTTCCAAAATTTTGACGGTATTAGTCATGTGTGAACTGAATGTGCTTAAACTTTGTTCAATGCTTTGTTCATCTCCTATATCGGCAAATATTTCATTAAATACCGCTATATCCGAGTGGTCCAGGGCAGGGATATTAAGACCTGACTGAGCCATTAAAGTAAGGAGCCCTACAGTCTTTAAACATACGGTTTTACCACCGGTGTTGGGACCGGTAATAATAAGCAGTTGAAAATCTCTGCCAATATAGATGTCTGTAGGAACAACTGTATGTTCATCAATTAACGGATGACGTCCCTTCTTAATATTAATTATGTTATTGTCATTCATTACAGGTCTGCTACAGTGAAAATGTCTTGACAACAGAGCTTTGGCAAACACAAAATCAAGTTTCGTCAAAAGTTCATAATCTGTGAGAAGCGGGTCTGTATATTCGGCAGCCTTTGCACTTAAATCAGACAGAATGACTTCAATTTCAGCTTCCTCCGCAAGTTCCAGTTCCCGGATATCGTTGTTCAGTTTAACAACGGCAGCAGGTTCGATAAACAAGGTTGCACCTGTTTGTGACTGATCGTGAACCATACCTGGGAAAGAAGATTTGTATTCAGCCTTGACAGGAACACAGAAACGCCCCTGTCTTGTGGTGATTACATAATCCTGAAGATAAGTTCTTAAGGATGGAGAATTTATAATCTTATTAAGTTCTGTGTGAATTCTGTCTCCTGCGAGATTCTTCTTTCGCCTTATGTCCCTTAAAGTTGAACTGGCATCATCGCTTATTTCGTCTTCCGAAATAATACATTTTTTGATGCTGTTAAGAAGTAAAGTTATAGGATCTAACGTGTCAATAACAGATGTGAGGGAGTCCTGTCTGTACTCGTAATAATTCTTAGTGTGTGCACAACATTCCAACACTGATGCGATACTAAGTAATTCCTTTGCATTGAGGGAACTGCCTACCTTAAGTCTTGCTATTGAACCGCGAATATCTTTGATGCCGGAGAAATCTATGCTTCCCTTCTGGTAAATTCTTGAAAGAGCATCATTGGTTTCATCAAGACATAAGTTGATTTCATTAATATCTGTCATGGGTTCAAGTTTATGAAGCATATCCTTAGCACCCTCTGAGCATCCAAAAGAAATAAGTTTATCTATTATTTTATTAAATTCCAAAGTGGAAAAAGCTTTTTTATTCAAAATTAACCTCATTCCGTCATGCGACTTATATAAAAATGTACATAATACAGTTACATTTTACAGTATTTGCTTCAAAAAAACCACATAGGAAGATAATAATTTACATCTATGACATAAAATGTTCATAATAATACTGTACACTCTAAAGGTGTATATTGAGATAAAACTGATTATATGAGGTTAAACATGGAAGATAAGAAGCATGAAAAAATAAATCAGGAAAATATAAA
>JAUNPK010000020.1 GCA_030536855.1 Eubacteriales bacterium
TATAGAAAGGAGACTTCTTCTCACCTAATCTCTTTAATCTAATCTTTACTGCCATTTAATTTCACCTCCTAAATAAATTCTTTAATAATCTATGTTAAAAAGGTAGTTTAAATCTTCCCTTTTTAGCACCTTTCATCATTCCCGGCATCTGTTTCATCATCTTTTTCATTTGTTCAAACTGTTTTATAAGACGATTAACTTCGCTTATATCAACACCGGCACCTTTTGCTATTCTGTTCTTTCTTGATGGATTAAGTATATCAGGATTCTTACGTTCCTTAGCTGTCATGGAGAATATGATTGCCTCAGTTTTCTTAAGGCCGGCTTCAGCCTCGGCTTCATCCGGCATCTGCATATTTTTCATATTACCACCCATTCCCATTCCGGGAAGCATGCTAAGAATCGAACTAATACCGCCCATATTTCTGATCTGACCCATATATTCTAAAAAGTCGTCAAAGTCAAATTCAGCTTTCTTAAGCTTCTGTTCCATCTGCTTTGCTTTGTCAGCGTCAATCTGTGCTTCAGCTTTTTCAATGAGGGATAACACATCTCCCATGCCTAAGATTCTTGATGCCATTCTGTCAGGATGAAACTGTTCCAAATCAGAAAGCTTTTCTCCCATACCAACGTAAAGAATAGGTTTACCTGTAACTGCTTTTATGGAAAGAGCAGCACCACCTCTGGTATCACCATCAAGCTTTGTAAGTATAACACCATCAATACCAATCTTTTCATTGAAACTTGCAGAAACATTAACCGCATCCTGACCTGTCATGGAATCAACAACAAGTATTGTCTGATCAACATTAACCTGATTCTTTATTTCGATAAGCTCATTCATCATATCTTCGTCAACATGAAGTCTACCGGCTGTATCGAGAATTACAATATTGAAATTGTTAGTCTTTGCATGAGCAATTGCTGCTTTGGCAATATCTACAGGACTGTGGTTGGTACCCATGGAGAATACTTCAACGCCCTGTTTCGTACCATTAATTGTAAGCTGTTCAATCGCAGCAGGTCTGTAAATATCACAGGCAACAAGCAATGGCTTTTTACCTTTAGCTTTGAACTTACCTGCAAGCTTTGCAGTTGTGGTTGTCTTACCAGCACCCTGAAGACCGGCCATCATAATGATGGTTATTTCATTTCCTGACTTCAAGTGTATTTCAGTAGTTTCAGAGCCCATTAATGAAACCATTTCTTCATTAACAATCTTTATTACCATCTGTCCTGGAGTAAGACTTGTCATAACATCCTGACCAACAGCTCGCTCTTCCACTGATTTAACAAACTGCTTTACAACTTTAAAGTTAACATCAGCTTCAAGAAGCGCCATCTTAACTTCTTTGAGTGCAGCTTTAACATCAGCTTCAGTTAAGCGACCTTTTCCGCGAAGGTTCTTAAAAATATTCTGCAACTTATCAGAAAGACTATCAAATGCCATTACTAACCTCCATACAAAATATCCTTATTGAATCAAATAACAACAGTAATCTTTAAAAATCTTCTAAAATCTCATTGGAAAGTTCTTTTATCTTATGAATATCATTCATATCCTTGGACTCGATATAAGAATCAACCAACTTATCAATCTCAGATACCTTTTCTTTGGTATCAAGAAATTTATCAATTAAATGAAGTTTTGATTCGTAACCTTCCAGGGTCTTAGTTACTCTTTTAATCAAATCATGAACGCCCTGTCTGGAAATGCCGTATTCATCTGCAATTTCACTTAATGAGAGATCATTAAAAAATGCATCCTCATAAATACTTCTCTGATGTTCGTTAAGTAACTCACCGTAAAAATCATATAATAATGTCTGTTCTACAATTCGCTCCATAACTCACCAAATCCTTCGTTTAAAATAAATATTTATCTCAAACCTTGAGTATAATATCATAGCAAAAATAAAGTGTCAAGCTTTTTTACTTGACACTTTTCTTTAAAATTTTAAATGTGTAGATTTTTTAAACATTTTAATTTTACTCTTGTGTATAATCGCTTTCATTGTCAAGAATAGTATCTGTTTCTTTGTAATCCACACCATTTTCAGCTTCTAATCTGGACTGCATTTCAGCTTCTTCTTTTGCTCTTCGTTTTTCTGCATTAATGGAATTCTCATAATTATCATAGGCATCATGAATTTTCTCTGCGGCATTTTTCACATTTTCAGAGAAGCTTTCGCTTTCTTTCCTTGGGTAGTCTCTTTCATACTCCGCTCCCATTTCTTCCTGACCATTACGTTTTAATCCTTTAAATACAAGCTTTTTGATGAGATGGTATATAACTGCAAATAAAGGAACTCCAATAAGCATTCCTGAAAAACCCCACATATCACCAAAAAGGAGAATTGCAAATAATACCCAGAAGCTTGAAATACCGGTATTATTGCCAAGAATTTTAGGCCCAAGTATATTACCGTCTATCTGTTGTAAAATAAAATCAAATATAATGAAGAAAAGACACTGTATTGGATTCACCATTAAAGCCAACAAGGCACCTATAAACCATCCTATGTACCATCCAAAAAAAGGAATTATATTAAAAATTCCTACTATGACAGAGATAAGTATTTCACTCATCATACTTTTTCCAGGATTTGCAAAGGAGAAAATCTCCAGTCCAATATAGCAGATTATGGCTACAACAACTGAATCAAGTATTTTTCCGTTGATGAATCCGCTAAAAATTTTATCTGCATATTTGACTTCTTCCATAATGGAATCAGCCGTGTCTTTTTTAAATATACTGTAAACCACTAATTTTCCCTGACGGGCAAGTTTCTTTCTTGACATAAGAAAATATATGGCAACAATAAAACCTATTAAAACATTGAATAATACATTGAAAACACTTATAACTCCTGTAGAAAGACCCACTGTGATGTTTTGAACGTATGTTAGGAGTTCATCATTAATAAAATTCTGTACAAACTCGGTGGCTTTATCAATAACCTGTTCCGAGTACTGCATAATCATCTCGTTCTCGTTGAGAATTTTTTCAGCCCATGAGATAAGTCTGTCTGCATTAGCCGGAAGAATCTGAACAAGTTTTACAATGCTGGAAATAAGATTGGGAACGATTATAATTATTATAATGTAAATTATAATTATGGTTATTATTATTCCCCCGAATACGCTACAGTTGAAGGCTATAGCTGCTCTTTTTTTGTCCTCTTTAATAAAGGATAATAATTTCAGAAAAAGTCGTTCAAGTCTGTTTACCATGGGACATATAACATAGGCCAGACATCCACCGATTATAAAAGGCATTAACACTTTGGATAGATGCTGTATCCCGCCGCTGATTCCAGGCATTCTATATATAAAGAAAAATAATATTATAGAAAGTGCAATGGCGCCAAATAAACTTATTGTTATTCCGAAATATTTTTTATAATCCTCTTTTTTCATTGGTTCCCCTCATATTAAAATATTTATTTAATTATATGCATTACGACCGGAACCACTCTTATTTCCACCAAAATCATCTTTAGGAATACTGCCGGCACCTCCCTGCATTCCGCCATTCTGCATTCCGCCGTTTGGCATCTGTCCCATTCCTCCGTTGTTACCTGTGACACCGGAAGATGCTGTGACTGACAGGGAATTAGAGCCAGCTGTCACTGTATATGTATTTCCCGAAACGATTTTGTCTGAATATACTATTGCTGCTGAGTAGTTCTTATCAGGCGTATAACTAAGGATAACATTTCCTGAGGAATCTTTCAACGTGTATTCTGAACCTGATGATGTGGTAGAAAATGTAGAAACAATACAACATCCGTTAGAAACTGATGTAGGAGTCTCAAGCATTCCGATTGAACCAAATGCCATAAGTGTACCACCGTTAATTGTACAGCTTGAATCAAAATCCAGCGCTGTATTGTCGTTGGATACAGAACCGCATACTGTAATATTTCCACCATTTATAGTCATTGTTCCGTTAGAATCAAGTCCGTCTCCTGAAGCATTTACATATATATTTCCACCATTAATTGTAAGGTTAACAGTTGAAGCATTAGATGCATTGGAAGCGTTTGCTTTTCCGCCACCAAAAGATGTTGGAGTTGATACTGAGCCTCCCGCAGCATTCATTCCGTCATCGCTGGCTGTAATATTTATTTCACCACCGTTAATTGTGATTTTTTCAGCTTCAAGTCCTTCATAACATTTTGATGCGGTAATATTGCCATTATCAATAGTTATCTCGCTGTCTGCATGTACTGCATCATCTCCTGATTTGATATTAATTGTACCGTTTTTAATAAAAACTGCACCATTTGTATGAATGGCATCATCATCTGCATAAATAACAATATTTCCGTTGTAGATATATATTATTTCAGAGGCTTTAATTCCTTTCATGCTCTCTTCTGTGGAACTGTCAGATGCGGAGGTTGTAGTAGAAGGTATTCTTAAGTTTCCCTTGTTTCCTATCATGGAATCGGAATGTGTCTTTGAAGAGTTATCGGCTCCGTTACCTGTCTTAATATTTATTGTTCCGCCATTGATAACAAGGATATTCTCTGATTGAATACCATCGTTGGAAGATGTTATATCCATATCTCCGTCTTCAATTACAATATTACCTTTTGAAGTATCGGTATCATAGGTGGATTTAATTCCATCACATCCTGAATTAACGGTTATTGTACCATTTTTTATACCGACAAAATCTTTTCCAATAATTCCGTCTTCTACACTATTTATATTAAATGTACCGGAAACTATTATTAAATCATCTGTGGATTTGATTCCATTTCTATAAGATGCTGATATATTAAGAGTTCCTGTTCCGTTAAACACCAAATCAGATTTTGAGTATAAAGCTGATGAATAATCTTCTGATTCAACTGTTTTTCTTAAACTGTCTGTCAGGGAATTTATAGTATTATCAGCAAGAGTAATTATAACTTTTTTGGCATCTTCAACAATTAAAGGAGCTGTTGAAGTATTGGTTATAGATGCATTATTAAGGACGATTCTTACTGTATCCTTATCTTCTGTTTTGACTATAACACTTCCATCAGTCATTGTTCCAGATATTACATACGTGCCTGCCTGGGTAATTGTAATTGTTGAATCATTAACTGAAGCACCATAACCCTTTACGGAAGCTGATGTAGAATTAAGAGAAATTTTAGTAGATGAAGCATCATCCCAGCTTGTGATTTTATCTTCTTCATCCAGCTCTATTGAAAGTTTAGGATCCGTACTTTCGATTAAATCCTGTAAAGAAACTGAATCTGAAGCAGTTTCTTCCCCTGCCGTGTTTTCGCTGGTATTTTTACAACCTGTAAATGAAGAGAAAATAAAAAGGCTTGTAATAATTAAATATATTATTTTTTTCCTGCTTAAAAACATTAATATAAATCTCCTTTCACTTATGGTGAGATGTAGGTAATTGCAAGAATCATATATGTTCAAACTGTTTTACAACTACCTGACTATGAGATTATATTAAAAAGATAAATTGTTGTATTTGTGTAAAAAGTGTGTAAATTATGTGAAACACATAATCTACACACTCTCTATAAACTAACATTATTTTTATTTATGTAATAAAATTGTTTGAATTAAATAGAAACTTATTAATAATTGCTTGAATCAGATATTGACCTTAACAATTTTAGGTCTTAAACCTGCCTTTTCAAGTTCCGAAACTATTTCATTTTTGTGTTCATGACCAAAAGCTTCAATTGTAATTCTTAACTCAACTGTTGCCTTTCTGTTAATGCTTACAAACTGGTTATGTTCAAGCTTAATAACATTTCCGTTTGCTTTTGCGATAATCTGGGCAACTCTAACAAGTTCACCCGGCTTGTCAGGAAGAAGAACTGAAACTGTAAATATACGGCTTCTTTGAACAAGTCCCTGCTGTACAACAGAAGACATTGTAATTACATCCATGTTACCACCTGAAAGGATTGAAACAATCTTCTTATCCTTCACATCAAGCTGCTTGAGTGCTGCAACTGTAAGAAGTCCTGAATTTTCAACTACCATTTTATGATTTTCTACCATATCAAGGAAAGCCACAATCAAATCCTCATCAGGGACAGTTATGATTGAATCAAGATTCTTCTGAAGATAAGGGAACAGCTTTGAACCCGGAGTTTTAACTGCTGTACCGTCAGCAATTGTATTTACTGTAGGAAGTGTAACCACCTTTCCGGCTTCAATAGATGCCTGAAGACAGTTAGCTCCGGCTGGTTCTACACCTATAACCTTGATATTAGGATTTAACAGCTTTGCAAGTGTGGAAACACCTGTAGCCAGTCCGCCGCCGCCAACAGGAACCAGAATGTAATCTACAGTAGGAAGTTCTTTTATAATTTCCATGGCTATAGAACCTTGTCCCGTTGCAACATCAAGATCGTCAAATGGATGAACAAATGTCAATCCCTGTTCTTTGGCTAACTTTAAGGCATATTCACAAGATTCATCGTAAACATTACCAAAAAGAACTACTTCCGCACCATAACTTTTTGTTCTGTTGACTTTAATCAAAGGTGTTGTAGTTGGCATAACAACAGTGGCTTTTACTCCGTATTTCTTAGCTGCGAAGGCAACGCCCTGTGCATGATTTCCTGCTGATGCTGTTATAAGTCCTTTCTCTCTTTCATCTTCTGACATAGTGCTGATTTTATAATAAGCACCTCTGACTTTATATGCTCCTGTATACTGCATGTTTTCAGGTTTAAGATAAACCTTGTTACCTGACTGGTTGCTAAAGTATTCGCTATATACAAGATTGGTAGGAAGTGTTGCTTCTTTTACCTTCTCTGCTGCTTCCTCAAATTTTTTTAATGATAATTCTTCCATTTTTACTTCTTTCCTCCATTTTTATGAAATTCGGATGTTATAAGTCAAAATATTACTCTGTATCACTTCCTACATCAAACAAAGCATTGACAAATGTGTCTGAATCAAATTTTTGTAAATCTTCAACCTGTTCTCCCACGCCTATATATTTAACCGGAATTCCAAACTCAGCCTGAATTGCAACCGCAATTCCGCCTTTTGCAGTACCATCCATTTTGGTAAGAATTATACCTGTAATATTGGTTACTTCATTAAATTCACGTAACTGCGAAAGTGCATTCTGACCTGTAGTGGCATCGAGAACAATGAGATTTTCTCTATAGGCATCAGAATACTCCCTTTCAATTACTCTGTCAATCTTGCGAAGTTCTTCCATAAGGTTCTTTTTATTCTGTAATCTGCCTGCCGTATCACATAAAAGGACATCACAATTTCTTGCTTTCGCTGCTGCAATTGAATCAAATATAACTGCAGCAGGGTCTGAGCCTTCATTTTGTGCAATAATATCAACTCCCACTCTGTCAGACCATTCAGTTAACTGTTCTATGGCTGCCGCTCTGAATGTATCTGCAGCTGCCATTATAACTTTCTTGTTCTGAGTTTTTAAATGCCCTGCCAACTTTCCTACAGAAGTGGTTTTCCCTACACCATTAACACCGATAAGCAATACAATAGATTTTTTGTTCTCAAAATCATAGGCATTATCACCAAGATTCATTTGCTCTTTAATAGTATCAATAAGAAGCTGCTTACATTCTGCTGGATCTTTAATCTTATTTTCTTTAACTTTTACCTTCAGGTCTTCAATAATTCTTTCTGTTGTATAAACTCCAATATCTCCCATAATAAGAGCTTCTTCCAGTTCTTCATAGAAATCATCATCTATAGAAGAAAATCCACTGAAAATATTATCAATTCCAGAAACAATATTATCTCTTGTTTTTGATAATCCTTCCTTTAACTTAGAAAATAATCCCATTAGTCCCTCCCTGTTTTATCAAGTTCATTAGATATAAGGTCAACTGAAACAAGCGCAGAAACACCCTTTTCCTGCATGGTAATACCATACAATCTGTCAGATGCAGCCATGGTACCACGTCTGTGAGTGATAACAATAAACTGTGTATGTTTTGTTAACTTATGAAGATACTTTGCATATCTTTCTACATTTGAATCATCAAGAGCAGCTTCAATTTCATCAAGAAGACAGAAAGGTGAAGGCTTAAGATTCTGTATTGCAAAAAGAAGTGCAATTGCAGTAAGTGCTTTTTCACCACCCGATAACTGCATCATATTCTGAAGTTTCTTTCCTGGTGGCTGAGAAATTATTATTATTCCGGCTTCAAGAATATCCTCATCCTCTACTAATTCTATAGTTCCTCGTCCACCACCAAATAATTCCTTAAATACAATATCAAATTCTTTCTTTATTTCATTGAATTTTGCTTCGAACTGGACACGCATTCCATTGTCAAGTTCATCAATCACCTTGATAAGAGACTGTTCTGCTTCAATCATGTCATCATGCTGGTTTTTTAGGAATTCATATCGTTCACTTACTTCCTTGTATTCTTCAATTGCATTTACATTGACATTACCCAGTTTTTTAATATCAGATTTAAGGACATTAATATGTTTTCTGATCTCTGATAAATTGTTGAGCTCCTCACTTTTCAATTCTAAAGCATAACTGTATGTAAGTTCGTATTCATTCCACATATAATCAACAAGAGTATCATTTGATTCTTCCAGCTTATCATGCTGATTATGGAGACGTAAGCTTTCTTTTTCGAGAAGTATAATCTGCTCATTTATCTTTTCACGCTTATCAAAGAAGGCTTTATGGCTGTTGTTAATTTCTTCTCTGGTCTTTTTAAGTTGTAAAATCCTTTCATTATGAAGTGTATTTTTACTTTCAAGGTCAGAAATAGTATTATTAACATCCTTTATTTCCTGATTCTTTGCCTCTACTTCCAACTGGGTAGCTGCAATTTTTTCCCTAATGTCAGATTCTTCAGACTTAAGATTCTCAACCTCATCATTAATACGATTAATGTTTTCTTTGATGAAATCACGTTTCTGTTCATATGAATTATGAGAAAGCTTGAGATTTTCAAGTTTTAAACTAACAGCACTTTCCTCTGCTTTTTTGTTTTCCAACTGTTTGTTAAGGTTATCAATTTCTTTTCTGGATTCTTCATTTCTGTTATCCAGAGCATTGATATTTCCACTAACTGCACTTTTATTTTCATCAATCTCTTTTGTCTTTAAATCAATGTCACTTAATTCTTTAAGATCCTTCTCATATTCAGCAGTAATTTCAGACATTTTATCATTAGCCTGTCTCAAATTAATCTCAGATGTATTCTTATTAAGATGTGCTTCTCTTAAAAGCTTATTATCACTTTCAATTTCAGCTCTTATACCTGACATGGTATTTCTAAGTTCTGATACATCCGCCTTATAATTTGCAATTGATTTACTGATTTCAGATACTGACTTCTTTAATTCTTCAATTTCTCTTCTTCTTCCTAAAAGATTACTTGAATTTTTAAAAGCACCACCTGTCATTGAACCACCGGGATTTAGCTGTTCACCTTCAAGTGTTACAATTCTTAAGCTGTATTTATATTTTCTTGCAATTGCCATTGCATTATCAATATTATCTACAACCAGAATTCTACCTAATAAATATTTGGCAAGATTTTCGTACTCGAATGAAACCCTGACAAGATTGCTGGCAATACCAACCACCCCGGCTTCGTTTATACAAGGGTCTTTTTCCAGAGTATTACGTCCTGATATGGCATTTAAAGGTAAAAATGTTGCTCTTCCCAGTTTATTTTCTTTAAGATAAGAAATAAGTTCTTTTGCAGTATTTTCCTTATCTGTAACAATATTCTGAATAGTACCGCCAAGGGCTGTCTCAATAGCTGTCTCATATTTTCTCTCTACTTTAATAATGTCAGCAATAACCCCTAAAATACCCGGATTACTCTCCTTGAGTTCCATGATTTTTCGTATGCTGTTGCCATATCCATCATATTTTTCTGTAATATTAATAAGAGATTCAAGACGTGACTTCTCTCTGTGATAATTTTGGGTAAGTTTGTCTATCTGACCATTAATTTCAGCAATCTTACCTTTTATCTCTGTGACACTATTATTATTTTTTTCTATTGATAAATTAAGTTCATCAACTCTTTGAGTGTCAGATTCTACATTTTTAATGAGTCCATCTATTATGCCTCTTTGAGCTGCTTCATCACTTTTGTCTTTGATAATTTTACTGTTAAGTTCTGCTTTTCGTATACTTAACTGTTCCAGCATAGTAATAAATTTCTGATTTTCAGCCTTAATAGATGACTGTTTTGTAAGATTATCAAAAATCTCATTCTGTCTGCTTTCAATCTGGTTTGAAATTCCTTCAACCTCACAGGTAATACGTTCCGCTTCTGCAGACATCTCATTTAATTGCCTTGTGTAATCAGAAAGTTCATTATTAATATTTTCATATTCATTATTTAATTCAGATATTGAAGAATTTTTTAATTCATATTCTTTATTTATTGAATTAATTCTTTCAGAATACAAGTGGTTGTTTGCATCAAATGTTTTTATCTGCTCAGCATATACCTTTAAATCTCCTTGAAGTTTCTGCTTCTGAAGTTCTGTTTCGGAAATAAGGGAATTCACTTCTTCGATTTGTGAATTTATATCATTTAATTGATTTTCAGCTTTCTCATACTCAGCCTTAGTACTGTCGTATTCGTTTTTTGTAGCTTCTAACTGATTATCTGCAATATTAATTTTTTCATTAAGGTCAGTGATTTCTGCCCTTATTCTGTCTGTTTCCAAAAGAAAAGCATTAACATCATATTTTTTTAAATCATTTTTAAGATTAAGGTATTCTTTTGCTTTTTCTGATTGGATTCTTAAGGGCTCAACCTGTTTTTCCAGTTCGGATAAAATGTCGTTAACACGTACAAGGTTACTACGCTCATTTTCAAGTTTTTTAATTGCTGCAGCCTTACGCCTTTTAAATTTAACAATACCTGCGGCTTCATCGAAAAGTTCTCTTCGTTCTTCAGGCTTTCCGCTTAAAATTTTATCAATTTGACCTTGTCCTATAATTGAGTATCCTTCTTTACCGATACCTGTATCATAAAACATTTCCGTAACATCTCTTAACCTGCAGGCATTACCGTTAATGAGATATTCACTTTCACCGGATCTGTAAACACGTCTTGAAACAGTTACTTCATCATATTCTACAGGAAGTGCATGATCGCTGTTATCAAGTGTAATTGAAACATAAGCGAATCCTACCGGTTTCCTGTTCTCGGTACCTGCAAATATAACATCTTCCATTTTAGAGCCTCGAAGCTGTTTGGCACTCTGTTCACCAAGAACCCATCTCACGGCATCTGCAACATTACTCTTACCCGAACCGTTTGGTCCAACAATTCCGGTAATACCATTATGAAAGTCAAATACTATTTTATTGGCAAATGACTTAAAACCTTGTACCTCAATACTTTTTAAATACATATAAACGTCATCCTTTAATCTGTTTCTATCTTATATCCATTATCCCTAAGAAATACCAGTGCTTCATAAGCAGCATGCTGTTCGGCCGCTTTTTTGGTATGTCCCTTAGATGTTACATTAAATAAATCTGCAACGTATGCAGATGCAATAAACTGCTTGTTATGTTCAGGTCCCTCTTCTCCTATTATTTCATAGGTAACCTCTTTATGTATACCCTGAATAAATTCCTGCAGGATAGTCTTGCTATCAAAAAAGAGTTTTTTATTCTCAAGATCATTTAAAATAAATTTATTAACAAACTCTTTTGCATTAGCAAAACCACCATCCAAATAAATCGCTCCAATTAAAGCTTCACAAGCATCTGAGACAATAGAATCCCTGCTTCTTCCTCCCGTAAGTTCCTCACCTTTGCCAAGCATAATAAAATCATCAAGGTGAAATTTTCTGGCGCAGAGAGCCAAAGTAGGTTCACAGACAATACTGGCTCTGAGTCTTGTCATTTTTCCTTCATCCATTGAAGGATTATTATTGTAAATAAAATCGCTTGAAACAAGCTCCAAAACCGCATCCCCAAGAAATTCCAGTCTTTCATTATCTTTTACAAGACCACCATTTTTTTCGTTGGCATAGGAACTGTGGGTTAATGCATTTTTCAACAAATTAATATTTTTGAATTTATATCCAATTGCGGACATAAACTCATCCAGATTTTTATTATGCATTATAATCTCCATTCTTACGCATTTTCGACGCATGACATAGTTGTGTCTGCACATTAAAAATGCATATTTTTAATATTACAGAATAAAAGTGAGACCACCGATGGACAGCCTCACTTCATCATCTGCTTATAAAAATGTGATTAAATCATATAATTAATTGATAGCATTCTTAATTTGTGCTACAGCATCCCCTACTGTAACAATATTCTCAGCAGCATCTTCCGGAATTGTAATATCAAACTGTTCTTCAATACCCATTATAATCTGGAATATATCCAAAGAATCAGCACCAAGATCATCAACAAATGATGATTCAAGTGTTATCTTACTTTCATCAATATTTAAAACTTCTGAGATAATTTTCTGTAACTGCTCAAATTCCATAATTGTAATCCTTTCAAATGTTAATTTATACACTAATATTTAATATACACAATATTCGTATATTATTCATTAGCCTTTTTATCATCAGTTGGTGCCGTATCTTTTAAAGATTCAACGATTCTTTCATTAATGTTTTGTTTTGCAAATGTAACACATTGAATAATTGAATTTTTAACTTCTTTTGCTTTAGAACTCCCATGCGTCTTAACAACAAGACCGTTAAGTCCAATCAAAGGTGCTCCGCCATATTCAGAAGAATCCATTGTTTTCAAAGTTTCTTTTAAAGAACCTTTAATGAGAAGTGCACCGATTTTAGTCTTTAAGTTACTCATTAATGAACCTTTAATCTTCTTGAGAAGTGTTCCTGCAAGACCCTCATAAAGCTTTAATATTACATTACCCACAAATGCATCACAAACAATTACATCTGCTCCGCTGTTAGGAATTTCTCTTGCTTCAATACTTCCGATAAAGTTAATATCATTGCATGCTTTGAGTAACGGATAAGTTTCTTTTACCAGCTGATTTCCTTTTTCCTCTTCAAGTCCAACATTAACAATTGCAACTCTCGGATTTTTAATACCTACGCAGCTTTCCATGTAAATAGAACCCATCTTTGCCCACTGAACAAGGAAATTCGGTCTGGCGTCCACATTAGCACCACTGTCAACGATAATACAACATCCCTTATCAGTTGGAACAATAGCTCCTATTGGTGGCCTTTCTACTCCGGGAAGTCTTCCAACGATAACTTGTCCACCAACCAGAATAGCACCTGAACTTCCGGCTGAAACAAATGCATCAGCTTCCTTATTCTTAACCATTGTAAGACCCTTTACTAATGAAGAATCTTTCTTTTTTCTGACTGCCATAACAGGAGGTTCCCCTGTCTCAATTACATCTCTGGCGTCCACAATTCCAATCTGTGCCTGGTTGTACTTATACTTAGTAAGTTCTGATTCAATAATTTCTTTCTTGCCAACAAGGTAAACAAAGCTTTCTGACTCTGTATTTACAGCATCAACAGCACCTTTGATAATCTCTCCGGGAGCATTATCTCCACCCATGGCATCCAATGCAATCTTTATCATATATTACCTTCCTTAATATGTTGTAATACACCTTATCAATATACTACGAACAGGTCTATAAATCAAGAAAAAAAACCGGGTCAAACCTAAATGGTTTAACCCAGTAATTATCATATTCGCAAACTATTAATCAACAGCTACGATTTCTTTCTTGTTGTAAGATCCACAAGACTTGCAAACTCTATGAGGCATCATTAATGCACCACACTTGCTGCATTTTACAAGATTTGGAGCGCTCATCTTCCAGTTAGCTCTTCTCTTGTCTCTTCTTGCCTTTGAAGATTTATTCTTTGGACAAATTGACATATGGTTACACCTCCTTAAAATTGTTTAAAATATCTTTGAAAACAGACATTCTTGGATCCAGGACATCCCTGTCACAACCGCACTCACCTTCGTTTAGATTCGCACCGCAAATCAAACAAAGTCCCTTGCAGTCCTCCTTACATAAGGTTTTACCCGGTATGGATATAAGTGTTTCGCCGAAAACTAACTTGTCCACGTCTAGGTTGTATCCATCAATATAGTCTTTTTCTTCTTTTGCTTCATCTTCTGATGCTCCATCATTGAAATCAACAATATCATCTATTGCAAAATCAATAACCGTATCAACCGGCTCTAAGCATCTGTCACATGGTATCTCAAGAGTAACACTGCTGTTACCTTTGATAGAGATCTTATTCTTATCAATCTTCTTGATATATAAATCAAACAATGGTTTATCAGAAATGTTATAAGCTGTAACACCATCATCAAACTTATCAAAATCAACTGAAACAGAAAAAGTCTTCTCGTCTTGTGAACCGGATAAAAGCTCTCTTAAATCAATTAGCATAATTGTCTCCAATTCATACTATTATGTGTGTAAATAGAAAAAATAAGAACACAATTCATTTCCACACTTTGTCTATTATACGCACCTGTACAGACCTTGTCAACAAAATATTGCAATAAAACTTAATTACTTAACAAGAGCTAATGTTTCTCTTGCAATTGCCAACTCTTCATTTGTTGGAATTACGCAAAGTTTAACCTTTGAATCAGGTGTAGAAATAATTCCGCTCTCACCGCAAGCCTTCTTAGAAGCTTCCTCATCAAGCTTAACACCAAGATAACCAAGATACTTAGCTACCATTGGTCTTAACCATGCTGCATTCTCACCAACACCTGCTGTAAATGTAATTGCATCTACACCGTTCATAGCAGCTGTGTAAGCACCAATATATTTTGCAACTCTGTATGCATAAGCTTCAAGAGTTACCTTAGCAACCTCATTTCCCTCTTCTGCAGCTGAGTTAAGATCTCTAAAGTCAGAAGAAATACCACCTGACATACCAAGTACACCAGACTTCTTATTAAGAATGTTAAGCATCTCACTTATTGTAAGATTCTCATGATTGCAAAGGAATTCAAGAATTGCAGGATCAAGATCGCCTGAACGAGTTCCCATGATAAGACCTTCAAGAGGAGTAAGTCCCATTGAAGTATCAACACATTTTCCACCTATTGAAGCAGAAATTGAAGCACCGTTACCTAAGTGGCATACGATAACCTTTGCTGTAGCAGGATCAAGGTTAGCAAACTTAATTGTTTCCTTAGAAACAAAGCTGTGAGATGTTCCGTGGAAACCATATCTTCTAACATGGTACTTCTCATAGTATTCACGTGGAATAGCATAAAGATATGCCTTTGGCTCCATTGTTCCACCAAATGCTGTATCCCATACTGCAACGTTTTTCTTGCCAGGCATTGCTGCTTCTACAGCTTCAATACCAATAAGGTTAGCCGGATTATGTAAAGGTCCTAAATCAAAGCACTCTCTTACAACTTCCTTAACATCCTCTGTTACTATACAAGATTCCTTATACTTCTCACCTGCATGAAGTACTCTGTGTCCTACGGCTGTTATCTCATCTGTAGACTTAATAACACCGTGCTCAGGATCTATGAGTGCATCAAGAACAAGCTTAACGGCAATGTTATGATCCTTCATAGGTGTTTCAACAACATACTTATCTTTTCCTGTTGGCTTATGAGTAAGAATAGAACCTTCGATACCGATTCTCTCAACAAGACCCTTAGCGATAACGCTTTCATCATCCATGTTTATTAACTGATACTTAAGTGATGAACTACCGCAGTTTAAAACTAAAATATTCATGTTATATAATTCTCCTTAAATGTTAAATATTATTATTTTGCTGCATCCTGTGCCTGTACTGCTGTCATGGCAACTACACCAACAATATCCTCTGCAAAACATCCTCTTGAAAGGTCATTAACAGGCATTGAAAGACCCTGAAGAACAGGACCATAAGCACCTGCCTTAGCAAGTCTCTGAACTAACTTGTAACCTATATTTCCTGCCTCAAGGGAAGGGAAAATAAGTGTATTAGCCTTACCTGCAACCTTGCTGTCCGGAGCCTTTAATGCAGCAACTTCAGGAACTAATGCAGCATCTAACTGAAGTTCACCATCAACATCAATATCAGGATACTTCTCATTTGCAATCTTAACAGCATCAGCCACCATTGTTACTCTGTCATGCTTTGCACTTCCGTAAGATGAGAATGAAAGCATAGCAACTTTAGCATCTTTTCCAACAAAGCTCTTGAATGAATCTGCAGAAAGCTTAGCAACCTCAGCAAGCTTCTCTGAATCTGTATCAGGACTAACTGCACAGTCAGCAAATACAAACAATCCATTCTCACCAAACTCACAATCAGGAACTTCCATAAGGAAAAATCCTGAAACTGCACTGATACCCGGCTTTGTCTTTAATAACTGAAGTGCCGGACGAATTGTGTTACCTGTTGAATGGCAGGCACCTGAAACTGCACCATCAGCGTCTCCACACTTACACATAAGACAAGCATAGTACATATAATCTTTTTCCATCTGTTCCTTAGCTATCTCAGGTGTAACACCCTTCTTAGCTCTTAACTCTACAAATTTGTCAATATATTTCTGCTTGTTAGGATCATTGAACGGATCAACGATTGTAGCACCACTAATATCATAACCTTCGTTGTTAGCAGCAATTTCCTCAGGTGTACCGATAATAACAAGGTTAGCAATACCCTCCTTCAAAATCTTCTCGGCTGCAGCATAAGTTCTCTTGTCCATAGACTCCGGTAAAACAATTGTCTTCTTATCAGCCTTAGCTCTAGCGTAAATTGTGTCAATAAATGCCATGATTACTGACTCCTCCTTAATTAAAAAAATGTTTTTTTCAGTCGCACACTGAAATCTATCAGAATTATAAACCTTTTTTATAAGTAAAACAAGGTTGCGATTGTTCAAAATAATAAGCAATTTTTAAATGATGAACTATAAAGACAAATTATTAATTTATATGTATAATAAAAAATATACATTTTTATGTTAATGAGATATATTTTATCCACTATTGAGCAGGCTAAATAGTATCGCAAATGATATATTAAATATTACACATTAATTTTTTGAGGTAAGAGGATGAAGGCAGTCGGTTTAATAACAGAATATAATCCAATGCATAACGGACATTTATATCATATCAGTGAAGCAAAAAAAATTTCAGGCGCTGATTTGACAATTGCTGTTATGAGCGGAAATTATGTTCAAAGAGGTGAACCTTCCATAATCGATAAATATAGCAAAACAAAAATTGCAATGGAGTCAGGAATAGATCTTGTAATAGAACTTCCGGCGGTGTACAGTCTTTTAAGCGCAGAGGGTTTTGCAAAAGGCGCTGTTGGAATATGTAATCATTTATATGTTGATTCAATTGTTTTCGGAAGTGAGTCGGGGGATATTAATCAATTGGACTGTATTGCATCCCTTCTGGTAAATGAATCCGAAGAATTTAAAGAAATAGTAAGAAAATATTCTTCACAGGGAGAATCTTATGCGTCATCAAGACAACTGGCAGTTAAATCAATACTTGGTGAACAATACTCTTCTTTATTGTCAGATTCCAATAATATTCTTGGAATTGAATATTTAAAAGCTGTTAAAACACTCAAATACGACATAAAAACATATACAATAAAAAGGGAAGGTTCCGAATACAACGATGAAAATATTAACAAATGCAACTATTCCAGTGCAACATCAATACGAAATATAATTTTAAATCCCCAGTACACTCATGAGAATATTGTTAATACAATAAAAAATAATGTTCCCAATTCATTATTAAACTATATCAATGAAAGCTTCAAACCTGTTGCCCTTTCTGATTATTCAGATATTTTATCTTACAGGCTTACAATGCTCCTTAAAGAAAGCGAATATAATAAGGACTCATTTTTTGAAATACTAAGTAAATATCCTGATGTTAACCGTGATATTTCAAATGCAGTTTTTAACCAGTCTTACAGTGTTATTTCCGGAAAAAATGTATGGGATTACGAAGCTTTTGCCGCAAATATACGAAGTAAAAATATTGCATTATCAAGAGTAAAGCGTATATTAATGAGATTAATCCTTGGATTGGATAACAATGCATTAGAATTTTATAAAGATGTACCTTATATAAGAATACTGGGATTTAATAATAAAGGCAGGCAGTATCTGTCTGAATTAAAGAAAAAAACAGATATTCCATTAATAATAAAAACAGCAGATTATAAAAAACTTTTAAACTATGAATTCAACTGCTGTAACATTTATAATAATATTGTTTATTCCAAATATAAAACTATATTAAGCAACGAATATAATTCAGGACCTGTAATCATAGATAAAACTTAATCCGGTTATTTAAAAATAAATTTCGTCTTCGAAACTCCAGCGCCGCCGGGCGCACATATAAAAAGCCACACATTAAACTCCAAACAGATCATTATCTGTAACAGTTTATGTGTGACTTTTTATTATAAGTAACTACTAAATCAATAAATACGAATATATTTATTATAAATACTGATTTATAGTGTTAATTTTAAAACTAATTCTTAAAGCTGTGAATTGGTGCAGGGATTCTTCCTTTTCTGTTAATGAATGCTGAACAGTCAAATGTATTAACAGGCATTACAGGTGCATGACCTAATAATCCTCCAAATTCCACATTATCTCCCACAGACTTTCCGATTACAGGAATAACTCTGACAGCTGTTGTCTTCTGGTTAACCATACCAATAGCTGCTTCATCTGCAATAATTCCTGAAATAGTAGATGGGTTGGTATCTCCCGGAATCGCAATCATATCAAGGCCAACTGAACATACACATGTCATAGCCTCAAGCTTTTCTATAGTAAGTGAATTAGCCAGAACAGCATCTATCATTCCCTGATCTTCACTTACAGGAATAAATGCACCACTAAGACCACCAACATAAGAAGATGCCATAACTCCACCCTTCTTAACCTGGTCATTAAGCATTGCAAGGGCTGCTGTTGTTCCCGGAGCTCCGGTTTTTTCAAGACCGATTTCTTCAAGAATTTCAGCAACAGAATCACCTACAGCCGGTGTCGGTGCTAAGGACAAATCAATAATTCCGAAAGGAATACCTAATCTCTTTGATGCTTCCTGTGCTACAAGCTGTCCCACTCTTGTAATTTTAAATGCAGTCTTCTTTATTGTCTCACAAAGAACTTCAAAGCTCTCTCCTCTTACGCTTTCAAGAGCATATTTAACAACGCCCGGACCACTGACACCTACATTTATTATGGCATCCGCTTCTGTTACACCATGGAAAGCACCTGCCATAAACGGATTATCATCAGGAGCATTGCATAAAACAACAAGCTTTGCACATCCCAGAGAATCATTATCCTTTGTGAGTTCGGCTGTCTCCTTTACAATTTCACCCATAAGTCTTACCGCATCCATATTAATTCCGGTCTTTGTAGAACCTACATTAACCGAACTGCATATAAATTCTGTGGATGCAAGAGCTTTCGGAATTGAACGAATTAATAATTCATCACTTTTTGTCATACCCTTTGATACAACAGCAGAATATCCTCCGATGAAATTGACTCCTACCTCACGGGCAGCTTTATCAAGAACCTTTGCAATTTTAACATAATCATCAGGGGTTTTGCAGGCGGAAGCTCCCACAAGGGATATTGGTGTAATAGATATTCTTTTATTAACAATAGGAATACCAAATTCCTTTGAAATTTCTTCTCCAGTGGATACCAAATTCTTGGCCAATGTCGTAATCTTGTTGTAAATATTATCAATAACTACATCAAGGTTATCACTTACACAATCAAGAAGACTTATACCCATAGTAATGGTTCTGACGTCAAGATTCTCTTTTTCAACCATTTTATTTGTTTCAGTTACTTCATATATGTTAATCATATTTTCCTCATTTCTTCTAAATAGCTTTCACGTATTTACATAACTGTCTGATGAAACATAAATCTATTCAGTTATATTCTATGCATCATATCGAATATTTCTTCTCTCTGGCATTTAATTGAAACTCCTATCTCTGTTCCCAGTTTATCAAGACTTTCAATTACCTCATCATAATTTTTGTTTGAACCGGAAAGGTCAACAATCATCATCATATTAAAGTATCCTGAAACGATTGTCTGGGAAATATCAAGAATATTAATCTTTGTTTCGGCAAGGTATGTACAAACCTTTGCAATGATTCCCACAGTATCCTTTCCTACGACTGTAATAACACACTTTTTCATAACTTCCTCCTATCTTTTTAAAGCACAAAATGTCTGACATAATTAGAATTCACATACTCGGGAAGGCTCATTTCTTCTTGCAACCTCTATGTTGAAGTCACAGGATTTATAGTTATTTTCTCCCATGTCAATCTCAAGTTTTACTGTTTCATAAGCCAGTTTATCATAATTATTTTCTTTGCTTAAGTGTCCTAAGTATATACCTTTTAGGCCATCATGCAATAGTGAATTTATCATTTTTCCTGAAGTTTCATTTGACAAATGTCCTTTTTTGCCTAAAATCCGCTGCTTTAAGTAATAAGGATAACTTCCAATTTGCAACATATTCACATCATGGTTTGCTTCTACAAGCATCATGTCTGATTTATTCAAATTTTCAATTATGTAATCATCATAAAATCCCAAATCTGTGATTACTGCTGCTTTTTTATCCCCGCATCTGACTGTATAAGCTACAGGTTCGTTAGCATCGTGAGAAACCCTGAAACAATGAATTCCCAAGTCTTCAAGCTGGTAATTATTGTCAGCCTGTATTTCATTAAGAAGGTCAACAGGTATATCACCCAACGTTGAATTATCAAGAATTCCTTTTATTGTACCTCTTGTGGAATAAATAGGTATTTCATCTTTTCTGGAAATAACCCCCAATCCTTTAATATGGTCAATGTGCTCGTGAGTAACAAGAATTGCTGCTATGTCCTTCAAACTTAAATCAATGCTGTTAAGCCCTTCTTCAATCTTTTTTCTGCTAATGCCGGCATCAATAAGAATATGAGTATTATCAGAACCTATATATATGCAATTGCCGCTGCTTCCACTGGCAATGGGCATCATTCTCATTGTATTTTACCTCTCTTGTTTCTTATTCCCAGTATATATCAATAACATCTCCATCTTTTAAAGGTGAAGAATACTCAACATTGTTACCATTAACCTTTATGACAATATTTCCTTTAGGCTTTGATAAATCAAATTCATAAAACAGGAAAAGATCTGCAACCATATATGACGGCTTACCTGTTAAAGTTACAGGTGTCTTATTGGCAATAACACCAATAGCAATATTATGTTCAGCCTTTATTTCTGTCTTAACCTCATCTGTATCAGTTTTGAGATCTTCCTTTTCTGTAATCTCAGAACTATTATCTTTCTCTTCTGTATGCTGTTCATCATATATGTCTTCAACAGAAACAGATAAACTTTCCATATCAATAGCATGAGTTTTAACAGAAAAATTCTCATATACTCTGGTATTATGATCTGCTTCCTCATTATTAACATAGATATCAAATCCTGTAATATCATAATCAAGGAATTCAAATAGTTGTTTTACCGTATAGAAACTTTCCATACGGATATTATCACCATTATGTATGTCGTAGAACTCAGACTTAAGTTCCCCATTAACATAAGCAAATCTTGGACATACTACCTTCTTATCATTAACAACAAATGATATTGTGGAATTAAATTCTTCAAGCTGACCTATTGTAATACTTGCCACTTCTCCCACTGTAGACTCTACCACTTCAATTATATCGTTTTGTTCAATTGGAGTGTTAAGATTTGCATTTTTGTTATTAAGTTTAATGACAGCACCCTCACCCGGAGTACCCCTCACAAGTCTTGTTTTTCCGTTAACGGTAAATTTTAATTCAGCACCACGTCTTGGAAATAGCTTTTCATTAGGATATCCAATCTGCATTACAGCATCAAATACTGTCAGCTTATTGTTGTCATAAAGTTTAACTCTCTCATTATTAACATGAACAAATACAAAGTTGTTCTTCTGGGTATAATAATTGGTACATATACCTACCGGTGTAACATATAAGGAATCCTTTTTGAAGTTTTCCACATCAAAATCTACGGATGTTAAAACCTCTTCGCCCCTGACAGCAACTCTTTCTTTTGGAATACCAAGATACTCTGCCAGATGTAAAGTGTAAGAAGGCATTTTTCCGCCTCCACCTACAACAAACACTGCGTTAACAGGTTTTCCACCATTAAGTTCTTTTATTTTTTCAGAAGTTTCTTTTGCCATAACTTTGATTGATTCGTCAGCAAGCTTTTGAACCTCCTCTGCCTGGACTTTCTGTGTAAGTCCCATTATATCCTTAAATGTAACAAGTCCTTTCTTTTTGGAACTTGCTGAAATCTTAATCTTCTCTGCGGTATTAAAGTCTACAAGATAATTCTTCGCAATTTGTTCGGTAATCTCATCTCCGGCATAAGGAATCATTCCATAGGCAATTATACTGCCATCCTTTGTAAGACATATATCCGATGTTCCTGCGCCTACATCCACCAAACCTATATTAAGAAGTCTATATTGTTCGGGAATTGCTATATTCATTGCAGCTATTGGCTCCAATGTAAGAGACGCAACGTGAAGTCCTGCATATTCAACAGCTTCATAAAGGCCATCAACTACCTCTTCAGGTAAAAATGTAGCTATTAGTTCCACAGCTATTTTGGTAGCTTTATGTCCTTCAAGATTATTAATATCATATCCGTTAAGCTTATATCTTACAGGAGTGTTTCCCACGCAGTAAAAATGCACCTCTCCACTGTTCTGGTTAATCTCCTTATGAGCATTTTCAACAGCAAGAAGATTCAAAGAATAAATATTTTCTTGATTCACCCTTGTTTCTGTCTCAAATTCTACCTCAGCCTCAGAGTTAATTGTTCTTAAAACTCGTCCCGCAGCAGCAATACATACATCGCTTAATTGGATATCAAGTTGTTTCTCTAATGCAATTTTAACTTTTCTTATGGTGTCTCCAACCTTGTATATATCGTGTATCTGTCCGTCAAGCATAGCTCTTGTCTCATGCTGCTGCTCCGCCATTGCAACCACCTTGAATCTGTCTTTTTCAAAATGGCCTACAACACCAACGATATTTCTTGTTCCTATATCAAGACCAAATACAAGATTTATATTAGCGTTAAGTACTTTTTCCATAATAATCTCCGTTCCTGCATCGTAACTTAATTATATATAAATACATACATTTATAACTATAGCATATATAAGGTTATTCCTCAAACTAATTGTTGAGAAGCTTCCTTACGGTTTCAAAGGTAGTCTCAGGGTCTTTGCTGTTGTCAATAACATAATCCACATTTTCTTTGAACTCCTCATCACTTTTTTGAGAGGCAAATATACCGTCAATTTTTTCATCACTGTAATTTCTTGATAACTTCAGTCTTTCTCTTCTAATATTCTCAGATGCGGTTATATACCAGGTTTCATCACAGAACACATCATAATGTTCCTCTAAAAGCAATGCACATTCAACAAATGTATAATCAAACTTATTTTCTATTTTATTACCGGTTACCCTCTTTATAATTTCCTGTTTAACCATAGGATGGATAATACTGTTAAGAGCCAGTCTTTTTCTATCATTTTTGAATAGTATATCAGCAAGCATTTTTTTATTTACAGATTTATCCTCATTGAGGATATCCTCACCAAAAAGATCCAGAATACTGTTATAAGCTTTGCTTCCTATATTGTACATACCTTTAGCTACATCATCGGCTTTTATAATATCACAGTTGTAATTTTGGGAAAGCATATCTAACACCATAGACTTACCGCTTCCCACACCTCCGGTTATTCCAATTGTTTTCATATGTCCATCACACTGTTATCAGTGCGCCTCCAACCAGTTATTTCCCTGCTTTAAATCAATCTCTAAAGGAACCCTTAACTGAGCAGCTTCCTTCATACTTTGGGTAAGGATTGCCCTTACGGTATCAATTTCATCAATGGCGGTTTCTACCAAAAGCTCATCATGTACCTGCAGAATCAATCTTGATTTTAATTGTTCTTCTCTCAGGCGTTCATGCACTTTTATCATAGCAAGTTTTATTATATCTGCAGCAGTACCCTGAATAGGTGCGTTCATTGCCACACGCTCTCCAAAGGAGCGCTGCATAAAATTTCCTGATGATAACTCAGGTATTTCTCTTCTTCTGTTAAACATAGTAAGGGAATATCCCTTGGATTTAGCCGATTCAACCAGTCCGTCAATGTACGCTTTTATTGAGGGATAAGTTTGAAAATATTTTTCAATATATTCATTAGCTTCCTTCCTTGATATGCTTAAATCCTGACTGAGTCCGAAAGAGCTCATTCCGTATATAATGCCAAAATTAACAGCTTTTGCATTTCTTCTCTGTATTTCTGTAACCTCATCAAGAGGTGTATTAAATACCTGGGATGCTGTGACTCTGTGTATATCGGCAGAAGAATTATATGCTTCTATAAGTTTTTCATCCCCTGACATATGGGCAAGAATCCTTAATTCAATCTGGGAATAATCCGCATCAAGAAATACAAATCCATCCTCAGGGATAAATACTTTTCTGATATTTTTTCCCATTTCCATTCGAATAGGAATATTCTGCAGATTAGGCTCCGTGCTGCTGATACGTCCTGTGGCAGTAATTGTCTGATTAAATGTGCTGTGTATTCTGTTATAATTATCAATATACGGAACAAGACCGTCTGCATAGGTAGACTTTAACTTTGCAAATTGTCTGTATTCAAGTATCTTCTTAACAAACGGATAATCAGGAGCAAGTTTGTCAAGGACATCAGCCGCAGTGGAATATCCGCTCTTCGTTTTCTTTCCATTAGGCATACCCAGCTCTTCAAACAGAACAACTCCCAACTGCTTGGGTGAATTAATATTAAACTCATGTCCTGCTTCTTCATATATCTGTTTTTCAAGTAATTCAATTTTCTTGCCAAGAAGGATTGAATACTCATTAAGAGCATGTTTATCAACCTTTATTCCGTATTTTTCCATATCATACAGAACAAAAATAAGAGGCATTTCAATTTGTTCGTACAGTTCATACATATTTTCATCCTTAAGTCTGTCAATAATAAGCCCTGCACATTTCATATTTACGTAACTGTTAAGACATGAAAGTTTCAAAATATTTTCATCCTCATCATTAAAAGCTTCGGAAAGCGTCTTCTTCCCTATCAACTCAGAACGTGAAGGAAGCATTATCCCTAAATATTCTCTTGACAAAGCTTCAAAGTCATATCTTTCATTATTGGGATGTATAAGATATGCTGCAACTGCCATATCAGCAAAGGATTTTTCAGATATTTCACTGTAAAATGTATTACTGTTATAAGAATCATCCCTTTCAAAAACAGAAAGAGAGTCCTTTAAATTGTCTATTATTATATTTCTTTCACTGCTTATTTGGGAAAGCTCAACGATTTTTCCTCTAAGATAATCTTCTGATACAAATCCTCCCACAGGAATATAATAAATATCTTCTTCTGAATATGACAAAGACACACCGTATAAATTCCTGTCAGCAATTATAGACAGGCCAACCTTCCCGCCGTTCCTTATAACTTGAGATGCTTTATTAAAGACATTCTCCACTTCATTAAAGGAATTAAGCTGCGTAAAGAATGCATAACATTCAGGATCTTTTTTCACATCAGACTCAAATCTCTTTAACATATTTTTGAAGTCATAACGTTTAAATAATTCATAAGAATCCGCATTAAAGAAGCCTTCCGTTCTCGAATTATTAATATCAAAATCAATATCCACATCAGTTTTGATTTCAGATAAAAATCTTGAAAGCTTTATCTGCTCAATATTATTGCTGATGGACTCTTTTGCTTTTGGAGGCTTTATTTCCTCCAAATGTTCAAATACATTATCAAGGCTATGATATGTGGCGATAATTGACGTTGCGGTTTTGGGTCCTATACCGGGTGCCCCCGGAATATTATCTGATGTATCCCCCATTAGAGCTTTAACGTCAATAAATTCTTTCGGAGTAACTCCATATAATTCCATAACATCTTTTGGATAGTAATCTTCTACTTCTGTAACACCTTTTTTTGTCTTGGGAATTCTTATTTTTATCAAATCATCTGCCAGCTGAAGTAAATCTCTGTCTCCTGATATAATGGAAACACTTATTCCGTCACCGGCAGATTTTTTGGCAATTGTTCCTAAAATATCATCTGCTTCAAAGCCTTCTTTTTCTACCACATTAATCCCCATAGATTTCAGAAGTTCCTTCATAAGAGGAACCTGCTGTTTTAATTCAGGAAGCATAGGCTTTCTTGTGCCTTTATAGCCTTCAAAAGTCTTATGTCTGAATGTGGGGGCACTTAAATCAAAAGCAACCGTAATATAATCCGGATGCTCCTCATCGATAAATTTAAACATAATGTTAAGAAATCCGTACATGGCATTGGTATGGATTCCTTCACTGTTAGTTAAATCCGGTATTCCGTAAAAAGCTCTGTTGAGTATACTATGACCATCTATGAGCATCAATTTTTCAGACATAATTTCCTCCCAATTCAATTACAATAATAATGCAGATTAATCAATAAAATCTGATAATTAAAAATACAATTATGGTAAATATCATAACCAGCTGAACCAGCATGTATCTTAATTTATTATACCTGTTCCAGGTTTTAATATTTTCACATTTTTTAATACTTTGTTTCAGTTTTAAATCTACAAGTGATGAGAAATCAAAAGTTTCAAGACACAATTTCATTTCATCATTTAAGTTGCCAAAACTCTTTAGTTCCTTATCTTCACTTTCATCCAGTCCATATTTTATAATATAATAAATTTCCAATTCTTCTCTGCAATATTTGCATTGATTTACATGTGACACAAATTCACATTCTTTTTTTAGAGATAGATTTCCTTTATCAAATTCTTCAATATAATGTTGAACTTCTTTACATTTATCCATAGACTTTCTCCAACCCAAAGATAGATAAATTATAACAGAAAATGCACAGACTTTCCACAAAAGTCTGTGCATTCTTTTATTAATAATTAGGTTTACCCTCTTTGTTTATAACTCTCAAAATAAGATTAACAGCCTCATCTATTCCATAGCTTGCACTATTAATGCATAAATCGTAATTATACACCTGACCCCAGATTTTTCTTGTAAAATATCTGTAGTACTTCTCTCTTTTATTATCATACTTAAGCAGTCTTTTCAAGGCCTTTTTGTAAGGAATATGTTCCAATTCCATTATCCTTCTTGCCCTTTGCTCAACAGGTGCTGTTATAAATACACTGATATGAGGAATATTATTATTCTTTAATATTACATCAGCACATCTTCCAATAACAATAAAATCTTCCTGTTCAGCCAATTCGCAAAGCAGTTCGCTTTGATTAAAAAAGTCTGCATCCCTCTTAGGAAGCCCGTGGTTACGGCTGAATCTTCTAGTTCCTGTATTGTTTACGGTATCATGGCTTAAGTCTATTTTTCGGCTTTCCCATTTTGCATCTTTTTCTGCATCCCTGCGGTCAACGAAATCTTTAAAAATTTCCGCATCATAATAATTAACCCTTAAATGATCCGCCAGAGCAAATCCAATATCGGTCCCTGCACTTCCCTCTGTTCTACTGATGCATATAATCATCCTGTTATTATCGTGATGAGCCTGTAAATTTGAAACATTAAGTTCTCCGGCAACTTCATCAAGAATATCAACTGTTCCGAATCCGTCAGGAAGATTTGTTATAATCTTGAGTATTTCATTATACTCCGTCATAAATTTTCTTTTTTCCGACTTATCCTTTACGGTTCTTGCCATATTACCAATAAGAGCAACCTCACTTCTTAACAGATAGCTATGAGGATTAGTCCTTATAAGTTTCCTTAATTTTTCAATACATTTATCTGCATCCCCTATAAATACACGTCCCAAATCAGAACCGATATGTTCATAAATCCTGGTATCAAGGTTATATATCTTCACAGCAATATCGTATGCAGATATTTCATTTTTTGGCTTATCAAGGTTTTCTGTATTAATATTTGAATTATTCATACAAATCTCCTCCTATAAAAAGAAAATTAAAGTGTCAAGTAAAAATACAGGCACCAGAAAACAAACCGACCAAAGCATATATCCAAAGAAGCCCGGCATACGAATACCATTTTCATGAGCAATGGATTTAACCATAAAGTTAGGTGCGTTACCTATATATGTTCCGGCACCCATAAATACTGCGCCACAGGAAATTGCCATAAGAATCTTTGTGGTGATAATTCCTGCTGTTGTTGCAATACCGCTGGTGAATCCAAGTGTTCCTGCTGTTGTGAAAAACACAAGATAAGTTGGAGTGTTATCAAGAAAACTTGATAATGCACCAGTAGTCCAGAACATCTGCCATGCTTTGGTAATACCTAGATTAGGTCCTACTGATTTCAGAATCATAAGTGCAGGCTGCATTGTAATAAATATTCCGATAAACAACACAGCAACTTCCTTAATTGCCCCCCATCCAAAGTGATTCTTCACTCTTATATCTTTACTTGTGGTTTTAAATGAAAGAAATGCAGCTATAAGTATAATAGCAATCTCTATAATTGATGTAAACGGAAAAACTACATTTCCAATGTGCAGTCCGTTGTTCAAGGCCGGAACATTTGTAAGAGAGCCGCTTAAAACAACTGCAACAACAATCATAAGAATAAATAATATGTTGTGGGCTCCAAGAAACTTAAATTCTGTTCCTGCTTTGCTTATATCCGGCATATTACCTTCCGCAATATCTTTTCTGTAATTATCCCTGTCCAAAAAATAAAATACCGTAAGAAGTATCACCATATTAAACAAAAGAACAGGAAGTAAGTTAAGGCTCCATTCAAAAGGAACTCCTCTCATAAATCCCATCAGCAACGGAGGGTCTCCTATTGGAGTCAGACATCCACCCATATTGGAAATGAGAAATATGAAAAATATCATTATATGACTTCTTCTTGTTCTCCATGAATTCATTTTTATAATAGGTCTTATGAGCAGCATACTTGCACCTGTAGTACCTATAATGCTTGACAGCAAGGTTCCGATACCAAGAATTAAAGTATTAACTCGCGGTGAACCTACCAAATCACCCTCCACAGAAATATTACCGGCCACACAGAATAAACCAAATAATAAAATAATAAAAGTCAGATAATCATTAAATATGCACTCCACAATAGTTTCTGACGCAACTTCAAATCCTTGAGTAAAAGCAAATGGAATAATGAAAAGTAATGACCAGAACGCAACAACCCAGGGCTGATGTGATTCCCACCATTCACCTTTTACAAGAGGCAAAATTGCTACGCACAATAATAAACCTGCAAATGGAATACATAACCAAATTGGTATCATTTCTCTCAACCTCCGTACTTATTTATCAAAAAAAATATTGAGTACTTAAATACAGTGCTTGATTATAGTCCTTTGATTTGGAAATTTCAATGGATTAAGCTTATTTTTTTAGTATTTTATGCAAAATTAATCAAATAACAAAAAAGACCTTATATCAAAAATAATCAATGATACAAGGTCTTTTATAATTAACTATTATGCAAAATAAAAAGTGCGGATGGCGGGACTTGAACCCGCACGATGTCACCACCGGCAGATTTTGAGTCTGCTGCGTCTGCCATTCCGCCACATCCGCACAACATTGATATCTTATCACAAGAAATCCTTTAACGCAAGCGGAAAATGTACAAAAACGGCAAAATAAAAGTAATCACTTTTTATTATAACGAATTATATAATTCTTCATACTTTCTGGCAGAATTATTCCAAGAGAAATCAGCTTTCATACCTCTGTCAACTATCTTATTCCACTCTCTCTTATGATTGTAATAAACATCCTTGGCATAATTAAATATTCCAAGCATTTCATGAGCGTTGTAGTTAGCAAATGAGAATCCTGTACCCGTACCTTCATATTGATTGTAAGGTTCTACAGTATCTTTTAATCCACCTGTTTCTCTTACAATAGGTACAGTACCATATCTTAATGCCATAAGCTGACTTAACCCACATGGTTCAAAAAGTGAAGGCATAAGGAACGCATCACAGGAAGCATAAATTCTGTGAGACATAGGCTCTGAATAATATATATTGGCAGACACTCTGTCATTATATTTCCAGTCATAATGTCTGAACATATTCTCGTATTTATCTTCTCCTGTACCTAATATTACAAGTTGAACATCCTCTGCACATAACTGATCCATTACACATGCAATTAAATCAAAGCCCTTTTGGTCAGTAAGTCTTGAAACAATACCAACCATAAACTTATTCTTGTCTTCAGTAAGACCTAAATCTCTCTGAAGAGCAACTTTATTCTTCCACTTTTCTTTTCTGAAAGTAATCTGATTATAGTTAGCTGTAAGGCAATTGTCTGTTTCAGGATTATATACATCATAGTCAATACCATTAACAATACCTGATAAACAGTTAGATCTGGCTCTCATAAGTCCATCCAGATTCTCACCATAGAAAGGAGTTTTGATTTCTTCCGCATAGGTATTACTTACAGTTGTAACTTTATCAGCATACACAATACCACCTTTGAGATAATTGGCATCCTTATACGCTTCAAGTTTGTCCGGTGTGAAATAAAAATCACTAAGACCGGTTATATCCTTAATCTTCTTAAGATTCCATATACCCTGGAATTTAAGATTATGTATGGTCATTACTGACTTAACGCCCTGATAGAAATCTCCTTGAGAGAATCTCTCATGAAGATATACAGGAATAAGACCTGTTTGCCAGTCATGGCAATGAATAATATCAGGCTTAAAACCAATCACAGGTATTGCTGATAAAGCAGCCTTGCTAAAAAATGCGAATTTCTCAACATCTTCATGAATCCAGCTATAAGGCTTTGGTCCGGCAAAATAGAATTCATTATCAATAAAATAGAATGTAACCCCATTATACTGCATTTCAAACACACCAACATATTGAGTTCTCCATGCAAGATCAATATAAAAATGTGTCTTGTACACCATCTTTTCTCTGTATTCCCAAGGAATGCACAAATACTTAGGAATCATGACTCTTACATCATACTCATCCTTATTGAAATACTTTGGTAAAGAACCTACAACATCTGCTAATCCTCCTGTTTTAATAAAAGGAACAGCCTCTGATGCAATAAATAATACATTTTTCATATTATTCCTCCACTTCTGCACTTTTTTCTGCGCAAAATGAATTTATTCAAGTCTGCGCTTACAAAAATAAGTGTAGCGCACTGCTACACTTATTATAACATACACATATTAATAATACCAGTGATTAATTGTCTGTTACCAGTATCGTCTGATACCTATAATTGACATTCCAATATTAACAGAAGAAAGTTTTACATAATCTCCCGGTACTGAAGCATGAATCATCATTCCGCCACCTACATACAAACCTACATGACCAGGATAACATATTATATCTCCCGGCAAGGCTTCACTAAGACTTCCAACCGGAGATCCACCATAAATCTGTGCACTTGAAGATCTTGATAAACCTATTCCATACTGTGCAAACAAATAAGAAGTAAATCCTGAACAATCAAAACCTCTTGGTGAAGAACCACCACTCACATAAGGTGTTCCAATAAATGAATAAGCAAGACTCACAATACCTGATGCAACACTGGAATTATTATTAGCCTGTGTAGGGATTTGATAAGAAGTATATGATTTGGTTGCTGTAGCTAAAGCGGCCTTTTTAACAGCATCATTAATCTTGGTTTCCCAATCTGAAATCTCATTTTTCTTTTCTTCTATTGTGGTATAAAGTAATGCCTGTTTATTGGTTAACTCTTCCTCATCCTTCTCAAGTTGAGCTTTGTCGCTTTCTAATTTAGCTTTTAATTCAGCAATGGATGACGCTGTATCAGCCATCTCCTGAAGCTTGCTTCTGTCATAATCATAAACTTGCTGCATATATTCAGCTTTATTAAGTACCTCACCCATATTAGCTGATGTAAAAAATACATCAGAAATTGAAGCACTCTGATCTTCATACATATATTTAATTCTTAACTTCATATCGTCATACTGCTGCTTTTGAACCACCTCAGCAACAGCAAGGTCACTTGTTGCCTGATCTATTTCTGCTGATTTATTAGCCATATCTAACTCTAATTTATCCATCTCAGTAAGAAGGTATGCCAACTGATCTTCAAGCTGATCAAGCTCATTCTGTGCCTGATTCTTACTATTTTTTAATGTATTCACATCATCAGCAAATACTGTTGTGCCTGTTATTGCGGTAATCATTACAGCAGCTGCAAATGTTTTTAAAATTCTCTTGTACATATACTAACTCCCAAATATTACAAAATTGTTAAATTATTCTTACAAATATGTAACCATTATATTATAGAAATCAATATATATCAAGCCTGAAAGCAAAAAAACACCACGTATTGCGTGTTTTTTTGTGAATTTTTTAAAAAAATATAAACTGATTAATGAAGTTAACCTGAATTATTTAATTTATTTTATGTTATATATAAGTCTGATTTTATCTGATATTAAAGCAATGAATTCAGAATTGGTTGGTTTTCCTTTGCCATTGCTTATTGTATACCCAAATAAATCATTAAGGGTATCTGTATTTCCTCTATTCCACGCAACCTCAATAGCATGTCTGATAGCCCTTTCCACTCTGCTGGAGGTTGTATTATACATATGTGCTATTGTAGGATAAAGAACTTTAGTGATGCTGTTTATTACATCAGGTTCTTTTACTGCAAGAATAATAGAGTCTCTAAGATACTGATACCCTTTAATATGGGCAGGTATTCCAATGTCATGTATCATTTCTGTAATATTTGATTCCAGATTACGGTCAGATATATTTGAATTCTCATTAGAAAGAACTTTGCCATTATGATTTTTATGAACAGAACTTTTAATAGTACTGGCATTTCTTACATATCTGATTCTGTTTATCAGCATTTCATTATCAAAAGGCTTCATAAAATAATAAGCAGCGCCTGTATCAAGAGCGTTTTCCGTAATATCTTCCTTACCTATGGAACTTATGATAATGAATGATGGTTCATAATCATCTTTCTTTTCTTCAAGTATCTTTTCCATAACAGCTATTCCATCAAATTGTGGCATTATAATATCTAAAAGAACCACATCAGGTTTTTTACTTTTAATGATATCAATTATGTCTTTGCCGTTATCTGCGGTTCCTACAATTTCAATATCATTTTCATCTTTAATTATTTCAGAAATAATGTTAACCATATCTTCGTTATCATCTGCAATAGCAACTTTAATATTTTCCATAATCAACCTTCCTAATTTCTTATCCGAAAACAATTAAACCGGCAATCATCTTATTAGAAATCACCTGAATTTAGTATAATATTATTCACCAGCAATAACAACCAAAAAATATCGCAAATCTTCCTATTATCTGACATAATTCGACATTTCATATTATTATTAAAATCCATTTTATTGCGCAAGCATTTTTTCAACATAGATTCCATATCCTCTTTTACAATCATCAATACAAACGTGAGTAACAACGCCTATCATTTTATTATTTTGTATAATAGGGCACCCACTCATCCCTTGAACAATTCCGTTGGTTTTTTCAATAAGTTCATCAGATGTTACTTCAAAGCATATATTTTTACTGCTTCCATTTGACAATGTAATAATATTTATTTCATAATCCGTATATTCTTTATCTGTATAAAGTCTGATATAAGCTTTTTCTTTTTTTACCGAATGACCATACCCTACTTCCATATTTTCCAACGCATACTCATCTATAAGCTTTCTGTTTATTTGTCCAAATATTCCGTGAGAATTGTTGTCCTCAATAGTTCCGATAATGTTTTCATTTTTATATTCTATAACCCCCTGAAGTTCTCCCGGCTCCCCATTTTTTCCTTTAACAACAGAGAGTATACGGGTTTTATAAAGTGCACCCTTGCTGATATTCATTATCTGTCCGGTTGCATTATCTGTAATTCCATGACCTAAGGCAGCAAACGTACCATCATCTTTTATATAAGATATGGTTCCGATTCCCTGTGCATCATCTTTAATCCATAATCCTATTCTATATACACCCGAAGAATCAAATGCAGGTGTAACTTTCACTTCCATTTCCTGATTATTTCTTATAATTGAAAATGTTATTTCCTCTCCATTATTATTCTTCATAATTTCAGATATTTCTTTCTTTGATGTTATATTTTTACCATTCATGGAAATAATATAATCACCTTTATATATACGTTCCTCACAGGGATTGATTCTGTTTCCATTGGCGGTGGTGACAGTTTCTGTATTAACAACAATTACCCCATTGCTTTTTAAGTACAATCCAACCTGAAATCCTCCCGGATATACATAAGATTCATCAACAACATTTATTTCAAGATCATTTATCTCAATTAGATCAAATAATTTGAGCTTTATATTATATCGGCCTGGTTCCCCTGCTTTTATTGTAACCTTGTTATTGAAATCAATTATGTTTTCAGTATCAGATTCTATATAACCGGTAACAGGAAGTCCCATTTCGATAACAGCATCGCTGCGGCTGTTGACATATATACACTCCGGAAATTTGTTATTAATTCTTTGGACATAGATGTTATATACTATAAATGTCATTACAATTATGGCTAAAAATAAATAAAACCTATATAAATATTTCTTACTTTGCATATACACCAACTCCTTTCCTTAAGATAGTCTTAGTATCTGCATTTTAAAAATCTTTATATAGGTTATTATTGTAAATTCACTTTTTATTATGAACTTGCTTATTCTTAAAATCATTCGCAAGTTCTTTCATCTCTTTTGCGTTGGCAATTACAGAATCTGTCACCCTGTTGCCACCCAGCATTCTTGACAATTCCACAATACTCTCATCATAATCCATCTTTTTTATACTACTGTAAGTTTTATTATCTATGGCAGACTTCTGAATTATATAATGATTGTCAGCCATAGATGCAATCTGAGGCAGATGAGTTATACATATAATCTGATGATTAGCTGACAGACTGCTCAATTTATTAGCTACCATCTGAGCAGTTTTGCCACTTATTCCTGCATCAATTTCATCAAAAATAAGAGAAATACTACTATCTTTCCCAGCCATAACAGTTTTAATAGCAAGCATTATTCTTGAAAGTTCTCCACCTGATGCTATCTTTGAAAGAGGACGTAAATCTTCTCCAGGATTAGTTGAAATATAAAAACTGATATCATCAATGCCGTTGTTGTTAAAATTTTCTTTATTATTAATTTTAATAGAAAATCTTACATCAAGGAAATTGAGTTCTCTCAGTTCTTTTATAAATTCCTCTTCTAATCTTTTTGCTGCATCGACACGGGCTTTGCTTAATTCATTGCAGGTATTTAATATAGTTTTTCTTGCTTTTTCATATGATTCCGTTATTTTTTTAAGAACTTCATCATAATTATACAGTTGTTGAGCTTTCTCTTTTTTATAATTCAACTGTTCCAATATAGACTCTATGCTATTTCCATACTTTGATTTAAGGTTATTAATTAAATCAAGTCTGTTCTCAATAACTGAAAATTCTTCCGGACTAAACGTACACTCTTCAATATAATCAGAAATAATTCTTGACGCATCATGAATCAGACTCTCAATATCTGACATCATATCATATGCAGATGAGATCTTCTCATCATAATCTGATATTGAAGATAATGCTTTAGACGCACTTCCAGCCATATCACTCATATTATTATTACCTGAATTTAACAAATTATCAGCAACAGACAATTCGTTAATTATTTTTTGATAATTATTTAAACGTCTATACGCATTTTCCAGTTCTTCATCTTCACCCAATGTAAGATTGGCACTTTCTATTTCATCTATTTCATATTCAAGAAACGATAGTTCTCTCTGTCTTTGTTCCTTATCTAAAGACAATTTTTTGAGTTCATTTTCTGCATTTTTATAAATTTTATACTCACCGGCAAGCTTGTCTTTAATGGGATTAATTTCTGTTGCACCATATGTATCTACCACATCTATATGGTTACTTTCATCCATAAGCATTTGATTATCATGCTGTCCATGTATGTCTATAAGCAAATGAGACAACTCTCTTGTCTGTGCTGCAGTAAATGTCTGACCATTAACCTTAAACTGGGATCTGTTAGCCATAATCTTCCTTGATATAAGTAAATCACCGTCTTCAACATCAATCACGCCCAGTTCTTTGATTTGTTCAATTATATTGTTATCATCTATATGGAAAAGCAGTTCTGCAAGGCCATATTCAGCTCCCGACCTTATAAAATCAGGAGATGTTTTGACACCCAGAGCTGCATTTATAGAACCGATTATAATTGATTTACCGGCTCCTGTTTCACCTGAAAGAATATTTAAACCTTCATCAAAATCAATACTCTCTTCTTCTATAAGAGCAAGATTTTTAACATGTAAATTTGTTAACATATTACTCCTATTCCGTAGCTTGTCATTTCTTGATTAGCCTCTTAATTTTATTCATAACAGTAACAGTTTCATTAACACTTCTTATGGCACACATAATTGTATCGTCTCCAGCAATGGAACCTACAATTTCATTGAATTTAAGAGCATCCAAGGCTGCACATACGGCCATAGCCATACCCGGAACAGTCTTAATAACAAGTATATTTTGAGCCATATCCATTGACATAAAGCCTTCTTTTAATACACGTATGTATTTTTCGCTCATAATTGGTTTAGTTGAAATCAAAGGTGCATATCTTTGATTTTTTCCATCATCAGATACTTTTGTGAGATTTAATTCTCTTATATCCCTTGAGACCGTAGCCTGAGTAACATTATACCCTGCTTTATTAAGCTCATCAGCAAGTTCTTCCTGAGTCCCTATATTCTTTTCATCAATTAATTCTAATATTTTTTTATGTCTGTCAAGTTTCAATCCTTACACCTCTTATAAAACGCTTGTTCCATTGGCAACATACTTTAGAAAACTACATTTTTTTACGTATTCTTTCAATAAAAGACATCTTACTGGTCTTAATAAGCCTGGTAACTTTTTCTGACCTTCTTATTACAACTCTGTCCCCTGTTATAAGTTTACAATAACTTTCTCCGTCAAAAGTAGCAATTCTTTCCTCTGACATCTTCTTACTGTCATTTATATGAATAGTAATCTCGTCATCACAGCCAAATATAATACTTCTCTGTGTAAGTGTGTGTGCACATATAGGTGTTATCATTATTGTTCTTGCATTAGGCTGTATAATGGGGCCTCCCGCTGAAAGACTATAAGCTGTTGATCCTGTTGCAGTTGCAACAATAACACCATCTGCCGAAAATGAATTAAGGAATTCACCGTTAACACATATATTAAAATCAATAATTCTAAGGACACCATGTCTGGAAAGTACAACGTCGTTAAGAGCGACATCTTCATAAATTAGTTTGTCGTCTCTATATATTTTACCATTAAGCATCATACGGGTATCAATTTCATACATATCATTAAAGAGATTATCCAGCGTTGAAAAAACACTATTCATATCCGTATCTGTAAGATAACCTAACGTGCCAATATTAACTCCCAGAAGTGGGCAATTCTTACTGTTAAGATCTCTTGCTGCCTGAATTAATGTGCCGTCTCCTCCTAATACTATGATACAATCCACATCATCAGGAACCATATCCGCATTTGTATAACAATAATCAGTGTCATCCACATTATTAGCCTGTTCGTTATAAATGACGCAAGCTCCGTTGGTATTAAGATATTTAATTATACTGTCTGTGTATAAGCCTTCCGGATCCTTCTTTTGATTAGTAACAATATAAAATGATTTCATCTGGTTCCCCTATACTATTAGTATTGAAAATATATTACAATACTTCATGTGCTTTGTCTACAATTTTTTCAATTTCAAATGGTCTTGTTTCATATATCCCGTCAATATGCTTCTGTAAATGTAACAGATATTCTATATTTCCCTCCGGTCCTTTAACAGGTGAAAATTCAAGATTAAGTATTTCAAAATTAATTGAAACTGCATACTCTATAACCTTATTAATAACTTCAACATGAACATCTTTATCCCTTACCACGCCATGTTTTCCAACCTTTTCTCTGCCTGCTTCAAATTGAGGCTTTATAAGACATACAATCTGTCCTGAGTCTGTAAGAAGATTCTTCACAGGAAGCAAAACTTTTGTTAAAGAAATAAATGAGACGTCAATGCTGGAAAAATCTATTTTATCACTTACATCATCAGGAGTAACATATCTGATATTAGTCTTTTCCATGCAAACCACCCTTGGATCATTCCTTAACTTCCAGTCAAGCTGGCCATGTCCCACGTCCACTGCATAAACTTTAACCGCACCATTTTGTAGCATACAGTCTGTGAATCCTCCCGTAGAAGAGCCCACATCCATACATATTTTTCCTTCAAGGGTCACGTCAAAATTTTCCATAGCTTTTTCAAGCTTTAATCCGCCTCGGCTTACATATTTAAGAGTTGTCCCCCTTACTTCTATGGATACCGTATCAGGAAAAGACTGACCCGCTTTATCTTCCTTCTGTCCATCAACATAAACATTTCCTGACATGATAATCGCCTTTGCTTTTTCCCTGGATGAGGCAAGTCCTCTGTTTACAAGAAGTACATCTAATCTTTCTTTACTCATTATTAATCTCCGTTGTAATAATTATAAACTGACTTAATTCTTGTCTTAATTGTCTCTTTGTCAATACCAGTTTCTTCCCTTAATATATCAACACTTCCATGCTCAATATAATCATCAGGAAGAGATATATTTAATACATGATTATCAAGATTAGAATCATTTATATATTGACAGACAAGTCTTCCAAAACCACCTGTAGAAACATTTTCTTCCAAAGTAACAATAAGACTGTGACTTCTGCAGATATCAATAAGCATAAGTTCGTCAACAGGTTTTACAAATCTTGCATTAATCAATGTTACATTATATCCCTCATCTTTTAATTCCCTGCGCACATCATCTGCAATCTTTACCATACTACCCAGTGCCAGAAGAGCTATATCCTTCTCTTTATATAGAACTTCAGCTCTTCCGTATTCAATAGGTGTTTTAAACTCTTCAAAGTCAAGACAGGCTTTTCCTCTCGGATATCTGATTGCTATAGGTCCGTCAAATTCCAGAAGAGAAAACCTCAGCGCCTGCTTAAGCTCCCATGCATTTTTAGGTGCCAATATGGTCATGTTAGGTATTGATGATAAAAAGGATATATCAAAAATACCCTGGTGAGTCTCTCCGTCACTGCCTACAAGTCCCGCTCTGTCTATCGCAAAAACAACATGAAGATGTTGAATACAAACATCATGCAAAATTTGGTCGTAAGCTCTTTGTAAAAATGAAGAGTATACTGCAAAAACAGGTTTTAATCCACCGGCTGCAAGCCCCGCTGCAAATGTGACGGCATGGGCCTCCGCAATACCAACATCATAAAATCTTTCAGGAAACCATTTCGAAAACTTATGAAGTCCTGTTCCATCAGGCATAGCTGCCGTTATAGCTGCAACATATTTATCTTCTTTTGCCAGTTCACATATAGACTCCGAAAAAACATCCGAATAAGTTGGAATGTCTGTTTTTTTCATTTCCTTTCCTGTTTTTATATCAAAAGGTCCAATTCCGTGAAACTTACTTGGGTTACGTTCGGCCGGCTTATATCCATGGCCTTTCTGGGTAACAACATGAACAAGGACAGGACCGTCAATACGTTTTGCAATTTTAAAAATCTTAATAAGCTTCTCTATATCGTGTCCATCTATAGGTCCAAGATAGTAAATTCCCATACTTTCAAATAAAGAATCATGCAAAATAATCTGTTTAAGATTATTCTTAGTTTTCTTTATCCTGTTTACCATTTTTTCACCATAAGGAAGTTTATAAAGAACATTTCCAATTCCTTCCTTAAGATCATAATATGAATCGGAAGACCTTATTTCTCCCAACATATCATTAATTCCACCAACATTTTTAGAAATGGACATGGTATTATCATTAAGAACAATAATAAAGTTTGTTTTAAGCTGTGAAGCATTATTCATGGCCTCATAAGCCATTCCACCTGTAAGTGCTCCATCACCTATAACTGAAACAACACTATATTTTTCACCCTTAACATCTCTTGCGGTAGCTAAACCAAGCCCTGCAGATATGGAAGTAGAACTATGTCCTGTATCAAATGCATCATAATTACTTTCATTTCTCTTAGGAAATCCGCTCATACCGCCAAATTTTCTAAGTTCATCAAACTGATTCTTTCTTCCTGTTAAAAGCTTATGGGTATATGATTGATGCCCCACATCCCATATAAGCTTGTCCTGGGGAAGATTAAAAGCAAGATGTAAAGCCATGGTTAATTCCACCACCCCAAGATTAGAAGCAAGATGTCCGCCTGTTACACTAATTTTTTCAATAAGGAATTGACGTATCTCATCAGCAAGCTGGTTATATTCAATTGGTGATAATTTTTTTATATCATTTGGTTTATTAATTTTTTCAAGAATCATATATGTGCCATTCTGCACTAAGGCAGCCTTTGCTTTGTATATATTTAAATTAATAATTATTTATTTCGTGATATGAGACTCTTAACAAGTTCGATTAAAAAGTCATTATCTCCAAGTTCTTTAAGAATATCAATTGCTCTCTCAGAAAATGTATCAACATCTTCAGTTGCCTTATCCATACCATACAATGAAACATAAGTGGTTTTATTATTACGTTCATCGCTTAATACAGGTTTTCCCAGCACTTCCTGAGTACTTGTAATATCAAGTATGTCGTCCTTAATCTGAAAAGCAAAACCTACCAGATTTCCTGCGTTTTCCAGCTTATCGAGTACACCTTCATCACATCCGGCAAGAACTGCACCCGCCATAAAAGATGCTTCTATCAAAGCACCGGTTTTAAGTCTGAAAATGTAGTCTAATTGTTTGCCATCCATGGATTTATCGGTAAGATAAACATCTAACGATTGTCCTCCCACCATTCCGTAAATTCCTGATTTTTTTGCAATAATCCCTGCTGCTTTTGACTTTTTTGAAAAATCTACAGAATCTTCGCATTTTGTTATTGCTTCAATCATTGTCTCATAAGCAAGATTTAGTAATCCGTCACCGGCAAGAATACCAAAATCTTCCCCATATTTCTTGTGAGTTGTAAGTTGTCCCCTTCTATATTCATCATTATCCATAGCAGGAAGATCATCATGTACAAGTGAGTATGAGTGTATTATCTCAATTGCTGCCATAAAAGGGTATACATCTTCAAAATTCTTTCCGCCACAAAGTTTGTAAGTCTCCAGCATTAATAAAGGTCTTATTCTTTTTCCCCCAACATTAACACTATAATTCATAGCATCAGCAATTCTTTTATGATATCCTTCTGCTTCAGGAAGGTAAGATTTAATAATTTTATTTATATTATCAACTTTATTGTTAAGCTCTTCTTTAAAATGTTCCATCAGTTTCTACCTGCTCTCCTCTGTCATTAATCAAAACAATCTGTTTTTCTACTTTATCCAGCATTCCGTTACAATTTTCTACAAGTTTAATTCCTTCTTTGTACAGCTTAAAGGCCTCATCTAAAGTAATATCTTCTTTTTCCATATCACTGATAATATTTTCAAGCCTTGCAAATGAATCTTCTATAGTCTGTGTCTTTGCCATATTTACTCCATTCCCGTCTTACTAATTATTTTTGTCAATTCCAGTAACCACCGCGGATACGCAGCCATCTTTTAAGTATATATCCATATTATCATTAACGCTAACATCATTTACAGATACTATATGCTTTCCGTCATGATTCTGAATATAGGCGAATCCACCATTTAGTTTTCTAAGCGGACTATTTCCGTCAAGTTTAGCTGAAAGCACTGATAATCTGTGTTTATTAATATTTAATGTATTATTCATATAAAAATTCAGTTTATCTTCATACCCTATAAGCATCTGACGTTTTTCCTGCACCTGATTAACAGGATTCAGATACTGTAAAGAAAGATTATATTTATCTGTATAATCTCTGCAGGCTCTGATTTTCAACTGCATATTACGGTTAAGTCTGTTCTTTATATCTGTTATTCCGGCTTCCACCTGTCTTATATCACAGACAGCCAGTTCTGCTGCTGCTGAGGGTGTTGGTGCCCTTAAATCTGCAACAAAATCCGATATGGAAAAATCCGTTTCGTGACCTACTGCTGATATTATAGGAGTTTCTGCATTAAAAATAGCCTCTGCAACAATTTCTTCATTAAATGCCCATAAATCTTCCAAAGAGCCACCGCCCCTGCCTACTATAATACAGTCAAGTCCCATCTTATCAAGAATCTCAATGCCCTTGACAATTGAATATTTAGCCTGTTCCCCCTGAACAAGAGCCGGATAGAGATAAAGTTTTACATAAGGATTTCTACGATAAGAAATATTCATTATATCTCTGATTGCAGCACCTGTAGATGCAGTGACAATTCCAATTTTTCTTGAAAAAGCAGGAATTGTCTTCTTGTAAATATCCGAAAAATATCCCATTTCTTCAAATTTACATTTAAGAAGTTCGAACTGCTTATATAAATCTCCAATGCCGTCCTCAGTTATATTCGATGCATATAACTGATATTTACCATCTCTTTCATATACATCAATTCTTCCCTCCACCGTAACTTTCATTCCATCAGTAAGCCTCATTTTAAGCTTACCGGCAAAGGATGAAAACATTATGGATGATATTGTACCCCCGGAATCTTTCAATGTAAAATAAATATGACCGGAGGTATGATACTTGCAATTAGATATCTCCCCTTTGATTTGAATATGATTAAGGACGAAATCCTGTTTAAACATATTCTTGATATAGGAATTAATCTGTGTCACAGTATATACTCCAGCCATAAGACCTCTCTTTACAGGTAATTTACACAAGCTTAGCCAATACACCATTAACAAATGACGATGTACTGTCATCTGAGCCATAAACTTTAGCAAGCTCAACAGCTTCATTAATTGCAACATTGACAGGGATGTCATCATCATAAAGCATTTCATAAACAGCAAGCCTTATGATAGAAAGCTCTGCTTTTCCCAGTCTGTCAACAGGCCATCCAACGGATACCTCGTTAATTTTGTTATCAATCTCCTCTAAATTATCGGCAATGTTCAGAATCTTCTTCTCCATATACTCGTAGTCCGACTCTGAAACATCATGATATTCTTCAAAATACAATCGTATCTGTTCATCAAGTTCATTTCTTTCATAAAACGGAGCTCTAAACAATACTTTAAATATATGCTCCCTCATCTTTGATCTTGTCATAGAATTCCTCACAATGTGTTGTACTCTTTAAACAGGACTGCCAAAAAGGCAGTCCTTAAAATAACTTAATTCTCAATATTAACACCGCAAATCTTAACATTTACTTCTGATACTTCCAATCCTGTCATGTTCTCAATTGCGTTCTTAACTCTTTCCTGTACAGCCTGTGAAACTTTAGGAATCTCATAGCCATATTTTATATTGAGGGAAAGAAAAACTGAAACTTCTGTTTCTGCAACATTTACCTTAACTCCCTTGGAAAGATTCTTCATACCAAGCTTGCTAACAAGCTCATTAGTGATATTACCTGCCATACTTTCAACGCCTTCAACTTCTGTAGCAGCTAATCCGGCAATAATGGCAACAACTTCATCAGCGACCCTTACTTCTCCAATGTTGACGCTCTCATGAATAGTGTAAGTCGTTCCTCTATCTTCAAACTCTTTTGTCATAACACCCTCCTGGTTGATTAATAAACGTAATTTATGTTCTTATTATAATCAATTATATAAATAAATGCAAATATTACAACAAAATTACTGTTGATTCTGATTACAAACATTTATTGTCACTTTATCTGCCGTCATACCTGTTTTTCTTTTTACAATATCTTCTATCTGTGCTCTTTCACTGTCAGTTATTGCTGTCCTGTTAATTACAACATCAACAGAATTATCTGAAACAGATGCCACCGTATCATCAAATCCTTTTGCTTCAAGTAAAAGCTCTATTGCAGCTTCTTTTTCGCTATACTCAGAAATTTTTGCCAATTCATTTATTGCAGCTGTTTTTGCAGCTGTATCAATAGTATTATCGTTTACAATATTAGTAAGACTCTCTGTATTCTTTGCACGAATTTGCTCTCTGTTAAGTTTTGCTTCAGAAATTATACCTGCGCTTACATTTCCTGATGTAAGAATAACACTTCCCGGCTCCATAACATTTTCACCTTCTTCAAGTAAGCCATCAGGATCCGGGCTTTCAACATCTGCATTTTCATCTGTATTAGATACATTTTTACTGCTGACAGAAATAATATCAGACAGGTTACCGGAATAATTAATATACCCCGCAACAGCAATCAAAATCGCCAACGAGGTAATAATAACCTGATTTTTTTTAATTTTCATTGTGATATATACCTCCCACTTAATTTAATTTGACATTTTCATCACCTTAATTTTATGTACAGGCACATTAAGCAACCCATTAACTGCTGTTATAATATCACTTACTAATTCTTGATTATCTCCACCTTCACACACTACAATAACGCCTTCAATAACAGGCAAATTCTCCATAACAATATAGGGCTTGCTTCCATCCTGGGTATCATAATAAATGTGAGTACTTATGCTTTCAATTTCTGAGGTATCTGATACATCTTCACTACCTTGTTTTTCAATTTCACTGTTATTGGAATAAGAATTATCTGTGGCAAGAAATTTCTGATTGGTACATTTAAGATTCACCATGACTTTTGTTTTTCCTACACCACTTACCTTACTTAAAATATTTTCCAATTTTGTTTCCACGTAACTTTCATACATATCATAGGATATACTGCTCCCATCAACCTCCGGGGTATCTTGGGTACTTGAACTCTCCCTTTCTTTATTTTTTACAGGCAGTGCTATTACCATCAGGAGTATTCCTATAAGTACTAATATTAATATTTTGCTCTTATCAAAATTATTCAATATTTTTTTAAAATCATACAATTATCATACCCCGCTTTTAAATACATTTTTACTTGAATAATGTTAACTTTAATACTATCTGTTTCAATATAATTCACTTAGCTTGTACCTTTTTTTCTTCAATTGAATAGTAATCACATATTGCCTTAATATATTCATTAACATTTTCTTTTGATGAACCTGATGTGTTGATTGTTATTTTATTTATTTTCCCATAATTATCACTATTCTCATCCATTTCTATATACACATTTACTTTTTTAATCTTTATTCCATAATTTGCTGCCATGTCTGTTACATTACTGCTTACAGCATCTTCCACCTGCTTTGAAACTATATTAGTTAAATCATAATCATCTGAATTATCAGTATTATACGAAACTTCAGTTTCTGAATAATAATCACTGTATAAGTCATACATTTTATCAGCCAGGCCGCTCTTTCCGCCAGCCAAAGAAATCAAAGGTTCTATTATCATTAAGACAATCACTAGTTTTGTTAAGAACCTGATATGCTCCGAGCTTTTTCCTCCCGGAGAAAGATTAACTATTAATGATGACACTATACAAAATAAAAATATCCGTCTGAACCAGACATACAATCCCCCCATTTTCATACCTCGGTCAGGATAAATAATTAATATTTGTTGCAAGACATATTATTGCCATTGTGATCACCATCAAAACAAGCGCAATCAAAACAATATACGTAAGATTACCAATGGCACGACTTAACATTGATATTGCTTTTACCACTCTCTTATCACTCATAGGCTCTATAACAGCCGCTATTCCCTGATAGATAACAGATAAAGCTACAAGTTTCAAAAGAGGCTGTAAAGATATGGCAATCAGAGCAATAATTCCTGCTGTTCCAATAGAATTCTTCACCATAGTTGCAGCTCCCATAATTGAATTCGATATTACTGTTGCCTGGTTTCCAACTCCCGGAATTAAAGACAACGCTTTATTAAAATATGACCCTTTCACCGAATCAGTCACAGGATTAACAATGCTTTTAATTCCGTTCAATCCCAGAAATACACTTAAAATTATTTTCCCTGATATTCTTATCCACTTATCTATAATCTCACACATTTTTGTAAAATGTTCTTCCTTGTCAACACAGTCGCATAAAGATATCATCATCATGGCATCGTTTGCCCTTATCAATACATTCTTCATAAAAATGTCGACACCTGTAATCATAAAAATCACAATCTGATAGTAAGATGCGGATGTTATACTCCCACTTGTTAATGTTACTGACGGAAAAAATATTACACATAAACTCTTATATGCTCCAATTAATATATTAAGAATTTCACAAGCTGTATTAACAGCACCAAAATAAACTGTTGTTAACAATGTTATAAGTCCTATGGTTATTACGTTCACAGAAATATCTGATAACTGTCTGTTATTAAAAAGTGGTCCAAAACTTGTTATCATAGATGATATCAACGCAATAATAACCGTCTGTATCATTGCTTTTTTGTTTGCATTTATAACATCAGAAATACCGGATAACACATCCTTTAATTTGTATGATTGTGTCGAATTATTATAAATATCATTAATCATCTCTTTAAAGGATTTATTGTAATCGCTGTTTTTTAACAGTTTATCAATATCGCTATAATCCTCATCTTCAATTAACATATCATAGACATTATCATCTCCATCCGAATCTTTAAATGTTGAGCCGGTAGTTTCATCATTTTTATTATAAATAATATTATATTCCTGCCCTTTAACATCACACTTTCTGTTTAAAACAATTAAAATAATAAAAAACGTTAATATAAAAAATCTTATAAAACATATTAAAATCTTTCTATGGTTAACTTTGTTTAATTCAGACATTTACTAATAGTCTCCATAAGCGCAATAACAATAGGGATACTTAATGCAGCAATTGTTATTCTGCACATAATTTCCAATTGAGAGGCAATGCAGGACAATCCATTATCTTTACATATATCCGAGGAAAACTGTGTAATATATGTAAGCCCAAGAACTTTAAATATTATCTTCATATACGCATCATCTACCGCAACATTATTACTGATAATTTTAATCTGAGATATTAAAACAGACAGTCCATCCGCAACCCTGATAATAATAAATACACTTAACGTAACAGCCATTAATGACGCAATAACCGGAGAATCTTTTTTTATAACCAGGGATAACAGTACAGTACATATTGCCAGCATTGAAGTTACTAATATTCCCATACAGCCTCCTAAATCTCAAACAGGTTTTTCATAGTAGTAAACAAATCCACAATGTAGGGCAAAAGCCAGTAAAGCACCAACAAAAGTCCTGCTAAAGTGGTTAAAAAAACATGTTCATCCCTACCGCTGTGTTTTAAAATCTGGTTCAAAATTGATACAATTACACCCACCGCGGCAATTTTAAAAATCATGCCAACTTCCATTGTAAATCTCCATTCCTAGATTAAAGCTACAACAATAAACATACCGGTCATAACTCCCAAAATCTGATACATCCTTATTTTTTTGGATGATTCATCTCTGGCATTGTTTACAGTTAACATTAATTCCTGTTTAATCATCTCAATATATGTAAGTTGCATGTCCTTATCTATATATGATGTTATTTTATCCAGTTCTTTTATTGCAGATATTTCTTCAGGTTTAAATATATTGTTTTTTTCAAGACTTTTGACCCCGTTATTCCATGCCTGTCCAAAATTTATCATGTCCGTTTTATTCAATTCTTCATAAAGTCCTTTAAACATATCTTTAAAAATTTTACTATTCACATTGTCAGATAATTTATTGAATATCTCCGGTAATTCCATATAAGAATAACCAATATTTGATTTCATCACCTCCAATATCTGTATAAATTCAGATAAATATTCAATTCTTTTTTTAACACATGAAGCCTTATAATAACCGTAACAACTGCATGTTCCAATAATAACAATACTTCCTAACAGCTTAAACATTCTTCAATCGTTCCTCTCCCTGCTCTTTTTGATAAAACAATAATCTTTGAGAAATAATCCCTGCTTATCAACCCTTTAAAATGTGCTTTATTTTTCACGTCATTTACTGACGTCCCATGAATTGTACCTATTATTACGGCGCCACATGCAATAGAATATTTAATAGCCTCCACATCTTCCATTCCCCCAATCTCATCAACCGCTATTATGTCCGGAGACATGGATCTTACAGCTATAGCAAGTCCATCACTTTTATTACAACAATCCAGCACATCCGTACGCATCCCTATATTATTTTGAGGTATTCCCCTGTAACAGCTGGCAATTTCCTGGCGCTCATCTATAAGGCACACATTGTATTTGTCATTATCAGATATATTTCTGATAATATCTCTTAACAATGTTGTTTTTCCGCATCCCGGAGGTGAAACCAGCAATGTATGTTTTATACCATCCCTTCTGATAAAATCCATTATTTTATCAGAACACCCTATGATTTCATGAGCAATTCTTATGCAAAGATATGTAATAGCAGAAAAATTTTTGATATGTCCGTTTTCTTCAATAGCATGTCCTCCTATTCCGATTCTATGTCCACCATGGATTGTTATATAACCATTTTTAAATTCTTTTTCATATGCATATAAGGAATAATTGGAGGATAATTCGATAATTCTTGCTATACATTTTTCATCAGCAACAACATTTAAAACTCTCTCAAATTCGGTACATTTTACTATCACCTTTTGATTTATCCTTATCCTTATTTCCTGTACATCATTAAAATTTATTCCGTATTTTCTCATATTTTCCAATATGGATTCCGGAATAATTTTAAGAACCTGACTCAATTTGTCCATTAAAAAAAGACCTTTCATATACTGTTTTTCACAATATATGATAAGGTCTTTATTTTTATTCCAATTATTCTACTGATTTAAGGGATTCAACCATAGGTATATGCTTTAACGCCGGATACATAAATGCATTAACTATCAATGAGAATAAAATCGTAATACCATAAGCCAGAAGATATGAAGATATTTGAATTGTATCCCCAAACATAACTCCATTCATCTCAATAGTAACCATAATATATAAATGCAGTAACTTTCCCAGGAATAATCCAAAAAATCCACCTATTAATGTAAGTATGATATTCTCACGATATACATACATTCCAACTTCCGGATTATAAAATCCCAAAACTTTGATTGTGGCTAATTCTCTTATTCTTTCCGAGATATTAACATTTGTCAGATTATAAAGAACTACAAATGACAATAATCCCGCAGAAATTATAAGAACCCATGTAACAAGATTAAGTGATTCAATCATATTTTCAAAGACTTCAGCATTAGACATGACAAATGTCAGAGACTTTACCGAATCCTTTGTAAGATATTTTTCTCCAAGAATATTCTGCACTTCACCTTCATCCTCTGTTAACTTTAACAGCACTCTGTTATACTCAGGCTTTTCACCATATAAGGTATTATAATAGTCAGAAGTCATAAACATATAATTGTTTACATACATTTCCATAATAGCAGAAATTGTAACTTCTATATACTTATCATCACTATCCTTTACTTTTACAGTATCTCCAATATCAACATTTAAATCTTTAGAAAGTTTTTCCGAAATTATAATACCGTCATCAGTAAGTGAAATTTCATTATGATTTTTTCTTGTTTTAAATCTCACAAAATCTTTATAGTCATCCACATCTGAGACAACTGCCAGTTCCACACTATATGTTTCCCCCGAATCAGAATCATAAGCCTCTATTATCTCACTATAATCTTTTATAACAGAATCAATATATGTATCTTCATCAAACTGAGTCAATACATCATTTTTTTCTTCTTCTGATGCGTCTTTCTCAAAAGTCATAATACAATTATACTGAAGTATTTCTTTATATTGATTATCTAAAACACTTTCAACACTGTCCTTTATTCCAAATCCTGCAGTCATGAGTGCGGTACATCCTGCAATTCCTATAACGGTCATGAAGAAACGCTTCTTATACAGAAAAAGATTTCGCATTGTAACCTTTCCGGTAAAAGAAATATGCTTCCATATAAAAGTGATTCTTTCAAGTAAAATCTTTTTTCCACTCTTAGGGCTCTTAGGCCTCATAAGTTCTGAAGGGACTTCTTCCAGTATATTAAAGCATGCATAAAATGTAACTATAAGGGTTGCTGCAACCAAACATACTACTGAAACTACTGAGAGAATTTTATGTTCATCATAACTTATGGCAGGCATCTGATAAATAATATTCCATGCATCATAGATTATTCTTGGAAACAGCTTAAGCCCCACCGCACAGCCTATAATTCCACCTGTTAAAGATGCAGTAAATGCATATAGAATATATCTCATTGCAATTGATAATTTACCATATCCCAAAGCTTTATAAGTACCTATAAGACCTCTCTGTTCCTCTACCATCCTGGTCATTGTTGTTAAACATACGAGAGCTGCAACAATTATGAAAAATAACGGAAAAACTGTTGCAATTGCACTCATCCTGTCAGCACTATTCTGATAATCTTTGTAAGAATACTGTGATTCTCTTGTGATTTCATACCACTCCCAACTATCATAATTACTGAGAGTTTCTTCAAGTTTTTTGTTAAACTCTTCATTAACAGCATTGAAATCATATTCTGATACAGTCTTATTATATGCCGGTTCAATAAAAGGCTCTATCATTTTTGAAACATCAGCTCCGGGATAATATGACTCATACTGCTCTGTAATCTGAGCAACAACATCTTCCCTTATTAGTTGCTGTATTTCTTTCTTTTTATCAGCCTTAGCCTTTTCAAACTCTTCTTCTATATCCTTAGCTCTTTTATTCAGGCGTTCACTGGAAATAGAAGCAATCTTATCAGACACCTCATTTACACTATCTGTGTATTTATTTGAATAGGTATCTAATTCCCTTGCTCCATCAATTGTAACATAAACATCGCTGTAAACTTCTTCTTTAAAATTACTTTCATTTACATAAACTACATAGCTGACATGACCATTTCCAATTTCCGATGAACCATACTCTCTTGAAACATAATAAGGAGAATATACTATACCAACCACGGTATATTCTGTATTATCAAGGCTTTCAGATAAATCCTCCGATGTACCGGATGAAAATGTAATCTTATCTCCTACATTTACATTTTTGCGCATACTCTCATATTTAATTACGCACTCATTATCACTTTCAGGAAGACGCCCCTCTTTAATTCTTAATCGATTAATATAGTCCTCGTTATTGTCACTTCTGTCATTGTCAGGAATACTGGACATATGAGCAACAACCTGCAAGTCTTGGAAGTTCAATATTACATCCATTGCATGTCCTGCATAGACACCTTTAACTCCCTGAATATTTCTGATTGCATCAATATCTGAATATTTAAATCCTATTGATGAAAGAAGACGTATATCATTCATATTATAATCATCATAATATTTATCTGAGGAATGTTTCATATCCCCTGATGAGGCCGAAACTCCCGCAAAGAAAGAAACGCCTATTGCAACTATGGCAAAAATAGCAATAAATCTTCCGAAAGAAGATTTAATTTCTCTTAATAAATCTTTTAACATTGACTTTTTCATACTAATCTCCACCTAATTTCCTACCACTCAATCTTCTCAACAGGTATAGGATTATCATTGACAGTAATGCTGTCAACAACTCCGTTTTTAACCTTAATAACCTTATCCCCCATCTGTGTAAGAGCAAGATTATGGGTTATTATAATAACTGTAACACCATGCTTTCTGCATGTATCCTGAAGAAGTTTGAGAATCTGCTTACCTGTATTATAATCAAGTGCTCCTGTAGGTTCATCACAAAGTAAAAGCTTTGGATTCTTTGCAAGAGCCCTGGCTATGGCCACTCTCTGCTGTTCTCCTCCTGAAAGCTGAGAAGGAAAATTCTTCATTCTTTCTTCAAGTCCAACTGCTTTTAAAGTTTCTTCAACATTCAATGGATTCTTACATATCTGAGTTGCAAGTTCTACATTTTCCTTAACTGTGAGATTCTGCACAAGATTATAAAACTGAAATACAAATCCAATATCATGTCTTCTGTATGTTGTAAGTTTTTTTGAATTAAATTTATCTATATGTTCACCATCCACAACAATACTTCCTGTTGTTGCAGTATCCATTCCGCCCATAAGATTGAGAATTGTGCTCTTTCCCGCACCACTGGCTCCTGCAATCACTGCAAATTCACCCTTCTCAATTTTAAAACTAACACCATTTAAAGCCTTAATCTTAACATCGCCCATTTTGTAAATTTTCTTCACATTATTAAACTCTATGTAACTCATATTCACCTCATAAATATTTATTTCATTGTATCTTATCACTTGCCACTCTTACTCTTTAATATTGCAGAAAAGATATGAATATATAATAACTCATTTTATGCATATTATCAAAACAATTCTAAATATACATAACTAAAATTATAATTATTGGAATACCATCAGTATGTTTAATACATTTCAAAAAAAGTTGAAATTTTTTGCCACACCATTAATTATTATTATAATATTTATTAATTCAATCACTAACTGCAATTCTCTATGTATAACCGTAAAATGTGATGAAGAACTTAAGCCGGCAAATCTTTATGCAAGATATGCTGCAATGATTGACGGAGAAAGTAAACGTGTTCTCTTCGGAAAAGATTTTAACAGACAGGTCCCCATGGCAAGCACCACCAAAATAATGACACTAATTATCGCTCTTGAATATTGTGATAAAAATTTTAAAGCAACCACATCTGCTTACGCCGCATCTATGCCTGATGTTCAATTAAATGCATCAAAAGGAGAGCAATTTAAGATTGAAGATCTTTATTATTCCCTAATGCTTAAATCCCACAATGATACGGCTGTAATTATTGCAGAAAATGTTGCTTATTATTACTTGTGCAAATTAAAACAAAATGATGATCAGACCTGCAACTCATTAAATTCCCTCTATGACCTTTCCTTCATAAATAACTACCAATACAACTCAGAATTTATTAAAGATTTAACTCATGAACAAAGCAAAACATTGGTAAAAATATTTACCGGATTAATGAACGAAAAAGCTAAAATGCTGGGCTGCCGTTCTACTAATTTTGTAACTCCTAATGGATTGGACGGTTCCGATGAAAATGGAATACATGGCACAACAGCTTACGAATTATGCCTTATTATGGCATACTGCATCAACAACGATGATTTTCTTCATATCACACAAACAAAGGAATTTTCATTTCAAAGCATAAACCAAAAAAAATACACAGTCACCAATGCGAATGCTTTTTTAGATATGTATGATAATATAATTTCAGGCAAAACCGGATTTACAGCCGATGCAGGTTATTGTTACATATGTGCTTATAAAGATTATGAAAAAACACTTATTGTTGCACTTCTTGCCTGTGGATGGCCGTCAAATAAAACATATAAATGGAAGGACACAAAAAATCTGTTGGACTACGGCACAAAGTATTACAACAACAAGAAAATTATAGATGCAACAATAAGATTTTATGTACCCGTTAAAGATAAAAAAAATAATTATGCCATAATACAAGACACACTTTCATACAGTACCCTGGCATCAGAAAATGATATATTTACCATAAAATACACCATTCCCGAAATTATTGAATCAAAAGATTCTACTATTGAAAAAAGCTATATATGTAATGATGAGCTTATACTGTATGAAAGTCAGCCCATAATAACCGATATTATAAAGATGAAACCGTAAATATAATTAATTCTATGAAACCATGAAACCATAAATATTAATAATAGAGTAAAGATTTTGTTAGTTGAATAAGAAAAAATAAAAAATGAGAGTGA
>JAUNPK010000053.1 GCA_030536855.1 Eubacteriales bacterium
TGTACGAATCTTGATTCTAAAATTTTCATAATTTATTCCCCTTTACCATATATGTTGTTTTTGTTGTTTTATTTCGGTTATTTAAGTGGTTTCTTGTTGTTTGCAAGCTTATTATATATGGCTTTATGTGGTTTGTAAAGGTGGTTTTATGACTATTTTTGTGTTTTTTATAAATCAAACATCTGACAATGTGCACAAAAGCCGTCTCATCACCCACCACTTATAGATGCAGAAGTTTTATCATATCCCAAGATAATATTTAATCCCCGGTCAGACCTTAATAACATCTGCCGGGGATTTGTGTTTCAGATTACTGTTCTTTTAGCATGGAAAGATATTTTCCAAAAGCTTCTTCCGGAATCTTAAGCATCTGCATCGCCTGCTCAGCAGAGCTTTCTAATGATTCCATAAGGTTTCTTATAGCCTCTAATCTGGTATTATCGGCAACCTCCTCACATAAATCATCAATTGCTTTACACATATTACATTTCTCCTCTTTTTCATCATTTTCTTCATTTCCAAACTTCAGCCTGGTGTGCGTAACCTCAGTAATAACCTCTACAGCCTTTCTATCCAGATTTTTAAACCGTTCATCTGCGCTGACTAAAGAAATCAGCTTTTCTTTATCTTTGGAATGTTTTATGTACAGCATTACCTCCCGTAAGCTTGACCTGAATTTATCAATTTCCTCTTCTGTCATAGACGCAGGAGCAATAAAATTAACGCGATAATTCGGAACAAGTGACAGAATTTTTTCATTTTGAATGGAAAACATATCATGCAGACTTAAAGGTCCTTCCCATTTTTCTGACGAAAAAAATATCACCAATGTAATAACCGGAACGAGAGTATCTCCTTTCCAGAAACCGCTGAGATATTCATCCTGTGTGGGCTGCTGCCTCTTCTCTTTTGTATTTTTACCCTTGTTTGTACATTTGTCTTTCTTTTGTGCTTTCATATCTTCACGATGCTTTCTGGCAATCGCTTCTACTTGCCTGGCATACTCTAAAGCGTCATAAAGTTCCGCTTTCACAGGCATTGCATAATGCGAATTCGACTGTAATTCTATGCCCAAGAGTAGATATGCCGTCTGATTATCTGTCATTGCCGCCAGATATCGAAAAACATCTCTGTACTTCTGTACAGGAACACTTACTCCCTCTGTTCCATAAGGAATACCTATGGCTGTTGTGTCCATTTCATGAAGATTCTCCGAATCAATTACCTGTTCGCCATTGTAAATAAAATAATTAAATGCATCAGCAAACACTCTCATATCACGAATGTAGTCTTTTGTAACTGCGTCTTTCTTTCCCATTGTTATTTTACCTTATACTCTCTATAAAACAGACGCAGATATGGGAATGTTCTTATATTTTAGCACATATAGGGCTGCAATTCTATAATATAACTATGAAATCTTTATAAATTCTTGTATTAGATTCTCTTTTTACACCTCCGGAAATGCAATTGTGACTTTAAACAAATCCCCGTCCAGATACAGCCTAAACTCACCGCCCTGGAGCTCAGTGAGGCTTTTTGCGATGGAAAGTCCCA
>JAUNPK010000045.1 GCA_030536855.1 Eubacteriales bacterium
TTTTATAAAAGTTTTATAAAAGTTATAAACAACATTAAATAAATATTTATATTTGCATCTTGTGGTTTTGAATACTATGTGTTAACATATTTTGTGTTATATTTAAGAAATAATAAAATTTACATTGATTAATATTAACTGAATGCCTTATAAATATGCATTGTTAACCATGTATGTTTAGCGCGTTCGACTGGAGGTTTTATGTTTAAGATTATAAGTGATACTTCTTGTGATATGCTTAAGGAATATGCTGATGATCATGATATCACTCTTGTTCCGTTATATACCACATTTGACGGACAGAAATATTATAAAGAACAGTTCGAGATTTCTTATGAAGAATTTTACAAGAAAATGGAAGAAGAAAATGCTTTTCCAAAATCATCTCTTCCATCTATTCAGGACTATGTTGACGCGTTTATGCCATCAGTTAAGGAGGGGGTTCCTATAATTTGCTGCTGTATCACAACATTTTTCTCAGGTTCATATAATTCAGCCTGCACAGCAAAGGAAGTAGTTCTTGAAGATTATCCGGATGCTAAGATTACCGTTATCAATTCATTACAGAATTCAGCAGCTATGTCACTTTTTATTTATGAAGCAATGAAGATGAGAGACGCAGGATATTCCTACGAAAAGACCGTAAAGGTTCTTGAAGCCATGAGAAATTCCGGAAGAATTATCTTCACAACAGAATCCTTGGATTATCTTACAACAGGAGGAAGACTTGCTAAAACAGCTGCCGTAATTACCAGCAAATTAAGCATACGTCCCATTATCATTATGAAAGAGGGCGAAATTAGCGTTGGAGGCGTTTCAAGAACAAGAAACAAGGCAAAACAACAGTTAATTGATCTTTCTCTTAAACATTTTAAGAACAATAATCTTGATATCAACGATTATGATATGACTGTGGGATACTGCACTAATCCGGAAGAGGCTGTGGAATACCGCAAACGTGTTGAAGAAGCTTTAGGAATTCAGGCTGTAGAGTCCTATGATGATTTAAGAACAAGAATCGGCGTTGTAACTGCGTGCCATACCGGTCCTACCGCATTAGGTATCGCATTCATGCCTAAGTATGATAAGGTTTTGGTTTAATAGGATTCAACGGGCATTAATGTATCTCACTAATGCCCGTTACATTTGTATTTGCCATAATATCACTTCTTCTTTTGATATTATTACAGATAAAAAATCTATTTCTCCTGCACTCTCCAGCCTGCAATGTCAGAATAATCAAAGGTGTAATCCAGTTTCTTGCCGTATGCTTCCTCATAGGCAGATTTTTTTTGTTCATAATCTTTTTGCATCATAATAACGCTGTTCTCACGGTCTGATTTTTCCGGGTCAGGATAAATAGGGTCCAGTATATGTAGTACATATTTTACCTTATTAAACTCTTCTGTATCTGCGGAATCCTTATCAATCATTTCTACAAAGCAGGAAATAATAGGAACATTAAATTTAGCTGCATAAAAATAAGCTCCACGCTTCAAGTTCCTTGGCTTTCTGTAATTAAGCCACATTTCCTGTTCAGGATATATGAGAACAAATTCCTTTTTATTCACAAGAAGATTGTTGAGTGTCCTGTGAAAATGTTTATCCATATACTCCCTATCCTTGCTTATTGGAATTTCGTCTGCATATCTCATAAGGAAACCGATAATTCCCTTCATTGCGAAATTAGTATCCTGACTAACGATAAACATTCTGTTTCTGTGAATTTTTCTCATTCCGTGCCTTACAATGGTAGTATCCACCGGATTAAAATGATTGCTTGTTATTACAGCTCCACTTTTTATGCCTTTGATTTTTTCAATTCCTATTACCTTTGTGTTGATATTAACACCAAAAGTAACTATATCTACAATTCTTCTCGCAAGCATATTCCTATAGTGATAGGGAATTTCGTTACGCTGCTTTACATACTTACCTAAAATTTTCTTTCTTTTCACATCATCAATGACAGGGTCCCCCACCTCAACTTTAACATTGAATGTCCCTGCATTAACGGCATTTTTTATATTCTCAATAACCTCTTTCTTTGACCCGCCAAGTATCATAATTTATATTTTCTCCATTATTATAATCTTTCAAGATATTCTTTCTTTGTGTTTTGAAACTCATCCAAAACATCATCATACTGATAAAGTTTCAAAACATTATGCACACTCTCAATATTCCAGGGCTTCACTGTCACAGTCTTCACCCTGGGGAAAAATCTGAAGGTTGTCGTAAAATGCTGTATCACAGTATCTTCGTGGTACCTTCTCTGATCATTATATCTTCTCGGACATATTTTTTTGTTTACAGCCAGCTTATTAAGAGACGACTGGTCAGGCATAAACATCTTTTTCTGTGTACAGCGACTCCTGCACTTCTTAAAAAGTCCTGTTTTTCTGATTTCCTTCATGTTCAACAAAAGAACTCCCGAATTAAGATAATCAAATTTTAATGGATTTTTCTTAAAAAACCATCGACCGTAATAATCCAGCACTCCGGCGATTTCAATTCCATCCATATCCTGATAATAGAATTCAGAGCAATCACATTTTACGATAACATCCGTGTCAAGGTATAATACAGTATCCGGTATCTCCTCTATCTCATCTGCAAACAATCTAAGCATACAGCAAGGAGTAAATCTTGTCCCCAAATTAGCAGAAGGCATCTCCTTTTTAAAATGTTCTGTTACATCAATTTTTTTAACAAAAGATTCTGCATCCTTCTCTTTCACTTTGCCATTAAGAAAATCTATAAGATTATCACCTATCATTTCATAATGCTTACCATTCATATCCACATCCAGAGTAAGCACATAGATATTTAGTTTTTCCTTCGACTGATTAATGAGAGAAAGAATTGCAATCATCAGTCCATCCTGAATATTCTTATCACCACAAAACATTATATTCATATTGTCTACCCTCTTTTAAACCCGACATTCCTTACCTTTAAAGAAATCCCGATACATAACCTTGTTTATGGAAAATTTTATTAGCTTTTTATATATTCATAATAGCTGTAAGTACTATGAGTGCTTCGTTCCAGCATACTATCGTAAACAATATCATGGAGGTACTTCTGATTTTCTTTAGTACTAAGATTGAGATTTACCTCAAATGGACCATCAAAATAAACTGTTGTCCTGACTCCTTTTCCAAAACGTCTCTTTTGATAAGTAGTAGTCATAGCGTAAACAGGAGCAGATAATTCTGCCGGAAATCTAAAAGAGGTCATCTCAAAAGGTCTAATCTTATTGTAATAAGGCCAGACGTGAGCCTCAGGATAAATAATAACAGGATGTTTCTGATTGATTCTTGTTGTATATCCTTCCCTAAACTTCTTATACTCTCCTATAGAATCCGGTATTGGCAACGCTCCAAGCTGTGGAAGCAGTGACCCTATAAAAGGTATCCCGTAATTAGACTGGCTAACAATAACGTATATTCTCTTTCCAATACACCCGATAGCCGGGATTACCACATCCCCAAAGGGCTGAGTATGATTGGCATAAATAAAATAACCCTTGTCTTTATTTCCCTTTAAAACTTTTCTGTTCTTATAATGTATATGAAGAACTAATTTACAATATATATATCCCACAATCAAAGCCAAACCATATATGATTACTGACTCCATTTTAAAAATTATATTGTTATTAATCCACTTGTAACCGGGTTTCAACTTAAAGTCCTGATTACTGTTCTTTACAACATCATCTGCGTATGATGTGTAATATATTTTCTTTCTCAAATCTATCACCTATGGACATTATAAATGTGTAAATATTAAAAATTTCTATACATTTTTACACAGATTGTATTCTAACTTAACATTTATCATTTGTCAACATGATGTAGTTTTTATCATTATATGATATAGTTTTAAAAACCATTTAAAAATGCCATTATCATTTGATTTCAAAATCCTATTGGACATTTTCTAAAATCAAATAATAACGGCATGTAATTTATTCTGAAATCACTCTGGTAATCCAGTCATAAAGATCATTAAAAACTTCATCTCTGTTAGTTTCACTATGAAGCTCATGACGATTGTTTTCATATAATTTCAATTTCACATCATTCAGATTTTTTTTGTAAATACGATACACTTTTTCAACATCTTTTCCGTAATTTCCAACCGGGTCCTCTTTACCTGCTGCAAAAAGAACAGGAAGTTCTTTAGGCGTTTTTTTGATATTTTTTTCATTTATATCGTATTTAATTATATTCATTAATGCAATATATGCATTTGTTGTAAAAATATATGAACATTTTTCATCGGAAATATATTTGTTAACTATAGTCTCATCCTTCGTGAGCCAGTCCTTATCAGTTCTTTTACCGGAAATTCTCTTGTTGTACATTCCAAATGTAAGTTTATCCAGAATTACGCTCCTGTATCTCTCACCTTTAAACTGTCTGATAATCATAGCTAATATTTTACCGGATTCCACTTTGATTCTTGACTGGTTTCCGGTTCCTAAGAAAATAACCCCATCTAAATCTTCTCCATATACAGTGGCATATTTTCTGCATATGAAGGAACCCATGCTGTGTCCTATAAGAATATAAGGAAGTTCAGGATATTGGGCTTTCATTATAGTTGTGAGCCTGTGAAGGTCTTTTATCAAGTAGTCACCACTGTTATTTCCCTCTGCAAAATATCCCCAGTCATCCTTACAGACAACTGAATCTCCATGTCCAAGATGATCACTTCCGGCAACAATAAAACCTTTTAAAGCAAAATATTCAGCCATTTCCTCAAATCTTTCAATATGGTCCACCATTCCATGAGCAATCTGTACTATACCCACCGGTTTATCAAATTGCTCTTTATCGGGATGCCACAACACAACATGAATATTGCATAAACCACTGGATGACTTAAACTTCTTTTCCTCTCTCTTAATCATTCCAAACATACCTCTTACGCAAAATAAATTTATAAAAAATTTATATTTATTTTATACTTTTTTAATGGGGTCAGACCCCAATTACACCAATTACAATTATCTATGATTTCTATCAACATAGTCCCTCTTATTCACAAGGCTCTTATAGGCAGGACGGATAATCTTATCCGTTGTCACAAGTTCCTCGATTCTATGGGCACTCCATCCTACTATTCTTGCAACTGCAAATAATGGTGTATATAACTCTCTAGGTATTTCCAACATTTCATATACAAATCCACTGTAAAAATCTACATTTGGGCTTACACCCTTGAATATCTTTCTTTCATTGGCAATAATCTTAGGCGCAATCCTTTCAATATTGTTATATAAAAGCATATCCTCCTGTCTTCCCTTTTCAACAGCAAGCTGTTCCACAAATCCCTTGAACACTTTTTCTCTAGGGTCTGAGAGGGAATAAACGGCATGACCCATACCGTATATAAGACCTTTCTTGTCAAATGCCTGTTTATTAAGAATCTTATCAAGATAATACTCTATCTCATCTTCATCATGGTAATCCTTAACATGGCTCCTGATATCATCCATCATATTCATAACCATAAGGTTGGCACCACCGTGCTTTCTACCCTTAAGTGATGACATGGCTGCTGCAATGGCTGAATAAGTGTCCGCACCTGAGGATGTTACAACTCTTGTGGTAAATGACGAATTATTACCGCCGCCATGCTCCATATGCAGGAGAAGCGCAATATCAAGCACCTTGGATTCAAGCTCTGTAAACTTCATGTCAGGTCTGAGCATCCTTAGAAAATTTTCAGCAATGGAAAGTTTTCCGTCAGGACGATGTATATACATACTTCCATCTTTTTCATAATGATTATATGCGTGATATCCATACACTGCTAACATTGGAAATGTGCTTATAAGCTGGATACTTTGACGAAGCACATTACTAATCGAAAGATCATCCTTCTTATCGTCGTAAGAAGCAAGTGTAAGAATACTTCTTGTCATACTGTTCATAATATCAGCACTTGGTGCTTTCATTATTACATCCCTTGTAAAATTAGTAGGGAGATCCATGCAACCTGCAATTTCCATTTTAAATTCATCCAACTGCTCTGTTGTTGGAAGTTCACCAAAAAGTAGAAGATATGCGCCCTCTTCAAATATAAACTTCTTATCATTTGCCCCTTTTACAAGATCTCTTACATCATATCCTCTATACAGCAGCTCTCCGTCACAAGGCACCTTAACCCCATCAACAGTATCAAATGCTTTTATACTTGATATGTTGGTAAGACCGGTAAGCACTCCCTGTCCGTTCTCATCACGTAATCCCTTCTTTACTCCGTATTCTGAGTACAGTTCCTTGCTTATACTGTCATTCTCTATACAGAGTGCTGACTGTTTTACTGTGTAATCATTAATATCCTTCATAATTCCCCACCTTTCCCGGTTTCACTGTAAACTGAAAAAGGACTGCAAATCTAATGCAGTATAAGATTTGCAATCCTGATAATAATTCTTCCTTGATTCGCTAAGTAACCGCTCGTGTTTAAGTATATCTTAGAAAAAATATTTATGCAATTATATATTATTATTATTTATCAAATATTAATGAAATATTTATAAAATATTACGCATTATTAATAATCTCTGTATCTTAAGACCTATTTCTTTATTACTTCCTTCATCCATCTTCCGCTAAAATATCTTGAAATGAATATAATACTTCTCACTGTCCAGTCGGCAAACATACCATACCACACTGCCATAGGGCCCATTCCGCAGAACTTCACAAGTGCTATACAAAGTGCAACTCTACAACCCCACATAGTTATTATAGATGTAATCATGGAAAATCTAACATCTCCTGCTGCCCTCATTCCGTAAGCCGGTATGAAAGATCCGGTCCAGGAAATCGGCTTAACAATAGTAATTGCTGCAATCATCTCAATACACATGGTCGCGCTCTCCGGCTCCATACCGGCAATAATCGTTACCGGACGAACCATGGCATAAACAAGAAGGCAGGATATAATAATTCCTATTTCCGCAATCCCGCAAAGCCTCAGTATATAATACTTAGCCTCCTCTTTTCTCCCTGCACCCATACACTGACCAACCACTGTCATAAGACACATGCCAACACCGATTCCGAAAATTCCGTTAACATTTTCCAAAATGTTGGTCATAGCCTGTGCTGCAATTGCTGCTGTTCCCATTGAGGAAACTGTAGACTGAATCGCCAGCTTTCCAAACTGAAACATACTGTTTTCAATTCCTGACGGCACGCCAATTGCAAGAATGGAACCAATAAGTTTAATATCCGGGCGAATCTGCATATAATGTGAAACTACAATATCCTGTTTTGGCTTTGACAATGCAATAAACACCATTATCATACAGAACACTCTTGATACCAGTGTGGAAATAGCAGCTCCCGCCGCTCCCATTCCGAAGCCAAACATAAGAACTGCATTTCCTCCAATATTAATGACATTTGAAATCACCGATATAACCATTGGATAACGGGAATTACCACACGCCCTGAAAATTGCAGAACCTGCACTAAATAATGCAAGAAACGGATAGCTTAAAGCAGTAAAGAAAAAGTAATCCAGGGCACTTCTCATAACTCCGGTCTCAACTTTCCCAAATATGGTACTAAGGAGGGGCACTCTGAAAATTAATCCAAGAACTGTTATGGTTATTGATATTACCGCAACCGTGAGCACCACCTGCCTTGAAGCCTTATTGGCACCCTTAACATCTTTCATCCCAATGTAATGGGAACATATAATTGCAGCTCCTGTAGCCATAGCTGAGAATAACTGGACTATAAGATTATTAATGGAATCCACCAGGGAAACCCCTGATATAACTTCGCTTCCCACATTACTTACCATCATAGTATCCACCATTCCCATAAAGGAATTAAGCATTTGCTCCACAACTATAGGAATAAGCAGTGCAAACAGCGCCTTATTTGAAAACATTAAATTACTCTTATCAATCTTATATAACGGTTTCATTAAATACTCTTTTCCACACAACTCTAATTTATGTATTACTTTATACACACTAAGGTAAAAAATACTTTACATAGTTTAACAAAATATAGAGTTATTTCAACAGAATATGAGCATTTTATACTCATAAATACAGAAAAATTGCAGTGTAAATGACCACACAAAATTAATAGTTATCCAAATTCTTATTTATATTTTATAATTTTGTACAACTGTATAATTATTGCAGGAATAATTGCAAATATTATAATTTCCCCAATCTGCTTACCTGACAGTACAGCTACTGAAAATAGTCCCTGCATTAATGGTATGAATAACACCAGAAAAAGCAATATAATTCCTGTTACAAATGCATAAATGCTCCATCGGTTACTCATTAATCCTATTTTAAAAACTGACTGCTTACTTCTACAGTTAAATCCATGAAAAAGTCTTGCTAATGTAAGTGTGGCAAATGCCATTGTGCTTGCTGTCATAGTACTTATTTTCAAACCCTGATAATAAGCCAGAAGTGTGACGGATGCAATCAGAATTCCATATACCATCAAATGACAGGAAAATGTTCTTGTAAATATTCCTGTCTTGGGATTTCTAGGCTTGTTATTAAGAAGGTCTTTGTCAGAGGGCTCCATGCCTATTGCCAATGCCGGTAACGAATCCGTCAAAAGATTAATAAACAACAGATGTACAGGTTCAAAAGGTGTAGGCAATGCCATAAATGAGCAGTAGATTACAACAAGTATTGCTGCCATATTCCCCGAGAGAAGAAACTGAATAGCATTCATAATATTGCGATAAACGTTACGTCCATTTAACACTGCTTTTATTATTGTTGCAAAATTATCATCAGTAAGAATCATGGCTGATGCATCTTTTGAAACCTCCGTACCGGTAATTCCCATAGCAACACCAATGTCCGATTTTTTCAATGCCGGAGCATCATTAACTCCGTCCCCTGTCATAGCAACAATATTTCCTCTTCTCTGCCATGCATCAACAATTCTGATTTTATTTTCCGGTGAAACTCTGGCATACACAGATACTTTTTCTATAGTATCTTCCAATCCCGCGTCACTCATTTCATCCAGTTCCTGCCCTGTTAAAGCTATATCACCATCATGATATATACCAATCTGTTCTGCTATGGCAATTGCCGTATCCTTATGGTCACCGGTTATCATTACCGTTTTAATTCCGGCATTTGCAGCAGCTCCAACCGCCTCTACGGATTCCTCTCTTGGAGGATCAATCATGGAAACCAACCCTATAAATGTATAACCACACTCCTTTTCAGGAGATAAAATATCATTTTCATCACACTCTTTATAAACAAACGCCAGTACCCTCAATCCTTTTTTTGAAAAATTCTCATTCTGCCTCAGAATATTATCTACATCTTCTTTTGTGACAGGATGCACACCTTCATCCGAAGCTATGCTGTCAATACGGTCTATCAGGACATCCACAGCCCCCTTTGTAAGAACAGTAGGAATTCCATGAATCAGATATTTGGTACTCATAAGCTTCCTGTCTGAATCAAATGGGAGTTCTTCCATTCTTACCATAAACTTTCTTAAGTCCTCCTCACACATCCCGTCTCCTTTAAGTCCTGCCTTTCTTGCCATCTCTAGAAGACATATCTCCGTAGGATCTCCAATATTTTTTCCATCTGCAATACATGAATCATTATTTAAAATGGCATTGTACAAAAGATATCTGTGAACACCGGATGTAAGTTTAAGTTCTTCAGGCAAAATGCATTTTCCATCCACATATATTTCCCTTACCGTCATCTTGTTCTGTGTCAGTGTCCCCGTCTTATCGGAACATATCACAGAAACACACCCCAGACTCTCAACAGCCTTTAAGTCCTTAATAACAGCATTGTCTGCTGCCATTCTCCCTGTTCCCATAGCCTGAACAATAGTAACAATGGAGCTTAACGCCTCGGGGATTGCCGCAACCGCCAATGCCACTGCAAATATCAGGGAATCCAATACTGTTTCTCCCTGCCATATTCTTAAGCCAAATACAATTATGCTGATAACCATAATTACAAGAGCAAGTTTTTTACTAAAATCATCAAGACTTACCTGCAATGGTGTTTTTTTGTTCTTGGTATCATTCATGAGAGAAGCAATTTTCCCCATCTCTGTGTTCATTCCTGTTGATGTCACAAGAATATCTGCCCTGCCATAAGTTACAAGACTTCCGGAAAACACCATGTTGCACCTATCCCCAAGAGCTGTCTTCTCTTCCATATCCATATCTTTCTTATCCACATTTGTAGATTCTCCCGTAAGAGAACTTTCATTTACCTGCAAGGAATAATTTTCGATAATTCTTCCGTCGGCAACCACCATATCTCCCGCCTCTAAAATAATAATGTCACCCGGAACAATTTCCTTTGATGCAACCTCTTTCTTTATCCCGTCTCTTAACACCTTTGTCTTTGGTGAAGACAATTCTTTCAAAGAATCCAGCGATTTTTCTGCCTTTACATATTGCACCGTCCCCAGCACAGCATTAAGAATAATAACCACCAAAATAACAACTGTACTTTCAACATTTCCTGAAACCATGGAAATCACTGCTGCAATTATTAAAATTATTACAAGCAAATCTGCAAATTGACTTAAGAATATGGAAAATACACTTTTTTTGCCATCTTCCCTCAAGACATTTTCCCCGTACTCATAAAAACGTTTTTCTGCCTGTTCTTCAGTAAGTCCCTCACGGGAACCAAATTTTTCAAACAATTCATTTTTTGTAAGCCGATAAACTTCCTTCATAAAATACCTCCATTTCGAAAACATTTATGTTGGAGAAGCATCATTGCATCAGTGTGATTTTTCACAAGGAAATTCGAAGAAATTTCCTATTAAATAAAAAAAGACCTTTTGTGCACAAATAATGTACACAAAAAGTCTTGTTTAACAATCAGTCATCCGGCATCCGGTCTATAAAAGACGTACTGACGAAAACCGGAACATGCAATGCATGCAACTACTCCCTCTTTGTTACTAATAGCTTTACCATAAAATTTCTAAAACGTCAACACCCACCACAATATAAGATGGAGTAAATTTATTGTTAGTTGGGAGAAAAAAGAGAACCCTTATGAAGTGA
>JAUNPK010000054.1 GCA_030536855.1 Eubacteriales bacterium
TTATTGATTATTAATTATTAAGGTAATTATATCTACTATACGCTATAATTTCTTAGAGTGCAATTATTTTTGACAAAAAATATAAAATAATTATTGGGGATACAATAACTTTTGGTGATGAAAAGCTTAAAATAAAATCATGCTGTTCCTTTACAGAGATTCAGCAGGTGTGATATAATAAAAGTTACGCGAATGTATGGAAAACGCCAGAAAAGTTTTTTTATGTGGAAAGGAGAAATTATGAGCGATACACAAGAGAAACATCAGCATATACTTGCTGACGGGACGGTAGTTGAACATACTCATGGTGAACACGGACATCATCACAGTCACGCTCACACGAAAGCCGTAATAAACAGACTGTCCAGAGCTATCGGTCATCTGGAATCCATTAAAAGAATGGTGGAGGACGGACGCGACTGCAGTGAAGTTCTGATTCAGCTTTCAGCAGTAAAATCTGCGATAAACAATACAGGCAAAATTATACTTCAGGACCACATTGAGCATTGTATTGTAGATGCAGTGGAGCATGGAGATAAGGATGCTATCAGGGAGCTGGAAATAGCGATTGACAGATTTATGAAATAAAATAAAAGGAGATTTAAAATGGCAAAAGAATGTAACAGCACAACATGTAACAAGTCAAGCTGTGAAGGCTGCGAACACAAAAACAATCCAAAAAGCTTTCAGGAAAAGATGAACGCGTTTTCAGACATCAAACATGTAGTGGGGATTGTCAGCGGAAAAGGCGGTGTAGGTAAATCCTTCGTTACAGGTTCCATTGCGAACATGATGGCAGCAAAAGGATATAAAGTAGGTATTCTTGACGCAGACATCACGGGCCCGTCTATTCCGAAGATGTATGGTCTTACAGGCGCAGCAATGGCTAATGATGACGGTATTTTCCCGATGGAGACCTCAAACGGAATCAAGGTAATGTCTATTAACCTGCTTCTTCCTACAGAAGAGACACCGGTTATCTGGAGAGGACCGGTTCTTGCAAATATGGTAAAACAGTTCTGGACAGATGTTGTCTGGGGAGAATTGGATTATCTGTTTGTGGATATGCCTCCGGGAACAGGAGATGTACCTCTTACCACGTTCCAGTCTCTTCCGGTAAACGGAGTGGTTATTGTAACCTCACCGCAGGATCTTGTTAAGATGATTGTTAAAAAAGCATATAACATGGCTGAGATGATGAAAGTACCTGTACTCGGCATTGTAGAGAACTATAGCTTTGTGAAATGTCCGGACTGCGGTACGGAGATTAAAGTATTCGGTGAAAGCCATATCGATGAGATTGCAGCAGAGTTAAATGTGCCTGTTATCGGAAAGATGCCGATTGATGTAGAATATGCAGCCAAAGCAGACAGTGGTTCATTTGCAGATATTGACAACAGATACATTAACAGCGCATTAGAAGTAATGCCGAAATAAAGGGGTTCAAAAGGAGAAATTGATATAACCTGCGGTCACGAAGTGAACGGTAACAATGCCCTCCTTTCGGGGAGGG